>JAVSGI010000005.1:688125-1376250 GCA_032334235.1 Paracoccaceae bacterium Fryx2
ATCGCCACCACCTGGCGGTCGATCTCCTGCGGCGCGCGGCCGCCCGCATGTTTCCAGCGGCTTTGCACGTAATACCAGCCGGTGTCGTTCAGCAGTGCCGCAGCCGAGGGGCGCCCCACCACCGCCGCCACCGACTCGCGGGTATCGACACCGACCTCGATCAGCGCCAGCTCGACATCGCTGGGGGTATAGCCGTGGTTGCGATAGACGGGGGAGCAGGCGATCAGGGCCAGCAGGGTCAGGCCCGCCGCCATCGTGCGCAGCAGCCGTCGTGCGCTGCCGCTGCCATCTCTGCTTGCCAAAGCCATCTCCGCCCTCTTGCCATGCTGGACCAAGCCCCGTATCCGGATGCCTGTCGGAAGCCGCGTCTCCGGCTTTGCCTCCGGCTTACAGAAGGACGGCCCCGTGTTCAAGAAAGGAACGCGTGACCGGCATCTTGTGCCGCGCCGTGACCGCGAGGACGCGCCCACCCCAAGGAGTTCCGGGATGACAGATCGCCGCACGCCACCCGCCAGCACCCCCGCGCTGCCCCTTTCCCTGCCCTTCCGGGTGGCGGCGCTGGGGTCGCGCAAGACGACCCGCTTCGACCTTGCGCCCGATGCCGCGACCCGGGCTGCCGTGGCGCTGGCGCTGGGCATCACCGCGGTGCCCGCGCTGCGCTTCAAGGGCGAGATTCGCCCCTGCGGCCGTCACGACTACGAACTTGAGGCGCAATTGACCGCGACGGTGGAGCAGCCTTGCTCGGTCACCCTCGTGCCGGTGGTCAGCAAGCTGACCGAAACGGTGCGGCGGCGCTATCTGGCCGATCTGGCGCTGCCCGAGGGCGACGAGGTCGAAATGCCCGAGGACGACAGCGCCGACCCGCTCCCCGAGGTGATCGACGCAGGCGCCGTGGCGCTGGAGGCGCTGGTGCTGGCGCTGCCGCTTTACCCGCGCAGCCCCGGTGCGGCGCTGGAGGAGGCGGTGTTTGCCCCGCCCGGAACGGCACCGCTGCGCGACAAGGACCTGCGCCCCTTTGCCGGTCTGGCCGGGCTGCGCGGGCTGGCGTCCGGGGGCACGGACGAAGACGACGGCAACGGCGGGCCGGGGGCTGCTGCCTGAGCCTGCAACTGCCCAGAAAAGGGGCTTGCGCCGCGCCAGAATCGCAGTATGGTCCGCGCCTCGTTTACAGTGTGGATCTGACGCGCGCCCATCCGGGGCAACGGCCCGATCCCGAAGGAAAATCAGGGGCTTGCCCCCGCAAAACCCCGAGGTAGAGATATGGCCGTTCCGCAGAACCGAGTCACCAAGTCCAAACGCAACATGCGCCGCGCGCATGACGCCCTTGTCGGGTCGAACCCCGCCGAATGCCCGAATTGCGGCGAACTGAAGCGCCCGCACCATGTTTGCGGCGCCTGCGGCCACTATGATGCCCGCGAAGTCGTCGCCGTGAACGCCGAAGTCGAACTGGACGAGGACGCGGCGTAAGCCGCGTTCCGGACGCTGCAACGTCATGTCGAACGACATCATCCCTTCGGCAAAGGGTGCGCAGCGCATCGTCATTTCGGTTGATGCGATGGGCGGAGACCAGGGGCCTGCGGCAGTTGTCGCGGGCCTTGCCGTTTCGGCCGAGAAGAACCCGGAAATCGGGTTCATCCTGCACGGCGACAAGGACGAACTGTCGCGGCTGATTGGCAAGCGCCGCGGCCTGGCCGAGGTCTGCGAGATTCGCCACGCCCCGCGGGTGGTGACCATGAACGACAAGCCGAGTCAGGTGATGCGCCATGGCGAAGGCACGTCGATGTGGTCCTGCATCGACAGCGTGAAGAAGGGCGAGGCGACCGTGGCCGTGTCGTGCGGCAACACCGGCGCGCTGATGGCGCTGTCGATGATCCGCCTGCGCAAGCTGCCGGGCGTGAACCGCCCCGCCATCGCCTGCCTGTGGCCCTCGCGCAACCCCGGCGGCTTCAACGTGATGCTGGACGTTGGCGCCGACATCAAGGCCGATGCCGAGGATTTCCTGCAATATGCCACGATGGGCGCCTCCTACGCGCGCAACGGGCTGGCGCTGGAACGGCCGCGCGTCGGGCTGCTGAACGTCGGAACCGAGGAACACAAGGGCCGGGCCGAACTGAAGCTGGCGCATGACCTGATAGCGGCCACCGCCGAGGTCGGCGGTTTCGAGTTCATCGGCTTTGTCGAGGGCGGCGACATTCCGGGCAACCGCTGCGACGTGATCGTGACCGACGGTTTCACCGGCAACATCGCGCTGAAGACCGGCGAAGGCACCGCCAAGCTGATCGCGGATTTCCTGAAAGAGGCGTTCAACGCCACCTTCCTGTCGAAGATCGCGGCGCTGCTGGCGCTGACCTCGCTGAAACGGCTGCAAAAGCGCATCGACCCGCGCCGGGTGAACGGCGGGGTGTTTCTTGGCCTGAATGGCACGGTAGTGAAATCGCACGGCTCTGCCGATGCCACCGGCGTGTCCGCAGCGATCAAGCTGGCCTTCCAGCTTGCGAAATCCGGTTTCAACGACCGGCTTGCAGCGCGGGTTGCATCCGCGGGCCGCGCAGGGCACGATGCCCCGGAGGACCGCGCCATCAACGGTAACACTGAATGAAAACACGCGCCGTAGTCCGGGGCGTCGGGCATTACCTGCCCGACCGGATCGTCCCCAACTCAGAACTTGAAGCCCGGATCGACACGTCCGACGAATGGATCCGCTCCCGCTCGGGGATCGAGCGGCGGCATTTCGTGGCCGAGGGCCAGACCACGTCGGATCTCGCAACCCGTGCGGCCCGCGCAGCCCTGGCCGATGCCGGGATGCAGCCCGACGATCTGGATGCGATCATCCTTGCCACATCGACCGCCGATCTGACCTTTCCCGCCGCCGCGACCATGGTTCAGGGCAATCTGGGCATGACGCGCGGCTTTGCCTTCGACGTGCAGGCGGTCTGCGCCGGATTCGTCTTCGCGCTGGCCAATGCCAATGCGATGATCCTGTCTGGTCAGGCAAAGCGGGTGCTGGTGATCGGGGCTGAAACCTTCAGCCGCCTGATGGACTGGACCGACCGTTCGACCTGCGTGCTGTTCGGCGACGGTGCCGGTGCGCTGGTGCTGGAGGCCGGCGAGGGTGACGGCACCACCGCCGACCGCGGCATCCTGTCCACGGACCTGCATTCCGACGGCCGCTACCGCGACCTGCTTTACGTCGATGGCGGCGCCTCGACCGGGACGACCGGCCACCTGCGGATGCACGGGCGCGAAGTGTTCCGCCATGCCGTTGAAAAACTGGCACAAACCGCCCATACCGCGCTGGAGAACGTCGGGCTGACCGGCGCCGATGTCGACTGGATCGTGCCGCATCAGGCCAATTTGCGCATCATCACTGCCACGGCGCAGCGGATGCATGTGCCGATGGACCGCGTGGTTCTGACGGTGCAGGACCATGGCAATACCTCGGCAGCCTCGATTCCGCTGGCGCTTTCGGTCGGGCGCGACCGCGGCCAGATCAAGCAGGGCGATCTGCTGGTGGCCGAGGCGATCGGGGGCGGTCTGGCCTGGGGATCGGTGGTCTTGCGCTGGTAGGGGCAAGTGCCCGAAATGGCGGCTTTCCGCCACTCTGAACAACCGCGGCCAAGTGGTTGATATTGACTCGGAAAATCAAACACATCATCCTGCCTGGAAACACCGGGGGGACAAGATGAGTGAAAAGACGCTGACGCGGATGGATCTGAGCGAAGCGGTGTTCCGCGAGGTTGGCCTCTCGCGCAACGAATCCGCGCAACTGGTCGAATCGGTGCTGCAACACATGTCCGACGCGCTGGCCTCGGGCGAGACGGTGAAGATTTCATCGTTCGGCACCTTTTCGGTGCGCGACAAGTCGGCCCGGGTCGGGCGCAACCCCAAGACCGGCGACGAGGTGCCGATCAGCCCGCGCCGCGTGCTGACCTTCCGGCCCTCGCACCTGATGAAGGACCGCGTCGCCGCCGGGACGAAACGCTGAGCGGGGGAGAGCGGTTGGAAAAGTCAGCAGACGCCTTCCGCACCATCAGCGAGGTTGCCGAGTTTCTGGAAACACCGGCCCATGTGCTGCGATTTTGGGAAAGCCGTTTTCCGCAGATTCGCCCGGTCAAGCGTGCCGGCGGGCGCCGCTATTACCGCCCGGCCGATGTGGCGCTTCTGGCGGGCATCCGGCGCCTGCTGCACGACGAGGGCATGACGATCCGGGGCGTGCAGAAGGTGCTGCGCGAACAGGGCGTGCGCCACGTCGCCGGGCTTTCCGAGGCCGAGGCGCTGGCGGCAGAGGCGCTCGACGGCGAATTCACCGACCTCGCGCCAGAGGACGACAGCGACGCCCCGGCAGCCGCCGACAATGTGGTACGCCTGCCCATGGCAGAGCCGGACCGACCGGCCCAGGGCAGCCCGGCAGCAGGGCCCGCCCCCGAGGTGGCCGCTTCGGCAAAGCCGCCCGCCGCCCTGTCGCCCGAAGCTGCCCCGACCGCAATCGCCGTGCCCGAGGCCGCCCCGCCGCCCCTGCCCGCCCCGCCGCGCGACGCGCCGCCTGCCCCGCAGGCAGCAGAGACAGGGCTGCAATCCGGCACGGCCGGGTCGCCCGCCCCACTATTGCCCCGCGCCGAATCCGCCGGGGCGCCGCCGGAACCGGTCTGGCCGGTCGCAGCGACCGCCGATCCGGCCGCGCCGGACACCCGGGATGCCGATCCGGCGGCGCAGGTTGCGGAAAGCGTCGGCCCGGCAGACCCGGTCGCCGCGTTCTCCGAAACGAGGGCGCCGGTCGATGCGGCGGAACCGCCCGCGATGGCAGGGCCGATCATTGCGCCCCCCGCCGAATCGCTCCCGTCCGAATCGCCCCATGCTGAATTGCCCCGTGCCGAATTGCCCGCCGCCGATTCTCCCGTCGCGGCGCAGGGCGCAGCAGCGCAGCCCGCGATCCGGCTGCCCGCGTCGTTGCGGCGCAGGGCCGCTGCGGGCGATGCCGCGCAGGCGCTGGCCCCGCATCGCGACAGCCTGCGCCACCTGCACGACCGGCTGGTTGCCCTGCGCAGCCGCATGTCGCAGCCTGGCCGGGCGGGCCGGTCCTGAGCCTGGGGACCGATGCGCTTTCCCGCTTGCCCCCGCCCGGAATTTCGTTATGTAACCCCCAGTGTCGGGCCGTGGCGCAGCCTGGTTAGCGCGTCCGTCTGGGGGGCGGAAGGTCGAGAGTTCAAATCTCTCCGGCCCGACCACTACCGAACCGCCCGCCTTCCCTCGGGAAGCGCGGGCGGTTCCGTTTCAGGCCCTTGCCGCAACAGGATGATCCGCCATGGCTGATGAAATGGGCGTGCTGCCCGCGCAGGCGATCCGCGCGCTGATCGACGCGGGTGCAGTTGCGGCGGCCCCCGCCGTGCTGCCCGAACAGATCCAGCCCGCGAGCCTCGACCTGCGGCTGGGGGCAGTGGCCTATCGGGTGCGGGCGTCGTTTCTGGCCGGGCAAGGGCAAGGCGTCGCCGCCCGCATCGCCGAATTCGAGATGCACCAGATTGATCTTTCCCGCGGGGCGGTGCTGGAAAAAGGCTGCGTCTATGTGATTCCGCTGATGGAAAGCCTGGTGCTCCCGCCGGGCATCACGGCGGTGGCCAATGCCAAATCCTCGACCGGGCGGCTGGACCTGCTGACGCGGACGATCACCGATGGCGGGGTGGAATTCGACCGGATTCCTGCGGGTTACAGAGGCCCGCTTTATGCCGAGGTCTGCCCCCGCAGCTTTTCGGTGCTGGTGCGGCCGGGCATGAGGCTGAACCAGATCCGCTTCCGGCAGGGGCAGGCGGTGCTGTCGGACGGGGAACTCGCCGCCCTGAATGCTGCCGAGCCGCTGGTATCGGGCACGGCGGTGATTTCGGACGGGCTCGGGTTCTCGGTCGATCTGCGGCCCCGTACGGGCGATCTGGTCGGCTACCGCGCCAAGCCGCACACCGGGGTGATTGATCTGGACCGGATCGGCCACTACCCGGCGGGCGAGTTCTGGGAGGAGGTGCGGACACGCGAAGGGCGCATCATCCTCGACCCCGGCGCCTTCTACATTCTGGTATCGCGCGAGGCGGTCACCATCCCGCCCGACTATGCCGCCGAGATGGCGCCCTATCTGGCGATGGTCGGCGAATTCCGGGTGCACTACGCCGGCTTCTTCGACCCTGGTTTCGGCCATTCTGCCGCAGGCGGTGCCGGGTCGCGCGGCGTGCTGGAGGTGCGCTGCCACGAGGCGCCCTTCGTGCTGGAACATGGCCAGGTGGTGGGACGGCTGGTCTATGAACGGATGCTGGCGCGGCCCGACACGCTGTATGGCGCCGGCATCGCGTCGAACTATCAGGGACAGGGGCTGAAGCTTTCCAAGCACTTCCGCCCGGTCTGAACCTACCGCCCCAGACGGCGGGTGATGCGGGCGGCCTGCCGGGCGCGCTTGGCGGTTTCGCGGGCCTTGTTGGCCTGCAACGCTTCCGCCGAGGTCAGCTTGACCCCCGGCTTAGGTGCGGTCTTGCCCCTGCTGACCAGATCGACGCCCTTGCGGATGCCGATGTTCACCGCCTTGCGGACGAAGATGTTGGTGATCATGCTGATGATGCGGCTGAAATCCACGGTGGTGCCCCCTAGTCCTCGAACAGTTCGCTCTGACCGCTGGCGGATTCTTCCTCGTCGGCGTCCGGCCCGCGCATTGTGCCCGGAAGCGGGCGATTGTCCAGCAGTCCCGCAGCGCGCAGGTCTTTCAATCCGGGCAGGTCGCGTGCCGATTCCAGCCCGAAGTGGTCGAGAAAGCCTTCTGTCACCACAAAGGTCACCGGGCGGCCCGGCGTCATGCGGCGGCGGCCAAAGCGGACCCATTCCAGTTCCAGCAACTGGTCCACCGTGCCGCGCGAGACGGCAACGCCGCGGATCTCCTCGATCTCGGCGCGGGTGACGGGCTGGTGATAGGCGATGATCGCCAGCGTCTCGATCGCGGCGCGCGACAGCTTGCGGGTTTCGACCACCTCTTTCTGCATCAGGTGGCCAAGGTCGGGCGCAGTGCGGAAGGCATAGGCGTCGCCGATCCGGTTCAGGCTGACCCCCCGCCCCTCGTAGCGGCGGCGCAGATTGGCCAGCGCCTCGGCCGCGTCGCAACCGTGCGGCAGGCGGGCGGTCAGGGCGGCCAGCGTCAGCGGGTCGGCGCTGGCGAACAGGATCGCCTCGACCATGCGCTCCTGCTCGGCCATTGGCGGTGCGGCGAACAGGCTGGGTTCGGAGGGTTCGGCCATCACGCGTCCTTCCGCCGCAGCTGGATCGGCGCGAAGGTCTCGCCCTGCCGCAGATCGACCTGCCCCCGCTTGGCCATTTCAAGCACGGCGGCGAAATGGGCGGCGGTGGCCGAGCGGCGGCGCTGCGGATGGACTTCCCACCCCGGCGGCAGATAGCTGACCAGATCGGCCCAGCCCACCATGGTGCCCAAGAGGCCCCGCAACCGCTCCAGCGCCTGTTCCATGGTGAAGACGTTGTTCCGGTCGAGCACGAAGGGGCGGAAGTCGTCCTTGGTGCGGATGCGGGCATAGGCGCGCATCAGGTCCAGCAGGGTGGCCGACAGGGTGACCTTGCGGTGTCGCGTCACATCCTCGGGCAGGCCGCGGGCAAAGAAGTCGCGGCCCTTCTGGTCGCGTGCCATCAGTTGCGCCGCAGCCTCGCGCATCGCGGCCAGCCGTTCGAGTTGAAACGCCAGATGCGCCGCCAGATCCTCGGCCGAGGGGCCTTCGTCGCTGGGGTCCGGCGGCAGCAGCAGCCGCGATTTCAGGTAGGCGAGCCAGGCCGCCATCACCAGATAATCCGCCGCAAGCTCGATGCGCAACGCCTTGGCCTGATTGACGAAAAGCAGATACTGGTCGGCCAGTTGCAGGATGGATATGCGCCGCAGGTCGACCTTCTGGGTGCGCGACAGCATCAAGAGCAGGTCGAGCGGCCCCTCGAAGCCGTCAACATCGACAATCAGCGCCTCGGCCGCCAGCCGGTCCGACACGCTGATCCGTTCGGGCACGGCTTCCCAGCCGTCAGACATGGCAGGCCCCGGCGGCAAGGCCGGAAAGCTCGGCCTCCAGCCCGGCAAGGTCGGCGGGTTCGGGGGGGTGGCGGGCGGCAAGGGCGGCGTCGGCGCGGGCTTGCGCGGCGGCGGTCATTGTGCCTGCGGCCGCCGCCACCGCCACCCGCTCGGACAGATCGCCGTTGCATTCCAGCACCACGTCGCAGCCCGCGGCAATGGCCGCCGCCGCGCGTTCGGCTTTGGTGCCGGGCAGCGCCTGCATTCCGATGTCATCGCTCATCAGCAGGCCGCCAAAGCCGATGCTGTCGCGGATCACCTTGATCATCGCGGCCGAACAGGTGGCGGGCGCATCGTCGAAGGCCGAGAACACAATATGCGCGGTCATCGCCAGTGGCAGCGCGCGCAGCGCGCGGAACGGCACGAAATCGGTCGCCTCCAGCACCTCGGCGCTGGCGGTGACGGTCGGCAGGTCGTGATGCGTATCGGCATTGGCCCGACCGTGGCCGGGCATGTGCTTGATCACCGGCAACACGCCGCCAGCCAGATGGGCCGCCGCCACCGCGCGGGCAAGACCGGCCACGGCATAAGGGTCGTCGCTGTAACAGCGGTTCCTCAGGAACGGATGCGTCACCGCCGACAGCACATCGGCGCAGGGCGCGCAGTTGCCGTCGATGCCAACCGCGAGCAGTTCCGCCGCGATGATGCGGTAGCGCAGCCACAGCGCGCGTTCGGCCGCCTCAAGCGCCCGGTCCGGGGCAAGCGCCATCACCTGCGCCACCATGTCCAGCGGCGCGGGCCAGTCGCGCCAGTGCGGCGGGCGCAGGCGCTGCACCCGCCCGCCTTCCTGATCGACGAACACCGGCGCGTCGCGCCCGACCGAGGCGCGCAGATCGCCCGTCAGACGGCGCACCTGATCCGGGTTTTCGATATTGCGGGCGAACAGGATGAAGCCGAACGGGTCGGCGTCGCGGTGGAAGTCGCGTTCAGAGGCCGCAAGCGTCAGCCCGTCGCAGCCGAAGATCGCCGCCCCCTGCGCAAGGCTCATCGCACCGAAACCGGGATGCAGGCGGCGTTTTCCGACAGCAGGGCAGAGCAGAAGCGGCGCGCGTCGTCCTCGCCCGCGAAACCCTCGGCGCGCAGGCGGAAGAAGGTCCGCCCGCCGCTTTGTGCCGACTGTACGACGCGGGCCTTGCCTGTCATCAATTCACCGAACTGCCCGGCGAGCCGGTCCCATTCGCGCCGCGCGCCTTCGGCATCGTCAAACGCGCCAAGCTGCACCAGACGGGTGCCCGATTTCAGCGTGGCCGGGTCGATCTCGGTCACGGCCACGGCGACCGGGGCCGCTGCGGCCACCTGGGTCAGCGCCGGGCGGGCCTTCGGCAGCGGCGAGCGCGCCATGCCGCCGCCTGCATCGGTCGGCACCTCGACATCGCCCACCTCGGGCACATCCGTCAGCGGGGCGACGCCGGCGGCAATCTGATCGGCCAGCGCCACCGGGTCTGCGCCCGCTTCTGCCGGGGCTGCCGCTGCCGTGACGGGTTCCGGCGCGGGTTGCGCGGTCACCAGCACTTGGGGCGCTTCCGGCGCGGTCGCGGCCAGCCCGGGTGCGTCGTCGAGCGAAAGTTCGACCGGGCGCGGCGCCAGCACCATGGTTTCGGCCGGCGGCGAAGCCGCCCCGACCGCCGCCACCGCATTGACCGACAGGCCCTGATGCGCCGCCACGTTGCCGCCCGGCTCTTTCGGGGCGACCCGCATCGGCCCTTCAAGCGCGCGCACCACCGGAACCCCGGTCACGTCGCGCACCGCCAGCTTGTAGCCCCAGACCGCCAGACCCAGCACCAGCACAACCGACAGCACCGCCCCGGCCAGATTGACCATGCGCTGCATCTGCGCGGCACGGGGGCCGGGCGGGGCTGCGTAGCTACCCTCGAAATCGTCAAAATCCACGTCCGCCATGCTCTGCCCCACTGCGCCGAGCGGTTGCCCGCTTGCGCTGTCTCGCCTGTTCACGCCGGACGGGTGATTGTTCTTCAGCGCATTTCCTCGACCGGAGTGACGCCCAAGATACCCAAACCAGCGGAAATCACAACGCCAGAGGCTCGCGCAAGGCCGATTTTCGCTTGGGTTGTGGCCGGATCTTCCTGAACAAAGCGCAAACCGGGCTCGTCGTTGCCCCGGTTCCACAGCCCGTGCAGGTCCGAGGCCAGTTCATAAAGATAGAACGCCACACGATGCGGCTCATTGCCCCGCGCCGCGATCTCGACCAGACGCGGCCATTCGGCGATCTTGCGCGCCAGGGCCAGTTCGGCCGGATGGTCGAGCTTGCCCAGATCGGCCGCCGCCAGCGCGGCATCATCGACCGCAACCCCGGCCTCGCGCGCCTTGCGCAACACCGAATTGATCCGGGCGTTGGCGTATTGCACATAGAACACCGGGTTGTCCTTCGACTGTTCCAGCACCTTGTCGAAATCGAAATCCAGTGTCGCGTCGTTCTTGCGGGTCAACATCACGAAGCGGGTGACATCGGCCCCCACCATCTCGACCACGTCGCGCAGGGTGACGAAGGTGCCCGCGCGCTTGCTCATCTTGAACGGCTCGCCGTTGCGCCAAAGTTTCACCAGCTGGATCAGCTTGATGTCCAGCGGCACCCGGCCGTTCGACAGCGCCGAGACCGCCGCCTTCATCCGCTTGACATAGCCGCCGTGGTCGGCGCCGAAAATGTCGATCAGCTGATCGAAGCCGCGCTGCACCTTGTCGAAGTGATAGGCGATGTCGGGGGCGAAATAGGTCCAGGTGCCATCGGATTTCATCACCGGCCGGTCCACGTCGTCGCCATGCGCGGTAGAACGGAACAGGGTCTGCTGCCGCGGTTCCCAGTCTTCCAGCGTCTTGCCCTTCGGGGGTTCCAGCGTGCCTTCGTAGATCAGGCCCATGCCGCGCAGCGTCTCGATCGCCGCCTCGATCTTGCCGGTGCCGTATAGCGCCTTTTCCGACGAGAACACGTCCATCTGCACGCCGAGCGACGCCAGATCCTCGCGGATCATGGTCATCATCATGCCGGTGGCAAACTCGCGGATGTCGGCCAGCCACACCGCCTCGTCCTTGTCGAGCAGGCTGTCGCCATACCTGGCCTTCAGCGCCTCGCCCACCGGAATCAGGTAGTCGCCGGGGTAAAGCCCCTCGCGGATTTCCGGGCTCAGCCCGTTGGCCTCGCGGTAGCGTTCATAGGCCGAGCGTGCCAGCACATCGACCTGCGCGCCGCCGTCGTTGATATAGTATTCCCGCGTGACATCATGGCCCGTGAAGGACAACAGCCGCGCCAGCGCGTCGCCCACAACCGCCCCGCGGACATGGCCGACGTGCATCGGCCCGGTCGGGTTTGCCGAGACGAATTCGACGTTGACCCGCAGCCCCTGCCCGATGTTCGACCGGCCATACCGCACGCCCTGCCCCAGCACCGCCGCCACCATCCCCTGCCACACCGCATCGTGCAGCCGCAGGTTCAGAAAGCCGGGGCCCGCCACCTCGACCCCGGCGATGCGCGGATCGGCGGCCAGCCGCGCCGCCAGCGCCTCGGCAATCGCGCGGGGCGGCTGGCCTGCGGGCTTGGCCAGCACCATTGCGGCATTGGTCGCCATGTCGCCGTGCCCCGCATCGCGCGGCGGTTCCACCGCGACGGCGGTCAGGTCGAGCCCGGCGGGCAGCGCGCCGCACCCCACCATGTCGCCGATGGCGGCGATCACGAGGCTGCGGATATCGGTAAAGAGGTTCATCATTCACGTCCTGTCTGTCGGCTTTGGGTCTGCCAGAGCCGCGCAGGCAGGTCAATGGCGCGCCCGTCCTGCCGGGCGCGCGCATCGCGTCATTGCCGGTTGTGTCGCCAGTCCTCCAGCGCGGGATTTGCGGTTTCGGGCGGGGTTTCGGCCGCAGGCGGCGGCGCGATCACCGGGCGGGTGCGAAAGTAATGCGCCTCGCGCGCCCCGAAGTAGAAGCTGACCACCGCCCCCAGCAGCCACCAGAGCGGTTCCGGCACATGGTTCAGCCCGACCATCCGGTTGGCAAAGCCCGGCGGGTCAACCATGGCATAGCCGAACAGCCCCAGCGTGCCGAAGGCCAGCAACGGGCGCGGCAGGCGGTTCAGCCCGTTCACCAGCCGGTCGAACCAGCTTTGCGACGGCAGCGCAAACTCCAACCCCAGTTGCTTCAATGCCTGCGCCTGCGCCTCGGCCGAAAGCTCCATGCCGCGGGTGGCGTTGGGGGTGAAGACCTCGGCCACCCCGCGCACTGCGGAGCCAAGGGCCGTGACCGCCTGCCCGCCGCCAAGCATCTGCCCGATCATGCCCATTTTGCCACCCGCGCGCGGTGCTGCGCCTCGGTCAGGTGATAGCGTGGCGCCATGAACTCCTCGGCGCGGGTGATCCAGCCACCCTTGCCGCCATCCCGCCTGCGGGCATATTTCCGGCTGGCGGGGCGGGCATCGGCGATGGCGTAATAGTAGTTGCGCCGGGCGATGGCATAGGCATCGGCCAGATGGGTCGGCGCCGCCTCGGCTGCCGCCTGCGCCGCGCGGATGGTCAGCGGCCCGATCACCCCGTCGGGGTCGCAGGGAAAGCCCATGTCGGTCAGCAGCCGTTGCAGCACCTTCACCGCATTCGAGCCGGCATTCACATACATGTCGAACAGCGACGCCTGCAGCACCTCGGGCAGGGCCGCGATCCTTGGCGCATTGAAATAGTGTTCGACGAAGATCCGCGCCGCCTGCGCCCGGGTCAGGCGTTTTACGTCCTCGACTGTCACCGCGCCGTCGCCTGTGACATCCAGTCCCAGCCGCCGCATCGTCGCCAGCGTGACGCCGTATTTGGTCGCCCCGCCCGGATCGTCGGGGTCGTTGACGTAGCCGCCTTCGCGCGCGACGATCTCTTCGGCAATGGTCTGAACGGATTTCATGATGTGCCCCGCATGGTTTCCCTGCGGGACAGGCTGGCGTCAGCCGGTTAATTCCGGCGCAATCAACCGTTCGGCGGCGCGTCCGGCTGCTGATAGACGCCCTGATCCTTCAGCGCGTCCATCACTTCCTTGGGCATGTAGGTTTCGTCATGCTTGGCAAGGATCTCGCTGGCCTGAAACACCCCGTCCACCAGCTTGCCGGTGCCGATCATGCCGGTGCCTTCGGAAAAGAGGTCGGGCAGCACCCCGGAAAAGGAAACCGGCACGGTCGCCGCGCCGTCGGTCACCCGGAAGGTCACGGTTTCGCCCTGCCCGCGCACGACGCTGCCTTCCTCGACCAGACCGCCCAGCCGGAACACCTCGTTCGCCTCCGGCGGTTCGTCGCGCACCTGGATCGGCGCGCGGAAGAAGTTGATCCCGTCGCGCATCGCATAGCCGATCAGCGCGGTCGATCCCGCCAGCGCCACAAAGGCCAGTGCGATCACCTGAATCCGCCGCTGTTTCTTCAGACCCTTCATCTTTCCCCCTCCGGCGTCACGGGAATACCGGCGCCAGCATCAGCCCCGCCGTTTCCTCGAGCCCCAGCATCAGATTGGCGTTCTGGATCGCCTGACCCGAACTGCCCTTGCACAGGTTGTCCAGCACCGTGACAACCATCGCCCGCCCCGGCACCCGGTCACCGATCACGCCGACATGCACATAGTTGGAGCCCCGGATGTCGCGTGTCGAGGGCAATGCGCCAAACGCCAGCACCTCGACAAAGGGTTCCAGCGTGTAGCGCGCCGCCAGCGTGGCATGAACCTCTGCCGGATCGCCTTTCACATAGACCGACGCAAGGATGCCCCGGTTCATCGGCAGCAGATGCGGGGTGAAGCGCACCTGCACCGGGCGCCCGGCCAACTTGCTGAATTCCTGATCGAATTCGCCCAGGTGGCGATGCTTGCCCCCGGCCGAATAGGCATGTGTGCCCTCGCTCAGCTCGGCGTGCAGCAGGCTTTCCTTCAGGCTCCGCCCTGCCCCCGAAACCCCGGCCTTGAGGTCGATCAAGATGTCGTCAAGGTCGATCACCCCGGCCTCGATCAGCGGGCGCAGCGCGAACTGACCGGCGGCGGCATTGCAGCCCGTGCCCGCCACCAGACGCGCGGCGCGGATGTCGTCGCGGTAGAATTCGGTCAGACCGTAAACCGCCTCGGCCTGCAATTCGGGGGCGACATGCGGCTGGCCATACCATTTCTGATACTCCGCCGGGTCGCGCAGCCGGAAATCGGCGGAAAGATCGACCACCTTCTGGTCGGACGGCAGCGCCGCAATCACCGCCTGGCTGGTGGCATGGGGCAGCGCGCAGAACGCGAGATCGACATGGGCAAAGTCGATCTCCTCGATCCGGCACAGCTTCGGCAGGTTCAGGTGGCGCAGGAACGGGAACACATCCTCCATCGCCATCCCGGCCTTGCGGTCGCCCGACAGCGCCACAATCTGCATCGCGGGATGGGTGGCGATCAGGCGCACCAGTTCGGCGCCGGTATAGCCAGACGCACCAAGTATGGCGATTTTCTTTTTCATTTCAGGGCCTTCCAGACGTATCTTCCAGTTTCAGGCGGCGTCAAAGCTGATCCGGCAGTTTCAGGCGGCGTCAAAGCTGATCCGGCGTCGCAGGAACTGCGTGGCCTTGTTCGACACCGAGGCCGGATCGCCCGTGGTCAGGAACTTCGACTCGGTGCCGGACCCCAGAAACTCGGGCCTGCGTGTCAGATAGTCGGCAAGGCTTTCGGCCACAAGATTGGCCTGCGAATAGACCTTTACCTTTTCCCCCAGCGCCTCGGCGAAAACCGTCTGCATCAACGGGTAATGGGTGCAGCCCAGCACGGCGGCCTGCGGATGCGGCATCCGGCGCTTCAGCGCCTCGACATGGGCTCGCACCAGCGTTTCGGCCAGCATCTCGTCGCCCTGCTCTATGGCATCGACCACGCCGCCGCAGGGCTGCGCCTCGACATCCACCCCGATGGCACGGAACGCGAGTTCCCGCTGGAAGGCGCGGCTTGCCACCGTGGCGGGGGTGGCGAACAGCGCAACATGCTTGACCGACACCTCGCGCGGCGGCGAGTTGTCGCCCCATTGCCGCTCGGTCAGCGCCTCGATCAGCGGCACGAACACGCCCAGCACCCGCTTGCCCGGCGGCACCCAGGTTTCCTGCATCCGTTTCAGCGCGGCCGCACTGGCGGTATTGCACGCCAGGATCACCAGATCGCAGCCTTCTTCCCACAACCGTTCGGTCGCGGCACAGGTCAGCGCGAAAATGTCGTCAGGGGTTCGCACGCCATAGGGCGCATGGGCGTTGTCGCCCAGATAGACGAACGGCACCTCCGGCAGCCGCCGCGCCAACGCATCCAGCACCGTGAGGCCGCCCAGCCCCGAATCGAACACCCCGACCGCCATCTGCCCACCCCTCCCTTACCGGGATTTGTACTTCGCCTCGAACTCGTAGCCCAGATCATAGGATTTCATCGGCGCGGGCGAAAGCTCATAGGTGGCCTGGCGCAGAAACTCCATCATCGCCTTGGGGTCGGATTTCAGCGGCTGCAACCGGGCCGAGGCGATGGGCGCGCCCACCACCACCTGCACCGGCTCGTCCACCCGCGCCTTGAACTCCTTGATCAAGAGGCCAAGCCGCAGCGTCGAATGCATGTGGCTGGCCACCTGGAACAGCCGGCTGTTGTGGCCGGTGAAGAACACCGGCACCACGGTCGCATCCGACCGGGCGATCATCTTGGCGGTGAAGTTGCGCCAGCCCGGGTCCATCGGGTGCGAGAAGGGCCTGGCGCTGGTTGACACCGTGCCGCCCGGAAACACCCCGATCGCTCCGCCATCGGCCAGATAGGCCAATGATTTCGCCCGGGTTTCCAGGTTCAGCTTCACCGCCTCGCGCGTGTCGTCAAACGAGATCGGCAGCACGACCCGGTTCAGATCCTCGGCCCGGCGGAACACCGAATTGGCGAGAATGCGAAAATCGCCCCGCACCCGCGACAGAAGGTGCCCCATCATCAGCCCGTCGAGGATGCCGTAAGGGTGGTTCGCAATCACCACCAGCGGCCCGTTGGCCGGGATGTTGGACAGGCTGCCCCCCACCACGTCGAGGCTGAGCCCATAGCGTTGCACGATCACGTCCCAGAAGTTCAGCCCGCGCGCCACGTCGGCCTCATAGCCCCGCGCCCGGCGCATCAGCGACAAGCGGCCCGTCACGTTTTCCAGCACCCGGATCAGCGCGCGACCGCCACGGGTCTGCGCCGACGAGGCATAGCTGATCTCGCGTGTGACATCCTTGCTGGTCATGCGGCGGCCCTTCCCGATGCGGCTTGCCTTAGCGCCAAACGCCAAGTCTGACCAGCAAAGATCAAGAGATTGCGACAGTCCTGCGACAGTCGCGTCAAGGTCACCTTGCCGCCATGGCCTGCGGCGCCCCGCCCGCCCGCAGGGCTGCCAGCAACTCGGTCCGGCGCGCGGCGGCCCGTGCGGCATTGGCCGCCATCACCGGTCCGAACCCGCGGATCGTCAGCGGCAGTTCCGCCAGTTCCACGGCAAGCGCCCGATTGGCGGGCGTCAGCAGCGGCCGGATCGCTGCCATGTCGGCCTCGTATTGCGCGATCAGCCCGCGCTCCATCCGGCGCTCGGCAGTTTGCCCGAACGGGTCGGCGAAGGTGCCGCGCAGCGGCTTCAGCGCGGCCAGCACGCGAAACACCGGCAGCATCCACGGCCCGAAGGCGCGCTTCTTCGGGCGGTGGCCGTCCTTGCCGGGCAGGAACGGCGGCGCCAGATGGAAGGTCGGACGGAACGGCCCGTCAAACTCGGCCCGCGCCTTTTCGACCGATTGCAGATGCAGCCGGGCAACTTCGTATTCATCCTTGTAGCTCAAGAGCTTGTGGTAGCCTTTTGCCACTTGCGGCCGCAGGCTTTCGGGCGTCGCCGCCACCAGTGCCAGATAGCGCTCCGCCAGTGCCGCATTCTGATAGGCGCGCAGGTGCGCTGCACGAAACGCCACCGGGTCGGGGGCGGCAGGCTGCGCCGGGGTCAGCACCGCCGCGACCTGATCGGGGTGCAGCACCGCCCAGCGGCCAAGCTGGAACGCCCGCGTGCTGGCTTCCGCCCCGCTGCCGTTCAGCACGATGGCGCGCAAGATCGCTTCAAGGCTCAGCGGCACGAAACCCCTTTGCCACGCCGCGCCGAACACGATCATGTTGGAATAGAGGCTGTCGCCCAAGGTCGCCCGCGCCAGGTCTGACGCATCGAAGAACGTCACCCGGTCTTGCAGCCGTGCCTGAAGTGCCACTTGCAACCTGTCGGACGGAATGCGGAATTCGGTATTGCGGGTGAAGTCGCCGGTGACGATGTCGTGCGAGTTCACCACCGCGCCGGTGCGCCCCGTGGTCATCAGGCCAAGGGTCTTCGCCCCCGCCGTCACCACCAGATCGCCGCCGATCACGCAATCGGCCTCGCCCACCGCCACGCGGATCGCGCTGATGTCCTCGGGCGTCTCGGCAATCCGGCAATGGATGTGCACCGCGCCGCCCTTCTGCGCCAGACCCGCCATTTCCATCATCCCGGCGCCCTTGCCGTCGATGTGCGCCGCCATCGCAAGGATCGCGCCGACCGTCACAACCCCGGTGCCGCCCACCCCGGTGACCACGATGGTGTGCGTGCCCCGGATGGTTGGCAGAACCGGCAGCGGCAGGTCAGGCAGGGTGATCGCGGCCGTGGCGGCCTTGCGGGGCTTTGCGCCGTCAAGGGTTACGAACGACGGGCAAAACCCTGACAGGCAAGAGAAATCCTTGTTGCATGACGACTGGTCGATGGCCCGCTTGCGGCCCAGTTCGGTTTCCACCGGCACGATGGACACGCAATTAGACTGCACGCCGCAATCGCCGCAGCCCTCGCAGATGTCCGTGTTGATGAAAACCCGGCGGTCAGGGTCGGGGAAGGTGCCGCGCTTGCGGCGTCGGCGCTTTTCGGCGGCACAGGTCTGCACATAGACAATGGCCGACACGCCCTTGATCCTGCTGTAATCTTCCTGAACCTGCATCAGCGCGTCGCGGGTTTGCAGCGCCACCCCGGGCGGGAAGGCCGTCAGGTCCAGCCCTTCCTTGGGGTCATGGACCACCGCGACATGCGCCACCCCCATCGCCCGCAACTCGCGCACGATCCGGTCGGCGGTCAGCCCGCCCTCGTTGCCCTGACCGCCGGTCATCGCAACGGCGTCGTTGAACAGGATCTTGTAGGTGATCGTGGTCCCCGCCGCCAGCGCCGCCCGGATCGCCTGCACCCCGGAATGGTTGTAGGTTCCATCGCCAAGGTTCTGGAAAACATGCGAAGTCTTCGAGAACGGCGCCTCGCCGATCCAGTTGGCACCCTCGCCGCCCATCTGGGTGAAGCCGGTGGTAGACCGATCCATCCACTGCACCATGTAGTGGCAGCCGATGCCCGCATAGGCGCGGCTGCCCTCGGGCACCTTGGTGGAACTGTTGTGCGGGCAGCCCGAACAGAAATAGGGCAGCCGCGCGGCCATGTCTTTCGCATTGTCGGCCCGCCGCGCATCGGCCAGCCGGGCGAGGCCCGCGGTCACGGCGTCGGTGGCGCGGCCCTCCTCCAGCAGGATGCCGCCGATTTTCTCTGCAATCTGAATGGGGTCGAGCGCAAACCTCGTCGGAAACAGCTCCTCGCCACGGTCGTTCTGCCAGCCATAGACGCGCCGCCCGCGCCGGTCGTGGAAAATCGCCTCCTTGGCCTGCACCTCGATCAGCTTGCGCTTTTCCTCGACTACCACGATCAGGTCCAGCCCTTCGGCCCAGGCGTGGAAACCCTTGAAATCCATCGGCCAGACCTGCCCGACCTTGTAGGTGGTGATCCCCAGCCGCTCCGCCTCGGCCGCGTCGATGCCCAAGAGCGACAGCGCGTGAACGAGGTCGAGCCAGTTCTTCCCCGCCGCCACGAGGCCGATCTTCGCCCCTGGCTTGCCCCAGACCCGGCGGTCCATGCCATTGGCACGGCTGAACGCCTCGGCGGCAAAGCGCTTGTGGTCGATCATCCGGGCTTCCTGCGCCACCGGCGTGTCGATCAGCCGGATGTTCAGCCCGCCCGGCGGCATCGCGAAATCAGGCTGCACGAAACGCATCCGGTGCGGGTCGCCGTTCACCACCGCCGTCGCCTCGACCGTGTCCTTCATGGTCTTCAGCCCGACCCAGACCCCGGCAAAGCGGCTGAGCGCCCAGCCGTATAGCCCGTAATCCAGCACCTCCTGCACGCCGGCCGGGCTGACGATCGGCATGTAGGCATCGACCATCGCCCAGTCGGACTGGTGCAGAGTGGTGGAGGATTCGCCGGTATGGTCGTCGCCCATCGCCATCAGCACGCCGCCAAAGCGGCTGGACCCGGCCATGTTGGCGTGGCGCATCACGTCGCCCGAGCGGTCCACCCCCGGCCCCTTGCCGTACCAGAGCGCGAACACCCCGTCGAACCGCCCCTCGCCCCGCAGTTCGGCCTGCTGGCTGCCCCAGATCGCGGTGGCGGCCAGATCCTCGTTCAGCCCCGGCTGGAACAGCACGTCGGCCGGTTCCAGCACGGCCTTCGCGCGCGCCATCGTCATGTCCACCGCGCCCAGCGGCGAGCCGCGATAGCCGGTGCAATAGCCCGCCGTGTGCAGCCCCGCCGCCTTGTCGCGGGCCTGCTGCATCAGCATCAGCCGCACCAGCGCCTGCGTGCCGTTCAGAAGAACCGGAGATTTCGCCAGATCGAAGCGGTCGGACAAAGATATATCCTGCCTGCTCATTGGGCACCTCCCCTTGCTTTCAGAGCCGTTGGTGCATGATAGGTCAAAATGACTGACCTACAAAGCACAAAATAACCCATGATCCATTTGCAACTCTGCTATGCAGAACATAGATAACCGCTGCGGGGGATCACCCTTTGATGCGAAGAGCGGTATGATGGACTGGGACAAGCTGAGGATCTTTCACGCGGTGGCCGATGCGGGCAGCCTGACCCATGCGGGCGATTCGCTGCATCTGTCGCAGTCTGCGGTCAGCCGCCAGATCCGCTCGCTCGAGGAAAGCCTGAACGTCACGCTGTTCCACCGCCATGCCCGCGGCCTGATCCTGACGGAACAGGGCGAACTGCTGTTCGACGCCACGGCATCCATGGTCAAGCGCCTGGAAGCCGCCGCCGCCCGCATCCGCGACTCGGAAGACGAGGTGTTCGGCGAACTCAAGGTCACCACCACCACCGGCTTCGGCACCCTGTGGCTGGCGCCGCGGCTGACCACGCTCTACAAGAAATACCCGGCGCTGAAGATCGACCTCATGCTGGAGGAACGCGTGCTCGACCTGCCGATGCGCGAAGCCGACGTGGCGATCCGCATGAAGGAGCCGAGCCAGGCCGACCTGATCCGCAAGCGGCTGATGAACATCCGGATGCGGCTTTACGCCTCTCCCGAATATCTGGCCGAACATGGCACGCCCGAAAGCATGGACGATTTCGCCCATCACCGGCTGATCTGCCAGCACCCGGGCACGGCGCAGGTGATGGCCGGGGCGCAACTGGTGGCCGAGCTGATGAGCCACGACATTCCGTCAACCCTGACGGTGAACAACTATTTCGGCGTGCTGCAGGGCGTGCTGAACCACATCGGCATCGGCGTGCTGCCCGACTATCTGACCGAAGATTTTCCCAAGCTTGTCCGCGTGCTGCCCGAGGTCGAATCCGGCGACGTGCCGGTGTTTCTGGCCTACCCAGAAGAGCTGCGCCATTCCAAGCGGGTGTCGGCCTTCCGCGAGTTCGTGACGGAAGAAATCTTCAACTACCGCAAACGCCAGCAATCCTGACCCGAACGGGCCGACAGCGGCAATCGGAATGCAAGGGAATGTCAGCCATGCATATCGCGCATGTCGGCCATGCTGCGCCTGCGACGAGTTGCACCTTGTGCCGTCGCATCTGTCCGCCTAAGTCCCAACTTGAAGGTGAGACTGGTTTACCTGTCATGCCTTCATACCTCCCTGTTGGACTTGGCCGAGCTTTCAGCTCGGCCTTTTTTTGGCTTGGGCCCTTTTTGGTCCTGTTTGCCCGAAATCACGGCAGAACCGCAGGGCATTGCCCATTGGCCGCGCAGCCGCCGGGCTGTAGCGCGTCAACCAGCATGTCCGTGACCGTCAACCACGTTGGCCGGTTTTAGGCCGCTGGGTTGGCGTATCTGGAATTGTTTTTCGCTCAGCCTTCTCCTTTGTCCTTGTTGTCGGCGATGGTTGTCGTTGGCGGTCTGCTCAGCGCCTCTTTGTTGGAGGCGGCCGCGCGCTGGCGGAAGCTTTCGGCATTCATCTCCAGGATCGCTGCGTGATGAACCAGCCGGTCGATGGCGGCGACGGTCATCGCCTTGTCCGGGAAGATCTGGTCCCAGCCGCTGAAGGGCTGGTTGGCGGCGATGGCGATGCTGCGGTATTCGTAGCGCCGGGCGATCAGTTCGAAGAGCACGCCGGTTTCGGCCTGATCCTTGTGGGCGTAGGTGATGTCGTCGAGGATGATCAGGTCGAACTTGTCGAGCTTGGCGAGCGCGGCTTCGAGCACCAGATCGCGGCGGGCGGCCTGAAGTCGCTGCACCAGATCGCTGGTGCGGGTATAGAACACGCGGTGTCCCCGCTCGATCAGGGCATGGCCTATCGCGCAGAGAATGTGCGTTTTGCCCGTGCCGGAATTGCCGATGGCGATCAGATTGCCGCCACCCTCCAGCCAGTCGCCGGCCGCCAGAGCTTCCACCCGGGCACGCGGCAGGGTTGGCAGCGCCTTGAAGTCGAAGGTCGCCAGCGTCTTGCCAGCCGGTAGCTGTGCCTCGTTCATGTGGCGCTGAATGCGGCGCATGTCGCGCTCGGCCAGTTCGTATTCCGCGAGGACAGCCAGAAAGCGGGCAGCGGGCCAGCCTTCGGCATCGGCGCGGGTGGCGATGTCGGCCCAAAGCTTGTGGAAGCTGGGCAGGCGCAGCGCGGTCAGCATGCTGGGCAGCGTGTGGATGTCGATCTCGCGGGAGGTCATGCGCAGGCTCCCAGAAGGGCATCGAAGCTGTCGAGCGAGGGATGGGCGACGGTGACATCTGTCGGCAGCGCCGTTTGCTTCGGGCTCAGGCGGAGCATCAGCAGGTCAGGGTCCGGCACCCGGCCGGCGTCGAGATCGTCCGTCAGGAGATGCGCCAGTTCCGCCTCGCAGGCCCGGTCGTGGGCGATGAACAGCAGGTCGACCATGCGGCGGCAGGCGTCGCGGCGGGGCAGATCACGCTGCAGCACCTGCCAGGCTGCAGCGTATTCGGTTCGCGGGAACAGGCTGTCGCGGTAGATCGAACTCCACAGGGCTTGCGGTTTGCGCCGCAGCGCGTGGATGACGTGATGGTAGTTGATGACATGCACGCGATGGCCGTCGCCGCGACCACGCGCCCTTGTATGGCTGACGACCAGGGTGCTGCCGAGAAAGGCCTCAAGGCGATCGTCGTAAAGGTGGACCCGCAAGCGCTGCCCGATCAGCTGCGACGGGGCGCTGTAGAAGATGCTCTTGACCAGAAAGCCGCTGGTGCGGGTGACCGGAACCACGGTCTCTGTAAAGTCGGTGGTGCGCCGGCGCGGCAGGGGCTTCAGATGCGCCCGTTCCACCTGCGTGGCCGCCGCCCGCTGCCGGTTGCGCCGTGCCACCAGAATGTCGATGAAGCGCCGGTAGTCCTCGATGCTGGCGAAGTCGCGGCTGCCGCGCAGGATCAGCGCCTGTTCGATGGCTTTCTTGAGGTGCCGGTTCTGGGATTCCACCGCGCCGTTCTCATGAGCCTCGCCGCGGTTGTTGCGACTGGCCTCCATGCCGTAATGGCCGACGAAGGCATTGTAGCGCGTGGTGATATCCTGGCGCTGGTCAGCCGTCAGGTTGCGGAAAGCGGCCGAGAGGCTGTCGGTGCGATGCTCCTGTGGTGCCCCGCCGAGCGACCAGAGCGCCTGCTGCAGGTTCTCGGCCAAGGCCGTGAAGCTCTCCCCGCCCAGGACCACCCCGACATGCTCCCACCGGCTGTAGACCATGACGAAGTGGTAAAGCAGATGCGGGAATAGCTGGCCCGCGATCGTCACCTCCAGCTCCTCGGCATGAGTGAAGTCAGACTGGGCCATGCGGCCCGGCTCCGGCGTCTGGCGGAAGATGATGTCGCGCTCGGGTCCGTTCAGCGCCCGCCACTGCCGCACCCGCCGTTCCAGGGTGCGCCGGATGCGGTCATCGGGGAAGGCCAGCGGGTGCAGGCCCTGAAGGTGGCGCAGCAGGGTGACGGCCTGCAAAGTGCTGTCCCTCTCCAGCAAAGGAAGGATGTCGCCCTCCCAAAAGCCTTCGAGGGGATCGGCCACCGTGCGCCCGTGAACGATCTTGCGGTTCGAGGGCAGCGTCGGATTGGCATCGAACCGTCGGGCCGTGCGCTCACTGAACCCGGCGCGGGCGGCCGACGTGCGCTGACTGTGATATCGGAGGTCGGACATGTATAATCTCAATTGCTGGTCGTTGATGGGTTTGTAGGCCAACCCGGATCCTCCGTTTGACGGCAGAGGAACCCGGCTTACCAACCCGCAGCGACCAGCACCTTCCCCGAAATCAATCAAGCCGGTGGGGCTGCCCTCCAGACGGGCATGCCCGTCTTCCGTTCAGCCCCACCGGCCAAGGTGGTTGTCGGCACCGGCCAAGATGGTTGTCGCGCAACACGCCGGGCTTTGGTTCGGGTCGTGCAGGGCGGCCGCGGGGAATCAAAAACAAGACCGGCGCAGGAAACCCGCGCCGGCCACGTCAGAAAGACAATTCAGAAACTCAGGAGTTGGCGCGTTGAACCCGCGCCAGATATTCTGCGGCGCCATCGCGCGACAGGGTCGATTTCGGGCCACCTTCGCGGGCCCGACGCTCTGCAACCCTCGCGCCGACGAAGGCCATGACCGCAACGAAACCCAACGTACCGAAGTTCAGAAATGCAAGTGCCTGATCCATGGTGTCCTCCTGTTCTGGATACAGTTTCTACGCCACGGGATTTTAATCGGATCACAAGGATTCAGCTTTTTTCGCAGGCTGCTTCAATAGACCAGCACGATGACCGCCAGGAAGTAGATCAGCATCCCGATCCAGCCGAACCCGGCCGCGATCAGCGAGGTCACGAACAGCAGCAGCAGCACGCAGCCGACCAGAACGGCCTGGCGGCGCGGCGGCAGCGCCCTCAGGCGGGCCTCGGCGCTCTTGCCATCGGGCGACCGCCACAGCCGCTCCAGCAGCGCCGCGGCGATGGCCCGCAACCAATCCCAGATGCCCGCCAGCAAGGTCAACTCCCCGCCCTCCGCTTCCGTCCTCACCCGATGTCACAATCGGGTAACACGGGGAAAGGCATCGGGGCAACAGCGCCGACAAGACTGGGGCCTTTTCCCATGCGCCCCTTTCGATTAAGACCGCCCAACGGATGGGCGCCAAAGGGAACGGATGATGTCAGAACCAACGATCGACGCAGAGCTTGTCGCGGCCCACGGGCTGAAGCCCGATGAATACCAGCGCATCCTGCAGATCATCGGCCGCACCCCCAGCTTCACCGAGCTTGGCATCTTCTCGGCGATGTGGAACGAGCATTGCTCCTACAAGTCGTCGAAGAAATGGCTGCGCACCCTGCCCACCACCGGCCCGCAGGTGATCTGCGGCCCGGGCGAAAACGCGGGCGTGGTGGATATCGGCGACGGGCAGGCGATCATCTTCAAGATGGAAAGCCACAACCACCCCTCCTACATCGAGCCGCATCAGGGCGCGGCCACCGGGGTGGGGGGCATCCTGCGCGATGTGTTCACCATGGGCGCGCGCCCCATCGCCGCAATGAACGCGCTCAGCTTCGGAGAGCCGTCCCATCCCAAGACCGCGCATCTGGTCAAGGGCGTGGTCGAGGGCGTCGGCGGCTACGGCAACGCCTTCGGCGTGCCCACCATCGGCGGCGAGGTGCGCTTCCACCGCAGCTACAACGGCAACTGCCTGGTCAACGCCTTTGCGGCGGGCCTCGCCGATGCCGACAAGATCTTCTACTCGGTGGCCTCGGGCGTGGGGATGCCGGTGGTCTACCTCGGCGCCAAGACCGGGCGCGACGGCGTCGGCGGCGCCACCATGGCCTCGGCCGAATTCGACGACACCATCGAGGACAAGCGCCCCACCGTGCAGGTCGGAGACCCCTTCACCGAAAAGCGCCTGCTGGAGGCCTGCCTGGAACTGATGGCCTCGGGCGCCGTGATCTCGATCCAGGACATGGGGGCGGCCGGCCTCACCTGTTCGGCGGTGGAAATGGGCGACAAGGGCGGCCTTGGCATCCGCTTGCAGCTTGACGACGTGCCGCAGCGCGAAACCCGGATGACCGCCTACGAGATGATGCTGTCGGAATCCCAGGAACGGATGCTGATGGTCCTGAAGCCCGAGATGGAGGCCGAAGCCCGCGCGATCTTCGTGAAATGGGATCTCGATTTTGCCATCGTCGGCGAAACCATCCCCGAAGACCGCTTCCTGATCCTGCACGGCAACGAGGTGAAGGCCGACCTGCCGCTGTCGAAACTCGCCTCCTCCGCCCCGGAATACGACCGGCCATGGGTCGAAACCCCCGCCGCCGCGCCGCTGGGCGATGTGCCCGCCATCGACGCGATCGACGCCCTGCGTGCGCTGATCGGGTCGCCCAGCTACGCCCACAAGGCCTGGGTGTGGGAACAATACGACAGCATGGTGATGGCCGACACCGTGGTGGCCCCCGGCCTCGGGGCCGGCGTGGTGCGGGTGCACGGCACGCCCAAGGCGCTTGCCTTCACCAGCGACGTGACCCCGCGCTACGTCAAGGCAAACCCCTACGAGGGCGGCAAGCAGGCGGTGGCCGAAGCCTGGCGCAACCTCTGCGCCGTCGGCGCCCTCCCCCTTGCCACCACCGACAACCTGAACTTCGGCAACCCCGAAAAGCCCGAGATCATGGGCCAGCTGGTCGGCGCCATCAAGGGCATCGGCGAGGCCTGCATCGCGCTCGACATGCCGATCGTGTCGGGCAACGTCTCGCTCTACAACGAAACCGACGGCACCGGCATCCTGCCCACCCCCACCATCGGCGCGGTCGGCCTGCTGACCAGCCTCGATGACCTGATCGCGGGCCACCCCGCCGCGGGCGACGCCGCCCTGGTGATCGGCACGACCCATGGCCATCTCGGCCAGTCCGCCCTGCTGGCCGAGGCGTTCGGCATCGAGGCGGGCGACGCCCCCCCGGTCGATCTCGCGGCCGAGCGTCGCCACGGCGACTTCCTGCGCGCCCACCGCTGCCACATCCGTGCCGCCACCGACCTGTCGGACGGCGGTCTGGCCCTGGCCGCCTTCGAGATGGCCGAAGCCGCGGGCCTCGGCCTGACGCTCGCGGCAGACGACATCGCCACCCTCTACGGCGAAGACCAGGCGCGCTACCTCGTGGCCTGCGCCCCGTCCGAGGCCGAGGCCCTGCAGGCCGCAGGCCGCGCCGCGGGCGTTCCCGTCGCAATCGTGGGCAGCTTTGGCGGCGATGCCGTCCGATTGGGCAGCAGCCACGCCGCCCTGGCCGAACTTTCCGCCCTCTACCGCAGCGCCTTCGCCGCCGCCCTGACCTGACCTTGCGAACGGACTGCCCCGGGGTTACATCTTGGGGCAGACCGCAGAACAGGATGCCCGACCATGGCCATGGAAGCCCGCGACATCGAAAACCTGATCCGGGAAACCTTCCCCAACGCCCGGATCACCATCACCGACCTCGCCGGTGACGGCAACCACTGGGCGGCCGAAGTGATCGACGAAAGCTTCAAGGGCCTGAACCGCGTCCAGCAGCAGCGCGCCGTCTATGCGAGCCTCAAGGGCAAGATGGACGGGGCGCATGGCGAACTCCACGCCCTCGCGCTGACCACCAAGGCCCCCGAATAACCGACCCTGCGCTGCCCCCGACCGCAGCCCCCACCCAACCGCGCCACAACCCCGAGGACACCAGATGAGCACCGCCGAAGACCAGATCCGTGACACCGTGACCAAGAACGACGTCGTGCTCTTCATGAAGGGCACGAAGGCCATGCCGCAATGCGGCTTCTCCAGCCGCGTCGCGGGCGTGCTGAACTTCATGGGCGTCGATTTTGCCGACGTCAACGTGCTGGCCGACGCCGACATCCGCCAGGGCATCAAGGACTTCTCCGACTGGCCGACCATCCCGCAGCTTTACGTCAAGGGCGAATTCGTCGGCGGCTGCGACATCGTCACCGAGATGACCCTGTCGGGCGAACTCGATGCCCTGTTCGAGGCCAAGGGCGTCACCTACGACAAGGCCGCCGCCGACAAGATCCGCGAAGCCAACGCCTGACCACCCGCACCGTCGCCCGGAAATTTCACACCTTCGCTTTGCGCTTTCACCTTTGCGCAAATATCCTCGGGGGGAAGGCCCGGATGCAATCCGGGCCTGCGGGGGGCAGACAGCCCCCCTTCCGCCCGGCGCCCCGCAGACAGGCCGATCAACGGCGGGCAGGGCCGTAGCTCCGCGGGCAGGCCGAGGGGTATGCGCCCCGCACGCAGGCCGGAGCGCCCGGATCGGCCCTTCGGCGTCAGGCCTCCGCACGCTCCTCCACCGCTGCCGCCATTGCCTCGGCACGGGCGGCGATTTCTGCCAGCGCCTCAGTGACCTCGGCCGGAATCACCGGCACCTCGATGCGCAGCGGCGCGGGCAGCGGGCGGGCCTCGACCTCGGCCATGCGTGCCTTCAGCACGCGCAGCTCGTCCTCCAGCGCCGCCGTCTTGTCGGCCAGCATCAGCCCCGCCATCAGCAGCATCCGCCCCTCGGGCACCCGCCCCATCTGCGCCACCAGCGGCTGCGCCTCGATGTCGAGCATCGCGGCGGCAGATCGCAGGAAGTGCTCTTCGCCGGTCTGGCAGGCAACCTGAAAGGTCCGTCCGCCGATGGTGATGTCAAGCTCGGGCATCGTCGGGAACCTCCTTGGTCTGCGGGGCCGCCCCGGTCGGCGGCATCTCGATCAGCGGCGCGAGTTCGGCCAGTATCTCATCCAGTTCGGCGGTTTCCGACAGCCGGGTGGCGCGCAGCGCCTCAAGCTCGGCAAGCATCGCCTTGTTGATCATCTGCGGGTCGGCCTGACCGCCGGTCTGCGCCTCGCGCAGCACGCGCAGCTGTTCGCGCAACTGCACCGTGGTCTTGCGCATCCGCTGCAGGTCCAGCCCCTGCACGTCCAGCTGCCGCGTCATCCTTGCCACCTGCGCCTCAAGCCGCGCCACGGCCTGTGCCTCGCGTTCCTTCACCGCGCGCAGCCGCGCCGAAAGCTGGGCGTTGGCGGTGCGTTCCTCGTCCAGCGCCGCCTGAAGCCCCTCGTCCACGCCAGCGGGGCCTGCAACCGTCGCTGTGGCCTCGGCCGCCGCTGCCGGTTCGGCCGCCATCCGGTCCAGCCCCTTGCCGATCCGCTCGAGCGCGGCGGTGATCCGGCGCTCCAGCTCTGAAATATCGCTCATCTTCTGCCCCTTCCGGTTCCAGCCCCGCCCCGGCGCGGCGAATCGGCCTTTTTCCCGATGTTCCCTGATCTTATCCCAAAGCAAACGGCAAATGCGCCCCCCTTTCCGCCCGGCCCCGCCCCGGTCCGCTTGATCTTGCCGCCCGGGCTGATATGCACCTGCCGGAAACCCCGACACCGACCCCCGACCCCCGACCCCCGACCCCAGCAGACGAAGGACAAGACCTTGGACATTGCAAGCCTGCGCGCCCAGCACCCCGATCATTGGACCAAAGCCTGCGCCATCCGCACCCTGACGCTCGATGCGGTCGCCGCCGCGAACTCGGGTCATTCCGGAATGCCGATGGGGATGGCCGACGTGGCGACCGTGCTGTGGGAAAAGCACCTGAGCTTCGACGCCGCCGCCCCCGACTGGCCGAACCGCGACCGCTTCATCCTGTCGGCGGGGCATGGCTCGATGCTGCTCTATGCGCTGCTGCACCTGACCGGCTTTGCCGACATGACGCTGGCGCAGGTCAAGAACTTCCGCCAGTGGGGCGCCATCACCGCAGGCCACCCCGAATACGGCCACGCCAAGGGCATCGAGACCACGACCGGCCCGCTGGGCCAGGGCATCGCCAATGCCGTGGGCTTTGCCATGGCCGAGGAATCGCTGCGCGCCCGCTGGGGCTCGAAGGTCATCGACCATTACACCTATGTCATCGCGGGCGACGGCTGCCTGATGGAAGGCATCAGCCAGGAGGCGATCGGCCTTGCGGGCAAGCATCAGCTTTCGCGCCTGATCGTGCTGTGGGACAACAACGGCATCACAATCGACGGCAAGGTGGCGCTGTCGGATGTCACCGACCAGAGCGCCCGTTTCGCCGCCTCGGGGTGGAACGTGTTTTCCTGCGACGGCCATGACCCCGCCGACATCGACCGCGCCATCACCGCCGCCAAGGCCTCGCCCCGCCCGGCCTTTGTCGCCTGCAAGACCCATATCGCGCTGGGGTCATCGGCGCAGGACACGTCGAAAGGCCACGGCGCGCTGACCGACGCCAAGCTGGTCGCCGACACCAAGGCCGCCTATGGCTGGCCCCATGCCGCCTTCGAGATTCCGGCCGATGTCAAATCGGCGTGGGAGGCGATCGGCGCCCGCGGTGCCGCCGCCCGCACCGCATGGGAGGCGCGGCTGGCCGCCCTGCCCGCCGCAAAGCAGGCCGAGTTCCGCCGCATCTTCGCGGGCGACGCCCCGGCGAAACTTTCCGGCGTGATCCGCGCGCTGAAGAAATCGGCCGTGGAAACCGCCCCCAAGGTCGCCACCCGCCGCGCCTCGGAACTGGTGCTGGAAGCCGTCAACCCGGTGATGGGCGAAACCATCGGCGGTTCCGCCGACCTGACCGGGTCGAACAACACCAAGACCGCCGACCTTGGCGTGTTCGACCCGCTGAACCGCAAGGGCCGCTACGTCTATTACGGCATCCGCGAACACGGCATGGCGGCGGCGATGAACGGCATGGCGCTCCATGGCGGGGTGCGGCCCTATGGCGGTACCTTCATGTGCTTCACCGATTACGCCCGCCCGTCGATGCGGCTTTCGGCGCTGATGGGCATTCCGGTGGTTTATGTCATGACGCATGATTCCATCGGTCTGGGCGAGGATGGCCCGACCCACCAGCCGGTCGAACACCTGGCGATCAGCCGCGCCACGCCCAACACATGGGTGTTCCGCCCCGCCGATCTGGTCGAAACCGCCGAGGCCTGGGAATGTGCGCTGACCGCGAAAACCACGCCCTCGGTGCTGGCGCTCAGCCGCCAGAACCTTTCCGCCGTGCGCAAGACCCACACCAACCAGAACCTGACCGCCAAGGGCGCCTATGTGCTGGCCGAGGCGACCGGCAAGCGGCTGGCGATCCTGATCGCCTCCGGGTCCGAGGTCGAGATTGCGCTGAAGGCCCGTGACCTGCTGGAGGCGCAGGGCATCGGCACCCGCGTCGTCTCGATGCCCTGCATGGAGCTGTTTGCCGAACAGGACGAGGCGTATCGCAAGAAGGTGCTGCCCGCTGGCGCGGTGCGTGTCGCCATCGAGGCCGGCGTGCGGCAGGGCTGGGACCGCTGGCTGCTGGGCGAGCGCGGCCGCGACGGCAAATGCGATTTCGTCGGCATGTCCGGCTTTGGCGCATCGGCCCCGGCCGAACGGCTTTATGCCGAATTCGGCATTACCGCCGAGGCGGCGGCCGAGAAGGTCAAGGCGCTGCTCTGACTTCATCTCAAACATGAAGAAACCGCCGCAACCCCTTGTTGCGGCGGCATCAATGTTCGGATTGCGCCTTGTCGCGACGGAATAATCGGCGGGCCAGCCCAAGGATCGGCCCGACCACCCACTTGGCCACCGGGATCAGCGCGAGGCCAAGTATCAGCCCGAACACGCCATCCAGTGCGGCCTTGGTGATCCACTCCACCGTCGCCACCGCTTGCGGCACCATCTGCCCGGCCAGCGCCGCCCAGTCGTGGATGTGGTGCCCGAGCCAGCCGAACCCCAGCACCTCCATCCCGTGGATCACGATCGACCCGCCGACCCACAGCATCGCCGCCGTGCCGACCGTTGACAGCAGGGTCAAGAACCCCGGCATCGCCTTCACCAGCCCGCGCCCGAAGGCGCGGGTCGGCCGGTAGCGCCCCCGCAAGCTCATGTGCAGCCCCAGATCGTCGGCCTTCACGATCAGCGCCACCCCGCCATAGACCACGGCGGTGATGCCGATGCCCACGACGGCCAGCGTCACCGCCTCCATTACCAGACTGCCCGGCGGAATCGCCGCCAGCGCAATGGTCATGATTTCCGCCGACAGGATGAAATCGGTCTTGATCGCTCCGGCGACCTTGCTTTCCTCCAGATGTGCCGGGTCTTCGACAGCGGCCTCGACGCCATGGTCATCGGGCGGATAAAGCTTGTGGGCGATCTTCTCTGCGCCCTCGAAACACAGGTATGACCCGCCGATCATCAGAAGCGGCGTGATCGCCTGCGGCGCGAAGTTCGACAGCACCAGCGCGGCCGGCAGCAGGATCACCAGCTTGTTGCGCAGCGACCCCTTGGTGATGCGCCAGATGATCGGCAGTTCGCGGTCGGCGTCAAAGCCGTGGACGTATTTCGGCGTCACCGCGGCGTCGTCGATCACCACGCCCGCCGCCTTGGCCCCGGCCTTGGCCGCCCCCGCCGCCACATCGTCGATCGAGGCCGCAGCCACCTTGGCAATCGCCGCCACATCATCCAGCAGCGCCAGCAAACCGCTCATCGAACATTCCTCATCTGTTGTGCGGCCACCCTAGCCGAACTGCATTGCAGCGGAAACGGCAAAACCCCGGGGCGGCCGCGCCAAGCCGCCTTCTCTCTGCCGCAGACCTGCACTATCGTCGGCACCGAACGGCCCCTCCCCCCGGCCAGCATCCGAGGTTTCGTGTCCAACCGCACCACGCTCATCCTGGCCGGCCTGATCCTTGGCTGCGTTGCGCTGGACGCGATGGCCTTCGGCGGGCAGGGTTTCCTGTTTCTGGCGCGCAAGATGACCGAACTGGTCGAATATCTGGCGTTCTGGCGTTGATCCGGGCATTGCCCGGTTGAAATCCGGCGGGTTCCGCGAAAGGTGTCCGCATCAGGCGCGGCCGGATTCGGCCCATTGAGCAAGGAGTTTGCAATGACCGTCAAAGTGGCAATCAACGGCTTCGGCCGCATCGGGCGCAACGTGCTGCGCGCCATCATCGAATCGGGGCGCACCGACATCGAGGTGGTGGCGATCAACGATCTGGGTCCGGTGGAAACCAACGCCCACCTGCTGCGCTTCGATTCGGTGCATGGCCGCTTCCCCGCCACGGTGACCACCACCGCCACCACGATCGACGTAGGCCGCGGCCCGATCGAGGTTTCCGCGATCCGCAACCCGGCCGAGCTGCCCTGGGGCCATATCGACATCGTGCTGGAATGCACCGGCATCTTCACCGACAAGGACAAGGCGCAAATCCACCTCCAGAACGGCGCGCGCCGCGTGCTGGTCTCGGCGCCCTCGACCGGGGCCGACAAGACCATCGTCTATGGCGTCAACCACGACACCCTGACCGCCGCCGACCTGATCGTGTCGAACGCCTCCTGCACCACCAACTGCCTTGCTCCGGTGGCGCAGGTGCTGCATCAGGCCGTGGGCATCACCCGCGGCTTCATGACCACGATCCACAGCTACACCGGCGACCAGCCGACGCTCGACACGATGCACAAGGATCTGTATCGCGCCCGCGCCGCAGCCCTGTCGATGATCCCGACCTCCACCGGGGCGGCCAAGGCGGTGGGTCTGGTGCTGCCCGAACTGAAGGGCAAGCTTGACGGCGTGGCGATCCGGGTGCCGACGCCCAACGTCTCGGTCGTCGATCTGGTGTTCGAGGCGTCGCGCACCACCACGGTCGAGGAGATCAATGACGCTATCCGCACCGCCGCGAATGGCCGCCTGAAGGGCATCCTGGGCTTCACCGACCAGCCCAATGTCAGCACCGATTTCAACCACGACCCACATTCCTCGATCTTCCACATGGATCAGACCAAGGTGATGGATGGCACGATGGTGCGGATCCTGAGCTGGTACGACAACGAATGGGGCTTCTCCAACCGCATGGCCGACACCGCCGTGGCGATGGGCAAGCTGATCTGAACCCGCCGGGCAGGCGGGGCCACCCTCGCCTGCCCGCCACCGCCGTGCAAGCCATGCACCCAGCGCATGACGGCAGGCGCCCACGACGGGTTGTTAGCGCAACCATGACGCATACATTCCGGACAGAGGCTGCGGAAACCTTCTCCGCACCACCTGCCGAAAGGACGCGCCGTGAAATCCCTGATCGAAACCCTGCTTACCGCCGCCCGAAACCGGACCCGCTACCGCCGGACCCGTTACGCGCTGGCTCGCCTGCCGCTGGACACCAGGCTCGACCTCGACATCTACGAAGGCGACATCGACCGCATCGCCCGCAAGGCTGTCTGGGGGTGAGGCGTTCCGGACCTTCCGGGGGAACGTCCGGAACGCCGAAAGCACGGCTTCAAGGGCCGGGCCGGGAGAGGCGCGAACAGAAAACCTCTGAACCGAATGCACGACCGGGCCAAAACCCCTCCGCCGCAGCCTTCAGGCGTAACGTTCCACCAGTGCTTCCTGCACCGCCGGCGTGACGAACTTCGACACGTCGCCGCCAAGCCGGGCAATCTCCTTCACCAGCTTCGAGGCGATCGCCTGCCGCCGCACGTCGGCCATCAGGAACACCGTCTCGATGCTGGCATCCAGCGCGCGGTTCATGCCCACCATCTGGAATTCGTATTCGAAATCTGCCACCGCACGCAGGCCGCGCAGGATGATCCCGGCGCCGACATCGCGGGCGCAGTCGATCAGCAGGTTCTCGAACGGATGCACCACGATCTCGCCGCCGGTCTTCGCGACGATCCCGGCGCATTCGGCCTCGACCATGGCGACGCGCTGCTCCAGCGGGAACAGCGGGCCCTTGTCGCGGTTGATCGCCACCCCGATCACCAGCCGGTCCACCAGCGCCATGGCACGCTGGATGATATCCACATGCCCCAGGGTGACCGGATCGAAGGTTCCGGGATAAAGACCGATGCGCATGGGCGTCCCCGCTGTTGCTTGCCGGCGCACGCAACAATATCGCGCCGGGCAATGCAAGCCTGATCTGCGCCGCCCGCTGCGGTTCAGAATCCCTTGATCATGCCTTCCAGTGCGCCCATTTCCATCTCAAGCTCCGACAGCCGTGCCTTTACCACGTCGCCGATCGAGATCACCCCCACCATGGCGTCGCCGTCCATCACCGGCATGTGGCGGAACCGGCCGTCGGTCATGCGCTGCATCACCTGAACCGCCGGGTCCTGGCGGGCACAGGCGACGATCCGCGCCGTCATGATCGATTCTACCGGCTGGGTCAGGACCGACGGCCCCTTGCGCCCCAGTTCGCGCACGATGTCGCGTTCCGACAGGATGCCGTCGACCTGCCTGCCATCGGCCGTCACGATCAGCGCCCCGATCCGCCGCGCCGACAGCAGCGCCACGGCAGCCGCCACCGTGGTGCCGGGGGCCACCGTGACCACCGCGCTGTCCGACTTCGAGTTCAGGATCTGTTGAACAAGCATCGCATTCCTCCCTGACTGCGGCGTGCCGCCCGGCTCCGGCCTCCGGGGCAATCGAATGTGACAAGCGTCAGCCCCATGCGACATTCTGTCAAGTCAAAGCTTCCAGACGGGCCACCTCGCGCCGTATCCCCTGCAACAGCAGGTCGGCAAATCGGGTCAGCCGCTCCAGCCGGCCATCATCGGCGTGCCGGATCAGCCAGAAGGTGCGGGTGAGCGCGATCTCGCCCTCCAGCACCTTCACCAGTTCGGGGGCCGAGGGCATGGCGAAATCATGCACGATGCCCAACCCGGCGCCATGGCGCAGCCAGTTCAGCTGCACCGAAACCGAGTTCGAGGCCAGCGGCACCGGCCCCGCGCCGATCCCGGTCAGATAGTCCAGTTCCTTGTCGAAGATCATGTCGGCGATGTAGCCGACCATGCGGTGCCCTGCCAGATCCTCGCGCGTGCGCAGCGGTGCGGCCTGCGCCAGATAGGCGCGGCTCGCCGCCAGATGGAGCCGGTAATCGGTCACCTTCTGCACGGTCAGGCGACCCGCCTCGGGGCGGCTGACGGCAATCGCCATGTCGGCCTCGCGCTTCGACAGGTTGAAGACGCGCGGCAGGGCGACGATCTGCACCTCCAGCCCCGGATTGGCATCGCAGATCGCGGCCAGCACCTGCGGCAGCAGGTAGTTGGCGCAGCCGTCCGGCGCGCCGATCCGCACCTGGCCCGACAACGCGCCGGGCGTGCCGCGCAGCGCCTCCTCGGCCCCCGCCATCGCCTGTTCGGCGCGTTCGGCATGGGTCAGCAGGCGCTGGCCGTCCTCGGTCAGCAGATACCCCTGCGGCGAACGGGTGAACAGCCGCGCCGCCAGCGCCTCCTCCAGCCGGGAAACACGGCGCCCCAGCGTCGCCGGGTCAAGCCGCAGCGCCTTGCCGGCACCCGACAGGCTTTCGGCCCGCGCCACTGCCAGAAACAACCGCAGGTCGTCCCAATCCATGCCATACCTGCAATTCTGCAAAACGCTTTTGGAAACTTGCCCCTTTATCGGGCAATTTTGCAAGCCTATCCTGCGGCCAGCAAATCGGGAGGATTCCATGAAAGATCTCAGCCACTGGATCAACGGCCGTCACGTCGCGGGCACCTCGGGGCGTTTCGCCGACGTGTTCAACCCGGCCACCGGCGAGGTGCAGGCGCGTGTGCCGCTGGCCTCGAAGGCCGAGCTTGACGTGGCGGTGGCCGACGCCGCAGCGGCGCAGGTGAAATGGGGCGCCACCAACCCGCAGAAACGCGGCCGGGTGATGATGGCGCTGGTAGGCCTGATCAACCGCGACATGGACAAGCTTGCCGAGGCGCTGAGCCGCGAACACGGCAAGACGCTGCCCGACGCCAAGGGCGACATCCAGCGCGGGCTGGAGGTGATCGAATACTGCATCAACGCGGCACAGATGCTGAAGGGCGAATTCACCGACAGCGCCGGCCCCGGCATCGACATGTATTCGATGCGCCAACCGCTGGGCGTGGCGGCGGGCATCACGCCGTTCAACTTCCCCGCGATGATCCCGCTGTGGAAGATGGGCCCGGCGCTGGCCTGCGGCAACGCCTTCATCCTCAAACCGTCCGAGCGCGACCCCTCGGTGCCGCTGATGCTGGCCGAGCTGTTCCAGGAGGCGGGCCTGCCCGACGGCGTGCTGCAGGTGATCAACGGCGACAAGGAGGCGGTCGATGCCATCCTCGACAACCCGACCGTCGCCGCGATCGGCTTTGTCGGCTCGACCCCGATCGCGGAATACATCTATGGCCGCGGCTGTTCCAACGGCAAGCGGGTCCAGTGTTTCGGCGGGGCCAAGAACCACATGATCATCATGCCGGATGCCGATCTGGATCAGGCCGCCGATGCGCTGGTGGGGGCCGGCTACGGGGCGGCGGGCGAACGCTGCATGGCGATCTCGGTCGCGGTGCCGGTGGGGGCGGCCACGGCGGATGCCCTGATCGCCAAGCTGATCCCGCGGATCGAAAAGCTGAAGGTCGGCCCCTTCACCGCCGGCAATGATGTCGATTACGGCCCGGTGGTTACGGCCGCCGCCAAGGCCAACATCCTGCGGCTGGTGCAGTCAGGCGTCGATCAGGGCGCGACGCTGGTGGTCGATGGCCGCGACTTCAGCCTGCAGGGCTACGAGAGCGGCTATTTCGTCGGCCCGCACCTGTTCGACCACGTCACGACCGACATGGATATCTATCGCAAGGAAATCTTCGGGCCGGTGCTGTCCACCGTCCGGGCCGAGACCTACGAGCAGGCGCTGGGTTATGCGATGGATCATGAATACGGCAACGGCACCGCGATCTTCACCCGCGACGGCGACACGGCGCGCGATTTCGCCAACCGGGTCAACGTGGGCATGATCGGGATCAACGTGCCGATTCCGGTGCCGCTGGCTTACCACACCTTCGGTGGCTGGAAGAAATCCGGCTTCGGTGACCTCAATCAGCACGGGCCGGATGCGTTCCGTTTCTATACCCGGACCAAGACGATCACCTCGCGCTGGCCGAGCGGGATCAAGGAAGGCTCCGCCTTCAACTTCAAGGCGATGGACTGACGGTGCGGGGCGGGATTTTAACGCGTGAAATCCCGCCCAACCACTTGATCCCGCCACTTTTTCCGTTTCCTGTTAACGATACGTCAACCAATCGAGGCCGTCATGGATTTCGCCCTGAGCGAGGAACAGCACGCCATTTTCGACATGGCGCACGCCTTCGGGCAAAGCCACATCGCGCCCCATGCAAGGGCATGGGAGGCGGCGGGCACCATTCCCAGGGCGCTGTGGCCCGAGGTGGCGGCGCTGGGGCTGGGCGGGCTTTACGTTTCCGAAGACCATGGCGGCACCGGGCTGACCCGGCTTGACGCGACGCTGGTGTTCGAGGCGCTGAGCATGGCCTGCCCGGCGGTCGCGGCGTTCCTGTCGATCCACAACATGTGCGGTGGGATGATCGACAAGTTCGCCAGCCCCGAAACCAAAGCCGCCCGCCTGCCCGCCCTCTGCGCGATGGAGGCGGTCTATTCCTATTGCCTGACCGAACCGGGGTCAGGCTCGGATGCCGCCGCCCTGCGGACAAGGGCCGAGCGGACCAATGACGGCTGGAGCCTGACCGGCACCAAGGCCTTCATCTCGGGCGGCGGCTATTCGGATGCCTATATCGTGATGGCGCGCAGCGGCGGCGAGGGCGCCAAGGGCATCTCGGCGCTGATCGTCGATGACGGCGCGCCGGGCCTTTCCTTCGGCGGGCTGGAGGACAAGATGGGCTGGCGGGCGCAGCCGACCCGGGCGGTGCAGCTTGACGCCTGCGCCGTGCCTGCGGGCAACCTGCTGGGCGAGGAGGGGCGCGGCTTTGCCTATGCCATGGCGGGGCTGGACGGCGGGCGGCTGAACATCGCGGCCTGCGCGCTTGGGGCGGCGCAGGCGGCGCTGAATGCCACCATGACCTACATGCACGAGCGCAAGGCGTTCGGCCGCAGCCTCGACGGCTTTCAGGCGTTGCAGTTCCGGCTGGCGGACATGGAGGTGCGGCTGCAATCGTCGCGCATCTTCCTGCGGCAGGCGGCGTGGAAGCTGGATCAGGGCGCGGCGGATGCCACCAGGTTCTGCGCCATGGCCAAGCTTTACGTCACCGACGCGGCGTTCGAAGTCGCCAACCAATGCCTGCAACTGCACGGCGGCTACGGCTACCTGGCCGATTACGGGATCGAGAAGATCGTGCGCGACCTGCGGGTGCACCAGATCCTTGAAGGCACCAACGAAATCATGCGCCTGATCATCTCGCGCCAGATGCTGGCCGACCGGGTATGAGCGAAACATGGGCATGAGCGACATCGAGATCCGCATCGCGGGCCGCGCCGGGCGCATCACCCTGAACCGCCCCGCCGCACTGAACGCGCTGAGCGAGCCGATGTGTGCCGCGCTGGATGCAGCACTGGTCGGCTGGCAGGATGACCCGGCGGTGGAACTGGTGGTGATCGACGCGGCGGGGCCGCGCGCCTTCTGCGCCGGGGGCGACATTGCCGAGCTTTACGCGCGCGGCATCGCGGGCGATCACGCCCACGGGCAGGCGTTCTGGCGCGACGAATACCGCATGAACGCCCGGATTGCCGAATATCCCAAGCCGGTGGTCACCCTGATGCAGGGTTTCACCATGGGCGGCGGCGTGGGGGTCGGCTGCCATGCCAGCCACCGCATCGTCGGGGATTCGACGCAGATCGCCATGCCGGAATGCGGCATCGGCCTTGTGCCCGATGTCGGCGGCAGTTTTCTGCTGGCGCGCGGGCCGGGGCGGATGGGGGCCTGGCTTGGGACGACGGGCACGCGGATGGGGCCGGGCGACGCAATCTACGCCGGGTTTGCCGATGTGTTCGTGCCCGAGGCCGACTGGCCCGCGCTGACGGCGGCGCTGGAAGCGGGCGGCATTGCGGCGCTGGACGGTTTGGTGCGCCCTGCCCCGGCCGGCCGCCTGCCCGGGTTGCAGGCCGAAATCGACCGCAGTTTCGCCGCCCCCACGCTGGCGGAAATCATCGCCGGTCTGGCGGCGGACAGCAGCGATTTCGCGGCGGAAACCCGCAAGGCGCTGGCGCGCGTCTCGCCGCTGGCCGCCGCCTGCGCGCTGGAAATGCAGCAGCGGCTCGGCCCGGCACCCGACCTGCGGCGGGCGCTGGAACTGGAATACCGCTTCACCCACCGCGCGCAGGCGATGGGCGATTTTCTCGAAGGCATCCGCGCCGCGATCATCGACAAGGACCGCAGGCCGCGCTGGCGCCATGCCGATGTCGCCGCAGTGACCCCGGCCGAGATTGCCGCTATGCTGGCACCGCTTGGCCCCGAGGGCCTGAGCTTTGCCGATTGACCCGCATTACAGGAGCAAACCCATGCAGATCGCCTTCATCGGCCTTGGCAACATGGGCGGCCCGATGGCCGCCAACCTCGCCCGCGCCGGGCATGTGGTGACCGGGTTCGACACCTTCGCCCCGATGCCCGCCGGCGTGACCGCGGCCGCAACCGCCGCCGAGGCGGCGCGCACCGCCGAGGTCGTGATCACCATGCTGCCCAACGGCACCATCCTGCGCGCCGTGGCGAAAGAGGTGATTCCGGCGATGCGGCCGGGCGCGGTGCTGTGCGACTGCTCGACCGTCGATGTCGAAAGCGCGGTGTGGGTGGCGGGGGCGGCCGCGGCGGCGGGGCTGGGTGCGCTGGATGCGCCGGTGTCGGGCGGGGTCGGCGGCGCGGCGGCGGGCACGCTGACCTTCATGGCGGGCGGACCGGATGCGGCCTTCGCCACCGTGGCGCCGCTGTTTGACGTGATGGGGCAGAAGGCGGTGCATTGCGGCAAGGCGGGGGCCGGGCAGGCCGCCAAGATCTGCAACAACATGATCCTCGGCGCCACGATGATCGCCACCTGCGAGGCGTTCGCGCTGGCCGACAAGCTGGGGCTGGACCGGGCGCGGATGTTCGACGTGGTCTCGACCTCGTCAGGGTCGAGCTGGTCGATGAACGCCTATTGCCCGGCACCCGGAATCGGCCCGAAGTCGCCCGCCGACAACGGCTACCGCCCCGGATTCGCGGCGGAACTGATGCTGAAGGACCTGCGGTTGGCGCAGCAGGCCGCCGAGTCGGTGGATGCCGACACGCCGATGGGCGCGCTGGCGGCCGAGCTTTACACGTCCTTCGTGGAACGCGAGGGCGGGCGCGGGATGGACTTTTCGGCCATGCTGCCACGCTTTGAAAAGCGCGGGCGCGGCTGATGGCCTGGGTGGCCGAGGCGGGGCTGAACGGCCTGCCAGACCGCGCGCGGCAGGCGCTGGACGCCCTGCCCCGCCAGACCCTGCCGCGCGGCACCCCGATGTTCCACCCCGGCGACGTGGCGCAGGGGTTCACCGTGGTGCTGTCGGGCCGGATCGAGGTGTTCCTGACCGGCCCCACCGGGCGCGAGATCCTGCTCTACGCGATCGAGCCGGGGCAAAGCTGCGTGCAGAGCACGCTCGGCCTGCTGGGCGGCGAGACCTATTCCGGCGAGGCGATCGCCGCCACCGACTGCACGCTGGTGCTGATTCCCAAGGCGCTGTTCATGATGCTGATGAACGAGGCGGCCCCGTTCCGCACCTACGTGTTCCAGGCCTTCGCGGCGCGGATGCAGGCGATGACGCTACTGCTGGAACGGGTGGCGTTCCAGCGGGTCGAATGCCGCCTCGCGGGCGCGCTGCTCGATCTGGCCGAGGCCGATACCGTGCTGGCGACACAGGCCGAGCTTGCCGCCCGCATCGGTTCGGCGCGCGAGGTGGTGTCGCGCCGCCTCGACAGTTTCGCGCGGCGCGGCTGGGTCGAGACCGACCGCGGCCGCGTCCGCCTCACCGCCCCCGCCGCCCTGCGCCGCCTGGCCGAAGCCGACGGCCCGGCCTGAACGTGACCAGATCACAGACGACCGACCCCGACCCCGCTAAAGTGCGATCACAGTCCCCGGCACCCGGGGCAAGGAAATAGGATCGCTCCCATGTTCAAGACCAATGTCGGCGGCATCGACCGCACCCTGCGCATCGTGGTCGGCCTCGCCCTGCTGGCCGGGTTCTTCCTCGACAGCACCGCCAGCTACCGCCTGCTTTACCTTATCGGCATCGTGCCGCTGGCGACCGGGCTGATGTCCACCTGCCCGCTCTATTCCATCCTCGGGATGAACACCTGCCCGAAACCCTGACGCCCGCTCTTGCCGCAGGGTCAGCGCCTCCGGCGGGGATATTTTCGCCAAGATGAAAGCCGCACCCTCACGGTTTCTTTTTGGTCCAAATACCCCCGCCGGAGGCTCCCACGGCTACACCACGCGCAGCCCCGTCAGGCAAATCCGCGACAGCGCCGCCGAGCGGGGGCTCGATGCCCCCCGAGGCGGCCCCTACTCCGCCGCCAGCCGCCGGGGTTTCAGCATGTCGGCCAAGTAGCGCCCGGTGTGGCTGCGCTCGACCTTCGCCACCTTTTCCGGCGTGCCCACGGCCACGATCTCGCCGCCGCCGTCGCCGCCTTCGGGGCCGATGTCGATGATCCAGTCGGCGGTCTTCACCACATCCAGATTGTGTTCGATCACCACCACCGTGTTGCCCTGCTCGACCAGTTCGTGCAGCACTTCCAGCAGTTTCTTCACATCCTCGAAATGCAGCCCGGTGGTCGGCTCGTCGAGGATGTAGAGCGTGCGTCCCGTGGCGCGCCGCGCCAGTTCCTTCGACAGTTTCACCCGCTGGGCCTCGCCGCCCGAAAGCGTCGTGGCCTGCTGGCCGACCTTGATGTAGCCAAGGCCCACCTGCACCAGCGCGTCCATCTTCTCGCGGATGCCGGGCACCGCCTGGAAGAAGCCCTGCGCCTCTTCAACCGTCATGTCCAGGACATCCGCGATGCTCTTGTTCTTGAACTTGACCTCCAGCGTCTCGCGGTTGTAGCGCGCGCCCTTGCAGGTTTCGCAGGTCACATAGACATCGGGCAGGAAGTGCATCTCGATTTTGATGACGCCGTCGCCCTGGCAGGCCTCGCAGCGCCCGCCCTTGACGTTGAAGCTGAACCGCCCCGGCGCATAGCCGCGCGCCTTCGATTCCGGCAGGCCCGCGAACCAGTCGCGGATCGGGGTGAAGGCGCCGGTATAGGTGGCGGGGTTCGATCGTGGCGTGCGGCCGATGGCGCGCTGGTCGATGTCGATCACCTTGTCGAGGTGTTCGAAGCCCTTGATCGTCTCGCAGGGCGCCGGGGTTTCGTGCGCGCCGTTCAGGCGGCTGGCGGCGGTCTTGTAGAGCGTCTCGATGGTCAGCGTCGACTTGCCGCCCCCCGACACGCCGGTGACGCAGACGAACATGCCCAGCGGAAACTCGGCAGTGACGTTCTGCAGGTTGTTGCCGGTGGCGCCCACCACCACCAGTTTCTTGCCGTTGCCCTTGCGGCGCACCCGCGGCACCGCGATCTCGCGCGCGCCCGAGAGGTATTGCCCGGTCAGGCTGGCCGGATCGGCGGCGACCTGCGACGGCGTGCCGTGGCTGACCACCTGCCCGCCATGCACCCCCGCCCCCGGCCCGATGTCGAACACGTAATCCGCCTCGCGGATCGCATCCTCGTCATGTTCCACTACCAGAACGGTGTTGCCCTGATCGCGCAGGTTCTTCAGCGTGGTCAGCAGCCGGTCGTTGTCGCGCTGGTGCAGGCCGATCGAGGGTTCATCGAGCACATAGAGCACGCCGGTCAGGCCCGAACCGATCTGGCTTGCCAGCCGGATGCGCTGGCTTTCGCCGCCCGACAGCGTGCCCGCATTGCGCGACAGTGTCAGGTAGTTGAGCCCGACGTTGACGAGGAAGCCCAGCCGCTCGCGGATCTCCTTCAGGATCGCCCGGGCGATCTCGTTCTTCTGGGGCCCAAGGCTTTCGGGCACCGTGCCGATCCAGACGAAGGCTTCGGCAATCGACATCCGCACCACTTGGCCGACGTGCAGACCGGCGATCTTGACCGCCAGCGCCTCGGGCTTCAGGCGGTAGCCGTGGCAGGTGCCGCAGGGGCGGTTGTTCTGGAACCGCTCCATCTCCTCGCGCGACCAGGCGGAATCCGTCTCGCGGTAGCGCCGCTCCATGTTCGGAATCACGCCCTCGAACACCCGCGTCACCTGATGGATGCGCCCGCCCTCGTCGAAGCGGAACAGGATTTCCTGGTCGCCCGAGCCGTGGAGGAACACCTGCTGCACGTCGAACGGCAGGTCTTTCCACTTGGTCTTCTTGTCAAAGGCGTAGTGCTTTGCGATGGCGTCGATGGTCTGGGTGAAATAGGGCGATTTCGATTTCGCCCAGGGCGCCAGCGCGCCCTGCAGCAGGGTCAGCCCCTGATCGGGCACCACGAGGCGTTCGTCGAAGAACAGCTCGACCCCCAGCCCGTCGCAGGCCGGACAGGCGCCGAACGGGGCGTTGAACGAGAACAGCCGGGGTTCGATTTCGGAAATGGTGAAGCCCGAGACCGGGCAGGCGAACTTTTCGGAATAGGTGTGGCGCACCGGGTCGCCCTCACCCTCGCCCGGCGCGGTTTCCAGAATCGCGATGCCGTCGGCCAGATCGAGCGCGGTGCGGAAGCTGTCGGCCAGCCGGGTCTGGATGCCCTCGCGCACCACGATGCGGTCGACCACCACGTCGATGTCGTGCCGGAACTTCTTGTCGAGCACCGGCGGGTCGTCAAGGTCGTGAAACGCGCCGTTGACCTTGACGCGCTGGAAGCCCTGCTTGCGCAGGTCGAGGAATTCCTTGCGGTATTCGCCCTTGCGGTCGCGGATGATCGGGGCCAGCAGGTAGGCCCGCGTGCCTTCAGGCATCGCCATCACGCCATCGACCATGTCCTGCACCTGCTGGGCGGTGATCGGCAGGCCGGTGGTCGGGCTGAACGGCGTGCCGACGCGGGCGAAGAGCAGCCGCAGGTAGTCGTAGATCTCGGTCACCGTGCCGACGGTGGAGCGCGGGTTCTTCGAGGTGGTCTTCTGTTCGATGGAAATCGCGGGCGAGAGGCCCGAGATGTGGTCGACATCGGGCTTGCCCATCATGTCGAGGAACTGGCGGGCATAGGCCGACAGGCTTTCGACGTAGCGTCTTTGCCCCTCGGCATAGATGGTGTCGAACGCCAGCGAGGACTTGCCCGACCCCGACAGCCCGGTGATCACCACCAGCCGGTCGCGCGGAATGTCGACGTCTATGTTCTTGAGGTTGTGTTCGCGCGCGCCGCGCACCTCGATGAACTTCTGCTCGGCCATGGCCCGCCCCTTGATCGTGATTCAGAAGACATAGGCGAGGCCCGCTGAGTCTCCAACCGAAAAACGTGAACAATAAATGAACATTACCGCCGATGGGCAAAAATAGGCGGAAGGGGGCTTGGGGGGCTGTGGCGCGGCGTCTACACATTCTATTTTTTGAATGTCAAAGGAGCCGGATGGCTTGAAGGATGCGGCCGGGCGGGCCACATGCCGTGGGCACGAAGTTGCACAGGAGTGTGGTGATGCTGTCCTTTCTTCGCCCCGGCGGTCGGCCGGACCGGCTGACGATTCCCGAGGCGGTGAAGCGGGTGGCCGATGGCAGCCTGACGCTGGTCGACGTGCGCGACATTTCGGAACTGAAGGCCGGCGGCAAGGCCAAGGGGGCGCTGCATGTGCCGCTGATGCTGCTGGCGGCCAGGGCCGACCCGCGACACCCCGAACATCTGTCGGCGCTGTCGCCTGCGGGGGCTGTGGCGGTCTACTGCGCCTCGGGCGCGCGGAGCGGCATGGCGGTGCGGCTGCTGGAAAAGCTGGGATATGCCGAGGTGCACAATCTGGGCGGGCTGGCGGACTGGCGCAACGGTGGCGGCGCGGTGGTGAAGGCCTAGCGTCGGCGGGCGCGAATTGCCGCTCAGGCGCGGCGGGCAGGACTTGCCGCTCAGGCGCGGCGGGCAGGACTTGCCGCCCGGGCGCGGCGGGCGCGAATTGCCGCTCAGGCGCGGCGGGCGGCTTGCCAAAGGTGCAGGGAGATGCCCAGCAGCGACAGCGCGATGGTGAACAGCGCGACGCCGGCGATGCCCCAATGCACGACCACCGTGGCCAGCAGGGGCGTGCCGCTGGTGGTGCCGACATTGCCAAGCTGCGCCACCGCACCCGCCGCCCGGGCGCGGTCCTCTCGGCCGGGGTTCAGTTGCGGGATGGCGGCGAAGGACGCGCCCTGCACCAGCCCCAGCGCGCCCGCCAGCGCCAGCGCGGCGGCGACCATCGCCGGCCCCTGCCCCCAGGCCAGCCACAGCGCCAGCGCCGCAAGCGCCGATGCGGCAAAGCCCCAGATCACCACCGTCACCGCCCCTGCCCGGCCCAGCAGCCAGACCCCCAGCGTCAGCGATGCGGCAATCGCCGTCAGCGGCATCGCCGCCGCGACCAGCGCCTGATGCGGCGCGCCGACCAGCGGCGGCAGCAGGGTCAGCAGGGCGACAAAGATCAGCGTGTAGCAGACAAACCCCATCGCCGGGGCGGCGATGCGGGGCGAGGCGTAGATCTGGCCGTGCTGGCGGATCAGGTCGGCCAGCGACGGGCGGGGGACCGGCATCGGGCGGTCGTCGGGCAGCAAGAGCCACAGGGCTCCGGCGAAACCCGCCATGCAGGCGGCATGGGCGAGGAACAGCGCGCCCGCGCCCTGCGCCTCGGCCAGTGGGCGGCCCAGCCACGCGGTCAGCGCGAAGGACACGGCGAAGAAGGTCGACCACAGCGTCATCGCCAGACCCTGATGGCGCGGCGGGGTCAGTTGCGCGATCAGCACCGGGGCGGCGACCACGATGGCGAGATGCGAGGCACCCTCCAGCAGCCGCAGCGCCAGCATCAGCGGCAGCGGCGGCAGCGCGGCCTGCACCGCCGACAACAGCGCACCCCCGGCCAGCGCCAGCACCAGCACCCGCCGATACCCCGGCCGGGCCACCAGCAGGCCCGCCGTGGTGCCGAACACCAGCCCGACAAAGCCCACCGCCGAGACCAGCAGCCCCTGCGCCGTCACCCCGGCATCGGCGTAAAGCAGCGCGATCCGGTCGAAGATCACCCCGACCTTGGCGAATTGCGCGGCAGACCCGAGCCCCGCGCCCCACAGCGCCAGCACCAGCAGCACGGTGCGCGCGGGCGAAGGGGATGGCGGGGACGGGGCCGGGGTCACGCCTTGCGGGCCAGCGCCCAGGCCCCGATGGGGAAAGCCTCGTCGTTGGTCAGGTCGTCGGTTTCGGGCAGGTGTTCGGGCGGCCACGGGCGTTCGAGGTTGCGCAGGGCGGCGGCGCGGTTGCCCCATTGCGCGGCGCGGATGCCGTCTTCGGGAAAGCCCGCCTCGATCAAGAGGTTGGTCAGCCCGCGCGCCGACCAGCGCGAACAGTCGTGCGGGGCGGCGTGGAACGGCAGGAAGAACGGCGTCGCCACCCAGAAATGCCCGCCCGGACGCAGCATTGCCAGCACGTTGCGGGTGGCGGCATAGGGCCGGTCAAGATGTTCCCAGACCTGATTGGCCAGAATGATGTCGAAGGTCCGGGGCGCCCCTGCGGCGTCGCGGAACACGTCCTTGCAGGGGTCGTGCTTCGGGAAATAGAACGCCTCGTAGCTGCGAAAACCGATCCCCTGCCCCCAGCGGCCGGAAATCTCGGCGGCGTCGAGCGTTTCCGGGGCCAGTTCCTTCAGCCAGCGGCGGCTGGTTTTCTGCATCACGATCCGGTTGAGACTGGCCATGCGCCCTCTTAGAAATGCAGCGCGCGCCCGTAGGCATCCAGCACCGATTCATGCATCATTTCCGAAAGCGTCGGGTGCGGGAAGACGGTTTCCATCAGCTCGGCCTCGGTGGTTTCCAGCGTGCGGCCGATCACATAGCCCTGGATCAGCTCGGTCACCTCGGCTCCGATCATGTGGGCGCCGAGCAATTCGCCGGTGCCCGCGTCGAACACGGTCTTGATGAAGCCTTCGGTTTCCCCCAGCGCGATTGCCTTGCCGTTGCCGATGAAGGGGAAGCGGCCGACGCGGACCTTGTGCCCGGCCTCGATCGCCTTCGCCTCGGTGAGGCCGACGCTGGCGACCTGCGGATGGCAGTAGGTGCAGCCCGCGATGGAACCCGGCTTGATCGGGTGCGGATGGCCGCCCGCGATCAGTTCGGCCACCATGACGCCCTCGTGGCTGGCCTTGTGCGCCAGCCACGGCCCGCCCGCGAGGTCGCCGATGGCATAGAGCCCCTCAACCCCGGTGCGGCAGTATTGGTCGGTGACGACGTGGGTGCGGTCGATCTTGACGCCAAGGGCTTCGAGCCCGAGGTTTTCGACGTTGCCGACGATGCCGACGGCGGAAATCACGGTGTCGAAGTCCATCGTCTGGGTCTTGCCGCCGGTCTCGATATGGGCGGTCACGCGGCCCGGCGCGCGGTCGAGCTTCTTCACCGCCGCCTGTTCCATGATCTTCATGCCCTGCTTCACGAAGGATTTCTTCGCAAAGGCGCTGACCTCGGCATCCTCGACCGGCAGCACGCGGTCCATCACCTCGACTACGGTGGTGTCGGCGCCCAGCGTGTTGAAGAAGCTGGCAAATTCGATGCCGATGGCACCCGAGCCGATCACCAGCAGCTTTTTCGGCATCCGTTTGGGCTGCAGGGCGTGGCGGTATGTCCAGACCAGATCGCCGTCGGCCTCCAGCCCCGGGAGTTCGCGGGCCCGCGCGCCGGTGGCGAGAACGATGTTCTTCGCGGTCAGGTCTTCGCGGCCCTTGGCGGTGGTGACGGTGACGCGGCCCTTTTCGGGCACGGTGGCCTCGCCCATCACCACGGCGATCCTGTTCTTCTTCATCAGGTGGCCGATGCCGCCCGAAAGCTGCCTGGCCACCCCGCGCGAGCGGGCGACGACTGCATCAAGATCGAACGACAAGCCGTTGGCAGACAATCCGAATTCCTTGGCGCGGTGCATCAGGTGGAACACCTCGGCCGAGCGCAGCAGCGCCTTGGTCGGGATGCAGCCCCAGTTCAGGCAGATGCCGCCGAGGTTTTCACGCTCAACGATGACGACCGAAAGGCCAAGCTGGGCCGCCCGGATCGCGGCGACATAGCCTCCGGGGCCTGCGCCGATCACGATCAGGTCAAAGCTTCTGGCGGCCATCATTTCCTCCCTGGAAAAAGTAGTTTGCCATTAAACCATTCCGCAGGCCCGCGCAACGCGGGCTGCGCCGCGGGGTCATGCAGCAGGCGCATGGCTCAGCCCTGCAAGGCGCGGACCACGGACGCATAGCCGCCCTGATCCAGAAAGGCGGTCTCCTCCGGGGTCGATGGGCGCCCCAATGCGGCGTTGCGGAACGGGAAGCGGCCGAAGCGGGCGATGATCCGGGCATGGGCGCGGGCGTGGAGCAGGTTTTCGGCGCCGGTCTCGGGCATCCGAGTGGAGAACAGATCGACCGAAAGCGCCTGATCGGCCGGGTCTTCGGAGTGTTCGAACGGCAGGTAGAAGAACTGGCGTTCGGGTTCGGGTGCGGCCATGTCCCAGCCCGCATCGAGCGCGTGGCGCGCGGCGGCGCGGGCGCGGGTGTCGGTGGCGAAGGCCTGCCCCGTGTCGCGGAACATGTTGCGCGGCAGCTGGTCGGTCAGGATCAGGTAGGCGAGGCTGCCGACCGCGCCATCGACCCAATGCTCCAGCCCGCCTTCGGCCGCGGCGTTCCACAATTCCTCGAACCGGTCGCGGCACAGCATGTCCATCGCCTCGCCCCCGGCATACCAGCCCCTGGGGCCGACTTCCTCCAGCCAGAACTCGAGCACGGAAACAGGGTCGTCGGCCATAGGGGACTCCAAGGGTCAGGGGGCGCGGGGTCAAGCCTGACAGGGTTTGGCCCGTGCGGCAATCCTTAGCGCGGATGGGTGGGGGCCGGGGTGTCCTGCCCCTTTTCCTCCATCATCGCGCCCACCGCCAGCGACGAGGCGGCGGGCGACAGACCGGCAAAGGCGCCGGTATCGGCGGACGCGGGGGCAGAACGGCGGGTCATGCGCCAAAGGGCATAGACGCCGAGCAGCGCAAACAGGATGCCGATGAACAGGAAAAACCCGCCCGGCCCCACCTGCCCCATGATCCAGCCGGTGACAAGCGGCCCGGCAATCGCCCCCAGCCCGTTCATGAACAGAAGGCCGGCCGAGGCGGCGGCCATTTCCTGACGGCCGAGGAAGTCGTTGGTATAGGCGATCAGCAGCGAGTAAAGCGGGTTGGTCACGCCGCCCAGCAGCACCGAGGCCACCAGCAGCCCCCAGAACGGCGGCGCCAGCGCCACGGTGCCCAGCATCGCCGCAGCCCCCACGACCGACAGACCGCAGATCAGCGTGCGGCGGTCCATCCGGTCGGACATCCAGCCGATCGGGTATTGCAGCACCAGCCCGCCGCCATACATCGCGCCGATGAAGATCGAGATGTCGCGCACGCTCAGCCCTTCCAGCGTGCCCCAGACCGAGGCCATGCCGAACATCGCGGAAAAGATGCCCCCCGTTAGGAACATCCCCACCACGCCCAGCGGCGAGATGCGGTAGAGCGCGCGGAACGACAGCGGGCGGGTGTCCTCGAACAGCGGGGCCTGCTGGGTGACGGTCAGCAGGATCGGGGTGAAGGCCAGCGACACCAGCACCGAGGAGATGACGAACAGCACGAAGCCCGACGGTTCGGCCACGTTCAGGAGCGCCTGGCTGGTGATGATGCCGATCATCTGCACGATCATGTAAAGCGACAGCGCCTGGCCGCGGGTTTCGTTGGTGGCGGTGTTGTTCAGCCAGCTTTCGGCGGTGACATAGACGCCGGCAAAGCAGAAACCGATCAGGATCCGCATCACCGCCCAGGCCGTCCAGTCGGGCAGCACCGGGTAGAGCACCAGCACCGCCGAGATCAGCGAACCGAGGGCTGCGAACACCCGTACATGGCCGACCCGGGAAATCATGCCGGGGGCCATGCGCGTGCCGAACAGGAAGCCGAGGAAATAGGCCGACATCACCACCGACATCTGGAAGGTGGTGAAGCCCTCGATCGCGCCGCGGATGCCCAGAAGCGAGCCCTGCACGCCGTTGCCGACCATCAGCAGCATCACCCCCAGCAGCAAGGGCCAGGTGGTGGCCAGAACCTTCAGCATCGCGGGACTCCTGTATCGTGGGGCAGAATATCATGGGCCGCGCCGGGGGGCGCGCGCGATTGGCGACGTGTCGGCGCCGGTCAGCGATCGGGAATCAGGAGCGAGGCATCGCCGTAGGAGAAGAAGCGGTAACCCTGCGCCACGGCGTGGGCATAGATCGCCAGCACCCGTTCAGTGCCCATCAGCGCCGAAACCAGCATCAGCAGCGTCGATTTCGGCAGATGGAAATTGGTCATCAGCGCGTCGGTCACCCGGAAGCGGTAACCTGGATAGATGAAGATGTCGGTGCTGCCCTGCCAGGGGTGCAGGGTGCCATCGGGGGTGGCGGCCGATTCGATCAGCCGCAGCGCGGTGGTGCCGACCGGGATGATGCGCCCGCCCGCCGCGCGGGTCGCGTTGATCTCGGCTGCGGCCTGCGGCGTGACCTCGCCCCATTCGGAGTGCATCCGGTGGGTGGTGACATCTTCGACCTTGACCGGCAGGAAGGTGCCAGCGCCGACATGGAGCGTGACCTCGGTGAAGGCCACGCCGCGCGCGGCAAGGTCGGCCAGCAGCGCGGCATCGAAGTGCAGCGAGGCGGTGGGGGCGGCAACCGCGCCGGAATGGCGGGCGAACACGGTCTGGTAGTCGGTGTCGTCCTGCGCGTCGGGCGCGCGTTTGGCGGCGATGTAGGGCGGCAGCGGCATCCGTCCGGCTTCGGCCAGTGCGGCGTCGAAGGCGTCGCCCGACAGGTTGAAGGCCAGATGCAGGTCATCGTCGCCCCTGGCTGTGACGGTGGCGGTCAGGGCATCGGAAAACCGGATCACCTCGCCCGCCTGCACCTTGCGCAAGGGCTTGGCCATGGCGCGCCAGTCGCCGCCCGCGCCCGGCTCCATCAGGGTGATCTCGATCCGCGCGGTGGCGGGGCCCTGTGCGGTCTGCCGGTCGCGCTGCCCTGTCAGGCGGGCGGGGATGACGCGGGTGTTGTTCAGCACCAGCCGGTCACCGGCGCGCAAGAGGCCCGGCAGGTCGGCCACCGACAGGTCGCGGGTGGCCCCGGCTTCCGCCAGCAGCAGCCGGGCCGCGGTTCGCGGGATGGCGGGCCGGGTGGCGATCAGTGCCTCCGGCAAGGCAAAGTCGAAATCGTCGAGCGTCATCCCCCGGCCCCCGGCCCGCGCGTGCCCAGCACCGGGGCGGGGCTGCGAAAGATGTCGCGGAACATGCCCGGCGTCAGGATCGACAGCGGGTTGACCGAGACCTGCGGCGCCCCGGCGGTGCCCTGCAGGCTGTAGTTGAAGCCGAACAGCCCCTCGCCGCGCCGGGTGAACACCGCGCCGAGGCCGTTCAGCAGATAGATCGGTGACACGACACCCTGCATGTTCAAACGCTTGCTTCCGACCTGATAGACCCCGGCCATCGACACGCCCAGCGACGCGCCGATTGCGGCGCCCCTCGTGATCTCGATTGCGGCGGGCGTCAAGCGGAACTCGGCGTCGGCGTTGGAAAACAGCAGCCCTTCGCCGTTCAACTGTTCGAGAAGGCCCACCACCGAGACCGCCGACAGCAGTTCGGCCATCACCGGGGCGTTGCGCACCCTTACGTTGACCACATCGGCGCGGCCGTTGTAATGCCCGGCCTCGCCGGTGGGGGCCAGTTGCAGATCGAGGCTGCCGCCGCGGGCATTGGCAAAGATGCCCGCCGCCGCCAGCACCCCGCCCGCATCGTCGGATTTCAGCCGCACCGCCGTGCCGTTCTGCATCTGCACCACGGTGCCCGCCACCCGGGTCCTGTCGTTGACCTGCGCGGTGAAGCTGCCGTTGAAGCCGCCGCGCGGGGTGAAGCTGCCGCGAAACCCGGTGAGCGCAATGCCGTCCGACACGATCAGGCGGTCGAGCACCACGTTCAGCGGGCCGCCCTTGCCGCCGCCGCCGCCACGTCCGGCCTTGAAGCGGCGCAGGTCGATCTGGCCGCCGGTCAGTGCCACGTCGGCCGCCCGGCCCGCGCCGCGCCCGGTCAGGGTGGCGGTGGCATCCAGCCAGCCGCCGAGGCGCAGCCGCGACAGCCGTGCGAGGTCGAGCCCGCCGCCGGGGCGCAGGCTGATGGTGCCCGCCAGATCGAGCCCCGCGCCGGACAGGCTCAGCCGGTCGATGGCGGCGGGAGCGCCAGCGTCGCCTCAAGCTCCAGTCGGCCGGTCTGGGTGGGCGACTTGGACCAGCCGAGGTCGGGCAGGCGCAGCCCGATGCCCGCCAGATCGGAGGTCAGCAGCAGCTTGCCCTGCGTGCCGCGTTGCAGGTCGATGGCGATGGCGGCCGGACCTTCACCGCTGATCGTGCCATCGGGCAGGCCCAGCCCGAAATCGGCCGCAGCCGCCTGCGACAGCGTGACCGTGCCCGCGACCTGGGCGCGGCCCTGCGCTTCAGGGCCCAGCGACTGGTCATAGGTCACATCGAACGGCACCTTGCCAAGGCGGCCGGGGCCCGCGATGCGCAAGGCGGCGGGGTCGGCGGTCAGGGTCATCGCGGCGGCAGTCAGCACCCGGCCCGGCACCAGCGCATCCGAGGTCAGATCGTGCAGCGTGCCGGTGACGCGGAAATCGACGTCGGCGGACATCACCTTCTTGGCCAGCGGCAGGCGCAGCACGGTTTCCAGCACGGCGCGGCCCTGCCCCATCTCGACCGACCGCCCGGCCTTGGTCATGAAGCGGAACGGCGGCTCGTCCAGCAGCGACAGGGCGGCGGTCACGCTGCTGTCGGTCAGTAGCCGGATCACCGCCTGCGCGGGGAGCTGCGTGATGTCGGGCACCGAGAAGACCGAGCCCGCCACGTCGATCGGCCCGCCCAGCGGCGGGATCACCTGCCCCTGTTCCACCACCATGGTGTAGGCGTTGCCCTCGATGGTGGAATAGCCGCTGGCCTTCTGCACCGGCGGCAGGGTCTTCAGCACCCGGACATCGACCTCCTTGAACTCGTAGCCCAGCGACAGGCGCGGCTCGGCGCCCGGCGAAAGGCGGATCGCGGCCTGCACGTCGAACAGCTCGCCCTCGGTCAGGTTCTCGACCAGCCAGGCGCGGGTGCGCGGCACCAGCGCCATCGGCCACAGCGCCAGCAGCCGGTCATGGCGGATCGCGTCGAGCCCGAGATCGAGCGACAGCCGCCAGCCTTCGGGGTCGGCGCTGACGCGGCCCTTGCCGATCAGGTGCCGCCCGGCCTCGACCAGCGCCACCTGCCCGATGTCGAGGCTGAAGGGGTCGAGCTTCAGGCGCACATCGACCGCGCCCTCGGAAAAGCGCAGGGGTTCGACGAACAGCCCATCGGGGTCCACCATCACCTGCGTCAGGCGCATCTGGCCCAGCCAGGCATCGGGGTTGCCGCGCACCGCGTCGGGCAGGTAGGCGTGGCCGGTGGCGGCCAGCCGCAGCGACCGGCTCTGCACCGTGAGGTCGGACAGGATGATGCGCCCGGCCGCCGGGTCGAAGCCGAAGGTCATCCCGGCCTGCTCGAAGGCGATGGGGGCGGTTTCGGCGCGGGGGCGCAGCGCACCCGCCGCCACGGTCAGCGCCCCGTCGAAGCCGGTCAGCCGCCCGCCCGCGTCAAGCGTGGTCGAGAGCCGCCCCGAGATCGGCGCATCGAGCACGCCCAGCCATTCCAGCACCCCGGCCTGCGCCGCGATGTCGGCGGCGGCGACCCGGTCCACCGTCGCGGTGATCCGCGCCGCAGCACTGCCCTTCGCGGTGACGAAGGTCAGAAGCGCCTGCGCCGGGGCCTGCCCGCCGCCGACCAGCGACAGGCCCAGCTCGGCCGCAAGCTCGGTGTCGCGGTTCAGGATCGTCAGGCGGCCGTCGCCCACCTCCCACACGCGGCGGGCGCGCTGGTCTTCCAGCGTCAGGGTCAGCGCCTCGGCCTCGATCCGGCGCAGGTGCGAAAAGACCGGCAGCGCCACCACCTCTTCGGCGGCGTCGAGCACGGCGGCAAAGCTGTCGAGATGCGCGAAGCTGAGGTTGCCGCCCGAGCCCAGGTCGATACGGCCATCGGCATCGCGCCGCAGCTTCAGCCTTGCCCCGACCAGCGTCAGGCTGCGGGCGCGCACCTGGCCGGAAAGCAGCGCCCCGGCGTCGATGGCAACACGCACCTCGGGCAGGGTCAGCAGCGCCTCGGCGCCGGGTCGGGCAAGGCGCAGGTCTTCCAGCCGGAAGCGCGGCACCCAGTCGCGGCCGACCGTGACCTCGATCGCCCCCATCGACAGCGCGGCGCCCCCCATGCCGGGACCGAGCGCGCGGTTGACACGCGACTCGAGCTCGACCACCGTCCAGACCGGCAGGCGCAGCGGCTTGCCGGTCAGGCCCATGACGCCGAAGACCAGCGCGAAGGCCATGAACACCAGCGACAGCAGCAGCCACAGCCCCGAACGCCCGCGCCGGGGGGCGCGGCGCGGCTTTGCCTGAACGGGCACGGGCGGGGTTTCGGTCATCGGTGGTGTTTGCACCCTTTCTGGTCTCTGATGCGACGGGTTGCCTTTATCTTTGCCGGAAGACAACTAGTGTTCCCCACCTGACACAGGATTCCCATTGAGGGCCTGATGTGCCATATTCGGGGCATGAGACGCGATGACATTTGCCTTTACCTTGGCCCCGCCGACCGTGCTGAGCTTCAAGCTCTGATCACCAACCGCAACACTGCGCGCAAGCTCGTCTGGCGTTCCGAGATCGTGCTGGCGACAGCGGACGGTCACGGCACTTTTGAGATCATGCGGCGCGCACGCACTTCGAAGCCCACGGTCTGGCGCTGGCAGGCTCGGTATCTCGATGAGGGTGTGGACGGCCTCAAGCGCGACAAGACAAGGCCCTCGCGCGTGCCGCCATTGCCCATGGAAACAAGGCTGAAGGTGATCACCAAGACGGTGCAGGAGACGCCGCCCAACGCCACCCACTGGAGCCGCGCCCTGATGGCCGAAGCCATGGGGATTTCGCCGTCGAGTGTGGGTCGCATATGGGCCGAAGCTGGCTTGAAGCCGCATCTCACGAAGGGGTTCAAGGTCTCGAATGACCCGCTGTTCGAGGAAAAGGTCACGGATATCGTCGGTCTCTACCTTGATCCACCGGATCGGGCTGTGGTTCTGTGTGTTGATGAGAAGTCGCAGATCCAGGCGTTGGATCGGACGCAACCCGGTCTGCCGCTCAAGAAGGGGCGCGCAGCTACCATGACACACGATTATAAGCGGCACGGCACGACCACGCTGTTCGCCGCGCTGGATGTGAAATCCGGCAAGGTCATCGGCGATTGCATGCCCCGCCATCGCGCCAAGGAGTTCCTGAAATTTCTGCGGCAGATCGACAAGGCCGTGCCCGCGCGTCGTCACGTGCACCTGGTGCTCGACAACTACGCCACCCACAAGACGCCCGAGGTGAAAGCATGGCTGGACAAGCACCCGCGCTTCAAGCTGCACTTCACGCCCACCAGCGCCTCATGGCTGAACCTGGTCGAACGCTTCTTCGCCGAAATCACATCGAGGCGCATCCGACGTGGCAGCTATTCCAGCGTCGATGACCTGAAGACCGCGATCTACGACTATCTGGCGCAGCACAACGAGAAGCCGAAGCCCTTCAGGTGGACCAAAACCGCCGAGGACATCCTCACCCGAGAACGCCGCGCGCTCGACAAACTCGACGAAATTCGCGGAAACAGGTAGGAAGTGTCAGACTCAGAACACTAGAACTCCAAGGCTAACCACTCTCTGCGCAAGGAGCCGCCCATGACCGATGCCCCACTTGATGCCGGACACGACGCCCCCGACTTCACCCTGCCCCGCGACGGCGGCGGCACGGTCACCCTGTCTGCCCTGCGCCCGGGCATGGTGGTGCTGTATTTCTACCCCAAGGACGACACCCCCGGCTGCACCACCGAGGCGCTGGATTTCACCGCCAGCGCGCCCGCCTTCGCCGCGCTGGGCGCCACCGTGATCGGCGTATCGAAAGACAGCATCAAGGCGCATGACAAGTTCGTGAAGAAGCACGCACTCGGCATCGCGCTGGTGTCGGACGAGGCGGGAACGGTGTGCGAGGATTACGGCACCTGGGTCGAGAAAAGCATGTATGGCAAGACCTATATGGGCATCGAGCGCAGCACGGTGCTGATCGACGGCACGGGCAAGGTGGCGCGGGTCTGGCGCAAGGTCACGGTCAAGGGCCACGTCGAAGAGGTGCTGGCGGCGGTATCGGCCCTGTCCCCGGCCTGACGCCGGACCCTGGTGCTGCCGGGCCGGGTTCCGATTGTTCACCCCCCGGCGCAGCCGGGACAGAAGGCCCGGCGGGGGGGGGCACAACCAAAGGTAGATCGGCAGTTTTACGCCGATTTTGCCCGCAAACGGCACGGCCCGGGACACGACCGGTCAAATTTGTTGCGATGCGTTCCCCCGCTGGCTAATCAGGCGGAGGGGACGGGCCCGGGGCATCCAGCTGACCCGGCCGAAGTTCCTGCCCGGAAATAACGGACGGAACCCGCCAGTGATCAATCGCCTCGCCTACAGGATAAACACCGTTCTGGAACGCCGGTTCCCTGAACAGCGGCTGTTCCTGAAATCCGATGCCACCACCCGCTTCATCCGTCTGCGCCCCGCCACCCAGGTGATCGCCCTTGCAGGCAGCACCTGCATCGTCGCCTGGACCATCCTCGCCACCGCGATCCTGCTGATGGACAGCATCGGCGCCGGTTCCGCCCGCGACCAGACGCAGCGCCAGCAGGCGCTGTACGAATCCCGGCTTTCGGCACTGTCGTCAGACCGCGACCACCGGGCCGAGGAGGCACTGCGCGCGCAGGAACGGTTCAACCTCGCGCTGGCCGAGGTCAGCGCCATGCAGTCCCGGCTGCTGGAATCGGAAGACCAGCGCAAGGAACTGGAAACCGGGATCGACGTGATCCAGAACACCCTGCGCCGCACCATCCGCGAACGCGACGCAGCGCGCGAGGATGCCGACCGGCTGACCCTGGCGCTGAACCCCGAGGGCGGCAACGGCCGCAGCAGCGACGGGCGCGCCCATGATGCCGAGGCGACGATCCGCATCCTGACCGGGGCACTGGGCACCACCGCCCGCCAGCGCGACACCATGGCCGAGGCCGCGCAGCTGGCACGCGACGATACCGCCCGGGTGCTGCTGGAAAAGCGGGTGATCGAGCAGCGAAACGACGCCATCTTCAGCCGGCTGGAAGAAGCGGTGGCGGTCTCGATGGAGCCGCTGGACAAGATGTTCCGCGATGCGGGCATGTCGTCGGATGCGCTGCTGGAACAGGTGCGCAAGGGCTATTCCGGCCAGGGCGGCCCGCTGATGCCGCTGTCGCTGTCGACCAGCGGCGTGCCTGCGATCGGCGGTCGCGACGAGGCCCGCGCCAAGGAAATCCTGACCGGACTCGACCGGATGAACCTCTATCGCATGGCGGCCGAAAAGGCACCCTTTGCGATTCCGATCAAGGCGGCGTTCCGCTTCACCTCGCCCTTCGGCTATCGCAACGACCCCAAGGGGGCGGGCACCCGGATGCACACCGGCACCGATTTCGCCGGCCCCTACGGCACGCCGATCTTCACCACCGGCGACGGGGTGGTGACCCAGGCCGGCTGGGAGAACGGCTACGGCCGGATGATCACCGTCAAGCATGCCTTCGGAATCGAGACCCGCTACGCCCATCTGTCGCAAATCCGCGTCGACGTGGGACAAAGGGTATCGCGCGGCGACCGGATCGGTGATATGGGCAATTCAGGCCGGTCTACTGGCACTCATCTTCACTACGAGGTCCGGATCGGCGGCACGCCTGTGAACCCGATGACCTTCATCAAGGCAGCGAGAGATGTTTTCTAAAAGCAGAATCAACGAACCCGGCCCCAAAGGCCCGGAAAACGACAAGCCGAAAGCGCCAGACATGACCGCGAGCAAGCCCTCGATGGAATATACCCCCACGCCGTCCAAGGCCAAGCCGTCGGCATCGGTGCTGTCATCGGACCTGACGGTGGTCGGCAACATGCGGACCACCGGCGACATCCAGGTGGAAGGCACCGTCGAAGGCGACATCCGCGCCCATCTGCTGACCGTGGGCGAAAGCGCCACGATCCGCGGCGAGATCGTGGCGGATGACATCGTGGTCAACGGCCGGGTGATCGGGCGGGTGCGCGGGCTCAAGGTGCGGCTGACCTCGACCGCCCGGGTCGAAGGCGACATCATCCACAAGACCATCGCGATCGAATCCGGCGCGCATTTCGAAGGCTCGGTGCAGCGTCAGGACGACCCGCTGTCGTCGGGCAAGTCGCTGCCGCCGCCGGCCGCGATGCCCAAGGTTCCCGACGCGATCTGACCCGCGCAAGGCCACCTTTCCAGGGGCGCCCGGCATGGCCCGGTGCCCCTTTTCCTTGCGGTTTCTTCTTGGCAAAAATACCCATCCGCCCGCGGGGCCGGGCCCCCGCTCAGGTCAGCGCGCGCCGGTAGATGTGCCAGGTTGCGTGCCCCAGCAGCGGCAACACCACGAACAGCCCCAGAAACCACGGCACCATCCCCGCAAACAGCAGCACCGCCACCAGCAGGCCCCAGCCGGGCAGCACCACCGGGTTGGCCCGCACCGTGGCGACCGAGGTGATCATCGCGGTGACGAAGTCGATCTCGCGGTCAAGCAGCAAGGGCAGGCTGACCACGGTCAGCGCGAACAGAAGCGCCGCGATCACCGCCCCCACGGCGGTGCCGACCGCCAGCATCGTCAGCCCGGTCGGGGTCAGGAACACCGCCAGCGACGAGGTGACATTGGTCATCACCGCCATGCCCATGAACAGCGCGAAGATCATGTGGGCGAGGAAGTTCCAGAACAGGAAGAACACCACGATCACCGCCGCGATCGACGGAATCTGGCGGTCCTTCTGGCGGAAGATCACCCCCAGCACGCCGCGCCAGTCCAGCGCCTGCCCCGCTTCGATGCGGCGACTGACCTCGTAAATGCGGATTTCGCGGAGAATGGGCGCTGATTTCGCGCGATCGTGGGCACGCGTTTCGCGCCATTCTGGGCAGTCATTTCACGGGATCGTGGGCAGGCTGGCCGACGCTTTCATGGAGTCAGGCTTGAACGATTTGGTCAAGCTTTTTTGTGACGGCGGAGCGCCTGCGCAGGCTTTCACCTGAGAGGGTGAGGCGGTGTGCGTTGTGAACGAGGCGGTCGAGGATGGCATCTGCGAGCGTTGGGTCGCCGATGGCTTCGTGCCACTGGTCAACGGGGAGTTGGCTTGTGACGATGGTGGAAGCGCGGCCGTGGCGGTCTTCGAGGATTTCCAGCAGGTCACGGCGCTCCGGGGCGGTGAGGACGGCGAGGCCCCAATCGTCAATGATCAGCACATCCATGCGGGCGATGGTTTTGAGGATGCGTTCATGGCGGCCATCGCCACGGGCCAGAGCAAGGGCCTCGAACATGCGCGGCGCACGTTGATAGAGGACGGGCCGCCCATCCCGGCACGCCTTGTGGCCAAGGGCGCAGGCGATCCAGCTTTTGCCCAAACCGGTCGGCCCGGTTATCAGCAGGTTCTCGTGCCGGGCGATCCAGCCGCCATCGGCAAGATGCGCCATGACACTGCGGTCAAGACCACGTGGGCTGCGCAGGTCCAGATCCTCGACGCTGGCATCTTGGCGCAGAGCCGCAAACTTGAGCCGGGAGGCCAGTTTCTTGGTGTCGCGCTCTGCAGCCTCGCGGTCGACCAGCAGGCCGAGACGCTCTTCGAACGAGAGGGCGTCGAAGGCGGTTGACCTGCGTTGTTCTTCGAGCGCCGATGCAATGCCGGTCAGGCCGAGCGCCAACAGTCGGTCGTGGGTGGGATGGGTCAGCATTTTAGTCCTTTCTCAATGGTAATAGCTGCCGCCACGAATGTTGGCGTGCTGGAGGGGGGCGACCTCTTCGGAGCCTTCCAGGAAGGCGCGATCGAGGCCGGTCTTGAGGATCGAACGAATGGAGGTGACGGTGCGGGCCCGGATGGTCACACCCCGCTGGCAGGCCGCATCAACGCGCTCCGGCCCATAGGTTTTGACCAAGGCCAGCACACCCAGGCAGGTGCGGAACCCCTGTTCAGGATGGGGGCGGTCAGCCATCACCATCTCGCAAAAGGCGGCGACGGCGGGGCCGGTCTTGGTTGCCTGCGCCAGCATTCTGGCCGGGGTCCATTCGGCAAAGCGACGATGGGCCGATGGCATATGGTCGGCCACGGTGACATGGCTGCGCCGCCCCGGGGTGCGCACGTGGCTCGCAACCCTCTGACCACGATGGAATATCTCGACCGTCTGGCCGCTTGTGCGAACATCGACCTCTTGTTTGATCAGCGCGAAGGGCACGGAATACCATGAGCTGTCGACCTCAACGTGATAGTCGGGTGCCACGCGGGCGCGCTTCCAGCGGGCGAAGACATAAGGTTCGGGCGGTAGGGGCTGAAGATTGGGCCGATCCAAAGTGGCAAACAGATCGGCGCGGCTGGCGCCATAGCCGCGCATCACGCGCATGTTCAACTCGTCCAGCAGCCGCCGGATCGCCACGTTCAACTCGGCCAATGAGAAGAACCGGTGGTTCCGCAGCCGCGCCAGAATCCAGCGTTGTGCCACTTGGACAGCCACTTCCACCTTCGCCTTGTCCCGGGGTTTGCGCGGCCGGGCGGGCAGAACGGCGGTGCCATAATGCGCCGCCATCTCGGCATAGGTCCGGTTCAGCCCCGGATCAAACCGGTCTGCCTTGATCACGGCGGACTTCAGATTGTCCGGAACCACCGCCTTTGGCACGCCGCCCAGAAAGGCGAACATCCGGATATGCGCGAGGATCCAATCTTCCAACCCCTCCGATGCCACCGCCTCGGCATAGGTGTGATTCGATGCCCCCATTGCCGCCACGAACAGCTTCATGGCCCGCGCTTCGCCGGTCGTGGGGTCGATCACGTCGATGGTGTCGCCGGCAAAGTCGACGAACACCTTCTCGCCGCCCACATGTGTCTGGCGCATCGTCGGGCGCACCCGACCCTTCCAAGCCTCGTAATGCGTGCAAAACCAAGTATAGGCAAAACCCCCGGGGTGCGCGGCACGGTATTCTTCCCAGAGCAGCATCCGCGTCACCCCAGGGCGGCGCAACTCGCGGTCAATCTCCGCCCAGTCGGGCACAAGCCGCTCCGCGTCCGGCACCGTGGGCGGGGCTGGAAACAAAAGAAGTTCAAGGCTGTCGTCATCGATCCCCTCCGGCAAGGGCCACGTGAGCCCGGCATGACGCGCCCGTTGGGTGTAGCTTCCGACGCTCCCCTTGCTCAGACCGAGGGAAGCGGCAATGGACCGCTCGCTCAGGCCTTGCCCAAGCTTCAATCGCAAAACATCTCGTATCCGGCGCATGTTCAATCGTCCTGTCGGCATCAAGCCACCCCTTCATTCCTGAAGGCGCAACTATCCTCAATTTGCCGACCAGACCTGCCCGCGATCCCGCGAAATCAGTGCCCAGCTTCACGCGAAATGACTGCCCATGATCCCGTGAAATCGATGCCCACCATCAAGCGAAACACGCATCGTAAAGCCCGCAGGCGATGAACGGCCCGAGGATCGGGAAGCCGGCGGCGGCAGGCAGGCTCCACCACAGCTGGCCGCCGACCGTCACGGCATGGACGATCAGCCAGCCGCCCGCCACATAGACCGCGCTGAAGAACAGCCCGTAAAGCGGCGCGTGCCGGAAATCGGCCCAGGCGGCGCCGACTGCGCCCGCCAGATCGTCCCATGTCAAGGTGTTGATGACAGGCACCGCCGAGGGCGGCCCGGTGGTGGTTTCGTCCATTGCGCATCCTCCCGTTGCCGGATCAGGCTACGGGGTGGCGACGGTCTGGGCAAGCGGCGTGATCAGCCTTCGGCGTTGGCCTCGGCGCGGCTTTTCCCGGCCACGTCCATCGCCAGCGTTGCCGCCATGAACTTGTCGAGATCGCCGTTCAGCACGCCGTCGGTGTCTGAAGTTTCGACCCCGGTGCGCAGGTCCTTGACCATCTGGTAGGGTTGCAGGACGTAGGACCGGATCTGGTTGCCCCAGCCGGCATCGCCCTTGCTTTCGTGCTGGGCGTTGATCGCGGCGCTGCGCCTGTCGAGTTCAAGCTGGTAAAGCCGCGCGCGCAGCGCCGCCATGCAGTTGGCGCGGTTCTGGTGCTGCGACTTTTCCGAGCTGGTGACGACGATGTTGGTCGGCAGGTGGGTGATCCGCACCGCCGAGTCGGTGGTGTTGACGTGCTGGCCCCCCGCCCCGGACGAGCGGTAGGTGTCGATCCGGATGTCGCGGTCGGGGATGTCGATCTCGATGTTGTCGTCAATTGCGGGGTAAACCCAGACGGAACTGAACGAGGTGTGCCGCCGCGCCGCGGAGTCGTAGGGCGAGATGCGGACAAGCCGGTGCACGCCGCTTTCAGATTTCAGCCAGCCATAGGCGTTGGGGCCGCTGATCTTGTAGGATGCCGACTTGATGCCCGCCTCCTCGCCGTCGCTCATCGACTGCAATTCGACCTTGTAGCCCTTCCGTTCCGCCCAGCGGACATACATCCGCGCCAGCATCGAGGCCCAGTCGCAGGATTCGGTGCCGCCGGCGCCCGCGTTGACCTCAAGGAAAGTGTCGTTGCCGTCAGCCTCGCCATCCAGCAGCGCCTCAAGCTCCTTGGCGCGGGAGGTTTCGACCAGCGCCTTCAGTGCGGCCTCGGCCTCGGCCACGATCTCGGCGTCGCCCTCGGCCTCGCCCATCCCGATCAGCTCGACATTGTCGCTGAGGCCGGAGTCGATCATCCGGTAGGTCGAAAGCTCGTCCATCAGCGACTGGCGTTCGCGCATCAGTTTCTGCGCGCGGGCCGGGTCGGACCACAGGTTGCCATCCTCGATCAGCGCGTTGAACTCCTCCAGCCGGTGCGGAGCGGTCTCGAGATCCATCCGCTGCGCCAGAAGCGCAAGGGATTTGCGGATCGCCTCCACATGATACTGGGTTTCGGTGCGCATCGTCTGGCCTCCGTGACGGGAAAAGACGCCGTCTGGCGACGGCGTCTTGATATACGCACCCTGCCCCCGCGCCGCAAGCGGCACCGGGCTGTCAGAACAGGAAGTTGTCGGCCGAAAGCTGGGCAATCGTCACGCCCTGAAGTGCGATCGAACTGTCTTCGGCGGCCAGCGAGACAACGGTGTTGCCGCCGAGGTGGCCCTCGGTCGCCCCGGGCCGTTCGTCGATGCGGAAGATGTTGCCGCCCTTTCCGACGATCCCGATCCGGCTGGCGCCCTATAGCCCAGGCTGAGGCGGGTCGCTGACCGAGGAAAACGGGCCCCATGCGTTCAAACAGGTGGGGGAATCGGCAAAGCCTGTCCGGTTCCTTTCGGAATCGCACCGGATTTTGCCATTTCAGGTTGAAAGCGCCGCGCCGGATGCCCGCTTAATACAGGCCGCCGGAACTGAGCGTGCCGAAGTCGGCCTTTTTCGGAATCACCTTGGTCTTGCCGCTGGCGGTGGTGACGGTGGCGGCGCCTTCGCCGCCTTCGCCGCTTTCGCCGCTTTCGCCATAGGCGAACAGCGGCAGGTTGGCCCCCATGGCAAAGCCGCCGTCCACCACCATGCCGGCCAGACCGATGAACGGGTCTTCGCCCTCGCGGAAGTATTCTGCCACCACGTTCTCGCCGCTGGCGCCTTCGCCCAGGCGCGCGCCGGAGAAGCGGTCGATGTTCACGAAGAATCCGCCCGGCGGCACCTTGAAGCGCGTGCCGCCGTATTTCTGGATCGCCACCTTCATGAAATCCTCGAACACCGGGCCGCAGAAACCGCCGCCCGAGGCGGTGCCCATGCTGCGCGGCTGGTCGTAGCCGATATAGCAGCCCGCCACGATGTTGGAGGAATAACCGATGAACCACACGTCCTTGGCGTCGTTGGTGGTGCCGGTCTTGCCCGCGATGGGAACGGGCAGGTTGATGCCCTTTCCGGTGCCGCGCTGCACCACGCCCTCCATCATCGAGGTCAGCTGATAGGCGGTGATCGCATCCATCACCCGCTCGCGGTTCGACACGATCTGCGGGGTGGTGCCGGGGGTCAGGCTTGCCAGACCGCAGTCTTCGCACTTGCGCTGGTCATGGCGATAGACGGTCTTGCCGAAACGGTCCTGCACGCGGTCAACCAGCGTCGGTTCGACCCGCTCGCCGCCGTTGGCGAACATCGCATAGGCTGCGACCATCTTGAATAGCGTGGTTTCCTCGGACCCCAGCGCGTTGGCGAGGAACGCGCCCATCCGGTCATAGACCCCGAAGCGTTCGGCATAGGCGGCCACGGTATCCATGCCGATTTCCTGCGCGATCCGCACCGTCATCAGGTTGCGCGACTGCTCGATCCCGGTGCGCAGGGGGGCCGGGCCGTAGAACTTGTTCGAGGCGTTCTTCGGCGTCCAAAGGCCCTGCGGCGTCATCACCTCGATCGGGGCGTCGATCACGATGGTGGCGGGGGAAAAGCCGCTGTCCAGCGCCGCGGCATAGACGAAGGGCTTGAACGACGACCCCGGCTGGCGCGTCGCCTGCGTGGCGCGGTTGAAGACCGAATCCTCGTAGGAATAGCCGCCCTGCATCGCCAGAACCCGGCCCGAGTTCACGTCCATCGCCATGAAGCCGCCCTGAACCTCGGGCACCTGGCGCAGCGACCAGCGCTTGAAGCTGCCGTCCTCGTTGGTGACGGCGCGCACCAGCACGGCGTCGCCAACCGACACCAGATCGCCGGCCTTCCTGGCCTTCGGCCCCAGCCGCCCGTCAGCCTGGCGCTTGCGCGCCCAGCTCACGTCTTCGGCCGGGATGAAATGGCCGTCCTCGTCCTCGGCCTCGCCTTCGATGCCGATCCGGGCCGCAGTCTCGCCCACTTCAAGCACCACCGCCGGATGCCAGCCCGCCACGTCGCGCGGCAGCTTCAGGTCGGCAAGGGCGGCGCGCCAGTCGGCTTCGGAGGTCAGCCTGTCGGGGGCGATCACCTGCCTTGTGCCGCGCCAGATGCCCTGGCCGCGATCGAACTTTTCCAGCCCGGTGCGCAGGGCCTTCGCGGCCTCGGCCTGAAGGTCGGGATCGACGGTGGCGCGGATCGTCAGGCCGCCGCCGAAGAATTCGGCCTCGCCGAAGGTGCCCGACAGCTGGCGGCGGATCTCGTCGGTGAAATAGTCGCGTGGCGGCAGGGCATCGCGGAAGGCCGGGTAATCGCCGTTCTGCACCGAACGCAGCGGCTCTTCCTTCGCGGCGAGATACGTCGCCTCGTCGATATAGCCGTTCTGCCACATCTCGCGCAGCACGTAGTTGCGCCGTTCGGTGACGCGGGCCTTGGCGCGGACCGGGTGATACTGGCTGGGCGCCTGGGGCATAGCGGCCAGCATCGCGGCCTCGGCGGGCGACAGGTCGGCCAGATTCTTGTTGAAATAGGTCTGCGCCGCCGCCGCCACTCCGTAGGAGTTCTGACCGAGGAATATCTCGTTCAGGTAAAGTTCAAGGATCTTCGGCTTGCTCAGCGTTTCCTCGATGCGGGTGGCAAGGATGATCTCCTTGATCTTGCGCTCGCCGGTGCGGTCGCCCGACAGAAGGAAGTTCTTCATCACCTGCTGGGTGATGGTGGACGCGCCGCGCACGGTCTGCCCGCGCGAGCGGATGGCCTCGATCGCGGCGGCGGCGATGCCGCGCGCGTCATAGCCGTGGTGGGTGTAGAAGTTCTTGTCCTCGGCGCTGATGAAGGCGTTCTTCACCAGATCTGGAATGTCCTCGATCGGGGCGAACAGCCGCCGTTCCTGCGCGAATTCGTCGATCATCCGGCCTTCGCCGTTGTAGATCCGGCTGATGGTCGGGGGGGTGTATTGCGCCAGGCTGTCGTGGCTCGGCAGGTCGCGCGAATACATCCAGAAGATCGCGCCGATGGTCAGCGCGCCGAACAGCAGGCCCAGCGTGATTGTGGTGAAGATGGCCCCGAAAAAGGACCCGACGAACCTGACCACTGCTGAACTCCCGCGCTGCTGACCCATTCTATATCGCCTGCCGCCCCGAAGGTCAAAAGGCCGCAAGCCGCGAAACGGCGCAAACCTGCCCAACGCACGGCAACTTGACCGCGCTCAGCGGCGCAGGGCCCGCAGCGCCGCATCCTCGGCCGCCCAGGCCTTGAGCCCGTCGCGCAGCGCCAGCGCCATCCGCGCCCGCCACGCCGGATCGGTCAGCCGCGCCAGATCGCGCGCCGACGACATGAACCCAAGTTCCAGCAGCACCGACGGGATGTCGGGCGATTTCAGCACCGAGAAGCCGGCCGACTGGCGCGGGTGGCGGTGCATCTTCACCGCCGATGCCTTCATCGCCGCCTCCAGCGCGATGGTCAGGCGTTCGGTGCGGGGCGCGGTTTCGGTGCGCGCCATGTCCATCAGGATGCCCGCCACCAGATCGTCCTGCCCGGTCAGGTCGACCCCGGCCAGCAGGTCGTCGCGGTCGTGGCGTTCGGCAAGGGTCGCCGCCGCCTCGTCGCTGGCCTCGTCGGACAGGGTGTAAAGCGTGGCGCCCACCGCCTCGCCTTCCGCCAGCGCATCGGCGTGCAGCGACAGGAACAGCCCCGCCCCCGCCGCCCGGGCGACCGAGATGCGGGTTTCCAGCGGCACGAAGATGTCCTCCTCGCGGGTCATCACCACGTGAAAGCCGCCATCGCGCAGCAGCAGTTCCTTGAACTCGCGCGCGAAGGTCAGCACCAGGTCGGCTTCCTTCAGCCCGTCGCGTTCCGCGCCCGGGTCGATGCCGCCATGGCCGGGGTCGAGCACCACCACCAGCGGCCCGTCGCCCGGCGCCTGCCGCTGCTGCGTCACGGCGGGTTCGGGCAGCGCCCAGCCTGCGGGCTCCGGCTCGGCGGCCTTCGCCGCGAAAGCGGCCGGGTCGGCCGGGTCGAGCCGCAGCGTGACACGGGTTGCCCCGTTCGTGGTCATGCTTGCCGCGCCGACCAGATAGGGGCCGTCAAGCTCCAGCACCAGCCGCGACCAGCCCGGCCGGAACGCCCCGGCGCGCAGGTCAAGCACCCGGTCGCTGTTGCGCGCAAGGTCCGGCAGGCCCGCCCAGTCGACCTCGCGGAAATCCAGCACCAGACGCGGCGGGCTGTCGAGCAGCCGCACCCGCCACGGCACCGGCTGGCTGAGCGCCAGATCCAGCGCGATGCCCCGCCTGCTGTCCTCCAGCCGCGATGCCGCCGCGTCGAACCGCGCCAGCGCCGAAAGCTCCTGCGCCGCGGCGCCGCCCAGCATCAGCCACAGCGCCAGCACGCCCCCGATTATCCGCCCCATCCTGCCCCGCCTTTTCATCTTGGCGCAAATATCCCCGCCGGAGGCATCAAAGTAAACGCCCCCCGGGGCGTTTGCCCTGCCGCGGCCGCCGATTCCCGGCATCACATTGCAGGGATCGGCCGCGGCCCGCCTTGCCACCCGCCGCCGCCGCCCCCTAAGCTGCCACCAACGCCCTACCCCGGCCGATCTGCGCTTGACCGACAGCCCGAACCCCGGCACAGACACGGGAAACCGGCACCGGCCCATCTGGCCGCCCTTGCAACGGAGCATGACCCCCATGACGCTATTCCCCCCGGTGCGCTGCCTGCCCGGCCTTGCCGCCGCCCTGATGCTGTCGGGTGCCGCCATGGCGCAGGACGCGGGCTCCATGACCGAGGCCGAACGCACCGCCTTCCGGGCCGAGGTGCGCGCCTATCTGATGGAAAACCCCGAGGTGCTGATGGAAGCCATCGCCGTGCTGGAACAGCGCCAGCAGGAAGATGCGGTCGCCAATGATCTGGCCCTGCTGGAAACCAATGCCGACGAGATTCTCAACGATCCGAACAGCTGGGTCGGCGGCAATCTCGACGGCGACATCACGCTGGTCGAATTCGTCGACTACCGCTGCGGCTATTGCCGCAAGGCGCATGACGAGGTTGCCGAACTGGTGAAATCGGATGGCAACATCCGCTTCGTGCTGAAGGAATACCCGATCCTGGGCGAACAGTCGGTGCTGTCGTCGCGCTTTGCCATCGCGGTGCGGCAACTGGCGGGCGACGACGCCTACGCCCGCGCCCATCAGGCGCTGATCACCTTTCGCGGCGACGTGAGCACCGAGGCGCTGGATCGGCTGGCGGGCGAACTGGGTCTGGACGGGAAGGCGATTCTGGCGCGGATGGATTCGCCCGAAGTCACCGCGGTGCTCGACGCCAACCAGAGCCTCGGCGGGCGGCTGGAGATCAACGGGACGCCGACCTTCATCATCGACCGGACCATGGTGCGCGGTTATGTGCCGCTGGACGGGATGCGCTCGATCGTCGAAGGCCAGCGCAAGGGCTGAGGTGCGGCGCCGGGGCGGCTTGCCGCCCCGGTTGCCGTCACGTTGGCCTGCGCATCACGACGCCGCAATGCTTTGCGCCGCCGCCACGGCCGCAAGCTCAGCGGCCTTCTTCTCGACCTGTTCCACGATGTGGTCGATCATCTGGTCGTTGCCAAGCTTGTGCACCTGCTTGCCCGCCAGATAGACCATGCCCGACCCGTTGCCGCCGCCGGTGAACCCGATGTCGGTCATCAGCGCCTCGCCCGGCCCGTTGACCACGCAGCCGATGATCGACAGGCTCATCGAGGTGGTGACATGGGCCAGCCGGTCCTCCAGCGCCGCGACGGTCTTGATCACGTCGAACCCCTGCCGCGCGCAGGACGGGCACGAGATGATGGTGACGCCGCGATGGCGCAGGCCCAGCGATTTCAGGATCTCGAAGCCGACCTTGACCTCCTGCACCGGGTCGGCCGACAGCGAGACCCGGATGGTGTCGCCGATGCCGTTCCACAACAGGTTGCCCAGCCCGATCGCCGATTTCACCGTGCCGGACTGCAAGCCCCCGGCTTCGGTGATGCCAAGGTGGATCGGCGCGTCGGTCGCGTCGGCCAGCTGGTTGTAGGCTGCGGCGGCCATGAACACGTCGGACGCCTTGACCGAGATCTTGAACTCGTGAAAATCGTTGTCCTGCAGGATCTTGATGTGGTCCATGCCGGATTCGACCATCGCATCCGGGCAGGGCTCGCCATACTTGTCGAGCAGGTGCTTTTCCAGCGACCCGGCGTTGACGCCGATGCGGATCGAACAGCCGTGATCCTTGGCGGCCTTGATCACCTCGCGCACCCGGCGGGCATCGCCGATGTTGCCGGGGTTGATGCGCAGGCAGGCGGCGCCGGCCTCGGCGGCCTCGATGGCGCGCTTGTAGTGGAAATGGATGTCGGCCACGATCGGCACCGGGCTTTCGGCCACGATCAGCTTCAGCGCGCGGGTGCTGTCTTCATCGGGGGTCGAGATCCGCACGATGTCGGCCCCGGCGGCGGCACAGCGTTGCACCTGTTCCAGCGTGGCCGCGACATCCGAGGTGATGGTGTTGGTCATGGTCTGCACCGAGATCGGCGCATCGCCCCCCACGGCAACGCGGCCCACCATGATCTGGCGCGACTTGCGGCGATAGATGTTGCGCCACGGGCGCACGTCATTCAGCGACATTTCAGATCCTCAAAGCCCGGATGGCACGCGCGCAACATAGCGCCGCCGCCGCCAAAGGGCAACGCGACGCTTAGTCAGCGACGGCCGGAACCGCAATGTCGGCCTGCGCCACGGCAACAAGGCGGGCCAGATCGGCGTCGCGGTCAAGGTTGGCGACGGCGTATTTCGCGGTCAGCGCCTCGGGCGACAGGGCGACGTTCTTGACCACCTGCGCACCGGGGGCGGCCGGGCCGTAGGTCTGGCCGTTCACCGCGAAGTAGATCGAGCCGGAATTGCCCGAGCGCAGCACCGCCGCCTCTTCCATCTGCGGCACGGCGTAGCGTTCGCCCGCGTCGAGGATCTTCTCGAACAGCACGGTGCCATCGGCCGAGGACACCCGCACCCAGGACGGGCGCACGGCCAGGATATGCACGCCAGGGGCGACAGTGGCCACCACCTGCGGCGGGGTGGCATCCGGGGCGGCTTCGGTGGCGACCAGCGTCTGGGCCGCCGCGACCAGCGTGCCGCTGCTGCGCGGATTGATCGCGGCAATCGGGCCGTCGCGCGACACCATCACCGGCACGTCCAGCGCGTGCGGACGATACAGCCTGTCCATCAGTTCCGACCCGTCGGCGGTGGCTACCGGTGCTGCCGGGTCGCTGCCCGGCGCCGCGGGGGCCGAGCGCACCAGCGGCGCCTGACCGCGTACATTGCCCAGCGGGTCGATCTCGGCCACGACGCGCGGCGCCTGATCGACCGGCGAGACCTGCACGCGCTGCACCTGCTGCAGCACCGACCAGCCGCCGTAGCCGATCGCCCCGATCAGTGCCAGCAGCACCACCAGCGAACCAACCGCCCCCGGTTCAACCCGGGCAAACAGGCTTTCGCCGCGCGGCACAAAGCTCGCGTTGGGGTCGGCCAGCGGGTCGCGGTATTCGGCGGCAGAGCGGGTGCGGACCGCGGCGATGCGCGCGGGCGAGGCCGCAGCCGACATGCCATGCGCCACGGCGAAATTGGCTTCGGCGCAGAAGCGGGTGAAGGCCCAGTCAGGCTCCATCCCCAGATAGCGTGCATAGGACCGGACATAGCCCGCGACGAAGCCCTGTGTTTCGAATGCGGACACGTCGCAGTTCTCGATCGCGGCGATGTAGGTCGCCTTGATCTTCAGTTCGCGCTGCACATCCAGCAGGGATTTGCCGAGCGTCGCACGCTCGCCGCGCATCACGTCGCCGAGGCGAAGCTCGAAGTCGTCAAAGCCTTTCGGCTTGTCGACGACTGGCGTCGAAGGTTTTTTCCTCCGTCCGATCATTCACCCTGCCCCGTGCTGCCCCTCAGGCCCGAGTCGGTTCCGCGCCGACTCATTGGCCTTCTATTGCGGTCAAAGCTAGCACAGGGCAAGGCGTTGTGCATCCGCAGAAGCGGTCAGGCAGACGCCTCGGCGCGATTCAGCGCACAGTGACCCCAAAGAACGTCCATGGCCTTTACGAGGTGGTCGATCTGCTTCGAATCATGCACCGGCGAGGGCGTGAACCGCAGCCGTTCGGTGCCGCGCGGCACGGTGGGGAAGTTGATCGGCTGGGCATAGATGCCGAACATGTCGAGCAGCATGTCGGACACCATCTTGCAATGGATGGGGTCTCCGACATGCACGGGCACAATATGCGACCCGTGGTCGATGATCGGGACCCCCAGCCCCTTGAGCCGCATCTTGAGCACGCGGGCGTTCAACTGCTGGGCATCGCGCAGGGACTGGTCGGTCTTCAGGTGCCGGACCGAGGCCGCCGCACCGGCCGCGATTGCGGGGGGCAGCGAGGTGGTGAAGATGAAGCCGGGGGCATAGCTGCGCACCGCGTCGCACATCTTCGCAGATGCAGCAATATAGCCGCCGAACACGCCATAGGCCTTGCCCAGCGTGCCGTTGATGATGTCGATCCGGTCCATCAGCCCGTCACGCTCGGCCACGCCGCCGCCGCGCGGGCCATACATGCCGACGGCATGGACCTCGTCGATGTAGGTCAGCGCGCCGAACTCGTCGGCAAGGTCGCAGACCTCCTCGATCGGGCCGAAATCGCCGTCCATCGAATAGATCGACTCGAAGGCGATCAGGATCGGACGGCCCTTCTCGATGCCTTCCAGGATGCGGCGCAGGTCGGCCATGTCATTGTGCTTGAAGATGTGCCGCTCGTTCCCGCCGCGCCGGATGCCCTGGATCATCGAGGCGTGGTTCAGCTGGTCGGAAATGGTCACGAGGCCGGGAAACAGCGCAGGCAGCGTGGACAGCGTGGCGTCATTGGCGATGTAGGCCGAGCTGAAGACCAGCGCCGCTTCCTTGTGGTGCAGGTCGGCCAGTTCGGCCTCAAGCCGCTTGTGATAGACCGTGGTGCCGGAAATGTTGCGGGTGCCGCCCGACCCGGCCCCGGTGGCGTCCAGCGCCTCGTGCATCGCGGCCAGCACCGCCGGATGCTGCCCCATGCCGAGATAGTCGTTGCCGCACCAGACCGTTATGTCCGCCTCCGTTCCGTCGGGCTTGCGCCAGACGGCCGACGGAAAGGCACCCTTGCGCCGCTCGATGTCGATGAAGGTGCGGTAGCGCCCTTCCTCGTGCAACCGGTTCAGCGCGGTGTCGAGTGCCGTAGCGTATTCCATGTCTGTCTCCTTGGCTGCAGGCCCCGAATTGGCCTTGCTTTTGATCAACCCTAGCGGGGACCGTTCGCGTGCTGCCTTGATATCAATCAAATGCCATATCCGACACGGGGCATTTTGCCGCCCTGCGGCGCAGCATCAATTGACAATGGCCAGCGCGCAGTCGTCGGCCTTGGCACCCTTGGCGGCACAGGCGGCCAGCGCCGCCGCAGGCGCATCGGGGCCCGACGCGATGCCCCAGAGCCCGGTCGACAGCGAGACCGCCATCGCCCGCGGCCCCGACCCCTTGTAGGCCTTGCGGAACCCCTCGGTCGCATCGGACGAAAGTTGCAGCGGGCGCGCGACCCAGCCTGCCGGGCGGATCAGCGCCACCACGACGCAGCGCGCCGCGCCCTTGCGCTTGGCATCGCAACCCGCCAGCGCAGCCGCGGATGCGGCCTCGGTGCTGTGGTGGTTGGCGGCGGCCACAGTGGCGTCGAACATCAGCCCGTCCTCGGGCGACACCGCGATGGCGCCGTAATAGGGCTGCTGCGCGCCGACCACGGCCAGGATCTTCGCGTCGGCCTCGGTCAGGAACGGCTGGGCGATCATCCGCACTTCCGCCCCCTTGGCCTCGAACAGCATCGCCTGCGCGCCCTTGCCGTCGATCGGCCCCGCGCTGGCCGCACCCGCCGCCAGCAGCACCAGTCCGCACACACCTGAAACCCGCATCATGCTCTCCTGTCCGCTACCCGGGGCCTATTTACCCTGACCGGTCGGCACTGGACAGGGGGGCTGTGGCTGATACGCTCCGCGCCGGATCACAAAAAGGAGAATGACATGTCGCTGGATGCCGTGCTGGCCCGCATCGACGAAACCCTGCCGGAGGCCTCCGTGCGCCTGCTCGACCTGCTGCGCATCCCGTCGATCTCCACCGATCCGGCGTTCAAGGCCGACTGCGACCGCGCGGCGGACTGGCTGGTGGCCGATCTCGCGACGCTGGGGTTCAGCGCCGCCAAGCGCCCGACGCCGGGCCACCCGATGGTGGTGGCGCAGGCCGGCGACGGGGCGGCGGCGGGCCCGCACCTGCTGTTCTACGGCCATTACGACGTGCAGCCGGTCGATCCGCTGGCGTTGTGGACCCGCGACCCGTTCGACCCGGTGGTGGAGGACACGCCGAAAGGCCCCGTGATCCGGGCGCGCGGCGCCTCCGACGACAAGGGCCAGCTGATGACGTTTCTCGAAGCCTGCCGGGCCTGGAAGGCGGTGCACGGCACCCTGCCCGGCCGCCTCACGATCTTTCTGGAAGGCGAGGAGGAATCGGGGTCGCCCTCGCTGATCCCCTTCATGCAGGAAAACGCGGCGGAACTGACCGCCGACATCGCGCTGATCTGCGACACCGGCCTCTTCGAATCGACCTCCCCCGCCATCGTCACCATGCTGCGCGGCCTGCTGGGCGAGGAGATCACCGTCCACGGGCCGAACAAGGATCTGCATTCCGGCATGTACGGCGGTGCGGCGATCAACCCGATCCGGGTGCTGGCGCGCATCATCGCCGGGCTGCACGACGCCACCGGGCGCATCACCGTGCCGGGCTTCTACGACGGCGTGACCGAACTACCCGACGAAATCCGCGCGCAATGGCAGAACCTGTCGTTCGACCACGCGAAATTCCTCGGCGATGTCGGCCTGTCGGTGCCCGCAGGCGAGGCTGACCGCACGCCGCTGGAAATGATCTGGTCGCGCCCGACCTGCGAGGTCAACGGCATCTGGGGTGGATACACCGGCGACGGCTTCAAGACCGTGCTGCCGTCGCAGGCCCATGCCAAGATCAGCTTCCGGCTGGTCGGCGGCCAGAATCCCGACACGATCCGCGAGGCGTTCCGCGATTTCGTCCGCGCCCAACTGCCCGCCGACTGCACGGTCGATTTCCACGGCCACGGCAACAGCCCGGCCGGGCAGATGTCGATCGACCACCCGGCGTTCGAGGCGACCCGCCATGCGCTGTCGGAAGAATGGGGCCGCGCGGCCTCCTACGTCGGCTGCGGCGGCTCGATCCCGATTGCAGGGTATTTCAAGACCTACCTCGGAATGGACGCCATGCTGGTCGGCTTCGGCAAGGACGACGACCAGATCCATTCCCCGAATGAGAAATACGACATGGAAAGCTTCCACAAGGGCATCCGCTCCTGGGCACGCATTCTCGACCGGCTTGTGGGGTAACGGGGGCCTCCGGCGGGATGTTCGGGCAGGCGGCGTGCGTGCTGTGGTTTCTCGTTGGCCCAAATACCCTCCCGCCGAAGGCGCCCTTCCTGCCGACAAGGGTCCCGGCCTCGGCATCGGAGCCTCCGGCGGGGATATTTTTGCAAAGATGAATGGAACCGCGATGAGTCTTGAGATCACTTCTGTCCGCCCGGAAGACGAGGCCGCGTGGCGCGGTCTCTGGGCGCAGTATCTCGACTTCTATGATGTCGCCCTGCCCGGGGAGGTGACGGACCGCACCTGGGCGCGGCTGCTTGATCCGGCCTCGCCGCTGGCGGGGCGGCTGGCCTGGCGCGACGGGCAGTGCCTTGGATTCGCGCTGCACCATCCGCACCTCTCGACCTGGGTGCTGGGTGAGGATTGCTATCTGGAGGACCTGTTCGTGGCGGAAGCGGCGCGGGGGCGAGGTGTCGGCAGGGCGCTGATCGAGGATCTGCAGGCCCTGGCACGGGCACGGGGCTGGCACCGGCTGTATTGGCACACCGGCGAAGGCAACGCACGGGCGCGCGCGCTCTATGACGGATTTGTGGCGTCGGACGGCCATCTGCGCTATCGCCTGACGCTGTAGCGTGACCGAGGGGCGGGACCAATTCTTCTTAGAAGAATTGCGGTCAGGCCCGCAGCGCCATGCGCGCCAGCTTGGCGGCCAGCAGCAGCCACGGCAGCCCGTGCATCGCCATGTCGGCCATGTCCACCGGGCGCACCAGCGTGCCCGCCGCCAGCATCTTCAGCTTTTCCCAGATATGCGGTTCGGGAAAGAACGGCGCCAGACCCAGCGTCAGGGCGACGATCATCACGAGGGTCAGCGGAATCTGGTCAAGGTAATGCATGGCGCGCTCCGGTTCGGGTCACCATGGCTATGCCACATATTCAGAACATGCAATGTGATAATGGCGCGGTTGACGGGGCTCGAACCCGCGACCCCCGGCGTGACAGGCCGGTACTCTAACCAACTGAGCTACAACCGCGCTTTTACGTTCGGGCGATGCGGGCGGGCGATGGCGCGGTTGACGGGGCTCGAACCCGCGACCCCCGGCGTGACAGGCCGGTACTCTAACCAACTGAGCTACAACCGCGCTTTTCGCCGCCCGGATCATCGCCCGAACGTGTGGAGGGTATTACGCACCCCCGCCGGGGACGTCAAGCGCAAGTCGGCGGAAATATCGCGCGGCCTTCAACGTTCCGGTGCGGGGATGAAATCGGCGTCGTCGCCAGGCGGCAGGCGGAAGCGGCCATGCGCCCAGTCGCCCGCGCGCCACGCCTCTTTCGCGGCCTCGATGCGTTCCTTGCTGGAGGCGACGAAGTTCCACCAGATATGGCGCGGCCCCTCCATCGTGGCCCCACCCAGCAGCATCAGCCGGGCCCCCTGCGGGCCTGCGCGCAGCGACAGCCGGTCGCCGGGGCGGAACACCAGCATCCGCCCGGCGCCGAAGGTGTCGCCCGCCACGCTGATCTCGCCGGTCAGGATGTAGGCGCCGCGATCTTCCTGCCCGTCGGGCAGCGGGATGGCGGCGTGGGGTGCCAGGATCGCATCGGCATAGAACATCTCGGAGGGGGTGGCGACCGGCGCGCGTTCGCCCCAGGCCTCGCCCAGGATCAGCCGCACCCGCTTGCCCTCTCCTTCCAAAAGCGGCAGGCTGGCGGCATCGGCATGGACGAAGGCGGCCGGGTCGTCTTCGCGGGCGTCGGGCAGCGCAACCCAGGTCTGAAGGCCGAACAGCCGGTGCGGGGCGGCGCGCTGCGGCCCGTCCATCCGCTCGGAATGGGTGATGCCGCGCCCGGCCAGCATCCAGTTCACCGCCCCCGGCTCGATCCACTGGTCGGTGCCGAGGCTGTCGCGGTGGTGGATGCTGCCCTGCATCAGGTAGGTGACCGTCGCCAGCCCGATGTGGGGGTGCGGACGCACGTCGATGCCCTGCCCCGTCAGGAATTCGGCGGGGCCCATCTGGTCGAAGAAGATGAATGGCCCCACCATCTGCCGGGCCGAGGAGGGCAGCGCCCGGCGGACCTCGAAACCACCCAGGTCGCGGGCGCGGGGCACGACTTCGGCGGCGATGGCGTCGATCGCATCGCCAAGCGGAATGTCGGGGTCAAGCGCGGGGTTCCAGCTCATCGGCGTCTCCTGTTCATGTTCAAAGGTAGGCGGCCAGCGGCGGGCCGCCAATGCGCATTGGCGCCGCCCGGCTGTGCGGCAGGGCACAGTGGCCTGGCATTGGCGCCGGATGCCGGGGGGCGCCCCTGCCCTGCCGGCTGTGTTGCGGTTTGTGAACCAGCGTTCGCATTGGCACGCGGTCTTCGGGGACGCCACGGCAGTTGTGCCACCGGCCCCCTTGGCCTATAGATTGCAGGGCCATGAGGCACGGTGCGGGCGCGTGGGCGGCGCACCGGGTGACCGAAGGCCGCGTGCCGCCGGGCGGCGCGATCATGGAGACGTGCGACCCTGATCAGCCAAGCCCCGCCGCCGCCCCTGCGCACCAGACTGACCCGGACCCTGCTGGCACTGGCCATCGGAGCCTTCGGCGGGGGCGTGTTCCAGATCCTCGGCCTGCCGCTGCCCTGGATGCTGGGGGCGCTGACCGCGTCGATGATTGCCGCGATGCTGAATGCGCCGATCCTGCCGCCGTCGCGCCTGCGCCCGACCGTGGTCGTGGTGATCGGCGTGCTGCTGGGGGCCGGATTCAGCCCGGCGCTGCTGTCGCAGGCGGCAGGCTGGGCGCTGTCGCTGGCGATGCTGGTGGTCTATCTTGTGGTGACGGCGGCGCTTGTGGTTCCCTACTACCGGCGGGTCGGCGGCTTCGACCCGACCACCGCCTTCTTCTCCGCCATGCCGGGTGGCGTCAACGAGATGGCGATGATCGGGCAGGAGATGGGCGGCGACGAACGCAGGATCATCCTGGCCCATGCCGCGCGCATCGTCATCACCATCGCGCTGATCGCGCTGTGGTTCCGGCTGATCCAGGGCTATTCCGTAGGCAGCGCCACCTCGATGGGGGTCGGCTTTGCCGACATCGACGCGCGCGATCTGGCGGTGCTGGCGGTGTGCGGCGTGCTGGGGGCTGCATTGGGCATCGGCCTCCGGCTGCCCGCGCCGACGCTGGTCGGGCCGATGTTCGTCAGTGCCGCCGCCCATGTCGCGGGCCTGTCGCAGGCCGCGCCGCCGCGCGAGCTGGTGGTGATGGCGCAGATCCTGCTTGGCACGGTGATGGGCTGCCGTTTCCTGGGCATCGGGCCGCGCGTCGTGGGGCGGGCGCTGCTGCTGAGCCTTGGCGCGACGCTGCTGAGCCTTGGCGTGACGCTGGCCTTCGCGCTGCTGTTCCACCGCCTGTTCGGCCAGTCGATCGAGCAGGTCATGCTGGCCTACGCCCCGGGCGGCGTGACCGAGATGAGCCTTGTGGCGCTCGCGATGCAGGCCGAGGTCGCCTATGTCGCCACGCACCATGTTGTGCGGATCGTGCTGCTGGTCGGGTTTGCGCCACTGGTGCTGCGCCGGATCGGACGCAGGCCGAAGTAAGGCGCGATGGTGGGTCGTGACGGGTTCGAACCGCCGACATTCTCGGTGTAAACGAGACGCTCTACCAACTGAGCTAACGACCCCTGCCGCCTTCTAGACCGACGGCCGGGTCGCCCGCAAGGGGCGACCTGCGACAGGGGCCGAACCGGTGGAAGCACGCACCGGCCTTCCCGCGCCGCGGAGGTCAGCCGTTCGGACCAGCGAAAAAGGGCACAGCCTGCGCCGTGCCCTTTGAATGATGGTGGGTGATAAGGGATTTGAACCCCTGACATCTTCGATGTGAACGAAGCGCTCTACCACTGAGCTAATCACCCGTGGGGGGCGTATTAGCCTTAGTCTTCGGCCTCTGCAAGGGTCTCTTTCGCGACTTTCTTGCCGGGGCCCTTGCGGGCGCCCGCAGCACCGTTGCGGTGCAGCTTGATCACCAGCAGCTCGCCCTCGCCGCGGTCCATCTGGCGGTTGACCTTGGCGCGGCCCAGCGGCGGCAGGTTCAGGTCGTCACCGGCCGAAAGCGCGGCGCCGAGCGTGGCCAGCGTGGCCTCGACGATTTCGCGCACGCCCTTCTTCTTGCCGCCGGTTGCCTGCACCACCCGGTCGATCAGATCCTTCAGCTTCAGCGTGGGGGCCTTTTCCTGCGGCGCGACCCCGGATTCGGCCGGGGGGGTCGCATCCTGGTCATCCGCAACGGGCGCGCCCGGTTCGGCGGCGGCGCGACTGGCGGCGGTCTTGGCGGACCCTGCCTTGGCGGATCGGGCGGCGGTCTTGGAAGCGGGCATTCTGGATGTTTCCCCGTTGTTGCTGGTTCGGATACAATCTTACGCCAGTATTTCCCGCCGCGGAACTGGCAAACGCGGGAACAGCCTCGGAATCCCGCTATTGCCGGTTCTGCGGCAGGCCGTCAGAGATGTCGTAGTAGTCGCCCTTGTCATCGACGAAGATGTGCAGCGCAAGCCTCGTGCCGGTCGGCCCGTCGAACGCCCCCATCGCGACCCCGATCCAGTCGAGATGCGGCGGGTCGAAGAACAGCGAGGCGCCACAGGTTGCACAGAAGCCGCGCCGCACCTTGGGCGACGACTGGAACCACGTCAGGTTTTCCGCCCCGGCCAGGTGCAGCGCGGCACGCGGCACGTCGGTCGAAGCCTCGAAATGGCCCGAATGCTTGCGGCAGATCGTGCAATGGCAGGCGGTCGGCGGCGGCAGGTCGCCGTCGATCTCGAATCGAATGGCGCCGCAAAGGCAGGATCCCTTGTGCATGGCAGGCACACTCCCGTGGCTGGGGCGGGCCGGGTGTGCGCCCGCCCCGCCGGTCATGAAAAAGGGCGCGCCGAGGCGCGCCCTTCCGGCCGGGCGTGGCCCGCGTGTCAGTGTGCCGTCTGCTGCGCCGCGGCCCCCCCGGCCAGCAGGCGGGCGGCGGCGGCGGCCTCTTCGGCCGCCTCGTCCCACTCCACCGGCTCGGGCTGGCGCACCAGCGCGTATTTCAGCACCTCGCGCACGTTCGACACCGGGATGATCTGCATCCCCTGCTTCACGTTGTCGGGGATCTCGGTCAGATCCTTGGCGTTTTCTTCCGGGATCAGCACGGTCTTGATGCCGCCCCGTAGTGCCGCCAGCAGCTTTTCCTTCAGCCCGCCGATCGCCAGCGCGTTGCCGCGCAGCGTCACCTCGCCGGTCATCGCGATGTCCTTGCGCACCGGGATGCCGGTCAGCACCGAGACGATCGAGGTCACCATGGCAAGGCCGGCCGACGGCCCGTCCTTCGGGGTTGCCCCTTCGGGAACGTGCACGTGGATGTCGATGGTCTCGAACTTCGGCGGCTTCACCCCGATTTCCGGGCTGATCGAGCGCACGAAGGACGCGGCCGCCTCGATCGATTCCTTCATCACGTCGCCCAGCTTGCCGGTGGTCTTCATCCGGCCCTTGCCGGGCAGGCGCAGCGCCTCGATCTGCAACAGATCGCCGCCCACGCTCGTCCAGGCCAGCCCGGTGACCACGCCGACCTGATCGGTCGCCTCGGCGAGGCCGTAGCGGAACCGCTTGACGCCGAGATAGCCTTCCAGCGCCTCGGGGGTCACCTCGACCGACCTGGACTGGCCCTTGACGATCTGCGTCACCGCCTTGCGGGCGAGCTTGGCGATTTCACGTTCAAGGTTCCGCACCCCGGCCTCGCGGGTGTAGGTGCGGATCATCTCGGTCAAGGCCGCGTCGGTCACGCCGAATTCGGTCTTCTTCAGGGCGTGGTTGGCGATCTGCTTGGGGATCAGGTGACCCTTGGCAATCTCGCGCTTCTCGTCCTCGGTGTAACCCGACAGCGGAATGATCTCCATCCGGTCGAGCAGGGGCCCCGGCATGTTGTAGCTGTTGGCGGTGGTCAGGAACATCACGTTGGACAGGTCGTATTCCACTTCAAGATAGTGGTCCACGAAGGTCGCGTTCTGTTCCGGGTCCAGCACCTCGAGCATCGCACTTGCCGGGTCGCCGCGGAAGTCCTGCCCCATCTTGTCGATTTCGTCGAGCAGGATCAGCGGGTTGGTGGTCTTGGCCTTCTTCAGCGCCTGGATGATCTTGCCGGGCATCGAGCCGATGTAGGTCCGCCGGTGGCCGCGAATCTCGGATTCGTCGCGCACGCCGCCAAGGCTGATGCGGATGAACTCGCGCCCCGTGGCCTTCGCCACCGACCGCCCGAGCGAGGTCTTGCCGACGCCCGGAGGGCCGACGAGGCACAGGATCGGGCCCTTCATCTTCTGGCTGCGCGCCTGCACCGCCAGATATTCGACGATGCGTTCCTTGACCTTTTCCAGCCCGTAGTGGTCGGCATCCAGCACGGCCTGCGCGCGCCCCAGATCCTTCTTCATGCGGCTTTTCACGCCCCACGGCACGCCCAGCAGCCAGTCGAGGTAGTTGCGCACCACGGTGGCTTCCGCGCTCATCGGCGACATGGATTTCAGCTTCTTGACCTCGGCCTCGGCCTTGTCGCGCGCTTCCTTTGAAAGCTGGGTCTTGCGGATCCGCTCTTCCAGCTCGGCAATCTCGGACTGCGCGTCATCGCCGTCGCCCAGCTCGCGCTGGATCGCCTTCATCTGTTCGTTCAGGTAGTATTCGCGCTGGGTGCGCTCCATCTGCGTCTTGACGCGCGACTTGATCTTCTTCTCGACCTGCAGCACCGACATTTCGCCCTGCATGTGGCCATAGACCTTTTCCAGCCGCTCGGCCACGTTCAGCGTTTCCAGCAGCGCCTGCTTGACCGCCACGTCGACGCCAAGGTGGCCCGAGACGAGGTCGGCCAGCCGGGCAGGCTCGCGCGCTTCCGAAACGGCGGAAAGCGCCTCTTCGGGGATGTTCTTCTTGATCTTGGCGTAGCGTTCGAATTCCTCGGCGACGGCGCGCAGCAGCGCCTCGGTCACCGAGGCATCGCCCGGCACCTCGGTCAGCGCCACAGCCGACGCTTCGAAGAACTGCTCGTTGGGCAGGAAGTCACTGATGCGCACCCGCGTCTTGCCTTCGACCAGCACCTTGACGGTGCCGTCCGGCAGCTTGAGCAGTTGCAGCACATTGGCCAGCACGCCCGAGCGGTAGATGCCTTCGGTGCTGGGATCGTCCACCGTGGGGTCGATCTGCGACGACAGCAGGATCCGGCGATCCTCGGCCATCACTTCTTCAAGCGCGCGCACGGATTTTTCGCGCCCGACAAACAGCGGCACGATCATGTGCGGGAACACCACGATATCGCGCAGCGGCAGCACGGGGTAGCTGGGAGAGAGGAGGTCGCTCATGCTTGTTCCTTGGTCTGGGCAGAAAGGCACCGGCCCCGGTCATCGGCAGCACTTGGCCTTCCCCTGCGTTCAGTAGTCATATCTGGTGGTGCGGGAAGTGGCTGTCAACCAGAAGGATGTCACAAGATAATGCGCCTGTGCCCGGCGGGGGGCAAGCAGGGAATGCGCGGGGCCCCGCCAGCCCGCCCGGACCGCGCCGGATGCGCGGAATGCAGCAGAGCGAAGGCGGAAAGGACGGTCCGCCCGCCGTGCAAAGCGGAAAACTCTTCGAAGAGTTTTCCAAAATCCTTCGAAGGATTTTGACCGCCCTGCATCTAAAGCGGCTCGATGTCGCCCTGCGCGCGCGCCGCGTGGAACTCGGCCGCGAAAGATTGCAGCCGCCCCCCGGCAATAGCGTCGCGCAATCCGGCCATCAGGTCCTGATAGTATTGCAGGTTGTGCCAGGTCATCAGCATCGAGGCGATGATCTCCTGCGACTTGAAGACATGGTGCAGATAGGCCCGGCTGTAGCTGCGGCAGGCCGGGCAGGCGCAGGCCTCGTCCAGCGGGCGCGGGTCGTCGATGTGGCGGGCGTTCTTGATGTTGACCACGCCAGCCCTGGTGAACGCCTGCCCTGTGCGCCCCGACCGCGACGGCAGCACGCAGTCCATCATGTCGATGCCGCGCTGCACCGCGCCCACGATGTCGTCGGGCTTGCCCACCCCCATCAGATAGCGCGGCCGGTCCTCGGGCAGCATGTCGGTGGCATAGTCGAGCACCGAGAACATCATCTCCTGCCCCTCGCCCACCGCCAGCCCGCCCACGGCATAGCCGTCAAACCCGATGTCGCGCAGCCTTTCGGCACTTTCTGCGCGCTGGTCGGGGAAGACCGAGCCCTGCTGGATGCCGAACAGCGCATGGCCCGGCCGGTCGCCGAACGCATCGCGCGACCGCTGCGCCCAGCGCATCGAAAGCACCATCGACTTGCGTGCCGTGGCCTCGTCGGCCGGATAGGGCGTGCATTCGTCGAAGCACATCACGATGTCGCTGCCCAGCAGGCGCTGGATTTCCATGCTGCGCTCAGGCGTCAGATGGTGCAGCGAGCCGTCGATGTGCGACTTGAACTTCACCCCGTCCTCGGTCAGCTTGCGCAGCCCGGCCAGGCTCATCACCTGATAGCCCCCGGAATCGGTCAGGATCGGGCGGTTCCAGTTCATGAAGCGGTGCAGGCCGCCCAGACGGGCGATGCGCTCCGCGGTGGGGCGCAGCATCAGGTGATAGGTGTTGCCGAGCAGGATGTCGGCCCCGGTCTCGCGCACCGACCCCGGCAGCATCGCCTTGACGGTGGCCGCGGTGCCCACCGGCATGAAGGCGGGCGTGCGGATCTCGCCGCGCGGGGTCTTGATCGCCCCGCAGCGGGCGCGCCCGTCGCGCGCCGCGATCTGAAAAGACATGCCCTGTGCCATCGCCATCCCCGCCATCCCGTAAGGTTGCCCTTCATAGGCGGTTTGCAGCGATTGCCAAGGCGGGATCGCGCGATTCAGGCACGGACCGGCGGCCGGGCCGGGTGTGCCAAAATCCTTCAAAGGATTTTGCAAGAGTTTTCGGGAAAACTCTTGGCTCCCGGCCCCGCCGGTGACCGCGACCGGCAGGTGCCGGGCCTAACGCCCGGTCAGCCGGTTGCCGAAGGCCGCCAGCCACGACGGCGGCCCGCCGTTCCGCGTCTCGCGCGCATCGGCCATGTTCAGCAGCCGGTACATGCCGCGCACCCCCAGCCAGCGCAACGGTTCCGGTTCCCAGCGCCGCACCCGGCGATTGACCCAGGGCAGCCGCGCCAGATCGGTGTCGCGGTCCAGCGCCAGGTCGGCCAGCGTGCGCCCCGCAAGGTTGGAGGTCGAGACCCCGACCCCGACATAGCCCCCCGCCCAGCCGATCCCCGTTGCCGGCATCAAGCCCCACCGTGGCGCACCAGTCGCGCGGCACGCCCAGCACGCCGCACCAGGCATGGTCGATCCGGGCTTTCGCCGCCGCCGGGAAATGGCGGTGCAGGATCGCGGTCAGGCGGCGGATGGTCTCGGGGTCCGGCACCCCGCTGCGGTCGATGCCCGAGCCGTAGCGGTAGGGCACGCCGCGCGCACCGACCGTGATGCGCCCGTCGCGGGTGCGCTGGCAATAGCAGTAGGCATTGGCGAAATCGCCCACAATCTCATGCCCCTGCCAGCCGATCTGCGCCCAGGTCGCCGCGTCCAGCGGTTCGGTCACGATCTGCGCCGAATTCAGCGGCAGCCAGTCGCGGCGGGTGCCGGGCAGCGTGGCGGTGAAGCCTTCGGTGGCGCGCAGGATGATCCGGGCACGGATGCTGCCGCGGTCGGTGGTCACCCGGCCCGGCGCGATCTCTGTGACCGTGGTGCCCTCGACGATCCGCACCCCCAGCCCTTCAACGGCGCGGGCCAGACCCCGCACCAGTTTCGCGGGCTGGATGCGGGCGACATTGGCGACCCGCATCGCCCCCAGCGTGCCGGGCACCGCGATCCGTGCCCGCGCCGCGTCGGCGTCGAGCAGGCTCACCCGGTCGCCCTCGCCCCAGTGCTGCCGCTCTGCCGCCTCGGCCTTCAGACGCGCCAGTTGTGCCGGATTGGTCGCCAGCATCAGCTCGTCGGTGCGCAGGATGTCGGCGTCGATGCCGTGGGCCTCGACCACCCGGATCACCTCGTCCACCGTGCCGCCCATCGCGGCCACCATGGCCCGCACGCCCGCCTCGGTGCCGGTGGACAGATAGCGCCGGTGGTTCCAGGCAAAGCCGCCCGTCAGCCAGCCGCCATTGCGCCCCGAGGCGCCGAAGCCCGCGAAGTCCTTTTCCACCACCAGCACCTTCAGCGCCGGATCGGCCTGTTTCAGGTACCAGGCGGTCCAGAGCCCGGTATACCCCGCCCCCACGATGCAGACCTCGGCGCTCGTGTCGCCGTCAAGCGAAGGGCGGGGGACAGGCAGGCCGCCCATGTCGGCATACCAGAAGGACACGTCACCGACCCGGGCCGGGGCGGCAGAGGGGTTCGGCGCTGGCATCGGTGGCTCCCGGGCGGCGGGGGCGGTGTCGCCCCCTGCCCGCCCTGCGTGCCGCAATCGCGGCCCTGCTGCAACCGGATTTGCCCAGTTGCCCGCGCGGGTCAGATCGCCGCCACCGCCTCGTCGCCGTCATGCGCCCTGTTCCAGCGGATCGAGGACCACAGCGACACCCCGATCAGCGCCGCCCCGCCCAGCCCGGTGATCACCTCGGGTATATGCACCAGCGTCTGGACATACATGATCACCGACAGGATCAGGATGGCATAGAATGCCCCGTGTTCCAGATAGCGGTATTGCGCCAGCGTGCCGCGTTCCACCAGCATGATGGTCATCGACCGCACATACATCGCGCCGATTCCCAGACCGATGGCGATGACGAACAGGTTCTGGCTGAGCGCGAAGGCCCCGATCACCCCGTCGAACGAGAACGAGGCGTCCAGCACCTCCAGATACAGGAACGCCCCCAGGCCGCCCTTGGCAGCCCCGGTCAGCGTTTCCTGCGAGGCGTCCAGAAAGCCGCCCACCACCTCGACCAGCAGGAAGGTCAGCAGCCCGTAGATCGCGGCGTTGATGAAAACCTGCGATTCGGCACCTTCCAGCAGCCGCGAGAAGCCAAGGATCAGGCACAGCACGAAGGCGATCTCGACCCCCTTGATGTTGGCGAACTGCGACATCCGCCGCTCAAGCGCGCCGATCCAGTGCACGTCCTTGTCGTGATCGAAGAAGTAGCTGAGGCCGACCATCATCAGGAAGGTGCCGCCGAAGGCCGCGATCGGCAGATGCGCCTCCTTCATGATGCGGGCATATTCCTCGGGCTGGGCTGCGGCCAGCACCATGGCGTCGATCGGCCCGATGTTGGCGGCCACCACGACGATCAGCAGCGGGAAGACGATCCGCATCCCGAACACCGCGATCAGGATGCCCCAGGTCAGGAACCGCCGCTGCCATTCCGGCGTCATGTCCTTGAGCTTGTTGGCGTTGACGATGGCGTTGTCGAAGGACAGCGATATCTCCAGCACCGCCAGCACGCAGCAGATGAAGAAGATCGTCGCCATCCCGGATACCGTGCCGGTCGTCTGCCAGCCGAGCAGGCCCCCGAGCGCAAGGCCGACGGCGGTGACGATGAATGCCCAGTTGAAATAGCGCAGCGTCGGCTTCAGTGCGGGTGCGTCGGTCATGCCCGGCACCCCGCCTGACGGATACCGACCTGAGTGACGCGCCACGCGGGCGTGGGGCAGGCATGGGGCAAGGGGGGCATCTGGGGGCTTCCGGGCGACCTGTTCGTTTCTGCAGTGCCGACATCGTCAGAGCGTCGCCTGCTCTGGCCAGAGGGGCCCGGTCACCGTATTCCGCCCCGGGGTCGTGCCGCCGGATCACGCATGAGGTAATGCAGAATTTCCCGCCTTGCAAGGCCGGGGCAGCGCCTCAGGCGCGCATCAGCCGGACCGCGGCAACCGCCGCGTCGGCGACATCCAGAAGCCGCGCCAGATAGTGTTCGCGGGCGGCGAAGGCCCGGCTGCCCTGCCCGGTGAAACCGTCCTCCAGCGCGTCGATCAGCCGGTTCAGGCGGCGCTGGTGGATGCCGAGCCGCAGCTGCACCGGGTCGGCCAGCACGCCCGCGAAAGCCGTTGCCGCCGCCCCTGTCATCACCAGCCCCACCAGCGCCGCGCCCCCCAGCAGCGGCGACGCCGCAACCGGAAAAACCCCATACCACATCGACCCGATCCCGGCGCCCAGCGGAAAGGCCGCGATGGCCGCCTGATGCGCCAGCACGGCGGCCAGCGTCGGCGCCAGCGACACCATGCCCGGCGTCACCGCATGAAAGGCCAGCGCCCCCGCCCCCAGCGTGCCGAGGGCGGTCGTCATCTCGGCCACCGCCGAGCGCGTGCCGGTATAGTCGCCCAGCGTGCGCGAGACCTGCGCCTGAAGGCCCGCCAGCGCCTCGGGTCCGGCGCGCGCCGCGACCACCGCCCGCAATGCGGGTTGCGCCAGCATCGCCTCGGTCAGCGCGTCGCGGGTCCGGGTGCCCTGCGGCAGTTCCAGCAGGTCGGTCAGGATCAGGCTTTCCACCCGGCGCGCAACCTCGGTTTCCAGCAGGATGGGCTTGCTGCCCAGCCAGTCGGCGGCGCGGGTCAGGCGGGCGCGGCGCAGGCCCCAGGCCCCTATCCGGCTGAGCACCAGCACCGGCGCCAGCGCCAGATTGACCGGCGCGCGCAGCACGTCGCCGCCAAGGGCTGCACGGTGCAGCGCCAGACTGCCGCCAAGACCGAAATGGCGCCGCACGAAGTCCGGAACCCGGGCGCGGCGGTCGGCGAAATAGGCGGCTGCTGCGGCCTGCATCGCGGCCTCAAGCGCCGCAGGGTCTGCGGCGACCGGCGCGGCCGCCTGTCGTGCGTCGCCGTGCGCGCGTGCCTGATCCATGATTCTGCCCTGCCCCGATCACCGTTTTCCTTGCTCACAGATGGGCGCGGGCGCAACCGCGCGCAAGACGCCTGCCCGGCCCGACGCTGCGGATCCGTTGCCACAGGCGGCTGTGCGCCGCGCCGGGGCGTGCTAGATGGCAAGGCTGAAAGCGGAGGCGCCATGCTCTTGTCCCTGACCGGCCTTGCCAAAAGCTACCCCACGGGCGAAGGCCCGCTGCGGGTGCTGGATGGCGTCGACCTGACCCTTGCCCCGGGCGAAAGCCTGGCGCTGACCGGCGAATCCGGCAGCGGAAAAAGCACGCTGCTGCATCTGGTGGCGGGGCTCGACCGGGCCGATGCCGGGCAATTGGTGATCGAAGGGCAGGACATGACGGCGGCGGGCGATGCCGCCTGGGCCGCGCTGCGCCGGGGCACGGTGGGGCTGGTGTTCCAGCAGTTCAACCTGATCCCCTCGCTGAACGTCGCGGCCAACCTTGCGTTTCAGGCCCGGCTGGCGGGGCGGCATGACGCCGCCCGGCAGGCGGCGCTGGCGGAGGCGCTGGGGCTGGAGAAGCTGCTCGCGCGCTACCCCGAGCAGCTTTCGGGCGGCCAGCAGCAGCGGGTCGCGATCGGGCGCACGCTGGCCGCCCGGCCCCGTCTCGTGCTGGCCGACGAGCCGACCGGCAACCTTGACGAGGCGACCGCCGACGCGGTGATGGACCTGCTGTTGCGGCTGGTGGCGCAGACCGGGGCGGGGCTGCTGATGGTCACCCACTCGCCCCGGCTGGCGGGTCGGCTGGACCGGCGGGTGCATCTGACCGCCGGGCGGGTGGGCTGATGCGGCGGGCGGGGCTGGCGGCACTGCTGTCGCACTGGCGCAGGCATCCCCTGCAACTGGCGATGCTGCTTCTGGGGCTGGCACTGGCGACCGCGCTCTGGTCAGGGGTGCAGGCGATCAACGCCGAGGCGCGCGCGAGCTACGACCGGGCGGCGGGGGCGCTGGGGCAGGACGCCATGGCGCGGATCGTGGCACGCGGTGGCGGCACGGTGGCAGAGGCCGATTATGTCGCGCTGCGCCGTGCGGGCTGGCCGGTCTCGCCGGTGGTCGAGGGGCGGCTGATGCCCTCGGGGCTGCGCCTGATCGGAATTGAACCCCTGACCCTGCCGCGATCCGCGCAGCGCGTCCCGGTGCTGGAGGGCGGCGACGCGGCGGCCTTCCTGTCCGGCCCCGGCCTGCTGTTCGCCAGCGCCGAGACAGCCGCCGGGCTGGACGGCGCGGGCCTGCCGCCGTTGCGGGTTGCCGAAGACTTGCCGCCAGGCACCGCGCTGGCCGACATCGGCGTGGCGCAGCGCCTGCTGCGGCTGGAGGGGCGGCTGTCGCACCTGCTCCTGCCCGATGCGCCGCATCCCGACCCGGCCACCCTGCCCGCCGGGCTGGTGCTGCACACCCCCGCGCCGGCGGAAGACCTTGCCCGCCTGACCGACAGCTTCCATCTGAACCTGACCGCCTTCGGCCTGCTGGCCTTCGCGGTCGGGCTGTTCATCGTGCATTCCGCCATCGGCCTTGCGTTCGAGCAGCGCCGCCCGGTGTTCCGCACCCTGCGCGCGCTGGGGATTCCGGCGCGCACGCTGACCGGGCTCTTGCTGGCGGAACTGCTGGTGCTGGCGCTGGTGGCGGGGGTGCTGGGCGTGGTGCTGGGTTACGGCGTGGCGGCGCTTCTGCTGCCCGATGTGGCCGCCACCCTGCGCGGGCTTTACGGCGCCGAGGTGCCGGGCACGCTCAGCCTGCGCCCGTCGTGGTGGCTGGCGGGGCTTGGGATCGCGGTGCTGGGCACGCTGGTCGCGGCGGCGCAAAGCCTGTGGCGGGTGTGGCGGCTGCCGCTGCTGGCGCCCGCACAGCCGCGCGCCTGGGCGCGGGCCTCGGCGGCGGGGCTGCGCTGGCAGGCCGGGCTGGGGCTGGCACTGCTGGCGGGCGCGCTGGCGCTGGGGCTGGCGGGGCGCGGGCTCTGGGCCGGTTTCGGGGTGCTGGGCGGGCTCTTACTCGGGGCGGCGCTGCTGCTGCCGGTGTTCCTTACGGCGGTGACATGGGCGGGCGAGCGGCTGTCGCGCGGCGTGCTGACGCAATGGTTCTGGGCCGACACCCGCCAGCAACTGCCCGGCCTGTCGCTGGCGCTGATGGCGCTGTTGCTGGCCCTGGCGGCGAATGTCGGCGTCGGCACGATGGTCGCAAGCTTCCGGCTGACCTTCACCGGCTGGCTGGACCAGCGGCTGGCCTCCGAGCTTTACATCACCGCCCGCGACCCGGCCGAGGCGGCGGCGATGGCGGACTGGCTGGGCCCGCGCTCCGACGCGGTGCTGCCGATCTGGAACGCCGAAACCCTGATCCTTGGCGCGAAGGGCGAGGTTTACGGCGTCACCGACCACGCCACCTACCGCGACAACTGGCCCCTGCTGCAAGCGGTGCCCGACGTATGGCAGGCGGTGGCCGAGGGGCGCGCCCTGCTGGTCAACGAGCAACTGGCGCGCCGGGCGGGGCTGGCGATGGGCGACGCGGTGCCCCTGCCCGGCGGCGCGCTGCCGGTGGCGGGCATCTATTCCGACTACGGCAACCCGCAGCCGCAGGTGATCGTTTCAACCGAGACCCTGACCGCGCGTTTCCCCGACACCCCGCGCCTGCGCTTTGCCGTGCGGGTCGCGCCTGCGGAAGCCGGGGCACTGGCCGCCGACCTGCGCGCCGCGTTCGACCTGCCCGAAACGGCGGTGATCGATCAGGCCACCATCAAGGCCTTCTCGCTGCGCATCTTCGAGCGCACCTTCGCCGTGACCGCCGCGCTGAACGTGCTGACGCTGGGGGTTGCGGGGCTTGCGATGTTCGCCAGCCTGATGACCCTGGCGGGGATGCGCCTGCCGCAACTGGCGCCGGTCTGGGCGATGGGGCTGACGCGGGCGCGGCTGGCGGGTCTCGACCTTGCGCGCACCCTGCTGCTGGCAATGCTGGTGCTGGCGGCGGCGCTGCCCCTGGGGCTGGCGCTGGCCTGGGTGCTGCTGGCGGTGGTCAATGTAGCGGCCTTCGGCTGGCGGTTGCCGATGCGGGTGTTTCCGGCCGACTGGCTGCTGCTGGGGGGGCTGGCGCTGCTGGCCGCCCTTGTGGCGGCGGCGATTCCGGTGCTGCGGCTGGCACGCACGCCGCCGGGCGATCTGGTGAAGGTGTTCACGAATGAACGTTAGGATATTGCTCGCAGCCCTGCTGCTCGCCACCCCCGCCGAGCCGCAGGGTTTTGCGGGCCTCGGCGGCGATGCCGAAGGCTTCGCCATCCCCGAGCGCCGCGCGCTGGACTTCCCCGCCGACCACGGCCCGCACCCCGATTTCCGCATCGAGTGGTGGTATCTGACCGCCACGCTGACCGGCCCCGACGGCACCGAGTATGGCGCGCAGTGGACGCTGTTCCGCTCGGCCTTCGCGCCGGGTGAAGGCGTTGGCTGGGCCAGCCCGCAGCTCTGGATGGGCCATGCCGCCGTCACCACGCCCGACGCGCATTTCGTGGCCGAACGGCTGGCGCGCGGCGGCATCGGGCAGGCCGGGGTGACGGCCGCGCCGTTTGCCGCGTGGATCGACGACTGGCAGATGACCGGACGGGCGCCGGAAGGGGCCGACGAACTGTCGGCGCTCGACCTTGCCGCCACGGGCCCCGGCTTTTCCTATGCGCTGAGCCTCGATGCCATCGGCCCGCTGGTGGCACAGGGCGAGGCCGGCTATTCGGTGAAATCGGCCGCCGGGCAGGCCAGCCACTACTATTCGCAGCCGTTCTACCGGGTCGGCGGCAGCCTGACGCTGGGGGACCGGCTTATCCCGGTTACCGGGCAGGCCTGGCTTGACCGCGAGTGGTCGTCGCAACCGCTGGCGGCCGACCAGACCGGCTGGGACTGGATCTCGCTGATGTTCGACGACGGCGCGCGGCTGATGGGGTTCCGCCTGCGTGACGCCGGGGAAGGCTACACCAGCGCCACCTGGATCGACCCCGACGGCACCCCGACCCCGATGCCACCCGGCGCGCTTCGGCTGACCCCGCTGCGGCAGGAAACGGTGGCCGGGCGCGATGTGCCGGTGGACTGGCGGGTGGAACTGCCCGCGCGCGCGCTCGATGTGACGCTGACCGCGCTGAACCCGCAGGCGTGGATGGCCACCTCGGTGCCCTATTGGGAAGGCCCGGTCCGCATCGGCGGCAGCCATCCGGGGCGCGGGTATCTGGAGATGACGGGATATGACTGACCGGGGCCTGTTGTCCGCGCAGCCCGACCCGTGACCACATCACCCGCCGACACTGCCGGGGCGGTTCGCCAGCCGGGCGCGCGCGGTGGTGCCGTCGGTCTCGCGCCACCCGGACCTGTGCGCCGTGCTCCGTAAGATTCTCTCTCCAGCCGTCGCCGGGCGACAGGGTGACGGTGCAGACCGGCGAGCCCCCCACCCCCATCCCCAGTGCAGACCGCCGGGCGGACCCTCAGGACCGCGGGGGGCGCCTGCGCACGGGCCTGCGCGCCGTGCTGGCGCGAAACGCCGCATTCACCCGCTCTGGCCCCAGCGTCAGCGCCATGCGGCGCAGCGCGAAGCGGACATGCGCCATCTCCTCGTAATAGGAAATGAAGGTGTAGTTGACCCCCGCCCCGGCAACCGCCCCCAGCACCGGCAGGGTCTGCGAGGCCAGCTTCTGCCCGATCACCGCGGCAAACCGCGGAGCCACCGCCGAAATCGCCGCCTTGACCGTGGCGCCGTTGATCGCGATGCGCGAGCCGAAGAAGGTGGTCTCCACCCCGTCATCCTCGGCCAGCGGTCCGCCGCTGCCGAACACGCGGATGCATTCCAGCCGGATCTCGTCGTCCTGCGGGTCGAAGCCGTGCATCACCGCAACCTTGCGGATGGCACCGAACATCGTGGTCACCGTGACCGGCAGTTCGACCAGCGCCGCGGGCAGGCCGCCGAAACCGCCCGCCGCCCCGGTGGCCGTCACGGCGACCCGGTTCGCCCAGGGGCCGAGACGCGGCATCCGCGGGTCGTCGGACAGTGTCGCCGCCCGATCGTAGGACCAGTGCAGCGCCTGCGCCGTGACCTCCTCGATCCGGTCCTTGGCGGCGTCGGGCAGCCGTTCCAGCAGGTTCTCGGCCTTGCCACCGAAATACATGATGGTCTTCATCAGCAGACCCGAGGCCCGCCGGTACCGCGTCGCAATGCCCGCGATCTCGGTCTCTGCCGCGTCGGTCCAGGGCTGAACCCCGGGTGAAGATGCGCTTGCCGCCATGGTAGTTCCCCTTGTGCCGCACAGCTTCAACGTCGGCATGTCGGGCCCCGGTTTCAAGGGCGCGGCGGCTCAGCCCTGCGCCTTGACCACCGGCCCCCTGATGCCCGCCCAGGCGCCCTGCACCAGTTCCAGCCCCAGCACGCGGTCGGGGTTGGTGGGCGGCGGCATCACCACGCCGTCAAGCTTGCTGAACCCGAAGCGTCGGTAATAGGGCGCGTCGCCGACCAGCAGCACCCGTTCCCAGCCGAGCCTGCGCGCCTCTGCCAGGCTTTCGGTGATCAGCAGCCCCCCCAGCCCCTCGCCCTGCCGGGTCGGATGCACCGCGATCGGCCCAAGCAGCAGGATGTCCTGATCGGCAACCTCGGCCGGCCAGTAGCGGATCGCGGCGGCCAGCGTGCCGTCCTCGTCGCGCAGCACCCCGCACAGCGGCGCCACCGTCGCCACCCCGTCGCGCAGCCGGTAGGACGACAGCGCCGTGCGACCCGGCGCGAAGCACAGGTCATACAGGGCCTCGACCTCCCACCAGTCGGCCTCGGCTTCCTCTTCCAGATGATACAAGGGCGTGTTCCAGTTCCCGGGGCCGAATCTTCTGGAATCGCGGGTAACACGCGGATACGTCAGGTTCAAACCGGAATGAGGCCCGCATGTTCTACCGCCCCGAAGACGGCCACGGCCTGCCCCACAACCCGTTCAACGCGATCGTCACGCCGCGCCCGATCGGCTGGATATCGACGCGCGGGCCATTGGGCGACAACCTCGCCCCCTACTCGTTCTTCAACGCCGTGGCCTGTGCGCCGCCGCAGGTGATGTTCGCCTCCACCGGCGTCAAGGACAGCCTTGCCAACATCCGCCAGACCGGGGTGTTCTGCGTCAATCTGGTGGGGGCAGAGTTCACGAACGCGATGAACGCCACCTCGGCCGCCCTGCCCCCCGGTCATGACGAATTCAGCCATGCGGGCCTCGCGCGGGTGGAGTGCGCCACCATCCCCTGCGCCCGGGTGGCCCATGCCCCGGCGGCACTGGAATGCCGCCTGACGCAGGAAATCGCGCTGGAGGGCAGCGACAACCGGCTTATCCTCGGCCGGGTGACCGGCGTTCACATCCGCGACGACTGCCTGACCGACGGCCGCTACGACACTGCCCGCGCCGCCCACCTCGCCCGCCTGGGCTACATGGATTACACGGTGGTCCGCGACACCTTCACGCTGGCGCGGCCGGGGGAATAGGCGCCTGCCCCGCCACCCCGCCCCTGCCCGTTTCTTCTTGGCCCAAATACCCATCTGCCCCCGATGCCGCGCATTGGCCGCCGGGGGTGCGGCAAATGCTTGCACGGCGGGGCCGGGGGGTGCTCTCGGCCGCTTCCGCCCTTTCCCCGGGCCGCATCCGCCCCTAATCTGCCCGGCGCAACAGCAAGAGGGTGGCAATGGATACGATGATCGGGGTGATCGGCGGGTCGGGGGTCTACCAGATCGACGGGCTCGAAGGCGCAAGCTGGGTCAGGGTGAAAACCCCCTGGGGCGCGCCGTCGGACGAGGTTCTGGTGGGGCGGCTGGGCGGCGTGCCGATCGCCTTCCTGCCGCGCCATGGCCGCGGGCATGTGCACAGCCCGACCTCGGTGCCCTACCGCGCCAACATCGACGCGCTGAAGCGGCTGGGGGTCACCGACGTGATCGCGGTCTCGGCCTGCGGCAGCCTGCGGCCCGACTATGCGCCGGGCGATTTCGTGATCGTCGACCAGTTCATCGACCGCACCTTCGCGCGCGAGAAGTCGTTCTTCGGGCCGGGGATGGTGGCGCATGTCTCGCTGGCGCACCCGACCTGCCCGCGCCTCGGCGCCGCCTGCCATGAGGCCGCGCAGGCCGTTGGCGTCACCGTCCACAAGGGCGGCACCTACATCGCGATGGAGGGGCCGCAGTTTTCAACGCTGGCGGAGTCGCGGCTCTACCGCAGCTGGGGGGCCGACGTGATCGGCATGACCGGGATGCCCGAGGCGAAACTCGCCCGCGAGGCCGAGCTTTGCTACGCCTCGGTCGCCATGGTCACCGATTTCGACTGCTGGCACGAGGATCACGGCGCGGTCGATGTTGCGCAGATCATCCAGACGCTGACCGCCAATGCCGCCGCCGCGCGCAACCTCGTGGCGCGGCTGCCCGCCCTGCTGGGGCCCGCCCGCGCCCCCTGCCCGCATGGCTGCGACCGCGCGCTGGACCATGCCATCATGACCGCCCCCGACCTGCGCGACGCGGCGCTTGCAGCGAAACTCGATGCGGTCGCCGGCCGCCTGTTGAAGGCTTGAGACCCATGGCAAAGACCGTCAAGGACTACATCCGCACCATCGTCGACTTCCCGCATGAAGGGATCCTGTTCCGCGATGTCACCACCCTGTTCGCTGATGCGCGCGGCTTCCGCATGGCGATCGACCAGTTGCTGACGCCTTACGCCGGAATGCGCATCGACCGCGTCGCCGGGCTGGAGGCGCGGGGCTTCATCCTCGGCGGGGCGGTGGCGCACCAGCTTTCCACCGGCTTCGTGCCGATCCGCAAGAAGGGCAAGCTGCCCGGCCGCACGCTCGCGCAGGACTACAAGCTGGAATATGGCGAGGCAGTGGTCGAAGTGCATGACGACGCGATGCAGCCCGGCGAGAAGGTGCTGCTGGTAGACGACCTCCTGGCCACCGGCGGCACCGCCGAGGCGGGCATCCGGCTGATCGAACGGCTGGGGGCCGAGGTGATCGGCTGCGCCTTCGTGGTCGATCTGCCCGACCTCGGCGGCCGCGCCCGGCTGGAAGGGCTGGGCATGGAGGTCCATGCCCTCTGCGCCTTTGACGGGCTCTGATGCGGGGGCTGTGACCCGGTGCCCGGTAACCATTTGTTAGCCGAATCGTCTTAACCCTGTTCCTGTCCAGACGCTACCCACGGATGGACAGGGCGCTGCTTGCAACACGTGACCCACCCAACCCCACCCCGCCGGTACACCCCGGCGGGGTTTCTGTTTGGCAGGGTGGTTCCCGGTCTGCGCCGCCGGTTCGGGCGGATGCGCAGGAGCCTCCGGCGGGGATATTTTCAAACAGAAGAAAGGCAAGGCTGTCGCTTGCCGCCGCCTTGCGCATTCACCTTGCCCAAATATCCCCGCCGGAGGCTCCGGCGGTGCCGCAAGCCCGCCACCGGGTCACTGCGCCCGCAGCACCGCCCCCGGATTCATGATGCCCATCGGGTCGAGCGCCGCCTTGATTGCCCGCATCGCGGCCAGCTTCGCCGGGTCGGCGTAGCGTTCCAGATCGGACACCTTCAGCCGCCCGATGCCGTGCTCGGCGCTGACCGAGCCGCCCATCGCGTGCACCATGTCATGCACCAGCGACTTGATCGCGCCGCGCTGGGGATCATGGTCGGCGCGGGTCTCGCCTGCCGGGGGGAACACGTTGTAGTGCAGGTTACCGTCGCCGAGGTGGCCGAAGCAGTTGATCCGCCAGCGCCCCAGCGTGGCGAGCGCAGGCCCCGCGGCGCGCAGGAAATCGGGCACGGCGCCGAGTGGCAGCGAGATGTCGTGGCTCGACACCGCGCCGATCCGGCGGTTGGCCTCGGGCAGGCTTTCGCGCAGGGTCCAGAAGGCGGCGCGCTGCGCGGCGGAGGTGGCGATCACCCCGTCCAGCACCAGACCGGCCTCGGCGGCCTCGGCGTAAAGGGCTTCGAGCGCGGCAAGCGGGTCCAGCCCTTCGGGCAGGCCAAGCTCGATCAGCACCATCCAGTCGGGGGGGGTGGCGAAGGGCTGGCGCACCTCGGGCATGGTCTCGGACAGGAAGTCGAGCCCGGTGCGGCCGATCAGCTCGAACGCCGAGACGAGCCCGCCCAGCCGGTCGCCCGCCAGCGCCAGCAGCGCCAGCGCCGCCGCGGGGTCGGGCACCGCCAGCATCGCCGTGCCCTCGGCGGCGGGCTGCGGCACCAGCTTCAGGCTGGCGGCGGTGATCACCCCCAGCGTGCCCTCCGACCCGATCAGCAGGTTCTTCAGGTCATAGCCGGTGTTGTCCTTGCGCAGCCGCTTCAGCCCGTGCCAGATCGCGCCGTCGGGCAGCACCGCCTCCAGCCCGAGACAAAGGTCGCGCGCGTTGCCGTAGCGCAGCACGTTGACGCCGCCCGCATTCGCGGCAAGGTTGCCGCCGATCCGGCACGAGCCTTGAGAGGCGAGCGTCAGCGGAAAGAGCCGCCCCGCCGCCAACGCATGGGCCTGCACCTCGGCCAGCACCATGCCGGCCTCGACGATCAGCACGTTCTCCTCCGGGTAGACCGCCCGCAGCGCCGCCATCCGGTCCAGCGTCAGCAGCAGTGGCGCGGGGCCCTCGGGCATCACCTGCCCGCCCACCAGCCCGGTGCCGCCGCCCAGCGGCACCACGCCGACGCGCGCGGCGGCGCAGGCGCGCACCACGGTCGCCACCTCGTCCACCGTGCGCGGCAACGCCACCGCCGCCCCCTGCCCGACCCAGCGGCCGCGCGGCTCGGTCAGATGGCGCGGTTCTGGCGGGCGCAGGGTGCCTTCGGGCAGGCGCGCGGCAAGGTCGGCCAGAAAGGCCGGATCGGCGGGGTTCAGCATCGGGGCCTCCGTTTGGCCCTGCTTAGCGCGCGGGCGGCAAGGGGGCTAGCGCAGATAGTCGGGCTCCAGCACCAGGATGGTCGGGCGGCGCGGCAGGTCGGCCAGCGACAACTCGATCTCGGACGACTCGAGCCGGACCACCTCGAACTCGGCGCTCATTCCGACCAGAAACTGATCCAGCGAGGCGCCGGAAAACCAGTGCATCGGCAGAACGACCGAGGACCGCAGGCGGCGCACCACGTTCATCATCGTGGGCAGGTTCATCGTGTAGCCGCCGTCCACCGGCACCATCAGCACATCCATCCGGCCAAGGGCCGCGTATTGCGCCGCGTCGGGCTCGTGGTGAAGGTGCCCGAGATGGCCGATGCAGAGCCCGGCCACCTCGAACACGAAGATCGAGTTGCCGTCCTTGCGCACCCCGTCGCCAAAACGCGAGCGCACGTCGGTCGCCACGTTGCGCACCAGCATCTCGCCCAGGTCCAGCTCATGCTCGGCGCGACCGCCGAATTCGTCCCAGCCGCGCAGCACATGCGGGATGCGCGGGTCGGGGCGGGCGGTCCAGTGGGTGGAATGGGCGTTGTTCATCGTCACGACATCGGGCACCACGTCGATGCTGCCAAGATAGCCGGTATAGTCGGTGGCGGCCACCAGCCCGCCCGGGGTTTCCAGCATGAAGGTCGCGTGGTCGATGAACCTGATCCGCACCCGGCCCTCGGCCAGCGGCGCACCGAACGACGCGCGGTGGATCACCTCCAGCCCCGGCGCCTGCGCAAGCGCGATGCAATGGCTGGGGATACGCTCTTGCGCGGCGGCGGGAAGGCCAAGGCCGGTGGCAAGCATCAGGGGCAGGACGGTTCGCGGCATCATCGGGCACCTCCGGTCAGGAAGGGTAGCACCCCCGCCCGGTTTGGCCCATCACGGACGCGTGTGGTCAGCCGACATCGGTCCGGCCGCGCCGGTCGCTGCGCAGGTTGGCGTAAAGCACATGGTTGCGCCAGCGCCCCGCAATCTGCAGATAGCTTTGCGCCACGCCTTCATACTTGAAGCCGCATTTCTCCAGCACCCCGCGCGAGGCGGCGTTTTCCGGCAGGCACGCGGCCTCGATCCGGCTGAGGTCGAGCACGGTGAAGGCGTGATGCACCACCGCCAGGATCGCCTCGCGCATGTAGCCGTGGCGGGCATGGGCCGCGCCCATCCAGTAGCCCAGCGTGCCCGCCTGTGCGGGCCCCCGGCGGATGTGGTCAAGCGTGATCGCCCCCAAGAGCGCGCCGTCCCCGCGCCGGATCAGCAGCAGCGGCAAGGCCGTGCCCTGCGCCTGCGCCCGGTTGGCCCAGTAGACCCGGTTGGTGAAGGCCTTGCGGCTGAGGTGGTCTTCCAACCACAGCGGCTCCCACGGTTTCAGGAAAGCCTCGCTTTGCGCGCGCAGGCCCGACCAGGGGTGAAAGTCGCCGTGCTGGGGCAACCGCAGCGTCATGCGCTCGGTCTCGACCCTCAGCTTGCGGCGCAGGCCCAGCATCAGGCGGCAAGCGCCTTGCGCACCGCATCCAGCCCCGGCGCCTCGGCCACCGGACCATACAGCGCCATCGCCACCGGCGCCTGCACCATCTCGGCGGCATAGGTGCGGACGTGCTCGGTGGTCACGGCGTCGATCTTCGCCACCGCCTCGTCGACATCAGGCACCCGGCCCCAGATCGACAGCAGCCGCGCCAGCCGTTCGGCGCGGCTTGACGGGCTTTCCAGCCCCATCAGCAGGCCCGCCTTCAGCTGCGCCCGCGCCCGCGCCACCTCGGCCTCCGACATGTCGCCCGCGGCGCGTTTCAGCTCGTCCACCGTCAACTGTGTGAGGTCGCCGATCTCCTCGGCCGAGGTGCCGGCGTAGATGGTGATCTGGCCGGTATCCTCATACGCCCCGGACTGGGCGAAGATCGAATAGCACAGCCCCCGCTCCTCGCGGATCTTCTGGAACAGGCGCGAGGACATGCCGCCCCCCATCGCCATGGCATAGACCTGTGCGGCATAGACATCGGGGGCGCGGTAGCTTGGCGCCTCGAAGGCCAGCGCCATGTGCACCTGCTCCAGCGCCTTGATCTCGCGCTTTTCGGCGCCGGTAAAGCGGGCGGGCTGGATCAGGCTGCCACCGACCGGCTTCAGCCCGCCGAACAGCTCGGTCGCCTGCGCCAGAAGCGCGTCATGGTCCACCCCCCCCGCCGCCGACAGGATCATCTGGTCGGGGCCGTAATGTTCCCTGACGAAGCGCACGAGGTCGGCGCGCTTGAAGCCCGAAACCCGCTCCGACGGCCCGAGGATGCTGCGCCCGAACGGCTGGTCGGGGTAGCTCGCCTCTTGCAGCCAGTCGAAGATGATGTCGTCGGGCGTGTCAAGCGCCTGCCCGATTTCCTGCAGGATCACATGGCGTTCGACCTCGATTTCCTTGCGGTCGAACACCGGGTTCAGCACGATGTCGGCAATCACGTCCAGCGCCATGCCGACATCGGCGGTCAGCACGCGGGCGTAATAGGCCGTCATCTCGCGGCTGGTGTAGGCGTTGATGTAGCCGCCGACATCCTCGATTTCCTCGGCGATGCGCAGGGCGGACCGGCGCTTGGTGCCCTTGAACGCCATGTGTTCCAGAAAATGCGCGATGCCGTTCTGTTCCACCCGTTCATGGCGCCCGCCGGCCGTGACCCAGATGCCGACCGAGGCCGATTTCAGCCCCGGCATGTCTTCGGTCACGATGCGAAAGCCGTTGGGCAGGGTATCAAGGCGAAGCGTCAACGGCCGGTCCTTTCAAGAATGAGGCTTTCGATCGCCCCCAGATCATTGGCCACGCGCGTCATGCGCTCTGGCCGGTCAAAGAGGTCGGCCATGCGCTCGGGCAGGCCAGGGCGGGCGCCCATCGCGGCCTCGACCGCGTCGGGAAACTTGGCGGGGTGGGCGGTGGCAAGGGTGATCATCGGCACGTCGCCTTGATGGTCGCCCGCGACCTTGACGGCAACCGCCGAATGGGGGCAGAGCACCTCGCCCGTATCGGCAAAGACCTGGGCGATGGTGGCGCGGGTTTCATCCTCGGAGCAGCGGCCCGAGGCGAAACCGGCGCGCAACGCCTGCAAGGCCCCCTGCGAGATGCGAAAGCCCCCCGCCTTCAGCTCGGCCATCAGCTGCGCCACCGCCGACCCGTCACGCCCGTAGGCATCGAACAGCGCGCGTTCGAAGTTCGACGACACCTGGATGTCCATCGACGGGCTGATCGACGGCTTGACGCCGTTGGTGGCATAGGCGCCCGTGGTCAGGGCGCGGTGCAGGATGTCGTTCTGGTTGGTGGCGATCACCAGTTCGGCAATCGGCAGGCCCATGGCGCGCGCGATGTGGCCCGCGAAGATGTCGCCGAAATTGCCGGTGGGCACGGTGAAGCTGACCGGCCGGTGCGGCGCGCCCAGCGACACGGCGGAACTGAAGTAATACACCACCTGCGCCAGCACCCGCGCCCAGTTGATGCTGTTGACTCCGGCCAGCCGCACCCCGTCGCGGAAGGCGAAGTCGTTGAACATGTCCTTCACGCGGGCCTGACAATCGTCAAAATCGCCGTCCATCGCCAGCGCATGGACGTTGGATTCGGTCGGCGTCGTCATCTGGCGGCGCTGCACGTCCGACACCCGGCCATGCGGGAACAGGATGAACACGTCGACCGCATCCAGCCCGCGGAACGCCTCGATCGCCGCCGACCCGGTATCGCCCGAGGTCGCGCCGACGATCGTCACCCGCTCGCCGCTTTTCGCCAGCGCCGCCTGCATCATCTGCCCGATCAGCTGCATGGCGAAATCCTTGAACGCCAGCGTCGGGCCGTGGAACAGCTCCAGCAGGAAATGGTTCGCGCCGATCTGCACCAGCGGCGCGCGGGCGGCATGGCCGAACCCGGCATAGGCCCGTGCGATCAGGCCGCGGAACTCGTCCTCGGCAAAGGTGTCGCGCACGAAGGGCCACATCACCGCGAAGGCGGTTTCCTCGTAGGATTTTCCGGCCAGCGCGGCAATCGCGGCGGGGCTCATCACCGGCACGGCATCGGGCACGTAAAGCCCGCCGTCGCGGGCCAGACCCGTCATCATCGCTTCGCCGAAAGCCAGGGTCGGGGCCGTGCCCCGTGTCGAGATATACTGCATCGCGCCCATCCGTCAGTGCGTCCGCCGCCTGATACGCCAGAGCAGCAGCACTGTCATCCCCAGCCACACCACCGCAAGCGAAAACCATGTGATCGCATAGGTCAAATGGTCATTGGGGATGCCCGAGGTATCGACCGGCAGCGGGTCTATGTCGTCGCCGGTCGGCACGCGCGCCACCACCAGCAGGGGCTCGGTGCCCAGGGCTGCGGCCATCGCGGGCACGTCGCGGGCGAACCACAGGTTGCGCCCGGCGTCGGGGGCGGGGGTGAAGCTGTCAACCTCGTCGGGCCAGTGCAGGTTGCCGGTGACCTGCGCGATGGTCACGCTGCGCGGCAGGCCCTTCTCGACCTCGGGCACGAAGCCGCGATCCACCAGCACCCGCCGCCCGGTGTCGGTCAGGAACACCGCGATCACCCGCACGCCCGCGCCGATCTGCTTGCGCGAGGCCAGCACCTCCAGCCCCTCGCCGGTAAACGCGCCCGTCATGGTCACCGGCAGATAGCGTTGGGCCACCGGGTCGGGGTCGCGCGGCAGATCGACCGGGGCGGCGGCGATATGGGCCGCGATGTCGGCCAGCACCGCCTCTTTCCACGCCAGCCGCTGCACCTGCCAGACCCCCAGCGCAATCAGGATGGCAGCCCCGGCAAGGCCGAACAGCACGGGCAGAAGATAGCGTTTCATGCGGGCCTTCCGTCACGGGTCGGGGACAATGCGAAAGCGCGGACCCGACGGCCCGCGCTTGCCTCGGATTTCCGGCCGGGGCAAGTGCCGCCGGCGCGCGGCCTATTGCCCCCAGACGTAGATCGAGGCGAACAGGAACAGCCAGACCACATCGACGAAATGCCAGTACCACGCCGCCGCCTCGAAGCCGATATGCTTTTCGGGGGTGAAATGCCCCTTCATCGCCCGCACCAGACAGACCGCAAGGAAGATGGTGCCGACCACCACGTGAAAGCCGTGGAACCCGGTCGCCATGAAGAAGTTCGCGCCGTAGATGTTGCCCGCGAAGCCGAAGGCGGCATGGCTGTATTCATAGGCCTGGAACGCGGTGAACAGCACGCCCAGCACGATGGCCAGCGCCAGCCCGTTCACCAGATCCTTGCGGTTGTTCTCGTGCACCAGCGCATGGTGCGCCCAGGTCGCGGCCATGCCCGAACACAGCAGGATCAGCGTGTTGATCAGCGGCAGGTGCCAGGGGTCGAAGGTCTCGATTCCGGCCGGGGGGAAGATGCCGTCCACCAGCGGCGACATCTCGCCCATCGGGTAGAGCGCGTGCTTGAAGAAGCTCCAGAACCAGGCCGCGAAGAACATCACCTCCGACATGATGAACATGATGAAGCCGTAGCGCAGCCCGATCCGAACCACCGGCGTGTGGTCGCCGACCTGGCTTTCATGCACCATCTCGGACCACCAGGCGAACATCACATACAGAACCAGCACAAAGCCGATCAGCCCCAGCCATGGCCCCGAGCCATGCATCCACTTGACCGCCCCGAAGAACATGGTGAAGGCCCCGACCGCCCCTAGGAACGGCCAGATCGACGGCGGCAGGATGTGGTAATCGTGGTTCTTTGCATGTGCCATGGTCCGGTTCCCTCGTTTTTTCTTGTCAGTTTACCACGGCGGAAGGGGTGGCCAGCGCCGCCTGGTCCGTCGGAATCTCGGTCTCGAAGAATGTGTAGGACAGGGTGATCTGGGTGACGTAGCGCCCCTCGGGGTCATTCACCATCGCCGGGTCGACATAGAAGGTCACCGGCATCTGCACCCGCTCGCCGGGTTGCAGCACCTGCATCTCGAAGCAGAAGCAGTCGATCTTGGTGAAGTAGCCGCCTGCCGAATAGGGAAACACGTTGTAGCTGGCGCTGCCCGCAACGGCGCGGTCGGTCGGGTTGTAGGCCTCGTAGAAGGCAAGGCCGGTCTCTCCGATCCGCAGGTCCATCTCGGGCACCAGCGGCTTGAATTCCCACGGGAAGCCCGCGACCTTCGATCCGTCGAAGCGGATCTTCACGGTGCGGTCCAGGATCACGTCGGACCCGGTTTCCGCGACCGAGGTCGTGCCCGCAAAGCCCGTCACCTGGCAGAACCAGCGGTAGAACGGCACCGCAGCGAAGGACAGCGACACCATCAGCACCACCACCCCGGCCAGGGCCGTTGCCGTCCGCCGCGGCCCGGTCATTTGACCACATCCGCAGGCAGCAGTTCGGGCCGCAGCACATGGTCGAAACCCTGCATCTGGCCCACGCGCTGCACCTTGACCACGGTCAGCCCGAACACCAGCGCCACGAACCCCGCCAGCACCAGCCCGAGGCCCAGATTGCGTCCGAAGCGGCGTTTGTAGATCTCGTGTTCTTCCCCGAATGCCATGCTACCAGCCTCCCAGCCCGAAAGTTTTCAGTGCGGCTTCCAGCAGGAACGCCCCGAAATGCAGGAACAGGTAATACAGCGAAAAGCGGAACACCTGCTTTTCGACCGCATACTTGTCCGCCTCGGCCATCACCTCGTCGCGCCGCCAGATCCGCACCGCGCCCCACAGGAAGATCGCGTTCAGCACGACCGAGGCCGCCAGATACACCGGCCCGCCGATCGACGTGAACCCGGCCGCCAGCGCCACCGGCACCAGCGCGATGGTATAGACCAGCACATGCGCCCGTGTCGCGCGGCGTCCATGCGTCACCGTCAGCATCGGCACGCCGGCGTTGGAGTAATCTTCCTTCATGAACAGCGCCAGCGCCCAGAAGTGCGGCGGCGTCCACATGAAGATCAGCGCGAACATCAGCGCGCTTTCCATCGATACGCCCCCCGTCGCCACCGCCCAGCCGATCATCGGCGGAAAGGCCCCGGCGGCGCCGCCGATCACGATGTTCTGCGGCGTCAGCCGCTTCAGCCACATCGAATAGACCACGGCATAGAAGAAGATGGTGAAGGCCAGCAACCCGGCGGCAAAGAGGTTGGTCGCCAGCCCCAGCATCACCACCGAGATCCCCGACAGCGCCAGCCCGAACCCCAGCGCCTCGCCCGGGGTCACCCGGCCCGCAGGCACGGGGCGGTTGCGGGTGCGCCGCATCACGGCGTCGATGTCGGCATCCCACCACATGTTCAGCGCGCCCGAGGCCCCTGCCCCCAGCGCAATGAACAGGATCGCGGCCAGCCCGACCACCGGATGCACGCCCACGGGTGCCACCAGCAGCCCGACCACGGCGGTAAACACCACCAGCGACATCACCCGCGGCTTCAGCAGCGCCACGAAATCGGCAAAACCCGCCTCGACGCTTGCCGTGTCCGGGGCCACATCCACCCGAATGTCACTCATACCGCTTCCCCCCAGGCAATGCCCGTCCCGGTCAATCTGCCGCCGCAAGTGTCACAGGCGTGCCGACATCGGCGCTCAGCTGCACATTCCCGGCCTTGGCCCCGGCCAGCCAAACATCATACGCCGCCTGGCTGACGACCTTGACGGTGATCGGCATGTAGGCATGGCTCTTTCCGCACAATTCGGAACACTGACCGAAATAGACGCCCTCGCGTTCCGGCGTGAACCACAGTTGCGCCAGGCGGCCCGGAACCCCGTCCTGCTTGACGCCGAAGGCGGGCATCGCCCAGGAATGGATCACGTCGGCGCCGGTCACCTGCATCACGACGGACTTGCCGATCGGCAGCACCACGGCGGTATCGGTCGCCAGCAGGAAGTCGTCGCGGCTGTAGCCCAGCGCCTCCAGCTTCATCACCGCCACGTCGTCCAGCACCTCGGCCCGCCCGATCGGCTGGTCAGCGCCCAGCGCATCGACCCGGGTCGCGCCATCGACCAGGAAACTGTCGAAGGCCACATCCTCGCCGACGTATTCATAGCCCCAGTACCACTGGTAGCCGGTGACCTTGATGGTGATGTCGCCCTGCGGAATCTCCTGCTGCTTGAACAGCACCGGCAGCGAGAACGCCCCGATGAACACCAGGATCACGATCGGCACCACCGTCCAGGCCACCTCCAGCGGCGAGTTGTGGGTGAAGGTCGCGGGCGTCGGGTTGGCGCGGCTGTTGTAGCGGATGATCACCCAGATCAGCAGCGCCGTGACCAGAACGGTGATCGCGCTGATGATCAGCAGGACCATGTGATCCAGATCCTGCAGGTCGCGCGCGATCTCGGTCGCGGCGGGCTGGAAGCCCATCTTGCCGTCGATCGGCCGTCCGACCGTCTCAAGCCCCTGCGCCAGCGCCGCCCGGCCAAGGGAAACCATGCCGCATCCGGCAGCACTGGCGGAAAGAAAGGTCATCAGACGCATGTTCATATCCCGTTCGAAATCGCGGTTTTCGGCGCCGCCTGTCTGCCCTGCCCGGTGGTTGGGCAGAATCCCGTTGTTTCTGCTTCCTTTGAAACCATATTGAGACTTCGACGACAAGAGTCGTGTTGCGTCACTTCGACGCTGTTTGACATGGATCAAGGACAAAGCGATGACCGACACCCCGTTCCGGCCCTTCGAAAGCCATATCGACGAAGCGGTTGCCCTGTCCGTGCTGCGCGAAGCAACCGCCGGGGCCGAGGATGGCGAATTGTTCCTCGAACGCCGCCGGTCCGAATCGCTGGTGCTGGACGACGGGCGCGTCAAGACCGCCAGCTACGACGCCGCCGAAGGCTTCGGGCTGCGTGCGGTCAACGGCGAGGTTGCAGGCTACGCCCATTCGACCGAGATTTCCGAACGCGCCCTGCGCCGCGCCGCCGAAACCGCCCGCCTCGCGGTCGGATCGGGCGGCGGCACGCTGGCGACAGGCCCGCGGCGCAGCGATGCCCGACTCTACGGCGATTCCGACCCGATGCAGGACGCGACCTTCGCGGTCAAGATCGACCTGCTGCGCGAGATCGACGCCTACGCCCGCGCGCTCGACCCGCGCGTGGTGCAGGTCTCGGCCACGGTGTCCGCCGGGCTGCAGGAGGTCGAGATCCTGCGCCCCGACGGCCAGCGCCTGCGCGACATCCGCCCGATGGCGCGGATCAACATCTCGGTCATCGTCGAGCAGAACGGGCGCCGCGAAAGCGGCGGCACCGGCGGCGGCGGCCGCCACGGCCTCGCGCAACTGATGGAGCCCGCGTACTGGGAGGCGCAGGCGCGCGAGGCGCTGCGCATCGCCTGCGTGAACCTCGAGTCCGTCCCTGCCCCGGCCGGCACGATGGACGTGGTGCTGGGCGCGGGCTGGCCCGGCATCCTGCTGCACGAGGCCGTGGGTCACGGGCTGGAAGGCGACTTCAACCGCAAGAAGACCTCGGCCTTCGCCGGGCTGATGGGCCGGCGGGTCGCGGCCCCCGGCGTCACCGTGCTGGACGACGGCACCCTGCCCGACCGGCGCGGCTCGCTCAGCATCGACGACGAGGGCACGCCCTCGGCCCGCAACGTGCTGATCGAGGACGGCATTCTGGTCGGCCTGATGCAGGACCGCCAGAACGCCCGCCTGATGGGCGTCGCCGCCACCGGCAACGGGCGGCGCGAAAGCTTCGCCCACATCCCGATGCCGCGCATGACCAATACCTACATGCTGGGCGGCACCACCGACCCCGCCGACATCATCGCCAGCCTGAAGGACGGCATCTACGCCGTGGGCTTTGGCGGCGGCCAGGTCGACATCACCAACGGCAAGTTCGTGTTCTCCTGCACCGAGGCCTACCGGGTGCAGAACGGCCGGATCGGCGCCCCGGTCAAGGGCGCCACCCTGATCGGCGATGGCGCCACCGCGCTGCAGCAGATCCGCGCCATCGGCAACGACATGGCGCTCGATCCGGGCATCGGCAACTGCGGCAAGGCGGGGCAGTTCGTCCCGGTCGGCGTCGGTCAACCCACCCTGCTGATCGGCGGCCTCACGGTCGGCGGCTCGGCAGCATGAACCGGCGGTCCGGGCCTTTGGCACAGACGGGGGGCTGTCTGCCCCCCACGCCTTCGGCTCCCCCCGAGGGTATTTTCGCCAAAAAGAAACCGCAGGGCACCTACATGTTTCTCATTGGTCCAAATACCCTCGGGGGGTGAATTGGCCGCAGGTGTCGGTGTTCACTTGGTCTGAATGTGTGGTGCAAATGGTTTGATATCGGAAGAGGGAACCTGACGGCGGAAGACCGTGGCTGACGATTTCGGGGAATAGCTGGGAACAGATGGTTACTCGCGATTGGGGAGGTCGGGCGGTTTGCCGTGGCGTTGCCACCAGCGGTGCAGGCTGCTGCGGCTGATGTGGCGGTCGGGCGTGAAGTGTTCTGCCACGGCGGTGACGATCTGGTCGAAGGTCATCCGATCAAGCCGCGCGCGGACGAAGGCTTCAATCTCCGGGTCGGCGGTGATCCGGGATGGGACTCCGCATCGGTGAAGGCGCGATGTTCGGCGGTTGGCGAGACTGGGTCGGGCGTCGGGATGAAGCCGCCGTGAAGGATGGCTTCAAGGGCGGTTAAAGCGTTTGCGGTCGATGCAGTGGCAAGGGCAAGAAGGTCGCGGCTTCGCTGCGTCTGAGCCAGGGCGTCGGCGACCAGGGCTGCGGTGGCGCGCGGCGTGCTGCGGTGATCGGTCATCTCGACTGCCTTGCCGCTTCGGCCTTCAGCCATTTCCGGACGCTGATGTCGCTGGTGCGGAGCGTCCGGGCGATATCGGCGGTGGAATGGCCCTGCCATTCCAGGACGGCGGCAAGCCATGCCTTGGCAAGCGGGACGCGGCGTTGCGTGATCCGGGTGGACCTGCCCAGAGCGCGGGCCTTGTCCGGTCCGACCAGAGTTTCAAGGCGGGACCGGCCCTTGGGTTCGGCTGCCAGGTAGAGTTCCGCCCCGTCGAAGGTCAGCAGGAATTCAACGGTCAGCTCCGCGCCCAGCACGTTGAAGTAGGGTTCCACCTGCGCGGTTGGCCGGGGGAAGGGGCGCGCGAGTTCTGTCATTCGGGAAGGTTCCTGCTTTGCGGTGTTTCGCCCGACCCCCCGCCAACCGGCCCAGGAAAAAAAAATCCGGCCGGCGGGGTGCCACTCGCGGAGCTCTCTCTTCTCCGCTGGCATCAGGCCGGGTTTCCCCGACCCGATCTTCAATCCCTCAGCGTGCCCGGAGGCAGCCCGAGCTGCGCGCAGACGGCTTCCGCCATGTCAGACCCGGTGCGCGACGCGGGGCTTCCCGGCGGCTGCGCGCCCATGTGCGACGGCTTGAGGAGATGCGCAAAGGGCGGCACCGTGCTGGCAACGAAGCGGTCAAAGCTCGCCTCGTCGTTCATGCAGAGCGCGGTGGCCCATCCCTTCATCGCTGGCGAAATGTAGCCGCGCCGCAGGGCATCCGCGACCTTCTGAGGCGGTGGCAAGGGTCAGGTTGCGTTCGGCCAGCATGGCCTGCACCGTCTCGACCGGCACGAACTTGGCCGGGTCCGGGGCATCAGTGCCCTTGGCCTTCAGCAGCTCTGCCAGGGCGGCCAGCATCTCTTCTTCGGTTGCGTCCGGCCCGAGCTTCAGGGCTTCGGCAAGGCGGGCGTAGCGTACTGCGGGAGTGCTTTCGGGGGGCATGGTGTCTTCCTGACTGGCAAGGGCGGCAAGGTGGAGGTTCGGGTTGTGCACGAGGCCCGCGCCTTTCAGCCGGACAATCGCCTTGGTCTTCGGGTGGAAGAGGAAGCTCGGGACAGGTAGCGGTATTCCCGGTTGCCGATCATCTCGCGCGCGGTGGCCGTCCATTCCACCCGGCCCCAGAGCCCGCCCGCCGCGATCTTCAGTTCCTTGATCCAGCCCGCCGCCGGAACCGGGCCGTTCAGCTTGGCTTCCGGCCGGTCGTTCTGGTGTTCGTAGTCGATCGGCAGATCGACGCCGGCCGACTGGAAGGCCAGCACCAGGGCGGCCGGGTCCGCCAGATCGAATTCGCGACCGTCGCGCCCGGTCATCCGCCCTTCCGGGAAGAGCTGCACCCATTCGGGCGCGGAACCGCCCGGCGCAAGGGCGCGGTCGCAGATGCCAAGGGCAAGCCCGGGCATGGCGTCAGGCCACATACGGCGTGACGATCAGTTCCGCCGTGCCCTTCCAGGGGTTCGACCCGCCGCCGTCCTTCGTTTCGGTGTTCAGCGGGTGCAGCGCCGCGCTTTCCAGTGACGGCGGCACCACCAGGACAGTCGGGGGCACGCCCAGGATGCGCCCGCCGTCGCTCTTGAAGTTCATCATCGCCGCCCGCGCGGCAGCGTAGTTCGCTTCGGTCAGGTCGGCTTTGGAGCCGAAGGCAAGCTGCCAGAGACCGAAGCCAGCATTGACCCGCGCCCGGACGCCGTAGATGTACTCGTCGTTCATGAACACATGCTGGTCGTTGGCGCCGGTGATCGACTGGAACTCGTACTTCTCGCGTTCCTGCCAGATGATCGGGCGCACGGCGCGCGACGTGTCCAGCAGGAACCAGGGCGCGCCCGATCCCGCCTGCATGTTGCTGACCAAAACCGGCGCGGCCCCGGCGTCCAGTTCAACCGGGTGATCGGTGTCGAAGAAGTTCTGGCCGTCGAAACAGTTGGTGGTGAAGCCCGCCTTCAGCAGGCCGAAGACCAGCTCTTCGGGGTGACGGCGGCTGTCCTGCCCCATTTCCGCGAACATCGGCTTGAAGAGCCCGAGCTTGTCGTCGGCAATGTCGGTGCGACCGACCGAAACCGTCGCCTCGAACTTGCGGTTCGCGATGGTGAAGCCGTGCGCCTTCAGCCCGTTGACGTAGCGCCCCCCGACCCATTCGCGCAGGCGGGGGAACATGCCCAACCAGCCATAGGTCTCATCGCGGCTGGCACTCGGCACCGTCATGGCGATCTTGTCGGCATGGGCCGGGGCGGCGGCAAAGGCATCGGAATAGACGGTCTTGAAGCCCCGGAAGGCAAGGTCCAGCGTTTGGCTGTTGATGATCACGGCGATAGGCCCTTCCTGTCATTGCGGCTTTGTGCAAGCCGTTGTGGATGGAAGGACCATACTCGCGCGCGCGCGTGCAAAACACCCGCACACCCTTGCGGGGGAATGCGGCTGGGCGGGTTGAAGGGAGGGCTTGCCGGTCCCGTACCTGAACGCCCGAAGCGGTTTCGCGTTATGAGCGCGACGGCCTCATGCCCCGGCAAGCCGCCCGAGACTATCAGACCGCCCCGATTCCGGGAAGCCCCGGGCGAGGCCGCGCGACCGGCGCGGAGCTGGAATCGAACCAGCATCAGGTCTTCGATTTCTCGAAAAGCCCCCTTCCCAATCGGGGGACACCGCGCCGATATTCCCGCCCGGATGCGCGGCCAACGGAGCCTGCCAATCAGGATCGTGAAATTAAACAGGTGTCCGACGAAATTAAACGGGGTGAGGGGGTTTCCGGTAGTCAGGTGGCCCGGAACACGAAAGGGCCTTCCACGGCCTTCCTATGGAGTCTGCGGCAATGGCAAAGGGCGGCACGATTTCCCGCGCCGCCCATTCTTGCACCCCGTCCAGGTTGTGTTTCGGCGTGCAATTTTGACCCCTCAGGCGGGGTGATCGGCGTGCAATTTTGACCCCCCTGCTGATCTGTCAGACCGTTCGTTGCGGGGCAGCGGACGGAGGGGGAGTTGAAGCGGGTGGATACGATCGCGCGGGTCCGGCGGGCCTTTCATGTTCAGGGTTGGTCGATGAAGAAGATCGCCCGGGATCTGCATCTGTCGCGCAATACCGTGCGCAAGATCCTGCGGTCGGGTGAGACGGACTTCACCTATGAGCGGGAGCGACAGCCGATGCCGCGGATCGGGCCTTGGCAGGGTCAGCTGGAGCAGTTCCTGTCGGCCAATGCGGGCAAGGCGTCACGAGAACGGCTGACGCTGATCCGGATCTTCGAGGAACTGCGCGGGCTCGGATACGAGGGCGGCTATGATGCCGTGCGTCGGTTCGCCAAGGCCTGGTCGCAGAACCGGGGGGCCGCGACGGCCGAGGCCTATGTGCCGCTCTACTATGCGCCGGGTGAGGCGTATCAGTTCGACTGGAGCCACGAGGTCATCCTGATCTCGGGCGTAACCGTCACCGTGAAGGTGGCGCATGTCCGGCTTTGCCACAGCCGGATGATGTTCGTCCGGGCCTACATGCGCGAGAGCCAGGAGATGGTCTTTGACGCGCATGACCGGGCGTTCGCCTTCTTCAAGGGCACCTGCACGCGCGGGATTTACGATAACATGAAGACGGCGGTCGAGGCGGTCTTCAGTGGCAAGGAACGGCAATACAACCGCCGTTTCCTGCAGATGTGCAGCCATTACCTGGTCCAGCCTGTCGCTTGCACGCCTGCCTCAGGCTGGGAGAAGGGCCAGGTCGAGAACCAGGTCGGGTTGGTGCGCGAGCGGTTCTTCACGCCGCGCCTGCGGGTCAGGAGCCTGGAAAAGCTGAACGCCTGGCTGATGGACAAATGCGTGGCCTATGCCAAGGCGCACCGCCATCCCGAACAGACCGACAAGACGATCTGGGAGATGTTCGAGGCCGAGCGCCCCCATCTCGTTCCCTATGTTGGCTCCTTCGACGGCTTCCACAGCGTGCCTGCTTCCGTGTCGAAGACCTGCACGGTCCGGTTCGACAACAACAAGTATTCCGTCATGGCCACGGCGGTCGGGCGGCCTGTCGATGTCCATGCCTATGCCGACCGGATCGTCATCCGGCAGGATGGCGCGGTGGTCGCAGAACATCCCCGCGCCTTTGGTCGGGGTGAGACGGTTTATGATCCGTGGCACTATGTGCCTGTTCTGGCGCGTAAGCCCGGCGCCCTGCGCAATGGTGCCCCGTTCAGGGACTGGGTCCTGCCGCAGGCCATGGCCGCTGTCCGGCGCAAGCTGAAGGGCAGCGACGATGGTGATCGTCAGATGGTCCAGATCCTGACCTGCGTGCGGGATGACGGGCTGCAGGCGGTCGAAGCGGCCTGCCGCGAAGCCCTCGATCAAGGCGTCCATTCCGCCCCGGTCATCATCAACATCCTTGCCCGCAGCAAGGACGCCGCACCGCCACCGCTGCTGCTCACGCCCGCAAGCCTGCGCCTCACCCATGCGCCGGTGGCAGATTGTGCCAGATATGACAGCCTCAGGAGGACAACCAGTCATGGAACGAACCCAAATCCTCGACCTGATGAGCAGCCTCAAGCTCTACGGGATGCGCAGTGCCTATGACGAGGTCATGGGCAACGGCATCAAACGCCAGCATGAACCGCCGCGCATTGTAGGGGATCTGCTGCAGTCCGAGATCGCCGAGATCGAGCCAGCGTGTCGCCATCGGTTCGAGACCGCTGGCGAGGGGCCCGGTCCATCCGCTACCAGATGACCATCGCCAAGCTGCCGCTGGCCAAGGAATGAGGAGGGTCAGCGGACCTTCCAGTGGAAGGTCCGCCCGACGAATGACGCCTTCGACTTCACCGGCACGCCGATCAACGAGGGTCTGGTGCGCGATCTGGCCACCGGCGGCTTCGTGGCCGACCAGCGCAATGTCGTCCTGATCGGTGGCACCGGCACCGGCAAGACACACCTTGGGATCGCCATCGCCCGCGCGCTCATTCGCAACGGCACGCGCGGCCGCTTCTTCAACGTCGTCGATCTGGTGAACCGGCTGGAGACCGAGACCCGCGGTGGCAAGCAAGGCCGCACGGCGGACTATCTGACCCGCATGGACTTCGTCATTCTCGACGAGCTGGGCTATCTGCCCTTCGCCCAGTCTGGCGGTCAACTCCTGTTCCACCTCATCAGCCGCCTCTACGAACGCACCTCGGTCATCGTCACAACAAACCTCGCCTTCGTCGAATGGCCCACCGTTTTCGGCGACGCCAAAATGACGGCCGCCTTGGGTGGTGTCGCGGGAGTGGTGGAAATTTGAAGGCGGCGTAATCTCCGGGTGAACTGAAACCCACCCAGCCGGCGGCGCCAACCGCCAGGGAGATCACGCCATGAACGACATTACCGACAGCTCGGCCTTTTCGCTACTGCCCGACACGACCGGGTATGACCCGATCGAGGAGCGCCTGCGGGCGAGCGTCCGCGCGACCATCGAGACCATGTTTGAAGAGGAACTGGCCGAGTTTCTCGGCCGCATGCGCTACGGTCGCGGCGACGAGAAGGCGAAGGGCTATCGCCACGGGCACCGCGAGCGGCAGCTGACCGGCACCTTCGGCACCGAAACGGTGTGCGTGCCCCGCGCCCGGGTCGAGGACGAGGACGGCAAGGCTAAGGAATGGCGCTCGAAGGCGCTGCCGCGCTACCAGCGGCTGACGAAGAAGGCCGAGGCGCTGATCGCGGCGGTCTATCTTGCCGGGACCAACACCCGGCGCGTCAAGCGGGCGCTGTTCGGGCTGTTCGAGGGCGCCGTCAGCAAGGATGTGGTCAGCCGGGCCTGGCGCAAGGTGAAGGTGGATTGGGATGCCTGGTCGGCCCGCAGCCTGGCCGACGAGGACATCGTCCGGCTGATCCTCGACGGCACCGTGATCCGGACCCGGCTGGACCGCAAGGCCACCAACATCTCGGTGCTGGCGGCGATCGGCATCCGCCGCGACGGGCAGAAGGTATTGTTATCCATCAAGAACATGGGCGGAGAGAGCACATCTGCCTGGCGCCAGTTCCTCGACGACCTTGATGCCCGCGGTCTGAAGCGGCCCGAATTCGTCATCGTCGATGGCGCTCCCGGGCTTGAAGCCGCTCTGGTCGCGCTCTGGGGCGAGGCTCTGCCGATCCGGCGCTGCACGGTCCACAAGCACCGAAACCTGCTGGCGCACGCGCCCAGGCACCTGCACGACGAGCTGACCGAGGACTACCGCGACATGATCTGCGCCGACACCGCCGCCGGGATCGAGACCCGCCGCAAGGCATTCCTGCGCAAGTGGCAGCTCAAGTGCAAGGCCGTTGCCGACAGCCTTGAAGAAGCAGGGGACCGGCTCTTCAGCTTCACCCGCCTCGATCCCTCGCAATGGAAGTCGGCCCGGACCACCAACGCCATCGAACGGCTGAACGAGGAGTTCCGTCGCCGCGTCAAGACCCAGACCGTGCTGCCCTGCGCCGAGACCGTGCCGATGCTGCTCTGGGCGCTGCTGGCATCCGGTCAGATCCAGATGCGCAAGGTCGACGGCTGGGAGACGCTTTCCCAGCCCCTCGACCCGATGCCTCTTGACGCAGCCGCCTGAGAAACCGAACCTTCACATGCCCGGAGTGAGCCGCCAGGGAATTTCCACAGCATTCGCGACACGACCCGTTCCGGCCCGGTCTTCGGTGAACCGGGTTTTGCCGTCCAATGTTCTATAATATGTGGTGAAGGGCCCCAGGATCGTTTATCGGAACTTCAAAACGAAATTCTGCACGCCATCGAATCCGGGAACCAAAACCCGCGATCCCGAAGTTTCCCGAGCCCGCCAAGACGAGATGGCATCCAAGATCACGCATCCCTGACCCGCGACCATGCTGACCCGACATGCCACCCGACGAGCAGATACACCCATCCGAGACGCTCCCATCTTCATGCGGAGCCGGTGTCGTTTCCTCGCGTGCAAACACTTTGACCAAGGTATGCCGAACATCATCTCGATATCGACCATGAGCATTGACCTCCGGAGCCTCCCGAAATCCGATGAGCAGACGGAGTCGAATGCGAGAGATTTGGTTGATCTCACGCCGCATGATGGCGTCCTTTTTTGAGTGCCCGGAGATCAGGAATTACCCAGCGACGCCTTGAACGGACCATCCGGACTGCCAACTCCGGACGCAAGATGTTCGATGCCCCCACCTGGGCACCTCGAAAAATTGCCGTGACGACGCTGCCTTTGTAGGATGAAGGGGGCGTTTGGCTACTGGAGGATAACGATGGCGCAGATGGGGTTCTTTGATCTTTCAGACCGTTACGCGAGCCTTGATGCCAAGCGGGACCCGTTGGTCGAGATCGACGCCATCGTGCCTTGGGAGGAGTTTCGTCCGACGCTGGAGCGGGTCTGGCGGAAGCCTGAGGCGGAGCGGAAGTCGCGGGCAGGGCGCAAGCCGATGGACGCGGTGGTGATGTTCAAGACGCTGGTGCTGGGCGCGCTCTACAACCTGTCCGATGACCAGATGGAGTATCAGGTGCGCGACCGGCTGTCCCTCATGCGGTTTCTTGGTCTGGGGCTCGAGGACCGGGTGCCCGACGCCAAGACCGTCTGGCTGTATCGCGAGGGTCTGGCGCAGGCGGGTGTGGTCGATGCGCTGTTCAAGCAATTCGACGGGTATCTGGCGCGGCAGGGTTATATCGCGCGCGGCGGGCAGATCCTGGACGCCTCCATCGTGCCGGTGCCGCGCAACCATAACAAGCGGGATGAGAACAAGGTGCGTGTTTCGCTTGATGGTGGGCATCGATTTCACGGGATCATGGGCAGTCATTTCGCGTGAAGCTGGGCACTGATTTCGCGGGATCGCGGGCAGGTCTGGTCGGCAAATTGAGGATAGTTGCGCCTTCAGGAATGAAGGGGTGGCTTGATGCCGACAGGACGATTGAACATGCGCCGGATACGAGATGTTTTGCGATTGAAGCTTGGGCAAGGCCTGAGCGAGCGGTCCATTGCCGCTTCCCTCGGTCTGAGCAAGGGGAGCGTCGGAAGCTACACCCAACGGGCGCGTCATGCCGGGCTCACGTGGCCCTTGCCGGAGGGGATCGATGACGACAGCCTTGAACTTCTTTTGTTTCCAGCCCCGCCCACGGTGCCGGACGCGGAGCGGCTTGTGCCCGACTGGGCGGAGATTGACCGCGAGTTGCGCCGCCCTGGGGTGACGCGGATGCTGCTCTGGGAAGAATACCGTGCCGCGCACCCCGGGGGTTTTGCCTATACTTGGTTTTGCACGCATTACGAGGCTTGGAAGGGTCGGGTGCGCCCGACGATGCGCCAGACACATGTGGGCGGCGAGAAGGTGTTCGTTGACTTTGCCGGCGACACCATCGACGTGATCGACCCCACGACCGGCGAAGCGCGGGCCATGAAGCTGTTCGTGGCGGCAATGGGGGCATCGAATCACACCTATGCCGAGGCGGTGGCATCGGAGGGGTTGGAAGATTGGATCCTCGCGCATATCCGGATGTTCGCCTTTCTGGGCGGCGTGCCAAAGGCGGTGGTTCCGGACAATCTGAAGTCCGCCGTGATCAAGGCAGACCGGTTTGATCCGGGGCTGAACCGGACCTATGCCGAGATGGCGGCGCATTATGGCACCGCCGTTCTGCCCGCCCGGCCGCGCAAACCCCGGGACAAGGCGAAGGTGGAAGTGGCTGTCCAAGTGGCACAACGCTGGATTCTGGCGCGGCTGCGGAACCACCGGTTCTTCTCATTGGCCGAGTTGAACGTGGCGATCCGGCGGCTGCTGGACGAGTTGAACATGCGCGTGATGCGCGGCTATGGCGCCAGCCGCGCCGATCTGTTTGCCACTTTGGATCGGCCCAATCTTCAGCCCCTACCGCCCGAACCTTATGTCTTCGCCCGCTGGAAGCGCGCCCGCGTGGCACCCGACTATCACGTTGAGGTCGACAGCTCATGGTATTCCGTGCCCTTCGCGCTGATCAAACAAGAGGTCGATGTTCGCACAAGCGGCCAGACGGTCGAGATATTCCATCGTGGTCAGAGGGTTGCGAGCCACGTGCGCACCCCGGGGCGGCGCAGCCATGTCACCGTGGCCGACCATATGCCATCGGCCCATCGTCGCTTTGCCGAATGGACCCCGGCCAGAATGCTGGCGCAGGCAACCAAGACCGGCCCCGCCGTCGCCGCCTTTTGCGAGATGGTGATGGCTGACCGCCCCCATCCTGAACAGGGGTTCCGCACCTGCCTGGGTGTGCTGGCCTTGGTCAAAACCTATGGGCCGGAGCGCGTTGATGCGGCCTGCCAGCGGGGTGTGACCATCCGGGCCCGCACCGTCACCTCCATTCGTTCGATCCTCAAGACCGGCCTCGATCGCGCCTTCCTGGAAGGCTCCGAAGAGGTCGCCCCCCTCCAGCACGCCAACATTCGTGGCGGCAGCTATTACCATTGAGAAAGGACTAAAATGCTGACCCATCCCACCCACGACCGACTGTTGGCGCTCGGCCTGACCGGCATTGCATCGGCGCTCGAAGAACAACGCAGGTCAACCGCCTTCGACGCCCTCTCGTTCGAAGAGCGTCTCGGCCTGCTGGTCGACCGCGAGGCTGCAGAGCGCGACACCAAGAAACTGGCCTCCCGGCTCAAGTTTGCGGCTCTGCGCCAAGATGCCAGCGTCGAGGATCTGGACCTGCGCAGCCCACGTGGTCTTGACCGCAGTGTCATGGCGCATCTTGCCGATGGCGGCTGGATCGCCCGGCACGAGAACCTGCTGATAACCGGGCCGACCGGTTTGGGCAAAAGCTGGATCGCCTGCGCCCTTGGCCACAAGGCGTGCCGGGATGGGCGGCCCGTCCTCTATCAACGTGCGCCGCGCATGTTCGAGGCCCTTGCTCTGGCCCGTGGCGATGGCCGCCATGAACGCATCCTCAAAACCATCGCCCGCATGGATGTGCTGATCATTGACGATTGGGGCCTCGCCGTCCTCACCGCCCCGGAGCGCCGTGACCTGCTGGAAATCCTCGAAGACCGCCACGGCCGCGCTTCCACCATCGTCACAAGCCAACTCCCCGTTGACCAGTGGCACGAAGCCATCGGCGACCCAACGCTCGCAGATGCCATCCTCGACCGCCTCGTTCACAACGCACACCGCCTCACCCTCTCAGGTGAAAGCCTGCGCAGGCGCTCCGCCGTCACAAAAAAGCTTGACCAAATCGTTCAAGCCTGACTCCATGAAAGCGTCGGCCAGCCTGCCCACGATCCCGTGAAATGACTGCCCAGAATGGCGCGAAACGCGTGCCCACGATCGCGCGAAATCAGCGCCCATTCTCCGCGAAATCCGCAAACAAGGCGATCAAGAACGGCGAGGTGCCGGAGGGCTGGGCCGACAAGCCCGCCATGCGGTCGCAGAAAGATACCAATGCGCGCTGGACCAAGAAGCACGGGAAAGTGTAGCGCGTCAACCAGCATGTCCGTGACCGTCAACCACGTTGGCCGGTTTTAGGCCGCTGGGTTGGCGTATCTGGAATTGTTTTTCGCTCAGCCTTCTCCTTTGTCCTTGTTGTCGGCGATGGTTGTCGTTGGCGGTCTGCTCAGCGCCTCTTTGTTGGAGGCGGCCGCGCGCTGGCGGAAGCTTTCGGCATTCATCTCCAGGATCGCTGCGTGATGAACCAGCCGGTCGATGGCGGCGACGGTCATCGCCTTGTCCGGGAAGATCTGGTCCCAGCCGCTGAAGGGCTGGTTGGCGGCGATGGCGATGCTGCGGCATTCGTAGCGCCGGGCGATCAGCTCGAAGAGCACGCCTGTCTCGGCCTGATCCTTGTGGGCGTAGGTGATGTCGTCGAGGATGATCAGGTCGAACTTGTCGAGCTTGGCGAGCGCGGCTTCGAGCACCAGATCGCGGCGGGCGGCCTGAAGTCGCTGCACCAGATCGCTGGTGCGGGTATAGAACACGCGGTGTCCCCGCTCGATCAGGGCATGGCCTATCGCGCAGAGAATGTGCGTTTTGCCCGTGCCGGAATTGCCGATGGCGATCAGATTGCCGCCACCCTCCAGCCAGTCGCCGGCCGCCAAGGCCTCGATCCGGGCGCGCGGCAGGGTTGGCAGCGCCTTGAAGTCGAAGGTCGCCAGCGTCTTGCCAGCCGGTAGCTGTGCCTCGTTCATGTGGCGCTGAATGCGGCGCATGTCGCGCTCGGCCAGTTCGTATTCCGCGAGGACAGCCAGAAAGCGGGCAGCGGGCCAGCCTTCGGTGTCGGCACGGGTGGCGATGTCGGCCCAAAGCTTGTGGAAGCTGGGCAGGCGCAGCGCGGTCAGCATGCCTGGCAGCGTGTGGATGTCGATCTCGCGGGAGGTCATGCGCAGGCTCCCAGAAGGGCATCGAAGCTGTCGAGCGAGGGATGGGCGACGGCAACATCTCTCGGCAGCGCCGTTTGCCGCGGGTTCAGGCAGGATGCCAGAGGTCCGGGATCGGGCACCCGGCCCGCGTCCAATTCTGCTGCCAGCAGATGTGCCAGTTCCGCCTCGCAGGCCCGGTCGTGGGCGATGAACAGCAGGTCGACCATGCGGCGGCAGGCGTCGCGGCGGGGCAGATCGCGCTGCAGCACCTTCCAGGCCTCAGCGTATTCGGTTCGCGGGAACAGGCTGTCGCGGTAGATCGAACTCCACAGGGCTTGCGGTTTGCGCCGCAGCGCATGGATGACGTGATGGTAGTTGATGACATGCACGCGATGGCCATCGCCGCGACCTCGCGCCCTTGTATGGCTGACGACCAGGGTGCTGCCGAGAAAGGCCTCAAGGCGATCGTCGTAAAGGTGGACCCGCAAGCGCTGCCCGATCAGCTGCGACGGGGCGCTGTAGAAGATGCTCTTGACCAGAAAGCCGCTGGTGCGGGTGACCGGAACCACGGTCTCTGTAAAGTCGGTGGTGCGCCGGCGCGGCAGGGGCTTCAGATGCGCCCGTTCCACCTGCGTGGCCGCCGCCCGCTGCCGGTTGCGCCGTGCCACCAGAATGTCGATGAAGCGGCGGTAGTCCTCGATGCTGGCGAAGTCGCGGCTGCCGCGCAGGATCAGCGCCTGTTCGATGGCCTTCTTCAGGTGCCGGTTCTGGGACTCCACCGCGCCGTTCTCATGAGCTTCCCCGCGGTTGTTGCGACTGGCCTCCATGCCGTAATGGCCGACGAAGGCATTGTAGCGCGTGGTGATATCCTGGCGCTGGTCAGCCGTCAGGTTGCGGAAAGCGGCCGAGAGGCTGTCGGTGCGATGCTCCTGTGGTGCCCCGCCGAGCGACCAGAGCGCCTGCTGCAGGTTCTCGGCCAGGGCCGTGAAGCTCTCCCCGCCCAGGACCACCCCGACATGCTCCCACCGGCTGTAGACCATGACGAAGTGGTAGAGCAGATGCGGGAATAGCTGGCCCGCGATCGTCACCTCCAGCTCCTCGGCATGGGTGAAGTCCGACTGGGCCATGAAGCCAGGCTCCGGCGTCTGGCGGAAGATGATGTCGCGCTCGGGTCCGTTCAGCGCCCGCCACTGCCGCACCCGCCGTTCCAGGGTGCGCCGGATGCGGTCATCGGGGAAGGCCAGCGGGTGCAGGCCCTGAAGGTGGCGCAGCAGGGTGACTGAACCGCCCCGGGTTTACCGGAGGGCAAAACTCTCGGAGAATTGCCCGTTATGGAACAGACCTCAAAGAAGAAGACCTCGAAGCCGTATTCACCTGAGTTCCGCGAGCGTGCGGTGCGGCTGGCGATGGAACACCGCGATGATTATCAGAGCGAGGCTGCGGCGCTGACGGCGATTGCAGGTAAATTGGGCTGTTCGACGGACAGCCTTCGCGTCTGGATGCGACAGGTCCAGCGCGATGGTGGCGAACGGCCGGGACCTACCAGCGCTGAGATCGCGCGGATCAAAGAGCTTGAGCGCGAGAACCGGGAACTGCGGCAAGCGAACGAGATTCTGCGCAAAGCTTCAGCGTATTTTGCCCAGGCGGAGCTCGACCGCCCGTTTCGCAAATGACTGCTTTCATTGAGGAAAGCCGAGAGGCATTCGGGGTCGAGCCGATCTGCAGGGCACTGCAGTTTGCCCCTTCCACCTTTTATGACCGGCGGGCGATCATGCGTGATCCTGACCGGGCCTCGGCCCGGGCCAAATCGGATGCCGCCCTGAGCCTCAAGATCGACGCGGCCTGGGATGCCAACCGCAAGCTCTATGGCGCGCGGAAGATCTGGCATGTTTTGCGACGGCAGGGTGAAGACGCCGCCCGCTGCACCGTGGAACGATTGATGCGCCATCTGGGCATCAGGGGCGTGGTCCGTGGCAAGAAGGTCATCACGACCAATCCTGACACGTCTCTGCCTTGCCCGGACGACAAGGTGAACCGGCTGTTCATGGCGGATCGGCCGAACAAGCTGTGGGTTTCAGATTTCACCTATGTGCCCACATGGTCCGGCACCGTCTACGTGGCCTTCGTCATCGACGTCTTTGCACGTCGTATTGTCGGTTGGCGCGTCTCGACATCGATGAAGACCCAGTTTGTGCTCGACGCGCTGGAGCAAGCGATCTGGCAAAGAAAGACGCCGGATAACAAGAGCTTGGTCCACCATTCGGACCGCGGATCACAATACCTGTCGATCAAATACACCGAACGCCTGGCCAAGGCCGAGATCGACCTTTCCGTTGGAACAGTTGGCGATGCCTATGACAACGCCTTGGCTGAATGCGTCATCGGCCTGTTCAAGACAGAGGTCATCAACCAGATCGGCCCCTGGAAATCAATGCGCGAGGTCGAATGGGAAACGCTGAAATGGATCGATTGGTATAACAACCGCCGCCTGCTTGGCCCAATCGGATACATCCCACCCGCAGAAGCAGAGGAGGCGTTCTATGCAAACCTGAACTCACTCGATATGGTCGCGTAGTCATTGAACAAACCACCCTCCGGTAAACCCGGGGCGGTTCAGAGAGGCTGTCGGTGCGATGCTCCTGTGGTGCCCCGCCGAGCGACCAGAGCGCCTGCTGCAGGTTCTCGGCCAGGGCCGTGAAGCTCTCCCCGCCCAGGACCACCCCGACATGCTCCCACCGGCTGTAGACCATGACGAAGTGGTAGAGCAGATGCGGGAATAGCTGGCCCGCGATCGTCACCTCCAGCTCCTCGGCATGGGTGAAGTCCGACTGGGCCATGCGGCCCGGCTCCGGCGTCTGGCGGAAGATGATGTCGCGCTCGGGCCCGTTCAGCGCCCGCCACTGCCGCACCCGCCGTTCCAGGGTGCGCCGGATGCGGTCGTCGGGGAAGGCCAGCGGGTGCAGGCCCTGAAGGTGGCGCAGCAGGGTGACGGCCTGCAAAGTGCTGTCCCTCTCCAGCAAAGGAAGGATGTCGCCCTCCCAATAACCCTCGAGGGGATCGGCCACCGTGCGCCCGTGAACAATCTTGCGGTTCGAGGGCAGCGTCGGATTGGCATCGAACCGTCGGGCCGTGCGCTCACTGAACCCGGCGCGGGCGGCCGACGTGCGCTGACTGTGATATCGGAGGTCGGACATGTATAATCTCAATTGCTGGTCGGTGATGGGTTTGTAGGCCAACCCGGATCCTCCGTTTGACGGCAGAGGAACCCGGCTTACCAACCCGCAGCGACCAGCACCTTCCCCGAAATCACTCAAGCCGGTGGGGCTGCCCTCCAGACGGGCATGCCCGTCTTCCGTTCAGCCCCACCGGCCAAGGTGGTTGTCGGCACCGGCCAAGATGGTTGTCGCTGAACATGCGCAAGGTCGACGGCTGGGAGACGCTTTCCCAGCCCCTCGACCCGATACCTCTTGACGCAGCCGCCTGAGAAACCGAACCTTCACATGCCCGGACCACACCGCCAGGGAATTTCCACAGCATTCGCGACACGACCCAAAGCGCTGGGCCTGTTGCTGGCAGCAATCACCATCGCGTTCGCGGCCTGCTCGAACCAGTGGCGCAGGACCGCTCACTCCTGCTGAACCTCCGCCACACGGGTGAACGCGCCGGTGGGCTGGCAGAGCACTTTTCGACATCGGAGAGAACCCATGAAATCCAACGCCAGATGCTTGAGGCCGTCAGCCGCTGCCCTGCCAATCGCGATGCCCTGCCTGACCGGCGGCCCGATGGCCGGTTCTGAAAGCTTGGGACGTGTCTGTCCGCCCTTGGTGGTCTTGCGACCGATCAGGCATTTGACACCAAAGAGATGGGCGCGGTTCCGGAGGGCACTTTGGTCGTACGTATGCCCTGCATTATGGGGTTTTGTCGGCTCAAGGCAAAACCAAAAACTGTGGAAGCCCGACCTTGGCATACCAAAGCGCACCCGCCACTGCGAGACCGGTCATCAGAAGTCCGGCGCCGACCAGCCAAGGATAACTTGCTGTTCCCATCCGAAATGCAAGGAAGATCCGGATCACGGTATTGACCATGATGGCGACGGCCATGGGAAGCACGGCTTCGGGGCTTGTCATCTGACCCGCGCCCACCAATGACGCCAGCGCGACTGCAGCCGAGCTCGTGCTGACGGCTCCGGCAATCGCAACCGTGATGATCACGCCGCTCGCGCCGAACATATCGTTCACGAAGGCGGAAATCACCAGGACCGCAGTCACGACCACAGCAAAGGCCACGGCGCTTCTGATGCTGAAGATCTGGGAAGGCAACTCGACGCCGGCCTGCTCGCCGCCTTGACGCAACCCGATATAGGTCAGCACACCTCCATAGATCGCGGCGACTATGATCGGCAGCGCGAGGATCGGTACGGTTGCGGCAAACAGCATTGGACTGAGAAACAGCAGGATCACCCCGGTTTGCAGGAGCGACGAGATCGACGAAAGGGTCGCCCCTGCGGCGGCCGCAAGTGCTTGCGCCGGGATTTCCTTCGCCTTGGTGGCCATGGCCGAGACGACGGCAGTTGATGACACGAATCCGGAAAGCAATCCGCCAAGGGGCAGACCGAGTCGCGCCCCGAGAACGCGCGTGGAGATGTGACTGCCGGCACCGATGGCCATCACGAGCAGGACCATGAGGAACAGACGCTGAGGATTGATTGCTTCACCGGGTCCGATACCCTGGTCGGGCAGGACGGGCAGGATCACCAGGGTTGCCACCCCAAGGATCAACCCGTCACGCAATTCTACTGCAGTCAGAATCGATCGACTGAAGTCGTGCAGGACCGACCGCGCGAACAGAAGCGCGGCCACGAGCACCGCAGCAGCGGCGGCAAGCATCGTGTTGTCTGCCGCCAGCCCGCCGAGGATGACCACGATCAGCAGCGCGAAACTTGTGGTCAGCCCGGACTGGGCTTTCGGCGCGGTAAATTGCGCCAAAGCCCAAAGCCCCCCGACAAGGCCAAGTGCTACGGCAAGCAGCGGCCAGCCACCCGCGATCTGGCACAGCGCGCCAAGCAACGCTGCCAGTGCAAAGGTCCGTACACCGGCCGTGGCAGCAGCACCCTGCTTCTGGGCGTTGCGCTCCCGCTCGATGCCGATCAAAATGCCGATGCCGAGAGCCTCAAGGAGTACGTAGATTTGGGCTGGGTCCAGGGTCATCGCAAAGCGCCTCCAGCCACACCTCCGCTTAGCAGCGGCGTGATCACGCAACGGGTTGTCGCGAATTGCGCGTAACCTCGGGCCTAGACTTGGTCAAGCCCACTCGGCGGGTACCAGACATGGGCCGCGGGCAATCTCGAAGATCGGCGACAATCTGAACGCATTCGAGGATTTGGTTCTCGATCGCTGCTACTTTCGTCTGACGACGATCCGGCCTGAGCCGGTCAGGGCTGGCTGGCGCGGCCTGAGGTGGACCGCGATCACCGAGGCCAGTGTCAGCGGGGCAACGAACCAGATCATCGCAAAGGTGAATGTCGCCAGCTAGGATTAAGCAAGTCCCTAAGAAGACGTAACAGGCCAGGAATACCGCCCCCTGCCCGCGCGCAATCTCGCGGCCGGTCAAAAAGATCGGCGCCACCTGCATCTGCTGCCAACCCGCCCACCCACGCGCACCGATGTGGCTTGGACCGGAACCTCTGTGCTAATGGATCTGCGAGCGCATCAATTCGGCAATCGTGCGGTGCGGTCGACGATTTTCCGTTAGCAGAAATTGTAAAATACGGGTGCAGTCTCCATCTTCCTAAGGTGGGTATGTCCACGCCTAGGGGGAATTGGCACGATGGCACTTGCGGACGGAAATGGGAAATGGATCCTCGGTGGCGGCGTGCTTGCAGCGGCGGTCGCCGGGGGATGGCTGCTGTTCGGCAATGCTGGTGAAGGCGAAAGTACTGAGGACGATGAAGAAACGTCTGTCCCCGAAGTCCAGCCGTCAGTTGGCGCTGACGACGAAGATGGCGACAGCGAAGATGACGCCGAGACAGAAGACGAAAACGAAGCGGGTGAGGCGCCTGAATCCAACTGATCATGCGACGCGAAGTCTGAGTTGCTGGGGCAGATCTGGTAAGCTCTGCGGGCAGAAAGTGTGCCTCATATGACAGGGGCGGGCCAGAGCTGGGCTCCGGCGCGCAACAGGTGCCATCCGCTTGCGCATGTCTGCAATCTGGGCCCTCCGTCTTGTCAGGGCGCTGAGAACGAGGAGGTTCTCCTTCGGCAACCTGCGTCCAGCCTCTGGCCGGAAATGCATGGACCGGGCGATAAGGTCAGCATCAATCCGCTTTGTCTTCGCTTGTGTGCCGCACGAGAGAGCTTAGGCCTTGATCTGTGCCGGCGGGAAGTTGCGTCGCGTCCACGCCCGCGGCGAGCGTGGCCAAGAGCAAGCATTCCTGACCGCCCTTCGCCTCAAACCCAACCTTCACCAGCCCTCGCGCTCTCCCGGGCCGCAGCTATCAGCTGTTCATGGCCCTCGGATGAGGCCGCCAATCTGAACCTCTGCTCGTCGGCAAAGCCAAACCCGTCCTGCCACTCGCAGAACACATCCATCCCGACCAAAGTCGTTGCTGCATTCGTCGCCATCGCACGCAAGCTCGCCGCCATCGCAAACGCCATCCTCAAATCTGGTATCCCTTGGCAAGCAGAGCCGACTACTGTGCCACAATTGCTAGGCGTTCCGTCGGCTTTGAGGACTGCCACAGTGCAGCTCTTGCCACCGCTTGACCATCCGCTCCGGGCCGGGTGAGGTGCGTCATTCCAGATTGACGTCGCCGAGGCGCGGAGCATGGACGTGTGTTTGCACAAGGAAGGCAGCGGCTACGCCCGCGATAGCTCCGAACAGATGAGCCTCCCAGGAGACTCCCGGTTGACCCGGCAGAACACCCCAGAGAATGGAACCATACAGGACACCGACCAGCAGTGCCGCGCCCAGCGTGATCGGCGAGCGATCCACCAGGCCGCGCGCCACAAGGAAGCCGAACCAGCCGAAGACCAGCCCTGACGCACCGATATGGATGGCGGAGCTTCCGAACAGCCAGACAAGGCCGCCGCCGAGGCCAATCACCACGGCGTTTACAGACAGCAAGGCCCGTGTGGTCGTGGCCACAAGCAACCCACCCATCACCAACAGCGGCGGCGTATTGGCCATCAGATGCGCGAAGTTTCCGTGCAGGAGGGGCATTGCGATGACGCCGTCCAACCCGCTGACGTGCCGGGGGATAAGGCCGAAGGCGGGGTTGAAGCCGTAACCGATGATCCAATTGACGGCGTGGACCGCCCAGAGCAGTGCGACAAAGGCTGCAAGCGCCGTGGCGCGCCGAAAGAATGCGCGCATGTGATCCCGATTTCTCATGTCGGCAAAGTATACGTCTTCACAGCGTCTTCAACGGCTTTCGCGCGCAGCACGGCAGGCCGTCTCTGCGAACGAGGATCGCGGGGGCCTACCTACTCCTTCACGGCTCAAGCTGAACGAATTGCTGCTTCCGGATAGTTGCGATGTGGCATCCGAGTCTGTTCTCTATGACGGCTTCGGGCCGAAAGCGTCATCACTGTCCATTCGGCGTCACGTCCCTCATCTCCTTCTGCAGCAGCAGAGCCACTTGGTCGGAGGTGAACTTGAACCCCTGTCCGTCCGGGATGCGTTCGGCCGAAACCGGATACTTCGGCCTGCGAGGGTCGATGCCGACAATCCGGAAGGTCTCGCGACCAGTGCTGAACTGGCGGCCGTAATCGGTGGCAGACAATCCGAATGCCTCGGCAAGCGCCTCAAAGCGTAGCCTTTCGGGGTCGAGAGCAGTGCCATCTGGGAGCGGGATCGACACGCGGAAGGCGGCATCGAAGCCCCATCGCAGGTCCATGCTCGTCATGTCTTTTGCCTCGACCACGAGACCGTGGCGGGAAGCGATGTCCTGGCAGGCCTTCAGCATGTCAATGTGCAGGCGCTGGCAAAGCACCGGGGTCAGGTTTCGCGGGGATTTGGTATTCGACATGGCAGGATCGGAACTAGGGGTTTCCACCAAGTGCTACAACATAAGGAGGTGCCGATCAAACCCTAGCGCGCACGCCAAGTCGGGTGTGTTTCGGCGTGCAATTTTGACCCCTCAGGCGGGGTGATCGGCGTGCAATTTTGACCCCCCTGCTGATCTGTCAGACCGTTCGTTGCGGGGCAGCGGACGGAGGGGGAGTTGAAGCGGGTGGATACGATCGCGCGGGTCCGGCAGGCCTTTCATATTCAGGGTTGGTCGATGAAGAAGATCGCCCGGGATCTGCATCTGTCGCGCAATACCGTGCGCAAGATCCTGCGGTCGGGTGAGACGGACTTCACCTATGAGCGGGAGCGACAGCCGATGCCGCGGATCGGGCCTTGGCAGGGTCAGCTGGAGCAGTTCCTGTCGGCCAATGCGGGCAAGCCATCGCGCGAACGGCTGACGCTGATCCGGATCTTCGAGGAATTGCGCGGGTTCGGATACGAGGGCGGCTATGACGCTGTGCGCCGGTTCGCCAAAGCCTGGGCGCAGAACCGGGGGGCGGCGACGGCCGAGGCCTATGTGCCGCTCTACTATGCGCCGGGGGAGGCCTATCAATTCGATTGGAGCCACGAGGTCATCCTGATCTCGGGCGTGACGGTCACCGTGAAGGTGGCCCATGTCCGGCTGTGCCACAGCCGGAGGATGTTCGTGCGGGCCTACATGCGCGAGAGCCAGGAGATGGTTTTTGACGCGCATGACCGGGCGTTCGCCTTCTTCAGGGGCACCTGCACGGGAGGCATCTACGACAACATGAAGACGGCTGTGGAGGCGGTCTTCACCGGGAAGGACCGGCACTACAACCGCCGCTTTCTGCAGATGTGCAGCCATTACCTTGTCCAACCTGTCGCCTGCACACCCGCCTCAGGCTGGGAGAAGGGCCAGGTCGCGAATGCTGTGGACATTCCCTGGCGGCTCACTCCGGGCATGTGAAGGTTCGGTTTCTCAGGCGGCTGCGTCAAGAGGTATCGGGTCGAGGGGCTGGGAAAGCGTCTCCCAGCCGTCGACCTTGCGCATCTGGATCTGCCCGGATGCCAGCAGCGCCCAGAGCAGCATCGGCACGGTCTCGGCGCAGGGCAGTGCGGTCTGGGTCTTGACGCGGCGACGGAACTCCTCGTTCAGTCGCTCGATGGCGTTGGTGGTTCGCGCCGACTTCCATTGCGAGGGATCGAGGCGGGTGAAGCTGAAGAGCCGGTCCCCTGCTTCCTCGAGGCTGTCGGCAACGGCCTTGCACTTGAGCTGCCACTTGCGCAGGAATGCCTTGCGGCGGGTCTCGATCCCGGCGGCGGTGTCGGCGTAGATCATGTCGCGGTAGTCCTCGGTCAGCTCGTCATGGAGGAGCTTCGGTGCATGGGCCAGCAGGTTTCGGTGCTTGTGAACCGTGCAGCGCTGGATCGGCAGAGCCTCGCCCCACAGCGCGACCAGAGCGGCTTCAAGCCCGGGAGCGCCGTCAACAATGACGAATTCGGGCCGCTTCAGCCCGCGGGCATCAAGGTCGTCGAGGAACTGGCGCCAGGCGGAGGTGCTCTCTCCACCCATGTTCTTGATGGATAACAATACCTTCTGCCCGTCGCGGCGCACCCCGATCGCCGCCAGCACCGAGATGTTGGTGGCCTTGCGGTCCAGCCGGGTCCGGATCACGGTGCCGTCGAGGATCAGCCGGACGATGTCCTCTTCGGCGAGGCTGCGGGCCGACCAGGCATCCCAGTCCACCTTCACCTTGCGCCAGGCCCGGCTGACCACATCCTTGCTGACGGCGCCCTCGAACAGCCCGAACAGCGCCCGCTTGACGCGCCGGGTGTTGGTCCCTGCAAGATAGACCGCCGCGATCAGCGCCTCGGCCTTCTTCGTCAGCCGCTGGTAGCGCGGCAGCGCCTTCGAGCGCCATTCCTTAGCCTTGCCGTCCTCGTCCTCGACCCGGGCGCGGGGCACGCGCACCGTTTCGGTGCCGAAGGTGCCGGTCAGCTGCCGCTCGCGGTGCCCGTGGCGATAGCCCTTCGCCTTCTCGTCGCCGCGACCGTAGCGCATGCGGCCGAGAAACTCGGCCAGTTCCTCTTCAAACATGGTCTCGATGGTCGCGCGGACGCTTGCCCGCAGGCGCTCCTCGATCGGGTCATACCCGGTCGTGTCGGGCAGTAGCGAAAAGGCCGAGCTGTCGGTAATGTCGTTCATGGCGTGATCTCCCTGGCGGTTGGCGCCGCCGGCTGGGTGGGTTTCAGTTCACCCGGAGATTACGCCGCCTTCAAATTTCCACCACTCCCGCGACACCACCGCCCAGCGTCGGATGCCCGGCAAAGCCAAGCTCGCGCGTCGGCGTGAAGATCCTGATCCGGTAATCCGCATCGGGGTGGGTCGGCGGCAAGAGGAACGTCGTTTCGGACAGGTTGGTCCAGGCCGCGAAATCCTGCATCGTCGGGTCGCCAAGCCCCTGGCCGTCAAGCACGACCGCCAGACCGTTTCCCTTCATGGCCACCTCGGTGAAGACATCGCATTGAAGAAAACGCCGTTCCCGCATCGTCGTTTCCCTTTCATGCCCCATCCTGCCCCGACCGCCCGTAGCACGGCGCGCCGCGTGCCGGAAGCCCGGGCTCCGGCCGATGCAAGGTGCGGGGTCCGGCCGCCGGGGCGGGCCGTCCTGCTTTGCTTGCTTGACGTTGGCACCGGTTTGCCCAATCGTTGCGCCACCGCACTCAAGAACCGGATCTGGGCAAATCCCGACAATCGCTGCCGCTGCCTGACTGCAAGCACCCGGTGCAGGTCGAAATGCCGAACTTGACATTGACCCAGCGATTGTTCCTTGTGACGGCCGTGGCGATCATGCCGACGGTGGCCATTCTGGCGTTCAATCTCGTGACCTTGCGCCACGACGCCGAACAGCGCCTGGGCGAGGATGCCGTGGCGACCGCCCAGATCGCCACGCTGGAAATGCGTCGCATCGTCAGTGGCGTGGAAAGCACGCTGCAGGCCATAGCCAACGCGCCGGTGGTGCGGGATGCCGATGCCGAGGGGTGCGGCGACTATCTTGCGCGGGTCACGGCGGCGCTGCCGCGCATGGCAAGCATTGCCGTCGCCGATGCCACGGGGCAGGTTCGGTGCCTGTCCTCCTCCGCCCGGCCGATGCCGAGCATTGCCGACCGCGACTATTTCAGAAAGGTCCGCGCGAAGTCGGTTCCGGCGGTGGGAACCTATGTGATCGGCCGCGTTTCGGGCGTCGCGGCCCTGCCGATCGCCATGCCGCTTGACCCTGACACCAAGTGGGCAGGCGGCGTGATCCTGGCAGAGCTTGATCTGGCCTGGCTGGGGCAGCGCATCAAGGAACGCAGCATGGCCAGCGGCAATGCGCTGACCATCGCAGACCGGAACGGGAGGATCATCGCGCGCGAACCCCTGCCGGAAACCTTTGTCGGCACGACCATTCCGGCGGCGTATCTGCACCTGGTCAGCGCCCCGGCGCCGGGCACCGAAATCGTGGTCAGCCAGGACGGAACCCGGCGGATGATCGGGTATTTCCCGGCCTCGGCCGCGACCGATTTCCTCTACATCAGCGCCGGGCTGGCAACCGGGCGGATTCATGCCGCCACGACGCGGCTGACCCTGATCGGGGCGGCGGTCGGGCTGGTGGGGATCCTTTCGGCCTTCGCGCTGGCGCATGTCACCAGCGACTACTTCGTGCGCCGTCCTTTCCGCCAGCTGATTGCGACCATCGAAGCCTGGCAGCGGGACGAGACCGACCGGCGCACCCACATGGGAACGGACATGGCGGAATTCGGCAGCGCGGGCCGAGCGCTGGACGGGTTCATGGATCAACTCGTCGCGGCCCGCCAGGCGCGGCGGGATGCGGAACGGCAACGGGAACTGCTGGTGAAAGAGCTTGACCACCGCGTCAAGAACATCGTGGCGACCGTGCAGGCGATCGCGCGCCAGACCTTCCGCGGCAAGGGACAGGATCAGGCCGTGCGCGCCTTCACCGACCGGCTGGATTCGATGGGGGCCGCGCACAAGCTGCTTCTGGACGACGTTTGGCAGGCAGCGCCGATCAGGATGCTGGTCGCCGCCGCCATCAAGCCGTTCGACGACAAGCCGTTCGTTGACAGCGCGGGCGATGCCGGGGCGGGTGAAGACCCCGACGCGCGGCGGTTCGTGGTGGCGGGTCCGGATATCGAGGTCGGCGCCAAGGCGGCAATGACGCTGTCGATGGCGCTGCATGAGCTGTGCACCAACGCCGCCAAATATGGCGCGCTGAGCGTGCCCGGCGGCAGGGTGGACATTGCGTGGCAGGTCGGCTCTGACGGCACCGAGCGCACCTTCCACCTGACCTGGACGGAACGGGGTGGCCCCACGGTGGAAAAGCCGGGCGAGCGCGGCTTCGGGTCGGTCATGATCGAACAGGTGCTGGCCCAGCAGATCGGGGGCGAGGTGACGATGGACTTCCGCCCGGCCGGCCTCGTCTGCCACATCAGGGCGCCGCTGCACAATGTCGGCACCGCCCCGGCCGGACCTGATCCGGACAGGCCGATGCCCGCGGCGCGGCCCACGGCTGCTGCCTCCTGACAGCTGCCCCGCTGGCCCCGCGCGGCGCTGATCCACGCCTGCGCCGACGAGGACTCGCCTGTGCCTGCCTGCGACTGCGCCGACCACGACGCGCCTTCGCCTGCCAGGAAACGACCCGCGGGCATCGCCGCGGCGCGGCGCCGATGCCCGCAGGTCAGTTGCCGTCCGTCGGCACGCGGTGGCGTCCAGACTGTCACTCGGCCTTCGTCAGTCGCCGGATGCCGGAAGACCCGCCGCGGGTCTCGGTGACCAGATAGACCGCACCATCGGGCCCGACCTTCACATCGCGAACCCGCGCATCGACCGGCACGCGTTCCTCGAAGGCAACCCGGTCGTTTTCCAGATGCACCACGACCAGAGCCTGCGACGCGAGGCCACCGATCAGGAAGGCGTCCTGCCATTCGGGGAACTCTTCGCCCTGATAGAGCGCCATCCCCGAGGGGGCGATCACCGGATCCCAGTAATACACCGGCTGTTCGGTTTCCCGCGTCGCGGTCACGCCGTCACCGATCGGCCGGCCGATGTAGGCAACGCCGTAGGTCACCTCCGGCCAGCCGTAGTTCAGGCCCGCTTCGGGGCGGTTGAGCTCGTCGCCCCCGCGCGGGCCATGCTCGACCGTCCAGAGCCTGCCCTGCCCGTCCAGCGCCGCCGACTGCATGTTGCGGTGCCCGTAGCTCCAGATTTCCGGCAGGGCGCCGGGCTTATCGGCAAAGGGGTTGCCGGGCAGGGCCGCCCCCGACTGATCTATGCGGAAAACCTTGCCGAGGCCGCTGGAAAGCTCTTGTGCCTGTGCGCGCACCGCCGCGTCAGAGCGTTCGCCCACCGTCACGAACAGTTCTCCCTCCGGGCCGAACACCAGGCGCGAGCCATAGTGCTTGTCGCCGTCGTAGGTCGGCGTCTGCCGGAAGATCACGGCGGTCCCGTCAAGCCTGCCGCCGCCCTGCGCGTCAAGCACCAGCCGCGCCGAGGCGACCGATGTGCCGTTGCCACCCTCGCGCGGTTCTGAAAAGGAAAAGAAGATCCTGCCCGACGCGGCGAAATCCGGCGCCAGTGCCACGTCGAGCAGACCGCCCTGCCCGCGGGAATCGACCTCGGGCACCCCCGCGATCGCGGGGCCGACGGCACCATCCGGGGTGACGACATGCATGGCACCCTGCTTGGCCGTCACCAGCATCCGCCCGTCCGGCAGGAACTCCAGCGCCCAAAGATGCGGCAGGTCGGCCGCGATGACTTCGGATGCCACCTTCGGCATGGTTTCGGGTTGCGGCGCGCGGGTCTGGTCGGCGGACTGCGGCCGCTGGTCGGCACCATGCGGCGGGGCGGTTTCGATCGGCGCCGTCTGGGCATGGGCCGCAAGGGCCATCGCGGCCGCCGAAAGAAGGGTAGCTGCCGTCAGGAGGAGTGTCTGCTTCATGTCGAATTCCTTGTCAATTGGCACGCCGCCGTCGGGGCCGGGTTGCAGTCCGGTCGGCCGCGCCGCCGGGCGCCGACCCTCCGGCATCGCGACAGGCTGCCAACGCGGCGGAAGGGACGATGTTCCCCGCCGGGGGAACATTCGGGCCGCGCAGGCGGTTACACGACTGCCATCACAGCGGAGAGAACGCATGTCAGCACCCAACACCAACCTCGACAAGCAGAAGCGCCGACACCGGGGGCCGCTGATCGGCATGGCGGCGGTCGTCCTGTTCGGCGTCGGGATCATCGCCTACTGGCTTACGGAAGAGTCGGCCGACGGGCAATCGCCCGCTGACGCCCCTGCCGCCCATACCGATCCGGAAACGCAGCCTGACCCTGCCACGCAGACCGCGCCCGCGCAACAACCGGGCGATGCGCCGGCAAGGCCCTCACCCTGATGTGAACGGGCGCGTTCGGATCTTGCTGACACGCGCCGCCCACGCGCCCTGCAAGGCTGCCTGCCGGGGCACACCGGCCAATACCCCGGGCGCGCGCACCCGCGACGGGCATGGATGGGGCACGGATGGGGTTGCCGCGAATCTTCCGGCAGCCCAATCGGCGCGGCGCCGACGCCCGACCGGTGAAATCTGCCAAAAACCGTGGGTTGCCAGCAGGAAGCCAGTCGCGCCCCACGCCTTGCGGAGAAAATACGATCTTTTCGGTCGCGTTTTTATCACGCGCTGTTGAGCGGCCCCGCAAGAAGTGCAAGGATTGCACCATCAGCCATCGTGCATCCGCGAGAAGGTTTTGCCATGATCGACCACATCTCCCGTCGTCTTCTGCTGGGTTCGGCCGCCGGCCTGTTGGCCGTCTCTGCCCTGCCGCATGTCACCTACGCGCAGGCGGGGGGCAAGCGGCTGATCGTCGCCGCCGACAGCGAGCCGCGCCAGCTCAACCCCGCCATCGTCGCATCGAACGGGGTGTTCTTCATCGCGTCCAAGGTGATCGAGCCGCTGGCCGAGGCCGGATACGACGGGCTGACGCCGCTGCTTGCCACCGGCTGGCAAGGGTCGGACGACGGGCTGTCGATCACCTTCACCCTGCGGGAAGGGGTGACATGGCATGACGGCACGCCGTTCACTTCGGCCGATGTCGCATTTTCGGCGCTGGAGGTCTGGAAGCCCCTGCAGAACATCGGGCGCGAGGTGTTCGCCAACCTCGACACCGTCGAAACCCCCGATCCGCTGACCGCCGTCTTCCGGTTTTCCAGGCCGACTCCGCTGCAACTGATCGAGAACGCGCTGCCGGTGGTGTCGTCGGTCCTGCCACGCCATCTTTACGCGGGCACCGACATCCGGGAAAACCCGGCAAATGCCCGTCTGGTCGGCACCGGGCCCTTCACCTTTGCCGAGCACAAGCCCGGCGAATACTACCTGCTGAAGAAGAACCCCGCCTACTGGAACAGGGACCAGCCGCTGGTCGACGAGATCCTCTACCGCGTCCTGGCCGACCGTGCCGCCGCGGCAAGCTCGCTAGAGGCGGGCGAGGTGCAGCTTGCCGCCTTCTCGGCGGTGCCGCTCGTCGATCTGGCGCGCATCGGCGCGGTCGAGGGGCTGGAGGTGGTGACCAAAGGCTACGAGGCGCTGACCTATCAGTTGATCGTCGAGATCAACCACCGCAACGACTACCTGAAGAACCTGAAGGTGCGTCAGGCCATCGCCCATGCCATCGACCGCCGCTTCGTGCTTGACGCGGTGTTCCTCGGCTACGCCGCCGAGGCGACCGGGCCGGTGCCTGCCACCGCGACGGCCTTCCACACGCCGGATGTCACGCTTTACGGGTTCGATGTCGAAAAGGCCAATGCCCTGCTGGACGAGGCGGGTTTTCCGCGCGGCGCGGATGGCACGCGTTTCGGGCTGACCCTGCTGCCCGCGCCCTACTTCAACGAGACAAGGCAGTTCGGCGACTATCTGCGGCAGGCGCTGGCCGCCGTGGGCATCGACGCGAAGATCGTCTCGAACGACAGCGCGGCCCACCAGAAGGCCGTCTACACCGATCACGCCTTCGACCTGGCCATCGCGCCCACCGTGTTCCGCGGCGATCCGGCGATCTCGACGACGATCCTCGTGCGGTCGGGCATTCCGGCGGGGGTCGGCTTCTCGAACCAGGGCGGCTATGCCAACCCCGCGATCGACGCGCTGATCGACGAGGCGCTGGTGACGCTCGACCCGGCAAGGCGCGTGGCGCTTTACCATGACTTCCAGAAGAAGGTGACCGAGGACCTGCCGCTGATCAACGTGGCCGACTGGACCTTCACCTCGGTCGCGTCGGACCGGCTGGAGAACATCGCCGCCAATCCGCGCTGGGCGGTGTCGAACTGGGCCGATCTGGGGCTGGCCGACTGAGCCCGTGCCCCGCCTGTTCCGCCTGATCCTGCGGCGGCTGATCGGCAGCATTCCGGTGCTGCTGATCGTGCTTGTGGGCACGTTCTTCCTGCTGAACGCGGCCTCGGGCGACGCGGTGGATGCCTATCTCGGCTCGATCGGCGGCGGCGATGCGGCGCTGGCGGAAAGCCTGCGGCGGGACTACGGGCTCGACGGCTCGCCGCTGGCCCGGCTGTGGTTCTATCTGGTCCGGCTGGCGCAGGGCGACATGGGCTGGTCGGTCGCATTGAACCGCCCGATCGGCGCGCTGATCGTGGAACGGCTGCCGGCGACGCTTTGGCTGATGGGCAGCGCCACGGCGGTTTCGTTCCTTGCCGGTTCGGCGCTTGGCGTGGTGGCGGGGCGCAGGCCGGGGTCGCTGGCGGACCGGCTGCTGTCAACCGGATCGCTGGCGCTCTATTCGGTGCCAAGCTTCTGGTTCGGCCTCGTGCTCGCGGTGGTCTTTGCCGTGCAGTTGCGCTGGTTCCCGGTGTCGGGGCTGGAAACGCTGGCCTCGGGCAAGACCGGCCTTGCCCGGGCGCGCGACGTGGCCTGGCATCTGGCGCTGCCGGTGGCGGCGCTGGGAATGATCTATCTCGCGCTGTTCCTGCGGATGATGCGCGCGGGCATGGCCGAGGCCTGGCGCCGCGACTTCACGCTGGCCGCCCGGGCGCGCGGCCTGTCGGACAGGCGGATCACGCTGAACCATGTGGCGCGCAATGCGCTGCTGCCGCTGGTGACGATGCTGGGGCTTCAGGCGGCGGGGATGCTGGGCGGCAGCGTGGTGATCGAAAGCATCTTCGCCATTCCCGGCTTCGGCAGGCTTGCGCAAGAGGCGGTGGCCGGGCGCGACGCGCCGCTGCTGATGGGCATCATCCTGACCAGCGCGGGCGTGGTGGTGGCGGCCAATCTCGGCGTCGATCTGGTCTATGGCCTGCTCGACCCGCGCGTGGGCTCGGGCGCGGGGGGCGGGAATGATTGACCGCTTCCTGAGACGGCCCGAAGGTGTGGTCGGGCTGATCCTGCTGCTGGCGCTGGTCGCGGCGGCGCTGGCGGCGCCGTGGCTGTTCCCCGGCGACCCGCAGGCCATCGCGGGCCGGCCGATGATCGCGCCCTTCACCGACCCGGCCTTTCCCCTCGGCACCGACCGGCTGGGGCGCAACCTGCTGGCCGGCCTGTTCCACGGCGCGCGCACCTCGCTGCTGGTCGGCGGGGCGGCGGCGCTGGCGGCAATTCTGATCGGCATCGTCGTGGGCACGCTGGCGGGCTTTGCCGGCGGGCTGGCGGACGAGGCGCTGATGCGGGTGGTCGATGCGTTTCAGGTGGTGCCGGGGTTCCTGCTGGCGCTGGCGTTCGTCAGCGTCACCGGCCCCTCGCTGGGGGTGGTGATCCTGGCCATCGCGCTGGGGGCATGGACCGGCCCCGCCCGTCTGGTCCGGGCCGAGGTGCTGTCGCTGCGCGAGCAGGAATTCGTGGCCGCCGCCCGCGTGCTGGGAATGCATCCGCTGGAAATCGCCTTCAGGGAAATCATGCCGCTGGCCCTGCCCCCGGTTCTGGCGCTGACCGCGGTGATCGTGGCGGGCGCGGTGCTGACCGAATCCGCCCTGTCCTTTCTGGGCCTCGGCGATCCCAACGCCGTGACATGGGGCGGGATGATCGCCGAGGGGCGCAACCAGTTGCGCTCTGCCGCCTGGCTTTCGATCATCCCCGGCATCGCGCTGGTGCTGACCGTGCTGGGCACCTATCTGTTCGGCGAGGCGCTGGTCGAGACCCTGCAGCGGCGGGGGAAGGCATGACCCTGGCGCTGATCGAGGGCCTGACCGTCACCTACCCCCGCGCCGCAGCCCCCGCGCTGTGCGATGTGTCGCTGACCATCGCGGCGGGCGAGCGGCTGGCACTGATCGGTGAATCCGGGTCGGGGAAAAGCACGCTTGCGCGCGCGCTTGCGGGGCTGCTGCCGCCCGGCACCCGCAGCGCGGGGCGCATCCTCTGGCCCGGCGGCCGGCCTGCGGCGGGGCGCGACTACGGCTATGTCTTCCAGGACCCGGGGTCGAGCCTGAACCCGGTGCTGTCGATCGGCACCCACCTGTCCGAGGTCATCCGGACCCACCTGCGCCTGCCCCGCAGGGCGGCGCGGGACCGGGCGCTGGCGCTGCTCGACCGCGTGCAGATTCCGCATCCCGCCGAGGCGCTGCGCGGCTTTCCGCACCAGTTTTCCGGCGGCCAGCGCCAGCGCATCGCCATCGCGCTGGCCATTGCCGCGGGCCCCCGCCTGCTGATCGCGGACGAGGCGACCAGCGCGCTGGACATGCTGGTGCAGGCCGAGGTGGTGGCGCTGCTTGACGGGCTGGTGCGCGAGATGGGCATGACGCTGGTCTTCATCACCCACGACATGGCGCTGGCCTCGCAAATGGCCGACCGCATCGCCGTGCTGCACGAGGCGCGGCTGCAGGAGGTCGGCCCGGCGCGGCAGGTGATCGACGCCCCCCGCGCGGCCTATACCCGGCACCTTCTGGCACAGCACATCGACCTTGCATCACCGCGCCTGATCGGGGGCAGCGGTGACTGAGGCGCTGCTGACGGTCACCGCCCTGCGCAAGGCCTATCCCGGCCGCCGCGCCGTGACGGCGCTGGACGACGTGTCGTTCAGCCTCGCCCCGCGCGAGACGCTGGGCCTTGTCGGCCCCTCGGGCAGCGGCAAGTCCACGCTGGCAAGGGTGATCGCCCGGCTGATCGCACCCGATGCGGGCCAGATCCGCTTTGACGGCGAGGATTGGCTGGCGCTGCGCGGGTCGGCCTTGCGCCACCGCCGCGCCCGGTTGCAGATGGTGTTCCAGGACCCGCTGGCCGCCTTCAACCCGCGCGCCACGGTCGGCGGTGCCATCTGCGATGCGCTGCGCATCCATGCCATCGCGCCGCGCGCCGAATGGGCCGACCGCACGGCGGCGCTGCTGGGGCGCGTCGGCCTGACGCCCGATCTGGCGCGTCGCGGCATTGCCGAGATTTCCGGCGGCCAGCGCCAGCGCGTCGCCATCGCCCGCGCCATCGCCACCAACCCCCGGCTGATCATTCTCGACGAGGCGGTGTCGGCGCTGGATGCCTCGGTGCGGGGCCGGGTGCTGGACCTGCTGGCGGGGCTGCAGCACAGCCAGGGCTTTGCCTTCATCTTCGTCTCGCATGATCTGGCGGTGGTGCGCGCCATTTCCCATCGCATCGCGGTGATGGCGCATGGCCGCATCGTCGAGACCGGCCCGACCGAAACCCTGATCACCGATCCGCAGACCGACCTGACCCGCGCGCTGATCGCGGCGGTGCCGCGCCTTCATCCGCTCTGACCCCCAGCGAGGACAAACATGACCTGGACCCCCCTGCCGCTTGCCCCCGCCTTTCCGCCCGCGGGCTTTGCCCCGCTTGCCGACCGCATTGCGGCGCTGCTGGGCACGCAGGGCGACGTGCTGCTGATCCAGGGCGAGGCGGTGGTGGCGCTGGAGGCCGCCGCCACCAGCCTCGGCCGCCCGGGCCTGCGCGCCCTGAACATCGTGACCAGCCTTTACGGCGCCTGGTTCGGTGCCTGGCTGCGCAGGCAGGGGGCCGAGGTGACCGACCTGCGCGCCGACCCCGGCCTGCCGGTCACGGTGGCGGCGGTGGACCGGGCGCTGGATGCGGGCCGCTACGACCTGCTGGCCGTCGTTCACGCCGAATCCGCGAGCGGCATCCTGAACCCACTGGCCGGGATTGCCGCGCTCGCCCGTGCCCATGGTGCGCTGGTCGTGGCGGATGCGGTGGCCTCGGTCGGCGGGCACCCGCTGGAGGTGGATGCCCTGGGGCTGGACGTGACGGTGATCGGGCCGCAGAAATCGCTGGGCGGGCAGGCCGGGGTATCGGCCATCGCCCTGTCGCCGCGGGCCTGGGAGGCCGTTGCCCCGCAGGGCGAGGCGCCCTCGATCCTGTCGCTGGCCGATCAGCGCGCGCTCTGGCTCGCACCCGGGCGCGGCGCCCTGCCGGGCACGCCCTCGGCGCTGGAATTCCATGCGCTGCAGGCGACGCTGGACCGGGTGGAGGCCGAGGGCCTGCCCGCCCTCATCGCGCGCCATGAAGGCGCCGCCCGCGCGGCCCGCGCCGGGGTGAAGGCGCTGCTGGGCCGCGAATGGGTGCCGCCCGCGCAGGCATCGAACCTGGTGACTGCGGCCCCCCTGCCCGAGGGGCTGTCGGCCGCGCAGGTGCTGGCCGCCCTGCCGCCCGAAAGCACCATCGGGGCAGGCGTCGGGCCGGGGGGCGACCGGCTGCTGCGGCTGAACCACACCGGCCCCCGCGCCCGGCTCGACACCGTGCTGGGCGATCTCGCCGCCCTTGGCGCCGCCCTGCGGCACCTGGGCGTGCAGGCGGATGTCGGCGCGGCACTGTCGCGTGCGGTGTCGGCCTGATGCCGGCCCTGCTCCGCCCGCAGGCCGTCCTGTTCGACCTCGACGACACGCTGATCACCGCCTATCGCACGCCGCAGCGCACCTGGCGCGCGATCATCGCCGAACATGCCGAAGCCCTGGGCGAACATGACACCCGCTGGGTGACCGCCGAGGTGATCGACCGCGTGCTGGCCTTCCTGTCGGACGAGGAGGGCCGCAAGCTCTGGCGGCTGGAGGGCGACACCACCCGTCGCCGCGTGGTGCGCACCGCCTTTCACCGGCTGAACCTTGCCCGCCCGACCAGTACCGCGCCGCTGCATGGCGCGGATGCCGACCGCATCGCTGACCGCTTCGAGACCTATCTGGAGGAAACCATCACCCTGAAGGACGACGCGCACCTCGTGCTTGACCGGCTGCGCCACGCCGGGCTGGCGCTGGGGCTGCTGACCAACGGGCAAAGCGGACGGCAACGCGCCAAGCTGGCGCGCTTCGGCCTCGCGCGCCATTTCGACGCGATCCAGATCGAGGAGGAGGCCGGTTTCGGCAAGCCCGAGCCACTGGCCTACCTGACCCTGCTGGCCACGCTGGCGGCCCCGCCGGATCGGGCCTGGATGGTGGGCGACGATCTGCTGTGGGACATCGAGGCGCCCGCGGCCCTGGGCCTGACGACCGTGCTGCTGGACGAAAGCGGCACGGCCGCGCAGACCGCGCCCGCCCACGCCGTCATCACCCGGCTGGCCGACCTGCCGGACCTGCTGTCGCCCTGAGACCACCTGTAGAGTCACCCATAAAAAGCACAATTTTGGACCTTAAGTAGCTGATTTCGTTGTGGTCGCGTTCTGCCAAACCAGATGGGTGACGCATCGAATTCACAAAATGACATCATCGGATTCACCAAAACCGCTATTTTCGCCAGATATCACGGTATTATTGCCAAAAACAGCGGCGATAGGTGCGTATTTCCCATTATTCGATGGCACTGATGGCGGCATGCCCTGTGAGGCGAGGAACGCCGCCACATCACCGCGCCGATAGATCCGAGCGCCGAGGGACGAGGCATCTATTGCAGGCATGATGCCGGCCATCTTCAGCTCTCGCTGGACGGACGTGGAGTGCCGTCCCACTTGGCGCGAGATCAACGCAAGCGTGATGTATTCTGCCAGAAAACGGCTCTGTTGCACAAATCCCGTGAGGGATTCATCTTGTGAATCCAGCGTGGTAGCTGGACGGCATGAGCAGACCCATACCCCCCGCCTACAAGACCAGGAACTGGCCCGCCTATAACGAAGCGCTGAAGCGCCGCGGCTCGCTGACGATCTGGTTTGATACCGCCATGATCTGGGAGGCTGCGCCGACAGGTAAGCGCGGCCGACAGCCTGACTATAGCGATGCCGCGATCCAGACCTGCCTGACCATCAAGGTGTTGTTTGGCATGGCGCTCAGACAGACGACTGGCTTCGTCGAAAGCCTGCTGGGGCTCATCGATTTGGATTGGGCTGTGCCCAATTTCAGCACGCTGAGCCGTCGCCAGAAGACCCTGAAGGTCAACATCCCCCACCGCGGCTCGCAAGGCCCGCTGCATCTTCTGATCGATAGCACCGGGATCAAGGTTGAAGGCGAAGGTGAATGGAATGCGCGCAAGCACGGCGGCACCAAACGTCGGGTCTGGCGCAAGATTCACATCGGGATAGACGAGAAAACACTGGAAATCCGCGCAGCCGAGTTCACCACCAGCGATGTCGGTGACGCGCCGATGCTGCCCGAACTGCTCGACCAGATCCCGCCCGATCAGGAGATCGCCAGCGTCACCGCTGATGGCGCCTTCGACACACGCAAGTGTCACGACGCCATCGCCGCCCGCGGTGCGGCCGCCATCATTCCGCCCCGCAAGAACGCCAAGCCATGGAAGCCCGACACCCCCGGGGCAATCGCCCGCAACGAAGCCCTACGCGCGTCGAAACGCTTCGGCCGAACCATCTGGCGACGATGGAGCGGTTATCACCGCCGAAGCCGCGTCGAGACGAAGATGCACTGCGTCAAATTGCTGGGTCAGCGCCTCATGGCGCGGGACTTTGACCGTCAGGTCGCCGAGTTTCAGGTCCGTGTAGCCGTGCTGAACGGCTTCACGGCGCTCGGTATACCCGTCACTGAAGCCGTGGGATGAGTCTGTCCAGGGAAAGGGGAGATCTGTCTGTCACCCGATTTGTGCAACAGAGCCTTGTGAACGCAGAATATCCACTTTCCGCCCTCAAGAAATGTTCTGCAACAGCGTCCTCGAAATCTACGAACGAGCAAGTCCTGCAGCTCATTTCTTGGCGTCCATACAATGCTGCTGCAGAACGGATTTCGCTCCAGACGCCCCGGAAAGCGTGAGCACCTCTCCACCTTCCGACCCCTTACAAATAAGGCGCTGTTAATCCGATGCATCATTTCTGACATCAGAACCGCCGTTTTGGCGCCTATTATGGTCACCTCTACAACCACCGCTGCGGTTGCGGCTCAGGCCTCCAGTTCGGCGTCCCAATACAGATAGTCCAGCCAGCTTTCGTGCAGGTGGTTCGGCGGGAAGCGGCGGCCGTGCATCTGCATCTCCTCGGGCGAGGGCTGGCGCGGCGGGCGCTTCAGGCGCATTCCGGCCTGGCGCAGGCTTTTCGACCCCTTGCGCAGGTTGCACGGCGAACAGGCCGCCACCACGTTGTCCCACGCGGTGATGCCGCCCCGCACCCGCGGCACCACGTGGTCGAAGGTCAGATCGCCCTTGGCACCGCAATACTGGCAGCAGAACTCGTCGCGCAGGAACAGGTTGAACCGGGTGAAGGCCACCCGCTTCTGCGGCTGCACGAAATCCTTCAGCACCACGACCGACGGGATGCGAATCTCGGACCGCTGGCTGCGCACCACCTGATCGTATTCCGCCACGATGGTGACACGGTGCAGGAACACCGCCTTGATCGCCTCCTGCCACGGCCAGAGCGACAGCGGGTAATAGGACAGCGGGCGGTAGTCGGCATTCAGCACCAGTGCCGGATACTGCTTCAGGGCTGCGGGTTCCCGCACGAAGGTTGTCCTGAATTCGCCATCCATCATTCAGATTGCTCCTTCCCCGCCCCGCCGCCCACTGGCACCGGGGACGGGGAGACCCGCCCCGGCAAATCGACTATATCTGGCGTTTTGCGCCTGACAAGCCCCGCAATCTCGCGTTCTACCCTGCGGCAAGGGCTAACGCGGTCAGATCACAAAGACATGACGGATCGCGGGCGTTCCGTCGCTTGCCTGCGTCAGTGCGCCAGTCTTTCGCGCAGGAAGGCCAGCGCCACCGACAGCCCGTCGGGAGCGATGCCGTGCCCGGTGCCTTCCATCACGTGGCCGAAGGTCTCGAACCCCGCCGCAACCAGCGCGTCACCGGCCAGCCCCATGTCGGCAAAGGGCACCACCGGATCGGCGTCGCCGTGGATCAGCAGCACCGGCGGCTTCACCCGCGCTTCGGGGGCCAGCCGGTCGGGCGCCAGCAACCGGCCCGAGAATGCCACCACCCCCGCCATCGCCCTGGCCCGGCGGGGTGCCACATGCAGGCTGATCATCGAGCCTTGCGAAAACCCGACCAGCGCCAGCCGGTCGTCGGCCAGACCCGCCTCGGCCAGCCGCGCATCCAGAAAGGCATCCAGATCGCCGGCCGCCGCGGCCAGCCCCGCCGCCGCCGCCGCCTCGGACGACCCGTCGATCCACGGAATCGGAAACCACTGCCGCCCGAAGCCGCCCCCGGCACAGCGTTCCGGCGCGTCGGGCGACAGGAACAGCGTGTCGGGCAGGTGCCGCGCCAGCGGGTCGGCCAGCCCCAGCAGGTCGGCCCCGTCCGCGCCATAGCCATGCACGAACACCACCAGCGAGCGCGTCCTGCCCGATGCCGCCGCCCGCCGCCCGTATTCCAGTTCCCGCGTCACCTGATGCCCTCGCGCTGTCTTGCCACCCGGTAATAGGCCCAGAGCAGCCGCGCCGCAACCGCCCGCCACGGCGACCACGCCTCGGCCATCTCGCGCAGCACACGCTCCGACGGGCGGGCTTCCAACGCGAACAACACCCGCGCCGCCTCCTGCAGGGCCAGATCGCCGGGGGCAAAGACATCGGCGCGGCCCAGCGAGAACATGGCATAGATCTCGGCCGTCCAGCGCCCGATGCCGGGCAGCGCCACCAGATGCGCCACCACCGCCGCATCCGGCATCACCCGCAGGGCGGCATAGTCCACGCCGGCCCCGGCCAGCGCCTGCGCATAGCGGATCTTCTGGCGCGACAGCCCGCAGGCGCGCAGGGCCTCGTCGCCCGCCGCCGCCACCGCCGCGGCCTCGGTCAGCCCCGCCGCCTCCAGCCGCCGCCAGATCGCCGCCGCCGCCGCGACCGAAACCTGCTGCCCGACGATCGCATCCAGCAGCGCGGCAAACCCGTCCGCGCGCCGCCGCAGCGGCAACGGCCCGGTCAGCGCCAGCGCCCGTGCGAACTGCGGCTCGCGAAGGGCCAGCCAGGCCGCCCCTTCCGCCACGCAGCCGCCACCGCTGATGATCCGTCCGACCAGGGCACGCCCTCCACTTCTGTGCGCGACGATACCCCCGCCTGCCCCCTTGTCCACCCTTCCCGTTTCATCTTTGCCCAAATATCCCCGCCGGAGGCACCCGCCCGCATCGCTGCCCCGGCGGCGAAGATCATGCGCTTTCCCCCTTGGCGGCAGCGCGGTCCTTCACTACCGATGGTGGCATGACCGAAGCCCCCCCCTCCTCCACGCACCTGATCGACGACACCCGTGCCCGGCGCACGGTGTTCGTGCTGGTCGCAGCCCAGGCCCTGCTTGGCGCGCAGATGCCGATGATCTTCACCATCGCGGGTCTGGCGGGGCAGTCGCTGGCGGCCAATGCCTGCTGGGCGACCCTGCCGATCTCGATGATGGTGATCGGCTCGATGCTGGCCGCCACGCCGCTGTCGGCGCTGATGCAGCGGTATGGCCGCCGCACGGGCTTTGTCGCGGGGGCCCTTTGCGGGGCGCTGGGCGCGGCGATCGGCGCCTGGGGGCTGGTGACCTCGTCGTTCGGGCTGTTCCTGCTGGGGGGGCTGCTGTCGGGGGTCTACATGTCGGCGCAGGGGTTCTACCGCTTTGCCGCCGCCGACACCGCGTCGGACTCGTTCCGCCCCAAGGCGATCAGCTGGGTGATGGCGGGGGGGCTGCTGTCGGCGGTGGTCGGGCCGCAGCTGGTCAAGGTCACGGCAGGGGCGATGGTGGTGCCGTTTCTGGGCACCTATCTTGCGGTGATCGGGCTGAACCTGATCGGCGTCTTCCTGTTTGCCGCACTCGACATTCCCAGGCCCCGCCCGCCGCAACCCGGCGTCGCCCGTGGCCGCACCCGGTGGGAGCTGATCCGCACCCCGCGCATCGCGGTGGCGGTGATCTGCGGCACCGTCTCCTACGCGCTGATGAACCTGGTGATGACCTCGTCGCCGCTTGCGGTGGTCGGCTGCGGTTTCGATACCGGCGACGCGGCCGATGTGGTCACGGCGCATGTGCTGGCGATGTATGCGCCCTCGTTCTTCACCGGCCACGTCATCGCGCGCTTCGGGGCGGAAAGGGTGGTGGCGCTGGGGCTGGTGATCCTCGCGGGTGCCGGGGCGGTGGCGCTGACCGGGGTCGAGATCGAGACCTTCTTCGCCGCACTGATCCTCTTGGGCATCGGCTGGAACTTCGGCTTCATCGGCGCCACGACGATGCTGACCGCCGCCCACACCACGCAGGAGCGCGGCCGGATGCAGGGGCTGAACGACCTGCTGGTGTTCGGCGGCGTCACCCTCGCGTCCTTCAGTTCCGGCGGGCTGATGAACTGTTCCGGCGGGTCGGTGCAGGCGGGGTGGGCGGCGGTCAATCTGGCCATGCTGCCCTTCCTCGTGCTGGCCGGGGGCGCGCTGATCTGGCTGGCGATGCAGCCGAAGGAAACCCGGGGCTGACATGGCAGGCGGGGCTGGCGTGTCTTGGTCCGGCATGGCAGGGTTGCGGCAAAACTTCCCGGCATCGCCTGACCGCGCTGCCCCCGATCAAGGAACCCCTGCCATGCCGCTGCTGCAGTTGACCTATGCCTCGCGCCCGTTCGGCTTCAATGCCCCCACGCTGGCGGCCATCCTGCTCGACGCCCGGCGCTGCAACCAGCGCGACGGCATCACCGGAGCGCTGATCTGCCGCGACGACCTGTTCCTGCAACTGCTCGAAGGCCCCGAGGCGGCGGTCGAGGCCGCCTACCAGCGCATCGAGCAGGACGACCGGCATCTCGAGGTCCGCCCCCTGACCCGCCGGATGATCCCCGACGACGGCCGGATGTTCGCCAACTGGGCGATGAGGGACGACCCGGCACGGTCGTGGATCTGGGATCACGCGGCGGTGAACGACGGTGCGGTGGACCGCGCCACCGAGGCGGAAGTCATCGCTATCTTCGAACGTCTGGCGCAGGAAAGCGCGGCGTAGGTCACCAGCCCCCGGCGAGGGCCCGCCACGCCAGCCCGCCACGCCGCACCAGTTCGGGCAAGTGCAGCGTGCCACTCGCCACCCGCCCCGGCTCGCGCACCGCCAGCCGCAACAGGCCCCGCGTCTGCCATCCGGCCCAGAGCGCCGGGCGTGCGCCGCGCGGCAGCACCGGGCGCAGGGCGGCCTGCGCCCGCGCCAGCCGCGCCAGCCCTTCGGCCGCCAGCGCCGCCACCGCCTGGCGCCGCCCGTCGAGCAGCGGCACCCGGCCCCGCGCCTCCAGTTCCGGCACGGCGCGCAGATAGGCGGCCAGCCCCGCCGCCCGACCCGCCTCGCGCAAGCCAACCTCGGCCGCGCCCGGCGCCCCCAGCGCCCGCCCCGCCAGCCACATCAACCCGCCCGCGGTATCGTCGAGATAGGCATCCAGCGCCGCCGCATCGGCATGGGCCTCGCGCCCGATGTCCCACAGGCGGGCGGTGCACATCCGGTCCAGCACGTCACCGGGCAGGCCCGCATCGGCCATCAGCGCCGCCAGCGGCCCCATCACCTGATGCCCGCGCACCACGCCCCGCGCCGCATCCTCCAGCGCGTCGCGCCACCATTGCAGCCGCATCTCGGCGATCATCGGCTCGGTCGAGCCCCAGGCCGCCCGCGCCAGTTCCAGATTGAACGCATAAAGCGGCAGCAGCCGCGACCGCGCCGCGACCGGGGCGGCAATGGTTGCGGCAAAGCGGTCCGGGTCGCCGCGCGCCACCAAATCGGCACAAGCCGCCAGGCTCACGCCGCGGCCCCTGCCCCGGCCGGCACGTCGCGGATCAGCTTCCAGGTGATGGCATCGACCAGCGCCTCGAAACTGGCATCGATGATGTTGGCCGAGACCCCGACCGTGGTCCAGCGCCGCCCCTGACCATCCTCGCTGTCGATGATGACCCGCGTCACCGCCTCGGTGCCGCCCTGGGTGATGCGCACCTTGAAATCGACCAGCCGCATGTCGTCGATGATCCCCTGCCACGGCCCCAGATCCTTGGCCAGCGCCTTGGACAGCGCGTTGACCGGCCCGCGGTCGCACCCCGCAGCATCGAGCGATTCCGAAACCGACAGCATCTGCCGCGCGCCGATCTTCACCACCACCACCGCCTCCGACAGGCTGACGACGCCCGTGGCGGTCTTGCGCCGGTCGACGGTGACGCGGTAGCGCAGCACCTCGAAGAACGAGGGCAAAAGCCCCAGCACCCGCCGCGCCACCAGCTCGAAACTGGCCTGCGCCCCGTCATAGGCATAGCCCTGATCCTCGCGGGCCTTCACCTCGTCGAGAATCCGCCCAAGCCGCGGGTCTTTCGGCGCGACCGCGATCCCCGCCGCCTCCAGCCGTGCGCGCAGGTTCGACTGCCCGGCCTGGTTCGACATCGGGATCACCCGCGCATTGCCGACCAGCGCAGGGTCGATATGCTCGTAGGTCGCGGGGTCCTTCAGGATGGCGCTGGCATGAAGCCCCGCCTTGTGCGCAAAGGCCGAGGCCCCGACATAGGCCGCCGCCCGCCGCGGCACCCGGTTCAGGATGTCGTCGAGCATCCGGCTCAGCCGCACCATCCCCGCCAGAGCCTCGGGCGTGACCCCGGTCACGAACCGTTCGGCATAGGGCGCCTTCAGCAGCAGCGTCGGGATCAGCGTCGTCAGGTTGGCATTGCCGCAACGCTCGCCGAGCCCGTTCAGCGTGCCCTGCACCTGCCGCACCCCGGCATCCACCGCCGCCAGCGACCCAGCCACGGCGGTGCCCGCATCGTCATGACAGTGAATCCCCAGGCAGTCGCCGGGAATGCCCGCCGCAATGACCTCGCCCACGATCCGCCCGATCTCGGCAGGCAGCGTGCCGCCGTTGGTGTCGCACAGCACCAGCCAGCGCGCGCCCTCGTCCAGCACCGCACGCAGCACCGTCAGGGCATAGGCCGGGTCGGCGCGATAGCCGTCGAAGAAGTGTTCGGCGTCGAACAGCGCCTCGCGGCCAGAGGCACGCAGATGCGCCACCGAAGACCGCACCGCCTCGAGGTTCTCCTCCAGCGTCACCCCCAGCGCGGTGGTGACATGAAAGCCGTGGCACTTGCCCACCAGACAGACCGCAGGCGTGCCCGCATCCAGCACCGCCGCCAGCACGTCGTCATTCTGCGCCGACCGGCCCACCCGGCGCGTCATGCCGAAGGCGGTCATCGTGGCGCGGGTCTGCGGCGCCTCGCCAAAGAACTCGCTGTCCGTCGGGTTGGCCCCCGGCCAGCCGCCCTCGATGTAATCCACCCCCAGCCCGTCGAGCGCCAGCGCGATCTGCCGCTTCTCGGCCGTCGAGAACTGCACCCCCTGCGTCTGCTGCCCGTCGCGCAACGTGGTGTCGTAGAGATACAGCCGCTCACGCATCGCCCGGCCCCCGGGTTTCTTCTTGGCCGCAATACCCTCGGGGGGTGACGAGCGCCCGGAAAACCTGCCCGTGGCAGGTTTTCAGCGAAGCACGCGCGGCCCGTGGCCGCGCTGGGGGCAGACAGCCCCCGGCGTCAGATGCCAGGACTGCCCTCATTCCAGCGCATCCAGCTTCGCCGCGTCGAACTCCGGCGCGAAGTCGAAGATGTAGCTGCCGTCGGGCCTGTCCTGCACCACGACCCCGGCCGCATCCAGCCCCTTGCGGATCGCATCCGCCCGCGCCCAGTCCTTGCGCAGGCGCGCCTCGGCCCGTTCGGCCATCAGCCCCCGCACCCGTTCCGCCAGCCTGTCATCCACCACATCACCCTCCATCCAGTCGCCCATTCCGTCCTCCAGCAGGCCCAGCAGCGCGGCCGAGGCTTTCAGCCCCGCGCCATCCCCCGCCGCTGCCAGCCCATGCAGGCCCGCAATCGCGCCCGCGGTGTTCAGATCATCCGCCAGGGCCTCCAGGACCGCGACAGCGGGGCTTGGCGCGGGCTCGATGCCCGCGACGAGACCGCGCCACTTCCGCAAGTTCGCCTCCGCCTGCGCCGCCTTCTCCGCCGTCCAGTCCATCGGCTTCGAATAATGCGTGCCAAGATAGACCATGCGGATCACCTCGCCCGGAATGCCCTGATCCAGCAGGTCGCGCACCGTGAAGAAATTGCCCAGCGACTTGGACATCTTCCGACCCTCGACCTGCAACATCTCGTTGTGCAGCCAGAAGCGGGCGAAGCCGGCGCCGGGGTGGGCGCAGCAGCTTTGGGCGATCTCGTTCTCGTGGTGCGGGAATTGCAGGTCGATGCCGCCGCCGTGGATGTCGAAGGCCGCCCCCAGCAACTCGAAGCTCATCGCCGAGCATTCGATGTGCCAGCCCGGCCGCCCCCGGCCCCAGGGGCTTTCCCACCCCGGCAGGTCGCCGTCCGACGGCTTCCATAGCACGAAATCCATCGGGTCGCGCTTGAAGGGCGCCACCTCGACCCGCGCGCCTGCGATCATGTCATCGACCGACCGGCCCGACAGCGCGCCATAGGCGGGGTAGGACCGCACGTCGAACAGCACATGCCCCTCGGCCTCGTAGGCATGGCCGCGTGCGATCAGTTCCCCGATCATCGCCACCATCGGCGCGATGAAGGCGGTGGCGCGCGGCTCCAGCGTCGGGCGCAGCGCCCCCAGCGCATCCATGTCGGCGTGATACCAGGCGATGGTCTCGTCGGTCCGCTCCGCGATCAGGTCTTCCAGAGGGCGCGGATCACCGGCCTCGCGCCGCGCCAGGGCGGCCGCATTGATCTTGTCGTCGACATCGGTGAAATTGCGCACATAGGTGACCCGGCTTTCGCCAAAGACCTGCCGCAGCAGCCGGAACAGCACGTCGAACACCACCACCGGGCGGCCATTGCCCAGATGGGCGCGGTCATAGACCGTCGGGCCGCAGACATACATCCGCACATTGCAGGGGTCGATCGGCACGAAATCCTCTTTCGCCCGGGTCGCCGTGTTGTGCAGCCTGATCGTTGTCATGGTCCTGTCTCCTGCGCCGACGCGCATCCCTCATCCCGTGCCGCGCACGACACGCGCCGGGCGGGTTTGCCAACTTCGTCTTGCGCTGAAAACGAAAGGAACGGCCCGCCTGACGTGCGTCAGCGGCAAATGCAGCAGATGCGAAGGGTGCCCGTTCTGTCCATGCGCCCTTCTAGCGCGTCATGCCGGGGCCGCCAAGCCTCTTGTGCGACCGCTGCACCGCTGGCATCCTGAGACGATGAGCCGCGCCCTGGTGAACCTGCATTGCATGACCCTGCCGGGGGCCGAGGTGTCGGACCCATGGGGCGGCGGGCATGACGCCTGGAAGGTCGGCGGCAAGATGGTCGCCGTGGTCGGCGTGTCCGACGACGGCGTTTCGGTAAAATGCCCCGATGTCGAGACCGCGCGCCTTATGATCGAGGTCGGCCGTGCCCTGCGCGCGCCCTATTTCCACGCAAGCTGGATCCGGGTGCCCTGGGGCCTGGTGCCCGAGTCCGAAATCATCGAACGGATCGAAGGCTCCTACCGGCTGATCCGCGCCGGCCTGCCGCGCAAGGTGCAGTCGATGCTGGGATAGGCGGTGTGGCCGGGAGCCAAAATTTTTCCTGAAAAATTTTCCTCTCACGCCGCCCGGCGTTTGGCCCTTGCCCCTGCCGCGCCGCTGCGCATGATCCGGGGCAAGGAGTCCTGCCATGAACCATGACGATCTGCGCCTCTGGTCGAAACGCGCCGCCGACTGGGCGCATGACTATCATGCGGGCCTGCGCGACCGCCCGGTGCGCGCGCCGCTGGTGGCCGGTGCCGTGGCGGCCAGACTGCCCGCCGCCCCGCCCGAGGCGGCCGAGCCGATGGAGGCGATCTTTGCCGATTTCGAAGCCATCGTGCCGCCCGGGATGACACATTGGCAGCATCCGCGCTTCTTCGCCTATTTCCCCGCCAACGCCGCCCCGGCCTCGATGCTGGCCGAACAGCTTGTCAACGCCATCGCGGCGCAGGGGATGCTGTGGCAGACTTCGCCCGCCGCGACCGAGATCGAAGAGGTCATGGTGCAATGGCTGCGTCAGGCGCTGGGCCTGCCCGAGGGCTTTCGCGGCACCATCCACGACAGCGCCACCACCGCGACACTGTCGGCGGTGCTGACGATGCGCGAGCAGGCATTGGGCTTCCAGGGTGTGCAGGCCGGGCTTTCGGGCCAGCCGCGCCTGCGGCTTTACGCCAGCGCCGAAACCCATTCCTCGGTCGACAAGGCGGTGCGGGTGGCGGGCATCGGGCAGGACAACGTGGTCAAGATCGCCACCGACACGCAGCACGCCATGAAACCCGGCGCGCTGGCCGGGGCGATTGCCGCCGACCGCGCGGCGGGGTTCCTGCCGGTGGGGGTGGTGCTCTGCTCCGGGGGCACCTCGATCGGGGCCTTCGACCGGATCGGGGATTGCATCGCGGTGGCCAGGGCCGCGGGCCTGCCGGTGCATGTCGATGCCGCCTGGGCCGGATCTGCGATGATCTGCCCCGAGTTCCGCGACCTCTGGCAGGGGATCGAGGGCGCCGACAGCATCGTGTTCAACCCGCACAAGTGGCTGGGCGCGCAGTTCGATTGCGCGGTGCAGTTTCTGGCCGACCCCGCGCCGCAGATCCGCACGCTGGGCCTGCGCCCGGCCTACCTTGCGACGCCGGGCGCCGACGAGATCACCAATTTCAACGAATGGACGGTGCCGCTGGGCCGCCGCTTCCGCGCGCTGAAGCTGTGGTTCCTGCTGCGCGCCTACGGGCTTGACGGCTTGCGCACCCGCATCCGCAACCATGTCGCATGGTCGCGCGAACTTTGCGGGGTTCTGGCGGCGCTGCCGGGGGTCGAGATCGTCACGCCGCCGTCGCTGTCGCTGTTCACCTTTGCCCTGACCGTCGGGGATGGCGCGACCGAGGCGCTGCTGGCGGCGATCAATGACGACGGGCGGGTATACCTGACGCCGACGCTGGTTGACGGGCGGCCGGTGATCCGGGTGCAGGTTGGCAGTTTCGACTGCACGCGGGATGACGTGATGGAGGTGGCGCGCGTGGTGGAGCGGTTGCTGTGATCCGGCTTGCGATCTTCCTCGTGCTCTGGCCGCTGGCCGTTCTGGCGCAGGGCCTGCCAGAGCCGCGATCAGCCTACATCAACGACTTCGCGGATCTGATTGATCCTGATACGGAAAGCCGGATCGAGGCTGCGTTGGCAGCCGCCCGCGCCGACACCGGAATGCAGGTCACGCTGGTGACCATCGCGCAGGCTGCCGATCATGGTGCCGCCTCGGTCGAGGCCTTCGCGCGCGATCTGTTCAACGCCTGGGGCGTGGGTGACCGCTTGCGCAACGACGGCATCCTGATCGTGGTGGCGGGCGGCGACCGCGCGGTGCGGATCGAACTGGGCGACGGCATTCCGCCGGTCTGGGATGGCGTGGCGCTGCGGGTGATCGACACCGTGATGCTGCCCGCCTTTCGTGACGGCCGAATGGCGGCGGGAATCGAGGCCGGAACCGGGGCGGTGCTCGACAGGATCGTGCGCCCGATCACGGCCAACCTGCCACCGCCCGCCGCGCCGTTCAACCCTGTGCCCTGGGGCATCGCCGGTCTGGTGGCTGCGGGCGTGCTGTGGCAGCAGGTCCGCAAGCGTCGCGCGCAGGCCACGGGTGCCGCGCGGTTGCCGGTCGCGGGGCGCACGGGGCGGGGTGTTCCGGACCGCGATGACCGGCAAGGCGTCGATCAGGGCGATGACCCGCGCGCGCGCCGCCCGAACCCGCCGGGTGGCGACGACGACGGCTTCGGTGGCGGAAAATCATCGGGTGGCGGTGCCTCCGGGCGCTGGTAGGCGCAGGGCAGCCGGGCGGGCCACCTTTTCGCAAGACCATTCGAGGGAGAGCATCAATGCGTATCGACCAGACTTCGGCCATCATCACCGGCGGGGCCTCGGGCCTCGGGGCGGCAACGGCGCGGGCGTTCCGGGCGGCGGGGGCGCAGGTCTGGCTGTTCGACCGCGACCCGCGCGGGGCCGCGTTCGCCAGAGAGATCGGCGCGGGCTTCTCGGCGGTCGACGTGACCGACGAGGCGTCGGTCGCGGCGGGGATTGCTGCGGCCAGGGCCGGGATGGGGGCGGTTTCCGTGCTGGTCAACTGCGCGGGCATCGCCACCGGCGAGCGGGTGCTGGGCCGCGCCGGGCCGCATGGGCTGGAAAGCTTCCGCCGCACGGTCGACATCAATCTTGTCGGCAGTTTCAACGTGTTGCGGCTTGTTTCTGCCGAAATGGCGGGCAACGCGCCGCAGGACGGCGAGCGCGGGGTGATCATCAACACCGCCTCGATCGCGGCGTTCGACGGGCAGAAGGGTCAGGCCGCCTATGCCGCCTCCAAGGCCGGGATAGCGGGGCTGACGCTGCCCGCGGCGCGCGATCTGGCGAGTGCGGGCATCCGGGTCTGCGCCATTGCGCCGGGGGTGTTCCTGACGCCGATGCTGGAAGGTCTGGCCGCCGAGGTGCAGGACGGGCTGGCGGCGGATGTCACCTTCCCGCGCAGGCTGGGGCGGCCCGAAGAATATGCCGCCCTCGCGCGGTTCATCGTCGAGTGCGGCTATCTGAACGGCGAGGTGATCCGGCTGGACGGCGCGTTGCGGATGCGCTGACCGGCTTGCGCCACAGGTCGTTTGCCGTCACGCCGGGACCGTCAGGCGGAGGGTTGCATGAATCGGGTGAAGGTCATTCCGGGCGGAGGGCGCGGCGGCACGCGGCATCAGCCTCGAACGTGCGCCGGGTGTCGTGACGCTTTCGGGCATCGCGGACGATGGCCGGGTGTTCCTGATCCCTGATGTCAGCGGCGATCCCGTGTTCCTGAGCGTCAGTCGCGGTCGGCCAGCGCCAGCCATTCTTCCTCGGCCGCGGCAAGGCTTGCCTGGCGTTCGGCCATCATCTCGGTCGCGCGGCGGAACTTCGCGGGCTCGCGGGTGAAAAGGTCGGGCGTTGCCAGCAACTCGGCCAGCTTGGCGATCTCGGCCTCGAACTTTGCGATCATGCCGGGCAGGCTTTCCAGCCGGACCCGTTCCGAGAAGCTCAGGCCATCGGCCTTCCGCTTCGCGTCTTTCTTCAAGACCGGCTGCGAAGCGTTTGGTTTTGAAGGGGTTTCCACCGCACCCTCGCCACGTTGCCGCCGGTAGTCGGACCAGCCGCCGGGGTAGGCCATCGCCTGGCCGTTGCCTTCCAGCGCGATGGTGGTAGTGGCCACACGGTCGATGAAATCGCGGTCGTGGCTGACCAGCAGCACCGTGCCGTCATAGTCGCCCAGAATGTCCTGCAACAGATCCAGCGTTTCGACATCCAGATCGTTGGTCGGCTCGTCAAGGATCAGCAGGTTGGATTCGCGCGCCATGATCCGCGCCAGCAGCAGCCGCGCCTTTTCGCCCCCGGAAAGAGAGCGCACCGGGGCGCGCATCTGGCGTTCATCGAACAGGAAGTCCTTGAGGTAGCCCACCACATGCCGCGGCACGCCCCGCACCATGACCTGATCCTGCTGGCCGGAAACCCGCATCTCGGGGTCCGTTGTCATGTTGTCCCAAAGGCTGGCGTCCAGATCAAGCTGGGCGCGGGTCTGGTCGAACACCGCGATCTGCAGGTTGGTGCCAAGGATCACGCTGCCCGCATCGGGGGCAACCTCGCCCACCAGCATCTTCAGGAGCGTGGTCTTGCCGACGCCGTTCGGGCCGACAAAGGCCACCCGGTCGCCGCGCAGCACGCGCAGGTCGAAATCGTGGCAGATGGTCAGCGGGCCGAAGGCCTTCATCAGGCCCTTTGCCTCGATCACCCGCTTGCCCGACTGCGGCCCGGCCTCAAGCTCCATCGCCGCCGTGCCTTGCCGACGGATCTGGGCACCGCGTTCGGCGCGCAGTTCGGCCAGCGCGCGGACCCGGCCCTGGTTGCGCTTGCGCCGGGCCGAGATGCCCTCGACGGCCCAGCGGCCTTCGGCCTTGATCTTGCGGTCAAGCTTGTGGCGGGCCTCGTCTTCCTCGGCCCAGACGGTTTCGCGCCATTCCTCGAAGCCCTCGAAGCCCGATTCGCGGCGGCGCACCTGCCCCCGGTCGATCCACAGCGTCGCGCGGGTCAGCGCGCGCAGGAAGGCGCGGTCGTGGCTGATCAGCACAAAGGCGGTGCGGGTGGATTTCAGCTCGTCCTCCAGCCATTCGATCGCCTGGATGTCGAGGTGGTTGGTCGGCTCGTCGAGCAGCATCAGTTCGGGCGCATGGGCCAGCAGCTTGGCCAGCGCCGCGCGCCGCTTTTCGCCGCCCGAGGCCGATGACACCGGCGCTTCGGGGCGGAACTTCAACCCCTCGGCCACCATGGCGACGCGGTATTCCTCGCCTTCCGGCAACTGGCTCGCGGCATAGTCGCCCAGCGTTTCCCAGGCGGAAAGGTCGGGATCCTGCTCCATGTAGCCGACCGTGACGCCCGGCGACACCACACGCTCGCCCCGGTCGGGTTCGACCAGCCCGGCCATGACCTTGAGCAGGGTGGATTTGCCCGACCCGTTGCGCCCGACCAGCGCCACCCGGTCGCCGGGATGCACCACCAGATCAAGCTCGTCGAAAACGGGCTCGCCCCCGAAGGTCAGCGAGATGCGGGACATTTGAAGTAGCGGTATGCGTGCCATGCGGGCGACGTATCCGGGCGGGGGGGCGGCGTCAACCGGCGGCGGGTGCCGGGGCCGGGTTATCTGCGGTGGCGACCGGGTCTGCGGGCCTGCGGCGGGGCGCGGGTGTGCCCTGCGCCAGCTTTTCCTGCCGCGCCGCGCGCAGCTGCGCAAAGTCGTCGCCCGCATGGTAGGAAGACCGGGTCAGCGGCGTGGCCGACACCATCAGGAACCCCTTGCCGCGCGCCGCCGCCTCATAGGCCGCGAAATCCTCGGGCGTCACGAACTCGGCCACGCGGTGATGCTTCACCGTGGGGGCAAGATACTGCCCGATGGTCAGGAAATCGACATCGGCCGCGCGCATGTCGTCCATCACCTGCAGCACGGCTTGGCGGTCCTCGCCCAGCCCCACCATGATGCCCGATTTGGTGAACATCGCCGGATCAAGCTCCTTCACCCGCTGCAACAGGCGCAGCGAGGTGAAATAGCGCGCGCCGGGCCGCACTTCGGGGTAAAGGCCGGGCACGGTTTCAAGGTTGTGGTTGAAAACGTCGGGCCGGGCGGCCACCACGGTTTCCAGTGCCTCGGGGCCGCAGCGCAGGAAATCGGGGGTCAGGATCTCGATCGTGGCATCGGGGGCGCGGTGGCGGATGGCGCGGATGGTCTGGGCAAAGTGCTCGGCCCCGCCGTCGTCCAGATCGTCGCGGTCGACCGAGGTGATGACGACATGCTTCAGCCCAAGCTGCGCCACGGCGTGCGCCACCCGGCCGGGTTCGAAGCTGTCAAGCGCCTGCGGGCGGCCGGTGGCCACGTTGCAGAAGGTGCAGCCCCGGGTGCAGATCTCGCCCATGATCATCATGGTGGCGTGGCCGAGACTCCAGCATTCCCCGACGTTGGGGCAGTTGGCCTCTTCGCAGACCGTGACCAGCTTCTGGTCGCGGATGATGTCGCGCGTGTCCTTGAAGCCCTGCGAGTTCGGCGCCTTGACGCGGATCCACGACGGCTTCTTCAGCCGCTCGTTGTCGGGGCGGTGCGCCTTTTCCGGGTGACGCTGGTCGGGAAGCTTGAGATCGCGCAAGGAAACATCCCCCTTACAGGCTGCTACCCCGGAAATAGGCTGTTTGCAGGCCCGTGGCAACCGGACGGCGGCGATGATCCGCAACGGGGCGGAAGACTCTCCTGCTGTTTTCATCCTGGTTCGATCCTCGGGGGTGATGAGCGCCCGGAAAACCAGCCGGTGGCAGGTCTTCAGCGCAGCGCGCGCGGCCCGTGGCCGCGCCGGGGGGGCGCGGACGGCCCCCCTCCTGTCCGCCTAGCCGATCAACGGCCCCGAGCGCCCGTAAGCCTCGTCATAATGCCGACGCAGCCGCTGCAACGCGATGCGCAGCACGATCTTGCCCGAGCGCGCCGACCACCCCATGCGTTTTTCGGCCACCTCCAGCCCTTCCAGAAAGCAGCAGCAGCGCAGCACCATGTCGCCCAGCCCGGGGCCGAGGTCGCGCAGCGCCAGCGCCACCCGGTCGCGGGCCGACCGGGGGCCCTCGGCGCCTCCGCCATCGGGCCGAAAGCCGCCGCGGTCGGCGCCCGTCAGAAAGCGGTCCCAGTTCTGCGCCACGCGCGGCCCCATCTGCGCCAGTTCGAAATCCTCGCGCAGGCGTTCGGCGGCCACCACCAGTTCGGGCTCCAGAAACGGCTTGCCGTCCTTGTCGCGCCGCCGCCCCAGCACCGCCACCGGGCTTTCGGCCACATTGCACCGCATCCGGCGCGCACCCGTTCCGGGTTCGCCCACCATGCGCTCGCCCCATTCGCGGTGCTGGTCGGCAAAGGGTGTCGCGGCCTCGGCAAGACCGGCGTGCTGACGGTCGGCCTCGACCACCATCCGCTTCAGCGCCGCGCGGCCCGCGGCGGTGATGTCATAGGTGGCCACCCGGCCGGTCTTGCGACAGGCGATCCAGTCCTTCAGCGCGAAGGCCTGCGCCGCCGCGCGGTCCACCACCGCGGTCTGCGCCACCCGTCCATCGGGGTATTCGCGCAGGACGGCGGCCTTGTCCATGTCGGCGGCTATCGCCAGCACGGCGCCGGGTTCGGCCAGACGCCGCAGCACGCGGCGGGCCTCGAGGGTCACGCTGGCGTCATCCATCACGAGCGTGGCGTTCCGGGTCAGGGGGTGGATCGGGGCCGACATGTCGGGGGCGTCCTTTCTGGCTGGGTCAAGTGTCTTGGCGCCCTGCACCCGCCCCAGAACCGCCAGCGCCTCATCCACAAGCGGATCGTCGCGGCGGTTCTCGTAGCGGCGCACCTGGCGCATCACGGTCGAGGCGGCACAGCCTTCGCGGCGCGCAAGTGCACGCAGCGACAGGCCGTCCTCGGTATGGTCAAGGTAAAGCCGCACGGCTTCGGGCAGCCATGCGGGCAGCGAGACATCTGCGCTCAGGTTCGATCCCATCGTCATTCCTGTGCCGCCCTTTCGGGAGATCCGGTCCAGCCTTGGACATTCGCGACCCTGAGTGGCATTGGTTACCTGTTCGTTAATAAATCCGCATTTTCTGATAATTGTTTCTAATTCCTAAACAAACGAGAAAGGTCCGCACGCTGTTTCGACGGGATGCGCAACGCCCAGTTGCACGGATGCAATCTGTCAACACCGAAAACAGGAGAACAGCCATGACCGATTTCCGCACGCTTCTCGCCGATCTGCGCCGCCCCCGGCTTCTGATCCGCGCTGCGCGCCATGGGGTGACCGACTACCGCCGCGACCGCGATCTCAAGCGCCTGATCGCCACCCACGGCACCGCCACCCCCGAAATCGCCCTGCCCCGCCTGCTGTGCGAGGAGGAACGGCTGGAGGCGACCCGCCGCGCCGGCGATGCCAGCTATTCGCTTGGCCGCCATATCGAGGTGCTGATCGCCCTGATGGCCGAGGCGCGCCTGCTGCCGCGCGCCGCTCAGGCGTAAGGCAAAAGGGGGCCGCAAGATGCGGCCCCCCGGTTTCCCACCCCGAAACAGTCAGATGAAGGCATCCGGCATCGAGGCCTTCTTGCGCGCGACATAATCGGCCAGCGCCTCGGCCACGCCCGCATCCAGCGCGGGCGGCTGATAGTCGCCCAGCATCCTGGTCACCCGCAGCGCGGCGAGGGTCTGGGTGTCGCGCGCGCCTTCCTCGTCCCAGGTCTCGAACGGCTTGTAGTCGAAAAGGTCCGACCGCCAGAACGCGCTCTTGAAGTTCTGCTGGGTATGCTCGCAGCCCAGATAGTGCCCGCCGGGGCCGACCTCGCGGATCGCGTCCATGCCCTGCCCGTTGGCATCCATCATCACGCCCTGCGCCAGATGGTGCAGCGTGCCCAGCTGGTCTGCATCCATCACGAATTTCTCGTAAGAGCTGACCAGCCCGCCCTCCAGCCAGCCGCAGGCATGCAGCATGAAGTTCACCCCCGCCAGCAGCGCCATGTTCAGGCTGTTCGCCGTCTCGTAGGCCGCCTGCGCATCCGGCAGCTTCGAGCCGCAGAAACTGCCGCCCGACCGGTAGGGCAACCCCATCCGCCGCGCCAGTTGCCCCGCGCCGTAGGTGATGTGCGCTGCCTCTGGCGTCCCGAAGGTCGGCGCGCCCGAGTTCATGTCGATGCTGGTGACGAAGGCGCCGAAGATCACCGGCGCCCCCGGCCGCACCAGCTGGCTGTAGGCCACCCCCGCCAGAACCTCGGCCAGCACCTGCGTCAGCGTCCCCGCCACCGTGACCGGCGCCATCGCCCCCCCCACGATGAACGGGCTGATGATCGCCGCCTGCCCGGCCTTAGCATAGACCTCCAGCGCGCCCATCATCGTCGAATCGAAGCTCAGCGGGCTGTTGATGTTGATCAGGCTGGTCATCACCACGTTCCGGTCGACGAAGTCATCCCCGAACAGGATCTTCGACATCGCCACCGAATCCCCTGCCCGCACCGGCTCGGTCACCGACCCCATGTAGGGCTTGTCGGAAAGCGTCATGTGGGCGTGCAGCATGTCGAGATGGCGCTTGTTCACCGCAATGTCGGTCGGCTCGCACACTGTGCCGCCCGAATGGTGCAGCCATTTCGACATGTAGCCCAGCTTCACGAAATTGCGGAAATCCTCCATCGTGGCATAGCGCCGCCCGCCCGCCAGATCGCGCACGAAGGGCGGCCCGTAAACCGGCGCCAGCACCAGATTGCGCCCGCCGATCTCGACGTTGCGCGCCGGGTTGCGTGCGTGCTGCGTGAAGGCAGATGGCGCCGTGGCGCACAGCCTGCGCGCAAGGCCGCGCGGAATATGCACGCGCTCGCCCTTCACATCCGCCCCGGCCTCGCGCCACAGCGCCAGCGCGCCCGGATTTTCCAGGAAGTTCACCCCGATCTCTTCCAGAACGGTGTCGGCGTTCCACTCGATGATCGCCAGCGCCTCCTCGTTCAGGATCTCGAAGTTCGGAATGTTGCGGCTGATATAGCGCGCGCTCTCGAAGCTGACCGCCGTCCGCTCCGCCCGCCGCGCCGACCCGCCGCCGCCCCGCGCCTTGCGCCCCGATACTTCGTTCATCGCAAACTCCTCCGGACTGCGCCGCGCGGCGCCTGATCCCGCCCTTATGCCGCCATTCGCCCCGCCCCCGGTCGCCGTTTCCGTCACCTGCGTCCCGAAAACGACATGCGCCCCGCCCCGCCAGTCACCCTTTCTGACCTTCCTCGTTCACCTTTGTGAAAATATCCTCGGGAGGTGATGAGCGCCCGGCAAACCTGCCAGTGGCAGGTTTGCAGCGAAGAACGCGCGGCCTGTGGCCGCGCTGGAGGGCAGACAGCCCCCCGCCTGTCCGCAATCGCGCCGCAGCCCCCTTGCGAATTCCGCCATCGCAGCCTAATCCCTGCGCGCATGAAACAGCATGACCGCCTTCTCATCATCGACTTCGGCAGCCAGGTGACGCAACTGATCGCGCGGCGCCTGCGCGAGCTGAACGTCTACTGCGAAATCCACCCGTTCCAGAAGGTGACCGACGCCTTTCTGGTGGATTTTGCTCCCAAGGCGATCATCCTTTCCGGCGGCCCGGCCTCGGTGTTTGCCGACGGCGCGCCGATGCCGCCGCCTTCGGTCTTCACGCTGGGGGTGCCGGTGCTGGGCATCTGCTACGGCCAGCAGGTGATGATGCACCTGCTCGGCGGCCGGGTGGAGCGTGGCCATGGCACGGCGGAATTCGGGCGGGCCTACGTCACGCCCACTGCCGTCAGCCTGCCGATGCTGGAGGGCTGGTTCGCGGACGGCCGCGAACAGGTCTGGATGAGCCATGGCGACCATGTCTCCGAAATCGCGCCCGGTTTCGCGGTCTATGGCACCTCGCCCAATGCGCCCTTCGCCATCACCGCCGACCCCGCGCGCCAGTTCTACGCCGTGCAGTTCCACCCCGAGGTGCACCACACCCCCAAGGGCGCGAAACTCTACGAAAACTTCGTCCGCCTTGCAGGCTTCACCGGCGACTGGACGATGGGCGCCTACCGCGAGGATGCCATCGCGCGCATCCGCGCCCAGGTGGGGGCCGGCCGCGTCATCTGCGGGCTGTCGGGCGGGGTCGACAGTTCGGTGGCCGCCGTGCTGATCCACGAGGCGATCGGCGAGCAGCTGACCTGCGTCTATGTCGATCACGGGCTGATGCGGCAGGGCGAATCCGAACAGGTCGTCGGCATGTTCCGCGACACCTACAACATCCCGCTGATCCATGCCGACGAATCCGATCTGTTTCTCGACGCGCTGGAAGGCGCTTCCGACCCCGAGGTGAAGCGCAAGACCATCGGGCGTCTGTTCATCGAGGTGTTCGAGAAACACGCCCGCGCCATCGGCGGGGCCGAGTTTCTGGCGCAGGGCACGCTTTACCCCGACGTGATCGAATCGGTCAGCTTTTCGGGCGGCCCCTCGGTCACGATCAAGAGCCACCACAACGTCGGCGGCCTGCCGGAAAAGATGGGGATGAAGCTGGTCGAACCGCTGCGCGAGCTGTTCAAGGACGAGGTCCGCGCGCTGGGGCGCGAGCTTGGCCTGCCCGCGCATTTCATCGGCCGCCACCCCTTCCCCGGCCCCGGCCTTGCCATCCGCTGCCCGGGCGAGATCACCCGCGAAAAGCTGGCGATCCTGCGCCAGGCCGATGTGGTGTTCATCGACCAGATCCGCCGCCACGGGCTATACGACGAGATCTGGCAGGCGTTCGTGGCGCTGCTGCCGGTGAAAACCGTCGGCGTCATGGGCGACGGGCGCACCTACGATTACGCCTGCGCCCTGCGCGCGGTGACCAGCGTCGACGGCATGACGGCCGACTACTACCCCTTCAGCCATGAATTCCTTGGCGAAACCGCCACACGCATCATCAACGAGGTGGCGGGGATCAACCGCGTCACCTATGACATCACCTCCAAACCGCCCGGCACCATCGAGTGGGAATAGGTCATGCGGCAGCACTTTGACGCCTGGATCGCCACGCAGGGGCTGGTGCCGCGCACCATCGCCTCGCGCTGTTCCGAACTGCGGCGGATCGAGGCGGCCTATGGCGATCTGGACGCGCTGGCTGCCGCCGGGCAACTGGATGCGGTGCTGGAGTCTTTGACCTATTCGCGCGCCGACGCCGACGCCGGGCGGGAAAACCCGTCGCGGATCGCGATCGCGGGCGACGTGTGGAACGGCCTCGCCACCCTGCGCACGTCGCTGCGGCTTTACCGGCGCTTCCTCGCCACGCAGCCCTTGAGATGATCGTGCTGACCGGCCGCCTGATCTGCGCCGACGCCGCCGAGGCGGCCCTGGTGGCGGAACACCTGCCCCGGCATGTCGCCCTGACCTTGGCCGAGCCGGGGTGCATTTCGTTCACCGTGGTTCAGACCGCAGATCCGCTGGTTTGGCAGGTGGACGAGTGCTTCACCGACCGCGCCGCGTTCGAGGCGCATCAGGCCCGCACCCGTGCGTCCATGTGGGCAAGCGCCACCGCCGCAATCCGCCGCGACTTCACGACGCGCGACACCGACGCCTGACGCAACAGCAACCGGCGCTTCCCCGACCTGCACCGAATCAGCCAGCATCCGGTGCTTCCGTGCTAACCCGTTCATCCCCTGGTTTTGACGGGCGGCCCGTGGATGTTTGGACTGGAACGCATTGCAGAAGGGTTTGACCGGATTCACGCTGATGTTCAGCGCGATGTCGACCGTTTCTTCCTGGAAGACTCGGCAAGGAAGATGGGCGAGCAGTTCGGCCCCGACAGCTTCATGACCTGGCAGGCGGCGATCAGTTCCGGCATCACCTGGTCGCTGATCACCTTCACGCTGGGGTCGGGAAAGAGCCTTGTCGATGTGTTGCGGCTGGGCGAAGGAACAAAGACCGGCACCGCAAAGGGCGTCGCGCAGGACGGGCTGCGCCTGCTCAACCTCGCCCCAGCCGTGGGCGCTGCGGCACGCGGTCTGGGCATGACCGGGCGGGTCGCGGTCACGGCATCGGCGGCGCGGGTGGTGGGGCAACAGGGGGCGATGTCGTGCGGGCCGACGGCGCTGGCGGCGGCGTCGCGGCTCTCGGGGCAACGGGCGGCCCTCACGCTGGACGAGGTCGGCACGGCACTTGGGCGCGGCCACCCCAATTCACCCAGCTTCAACGGCATGTGGTTCCACGAATTCAAAAGCACGATGGACGCCGTCTCGGTCACCCACAAGGAAATCAACATGGCCGGTCAGGGGATCGACGCGGTCGAAGCGGCGGCGGCGCAGGGAAAGGGGCCGGTGGTGTTCGGCATCCAGTACTGGACCAAGGCAAACAACATCATCCAGCCCGCCTCGCGGATCGTTCCCAACGCCCAGACCGGCCGGCAGATGCAGCAGTTCATGAATGCGGGCACCAATTACGCCGAGGCGGGCGACCACTGGATGGTGGCGTTCCGCAGCGCCTCGGGGCGGGTGCTGGTCGCCGACCAGCAGGGAATGCGGTCGATTGCCGACCTGACAAAGGCGGGTAACTTCACGGTGACCTCCCGGGCCTTGCTGGTGCCGGATGGTGCCTTGATGCGGGTCGTCGGGGCCGCGGAATCGCTCGCCTCTGCCACCAGCACCAGCGGAAGCAACGCGCGGTGGCTGGCCTCCAGCTTCATGATCAACGCCGTGGTGGTCAACGCGCCGACCACGGCGGCGCTTGACAACCGGGTGCGCGACGCGATGGGCCGCCCACCGCGCGAATGGCCCGGGGTGCCGGTCAACGGCAGTTCCGGCAGCGCAAGCCGGGGCCGCGACCTGCCCGGCCCGCGCGTCGATCAGGTGTCGGGCCAGACCCCCGGCAGCAATGCCCCCAGCACCATTCCGCTGCCCAACATCCTGAGCCCGACGCTGATCCAGGATTCGCTGCTGGTGTTGGCGCGCCTGCCCGTCAACGGCGACACGCGCGAGTTTGCCACGCTGGAATTCGAGACCGGACTGCCCGCGATGCGCGTGCGCGACGGGTTGCTGCGGCTGGTCTCCTCGGGGTTGATCGTGGTGACGCACTGGGGCACGGTCGGGGGCAGATCGACTCCGGTCATGGCGAAGCGCGCGATGCGGCGGTGATCGGTTCCTGATCCGGCGACGCTGGACAAGCCCGCACGGCCGGGTAACACAGGGGCGCAAGCTTGGCGGCCCCACCCGCCCGGAGGGGCCATGACCGCCAGGAAACCACAGACCCACCGCCCGCTGGCTGCCGCCCTGTGGATGATCGGCTCGATCCTGTCGTTCTCGTCGATGGCGGTGGCGGGACGGGCGGTGGCGGGCCAGCACGACACGTTCGAGATCATGATGTGGCGCTCGCTGGTCGGGTTGATCCTCGTGCTGGCGGTGGCGGGGGCGGCGGGGCGGCTGGGCGAGGTGCGCGCCGACCGGCTGGGCCAGCATCTGGCGCGCAATGTGGTGCATTTCACCGGGCAGAACCTGTGGTTCTGGGCGCTGACCATGATTCCGCTGGCGCAGGTCTTTGCGCTGGAGTTCACCTCGCCGATCTGGGTGATCCTTCTGTCGCCGCTGTTCCTGGGCGAGCGCATCACGCCCGCCCGCGCGCTGGCGGCGCTGATGGGCTTTGCGGGCATCCTGATCGTGGCGCGCCCAGACTTTGCCGCGCTGAACCCCGGCGTTCTGGCGGCAGCGGCCTCGGCGGTGTGCTTCGCCGGATCGGTGATCCTGACCAAGGCGCTGACGCGCGGCGAAAGCATCGTGTCGATCCTGTTCTGGCTGACAGGGATGCAGCTTGTGCTGGGGCTGATCGCGGCCGGGCTGGATGGCCGGATCGCCTGGCCATCGGCGCAAACCCTGCCCTGGCTCGTGCTGATCGGGGCGGCGGGGGTGATCGCGCATTTCTGCCTGACCACGGCGCTGTCGCTCGCATCGGCCTCGGTGGTGATGCCGATCGACTTTGCCCGCCTGCCGCTGATCGCGGTGGTGGCGATGGTGCTGTATGACGAGCCGTTGGACGTGCTGGTGATCCTTGGCGGGGCGGTGATCTTTGCGGCCAACTGGATCAACCTGCGCGCCGAGAACCGGGCACAACGCGCGGCCCGCAGCTAACAAGTCTGCCACAACCGGAAGGGTTTTTTCCCTGACGCCGCGTCATTGATTGACCGGGGATTTTTCGACCCATACGGTCGAAAAAAACTCGGGCAAGGCCGCCCTTAACTTAACTGCAACGGGGGATGAGGAAAATGAAGACATTGGCAGGGGCCGTGGGCGCGCTGGCATTGGGGGCCACGGCGGCGACGGCGGGGGGGATCGACAGGTCCGGCCAGAACATCGGCGTGCTGTTCGAGAAGGGCCGCTATGCCGAACTGTCGTTCGGCCATGTCACGCCCGACGTGACGGGGGTCGACAATGATGGCAATGCCACAGGCAATGTCGCCGGGTCCTTTACCCCTCTCAGTTTTGCCTACAAGTATGACATCAATGACCAGGTGTCGTTCGCGGTGATACTCGACCAGCCGTTCGGGGCCGACATCGCTTATGGTGCTAGGGCCTGTTGACGTTTGAGGATTCCCAAATCACCCGCTGACTGATTCAAGGTTGCCAACATGGGAGGCAACCTTGATCCGCACTACTCTGACTGATGCCCAGTGGGCAACCATCGCTCCGCACTGTCTTGGCCGCGCATGCGACCCCGGCCGCACCGGACCCGACCCTCGTCTTTTCGTTGAGGCGGTGCTGTGGATTGCCCGCACGGGCAGCCCCTGGCGCGACCTGCCAGAAGACTTCGGCAAGTGGAATTCAGTATTCAAGCGGTTCCGCAGATGGGTGAAAGCAGACGCTTTCTACTGTATGTTCAGGGCGTTGGCCGAAGATAGCGACTTCGAATACACCATGATTGATGGAACCATTGTCAAAGTCCACCGTCACGGTCAGGGCGCAAAAGGGGGACTCAAAGTCAAGCCATTGGGCGTTCTCGCGGCGGTATAACTACCAAGATCATGGCGTTGACAGACGCACTCGGAAACCTGATCGACTTCCGGTTGCTGCCGGGACAGGCTCACGACCTGCGGGGCACGGCGGCGCTCATCGAAGGGCTATCCTGCGGAAAGCTCCTCGCGGACCGTGCTTTCGACGCGAACTGGCTGCGCGAGATGCTGGCGGAGGCCAAGATTGAGGCGGTTATCCCGCCCAAATCCAACCGCCGTTTCCCTGCCGAGTTCGATTGCGACACCTATAAATGGCGTCACCTGATCGAGAACTTCTTTGGAAAACTTAAGGAATATAGGGGTATAGCAACAAGATGCTGCAAGACCGACACCAGTTTCAGCGCATTTATCTCCCTCGCATCAACCGTCATCCGGCTCCGGTGAACGTCAACACGCCCTAGTTCGACGCAACTCGGCGGAACGGTCGCAAATGCTGATTCCACTGCTCTGACCGGCCTGCTGCGCTACAAGTTCAACGAGAATTTCAGCGTTCACGGTGGCCTGCGCGCCTCGCGCGCGAGCGCCAACATTGACCTGCGCGGGTTGGCCTATGGACCGTCGAACGGCTATTCCGTCGATCTGGCGAATGATCTCGGCCTCGGCTATGTGCTGGGCGTCGCCTACGAGCGGCCCGAGATCGCCCTGCGTGTGGCGTTGACCTACAACTCGGTGGTCAAGCACGACTTCGACACGGTTGAAACCCTGAACGGCGCCACCATCGGCACCGAAACGACCAATGTGAAGACGCCGCAAACAGTGAACCTCGATTTCCAGACCGGGATCGCCAAGGACACGCTGCTTTTCGGTCAGGTCCGCTGGGCGGACTGGAGCAATTTCCGGCTTGATCCTACGACCTTCGTCGCGCGGTCACCGGACGGCACGGGCTTGATCAGCCTAGAGGACACCGTAACCTACACCCTTGGCGTCGGGCGCAAGTTCAATGACACTTGGTCGGGCGCGGCTTCGGTCACCTACGAGAAAGAGCTCAATCCGCTGGTCTCGCCGCTGGCCCCGACCAACGGGCGTCTGGGCATCACGCTGGCCGCGATCTACACCCGCGACAACATGAAGATCACCACCGGGATCAACTACACCAGTCTGGGCGATGCCAATCCTGAAACCGGCAACAATCCGGATGTGGCCCGCGCCAACATGACCGGCAACTCGGCGCTCGGCATCGGCGTGAAGGTCGGCTTCACCTTCTGACCGGCCGGTTTCTTCCGGACGGCACTGGGCCCCGCAGCGATGCGGGGCCTTTTCGCTTGGCGACTTGGGAAGCCGTTCTCTTCGCGCTATGATCGGGGGGAGGAGGCGGCCATGATCACCGATATCGAGGATTACTTCACCAAGGGCTGCGGCCGCTGCGACCGCTTCGACACGCCGGAGTGCTCGACGCGGCGCTGGGAAGGCGGCCTGCGAGACCTGCGCCGGATCTGCCTTGATGCGGGGCTGGTCGAGACGCTGAAATGGGCGCATCCCTGCTACATGCACGCCGGGCGCAACATCGCGATCATCGGGGCCTTGCGCGGCGATTTCCGCCTCGGGTTCTTCAACGCGGCCTTGCTGAAAGACCCCGAGGGCGTGCTGGAGAAAAGCGGGCCCAACACCAGCCACCCCGACACCCTGCGATTCACCGAAACTGCGCAGGTGGCGCAGATGGAGCCGGTGATCGTGGCCTGCCTGGCCGAGGCGATGGGCCATGCCGAGGCGGGCGTCAAGCCGCCGAAGGTGGAACGCGACCTCGACCTGCCCGAGGAACTGGTCGAGGCGCTGGACGCAGACCCCGATCTGGCCGAGGCATTCCACGGCCTGACCCCCGGTCGGCAGCGAAGCTACGTGATACATCTCGGGTCGGCCAAGACCTCTGAAACCCGGGTGGCACGGATCACCCGGTCGCGCGACAGGATCATTGCCGGCAAGGGCGCGAACGAGCGTTAAGCGGGTCTCGCTATCCGTCATGTTCCGGGTCGCGGTGCCGGTTCGATCCGGCTAAGGCTGCGGCATGATACAGCAAAGAACCATACCGCCACGCGCCTGGGCCGAGCTTCTGCTGCTGGCATTTATCTGGGGCGGGTCGTTCCTGATGAACCGGCTGGCGCTGGACGGGGTCGGCGTGTTCACCACCGTCGCCGTGCGGGTGGCGGGGGCCTGCATGATCCTCTGGGCGGTGGTGCTGTGGCGCGGGCTGGCGCTGCCACGCGGCGCGGGCGTCTGGGCGGCGTTTCTGCTGATGGGGGTGTTGAACAACGCCATCCCCTTCACGCTGATCACCTGGGGACAACTGACGATTCCCTCGGGGCTTGCCGCCATCCTGAATGCGTCGACGGCGCTGATCGGGGTGCTGGTGGCCGCCATCGCCTTCCGCGACGAGGCGCTGACCGGGCGCAAGCTGGCGGGCGTGGGTTTCGGCTTTGCCGGGGTGGTGGTGGTGATCGGGTGGGGCGCGCTGGCGCGGCTGGACCTGACATCACTGGCACAACTGGCGCTGATCGGGGCGTCGCTGTCCTATGCGCTGGCGGGCGTCTGGGCACGCAAGCGGCTGGGCGGCCTGGCCCCGCAGGTGGCCGCAGCCGGAATGCTGACCGGATCGAGCCTGATCATGTTGCCGACCGCGCTGTGGCTGGAGGGGTGGCCCGCGCTGGATCATGGCGCGGCGGTCTGGGGGGCGCTGGGGTATCTTGCGGTGGTGGCCACGGCCTTTGCCTATCTGCTCTATTACCGCGTCCTGGGCATGGCTGGGGCGGGCAACCTGAGCCTCGTCACGCTGCTGGTGGCCCCGGTGGCAATCGCACTTGGCGCGCTGGTGCTGGGCGAGGCCCTGCCGCTGCGCGCCTACGTCGGCTTTGCGCTGATCGCCTGCGGCCTTGCGGTGATCGACGGGCGCATCCTGCGGCTGTTCCGCAGACGGGCATGGCGCAAAGATTCCGCGTGAATTCCCCGCCGCCCGGCGTTACCACGGCCCGGGCAGCGGGGGTGCGTTCTGATGATCTATCAATCGGCAAGTGACTGGCGGGCGACGACGGCCAAGCGGGTGCTGCTGTTCGGCATGTCGGGCCTTGGCAAGACCCACCTTGCCAACATGCTGCGCGAGGGGGACGCCTGGTTCCACTACTCGGTCGATTACCGGATCGGCACGCGCTACATGGGCGAATACATCGCCGACAACTTCAAGCGCGAGGCGATGCGCCTGCCCTTCCTGCGCGAATTGCTGATGACCGATTCGGTTTACATCACCTCGAACATCACCTTCAACAATCTGGCACCGCTTTCGACCTACCTCGGCAAGCCCGGCGATCCGGCGCGCGGCGGGGTGCCGTTCGCCGAATACTGCCTGCGCCAGAGCCAGCACCGCGAGGCGGAAATCGCGGCCCTCCATGACACCACGCGCTTCATCCACCGCGCACAGGACCTGTATGGTTACCGCAATTTCGTCTGCGACAGCGGCGGGTCGATCTGCGAGGTGGTGGAACCCGACAACCCCGCCGACCCGGTGCTGCGCGAACTGGCCGACAACCTGCTGCTGGTCTGGCTCAAGGGGTCCGACGCGCATCAGGCCGAACTCATCCGCCGCTTCGACCGCGCGCCGAAACCGATGTATTACCAGCCCGCGTTCCTCGCGCGGATCTGGGCCGACTGGCTGACACAGCAGGGTCTGGCCGAAGATCAGGTCGACCCCGACGCCTTCCTGCGCTTTGCCTATGCGCAGGTGCTGGAGCACCGCCAGCCGCGCTATGCAGCCATGGCACGCTGGGGCGTGACCGTGACGCCCGAGGAGGTGGCGGCGGTGCGCGACGTGGCCGGTTTCGAAGACCTGATCGCCCGCGCCATCGACCGGCGCGGGGTTGAGGACGCGCCCGCCCCCGCATAGATACCGCCCCCCTGCCAGACCCCGGGAACACAGATGCCGATCACCCTGCCCGCCACCCTGCCCGCCTTCGAAGTCCTGCGCCGCGAGGGCGTCATGGTCATGTCGCCCGAACGCGCGGCCACGCAGGAAATCCGCCCGCTGCGCATCGCGCTGTTGAATCTGATGCCGAAGAAGATCCAGACCGAGAACCAGTTCGCCCGGCTGATCGGCGCCACGCCCTTGCAGATCGACCTGCACCTGATCCGGATGAGCGAGCATCAGACCAAGAACACCGCCGCCGAGCACATGGAGGCCTTCTATCGCCCCTTTCAGGAGGTCAAGGCCGAGAAGTTCGACGGCCTGATCATCACCGGCGCGCCGATCGAGCATCTGGATTTCACGCAGGTCACCTACTGGGACGAGCTCTGCGAGGTGATGGACTGGACGCAAAGCCACGTCCATTCCACCTTCGGCGTCTGCTGGGGCGGCATGGCGATGATCAACCATTTCCATTCCGTGCCCAAGCACCTGCTGGCGGCCAAGGCGTTCGGCTGCTTCCGCCACCGCAACGTCGCCCCGACCTCGCCCTACCTGCGCGGCTTTTCCGACGACTGCGTGATCCCGGTCAGCCGCTGGACCGAGATGCGCCAGCCCGAGATCGACGCCGCCCCCGGCCTGCGCACCCTGCTGGCCTCGGACGAGGTCGGCCCCTGTCTGGTCGAGGATGCCGGGCACCGCGCGCTCTACATCTTCAACCATTTCGAATACGACAGCGACACGCTGAAACAGGAATATGACCGCGACGTGGCCGCAGGCAGGGCAATCAACGTGCCGCTGAACTACTATCCCGATGACAATCCCGCGATGACCCCGCTGAACCGCTGGAGAAGCCACGCCCACCTGCTATATGGCAATTGGATCAACGAGATATACCAGTCAACCCCGTATGATATCAAAGCCATTGGCAGCTAGCTTCATCATCGCGGCCCTTGCTGCCAGCGGCTGCGCCGCCGTGGTGGACCGGCGGGCCGACGCGCGCGAGACGGCAGCCGAGGCCCGCTTTCCGCCCGAGGGTCGGCTGATCGCGGTGCCGGGCGGCAACGTCCATGCCGTTACCCGCGGCGCCGGGCGCGACCTCGTGCTGATCCACGGCGCATCCGGCAATACCCGCGACTTCACCCTGCGGCTGGTCGATCTGCTTGAAACCGACTTCCGCGTGACGGTATTCGATCGTCCTGGCCTTGGCTGGTCCGACGACCTTGGCACGCCCGGCATCAGCCCACTGGTGCAGGCCGATGCGCTGCGCGCCGCGGCGGAAACGCTGGGGTTGCACCGGCCGATCGTGCTTGGCCACAGCTACGGCGGGGCGGTGGCGATGGCCTGGGCGCTGCGCGACCCCGAAACGGCTGGCCTTGTCATCGTGTCGGGGGCCACCATGCCCTGGCCCGGCGGGCTGGGGCCGTGGTACGCGATTTCGGCCAGCAGGCTGGGCGGGGCAACCGTGGTTCCGCTGATCTCGGCCTTCGCGTCAGAAGCGCAGGCCGAAGCGGCGGTGGCATCCGTCTTCGCGCCGCAGATCCCGCCGCCGGGCTATGCCGAGGGCATCGGCATCGGCCTGACGCTGCGCCGCGACAGCATCCGGGTCAACTCGCGTCAGGTCAGCGGGCTGAAACCCCACCTGGAGCGGATGCTGCCGAACTATCCGCGCCTGACGCTGCCGGTCGAACTGGTGCATGGCGATGCCGACACGGTGGTGCCGGTGCGGGTCCATGCCGAGCCGCTGTCGCGCCTTCTGCCCGACGCAACGCTGACCGTGCTGCCCGGCGTCGGCCACATGCCGCACCACACCAACCCCGAGGTCGTGGTCGCCGCCATCCGCCGTGCCGCCGCAAGGTCGCGCTGAGCCGCCGATTGCACTGGCCCCCGGCTTGGCCCTAAGGTGATCCGCACAGCAAGGAGACCGCGATGCCCCTGCCCTTCGACGGCGCGATCAGCCACTACTTCAAGGAAGGCGCCCCCAATGCCATCCGCAAGGCCATCGAGGATGCAGACCACAACGACCTCTACGACCCCGCCTTCCCCTACCGCGAGGAAATGAGGCGCAAGGATTATGACGCGCAGATGGAGGGTCTGCAGCGCCAGCTTGTGCGGCTGCAGGCCGATGTCAAGGCAACCGGCAAGCGGGTGGTTGTGGTGTTCGAGGGGCGCGATGCGGCGGGCAAGGGCGGCACCATCGCGGTGATGCGCGAAAACCTGAACCCGCGCATCGCCAACGTGGTGGCGCTGGCCAAACCTTCTGACCGCGAGGCGACGCAATGGTATTTCCAGCGTTACGTCGACTGGCTGCCCGCCGCCGGCGAAATGGCTCTGTTCGACCGCAGCTGGTACAATCGCGGCGTGGTCGAACACGTCTTCGGCTTCTGCACCCCAGACCAGCGCGAGCATTTCTTCCGCCAGTTGCCCGCCTTCGAGCGGATGCTGGTCGATGAAGGCATCGTGTTCGTGAAGCTCTGGCTGAATGTCGGGCGGGCGGCGCAACTGCAGAGGTTTCTCGATCGCGAGCAGGACCCGCTGAAGCAATGGAAACTGAGCCCGGTCGACATCGAGGGGCTGGCGAAATGGGACGCGTACACCGCCGCCATCGACGAAACCCTGCGGCGCAGCCACACCGAAGACGCGCCCTGGACGCTGATCCTTGCCGACGACAAGCGCCGCGCCCGCATCGCCGCAATCCAGACCGTGCTGCGTGCCATGCCGTTCGACGGCCGCGACGACGGCTGCATCGGCGTGCCCGATCCAAAGATCTGCGGCGGGCTCGACCTCTGGCATGTCTAAGCGCGGCTATCACCACGGCAACCTGCGGCAGGCGCTGGTCGAGGCCGCGCTGCAACTGATCGAGGAAAAGGGGCCGCAGGGGTTCACCCTGTCCGAGGCTGCGAAGGCCGCCGACGTGACCCCCGCCGCCGTCTACCGCCATTTCGCCGGGCGCGAGGATCTGATCGCCGAGGCGGCACGTCAAGGCTACGAGATCTTCGCGGCGCTGATGGATTACGCCTACAACAACGGCCAGCCCTCGGCGCTGGCGGCCTTCGAGGCGACCGGGCGCGCCTACCTCGCCTTCGCGCGCAAATACCCCGGCCATTACATGGCGATGTTCGAAAGCGGCATTTCCCTTCAGGCCAACCCCGAACTGGCGCTGGTGGCGCAGAAGGCGCGCAATGTGCTGGAATTGGCCGCCGCCCGGCTGTCGGACCACATTCCCCCCGAAAAGCGCCCGCCCGCCGCGATGTTTTCCGCCCATGTCTGGGCACTGAGCCACGGTGTGGTCGAGTTGTTCGCGCGCGGCAACCCCGGCGCCAAGTCGCCCTTCCCGCCCGAGGATCTGCTGGAGGCGGGCATCGGCATCTACCTGCGCGGGCTGGGCCTGCTGCCCCCCGACCGCTAGGCCACCCAGCGCCGGTCATGCGGATAGATGCCTTCGGCGAGGATATTTGGGCCAAGATGAAACGCATCGGGTTTCTTCTTGGCCCAAATACCCCCTTTGCCGTCGGTCAGGCCGGGCGCAGGTTCAGCGGAAGAGCACCAGCGCGCCGGGGCTCCACGCCACCCGGGCGCGGGTGCCGATGTCGAGCACCGGGCGGCCGAACACGTTGCGCATCGAAATCCGCATCGGCGTGTCCACCCCGTCAAGGCGCACGTCGTAATAGGTCATGTCGCCGAAGTAGACGACTTCCTCGATGCTGGCCATGCTCTCGCGCTCGGCGGTGGGCTGGCCTTCGAACAGGATCGTCAGGGTTTCGGGGCGGAAGCCGACCGAAACCTCGCCGCCGGTCACCGCACCCGGAGCCTGCGCCGCCTCCAGCGTCGCGCGGCCGAAGCCGCGGACATCGACCTCGATGCCGCCCGGCCCTTCCGACAGCACCGTGGCGGGCAGGAAGTTCATCGTGCCGATGAACTCGGCCACCTTGCGCGACTTCGGGCGACGGTAGAGCGTTTCGGGGTCGTCGAGCTGGGAGATCTCGCCCTCGAACATCACGGCGATGCGGTCAGACATCACCAGCGCCTCTTCCTGGTCATGGGTCACCAGGATGAAGGTGATGCCGACCTGGCGTTGCAGCTTGATCAACTCGACCTGCATCAGTTCGCGCATCTTCTTGTCGAGCGCCGACAGGGGTTCGTCCAGCAGCAGAACCTTGGGCTTCAGGATCAGCGCGCGGGCCAGCGCCACCCGCTGCCGCTGACCGCCTGAAAGGGCATGGGCCGCGCGCGCACCGAAACCCTTCAACCCCACCATGTCGAGCGCCTCGCCGACGCGGCGGCCGAGGTCTTCCTTCGACAGCCGTTCGCGGCGCAGCCCGAAACCCACGTTTTCCTCGACCGTCAGGTGGGGGAAGATGGCGTAGCTTTGAAACACCATGTTGGTCGGGCGCTTGTTGGCCGGAATGGTCGCCGCATTCTTGCCGTCGATCAGCACCACGCCGGACGAGATGTCCTCGAACCCGGCGATGGTGCGCAGCAGGGTGGTCTTGCCGCAGCCCGACGGCCCCAGCAGCGAGAAGAACTCGCCCGCCCGGATCGTCGCGGTGATGCCGCGCAGGGCGTGGTAGTCGCCGTAATACTTATGCACATCGCGGAATTCGATCATGGTGGGTTTGGCTGCGACGGTGTTCACAGGAAGCCTCCGGTATCCTTGCCACCGGCCCGGGCGATGCCGCGGCGGCGGAAATATTCTGCGATGGAAAGAAGCACGATCGAGAGGCACACCAGAATGGTGCCCAGCGCCATGATCACGGGCACCGCCTGCGGGAAGCGGAACTGCGAGAAGATGTAGACCGGCAGCGTCGCCTCGGTGCCCGCGAGGAAGAAGGCGATGATGAACTCGTCGAGGCTGATCGTGAAGGAGATCAGCAGCGACGATATGATGCCCGGCATCACCAGCGGCAGGATGATCAGCCGGAAGGTCGAAAGCGGCGTCTCGCCCAGGTCATAGGCCGCCTCCTCCAGCGACTTGTCGAGGCTCTGGAAAGCCGAGGACAGGATGGCGATGGTGAAGGGCGTGCAGATCAGCACATGGCCGAGGATCACCGTGAAGATCGACAGCGGCACGCCGATGCCCAGCAGCACGATCAGCAGCGACACCGCCACGATGATTTCGGGCAGCACCAGCGGCAGCATGATCAGACCCATGATCCAGCCCTTGCCCGGAAACGGGAACCGGGTCGAGGCGCGGGCGGCAAACACCCCCAGCGTGGTCGCCAGGATCGAGGACGACACCGCGATGATCAGGCTGTTCTTGACCGCGCCGTAGAGCGGCGGGCTGTCAAGCATGGCACTGAACCAGCGGGTGCTGAACCCGGTCAGCGGAAAGGCGATCACCGTCGCGTCGTTGAACGCGAACAGCGGCAGGATGATGATCGGCGCATAAAGGAAGATCAGATAGCCCAGCGCATAGACCTTGAACCAGCCGGCTTTCATCATTTCGGGCCTCTCAGGTAGCGCCGGTTCAGGAACAGGAACACGAGGCTGACCGCCGTCACGATCGCCATCGCCGAAACCGCGATGGCCGACCCCAGCGGATAGTTGTCAAGCTTCAGGTATTGCAGCTGGATCAGGTTCGCGACCATCCGCCCTTCCGGCCCGCCGACCAGTTGTGGCGTGACATAGTCGCCGATGGTCGGGATGAACACGATCAGCACAGAGGCCACGACCCCCGGCATTGCCAGCGGCAGCGTGACCCGGAGGAAGGTCATGAACTTCGATTCTCCCAGATCCTGCCCGGCCTCCAGCAGCGACCGGTCGATCTTTTCCAGCGCCACGAAGATCGGCAGGATGGCAAAGGGCGCATAGGCATGGGCCAGCGTGATGACCACCGCATTGGTGTTGTAAAGGATGAAGGTCAGCGGCTCGTCGATCACCCCCAGCCCCAGCAGGCCGGAGTTCACCACGCCGTTGTAGCCAAGGATCACCTTCCACAGGAACACCCGTATCAGATAGCTGGTCCAGAACGGGATGGTGATCAGGAACAGCCAGAACGCCTTGCGCGACGGCGCGACATGAAAGCTGACGAAATAGGCCACCGGAAAGGCCAGCAGCACCGTGACCACCGTCACCGACATCGACACACCCAGGGATCGCAGCATCACCGTGCGGTAAAGCTCGTTGGTCCAGGCCTCGACATAGTTGGCAAGGGTAAAGAGCGGCAGAACCGTCAGGTAGCCGTCGGTCAGGACCGAGTAAAGGACGATGGTGCCCAGCGGCGCGGCCAGCAGCAGCAGGGCATAAAGCGCGGTCGGGCTGACCAGAAGCAATCCACTGGCGGCTTCAGTCTTTCTGAAGCGGCCCCATCGCATCCCGAGATCCATCTTTCCCCCTGTCAGCGCGGCTTTTTCGTTTATGTGGCACAGGACGGGCACTGTGAAAAGGGGCGATCTGGCCGGGTTGCGGCGCCCCTGACCGGGCCGGGGGCGCTGCATGAAGAAGCGGCAGCCGCCGGGATGGCGCACCGATCCCGGGCAGTTGCGAAACGGCCCGCGTCAGCGGATCACGGCCTCGACCATGATCTCGTGCTTCTTCAGTTCCGAGTACAGCGCCGGAACCACCCGTGTCTGGGTCACGGCGCGCGACAGGGCCTGCGTCAACCTGCTGGTGTCGGTCATGCCTTCCGTCACGCGCCAAACCAGACGGCGGGCGACGCCATCGTCATAGACGATTTCGGTCTCGCCGGTGCGGGCAGTGCGCAGTGCAAGAAAATCAGCACCCCCGTTGGGGGCGTGGAAGGAGGATTGGTGTCCCATTCTGGGCTCTCTTTGTTTTTGTGTGCTGCTTCGATCCGGCAAGTGTGCCCGTGCCGGGGCTGATCGGTCAACGCGCGACACAAGTTTGCGCGCCCGCAGGCACACAATTCCGCCAGACCTGGGCACAAGTGCAACAATCGGCACCCGGCCGCCGCTCAGACCGCCAGTTCCGAAGGCGGTCTGGCCAGCAGCCGTGCCAGCGTCGCCAACCCCATGTCGAAGGCCGCGCGCGGGATGCCACCCGCGATGGCCAGCCGCACCGCATGAGGTGCGCGGCCATGGATCAGCGCATATTCGTCGGCCGAACGCACCAGCACGCCCTCGGCCTCGGCCATGCGCGCAAAGGTCGAGGCCCGCCAGCCCGAGGGGAGACGCAGCCAGACGAACGGCAACCCCGGCTGCCAGGTCAGGTCGCTGGCCCCCAGCGCGTTGACCATCGCCTGCAGGCGATCGGCAAATTCGGCCTGCACGGCGCGGCGCAGGCTGGCGGCGCTGCCCGAGGCGAACAGGTCTAGACAGAGGTCCGACACCGGGCGGGCCAGCGCGAAATGGCCGTGCTGCGCGGTCAGGCGCCCGGCCTCACCCATCCCGGTCGGGCACAGCACGAAGCCCAGGCGCAACGCCGCCGAAATGGTCTTGGACAGGCTGCCGACATACCAGGTGCGTTCGGGTGCCAGCGCGCGCAGCAGCGGCAGATGGCTTTCGGCCACCGAATAGCAATCGTCCTCCAGCACCTGAAGGTCGTGGGCGCGTGCGATGGCGGCCACCTCGCGGCGGCGGGATTCGGGCATCCGGGCGGCGGTGGGGTTCTGCGCCTCGGTGGTCAGGCACAGCACCTGCGGGCCGTGGCGGCGGCAGGCGGCCTCCAGCGCGTCGGGGCGCAGCCCGTGCTGGTCAAGCTCGACCCCGACCACCTCGGCGCGTGCCAGCCGCGCGGCATGGCGGAAGCCGGGGTAGGCCAGATCCTCGCACAGCACCACCGGGCGGTCGCCGCGCAGGCAGCACAGGAACACCAGGTTGATCGCGCTTTGCCCGCCATGGGTCAGCGCCATGTCTTCCGGGCCATGCGGCCCCAGCACGCGGTCGGCCAGCCAGTCGCACACGGCGGCCCGCAGCGGGGCCTCGGCGCGCTGGCTGGGATAATCCAGCCAGTCAGCGCCGATCCCATCGGCCACCCGGCGCAGCGCCGCAGCAAAGGCTGCCCCCTGCCCGACATCCGGCAGCTGCGGCGACCGCAGATCGACAAGGCCGCCGATCAGCCCCGGATCGCGCTCGGTGAACAGCGGCTGCGTCGGGCCAAGGCGCGGCGCCTGCGCCGCAACAAAGGTGCCGCGCCCGACCGTGGCGGCCAGCAACCCCTCTTGCGTCGCAAGCTGGTAGGCGCGCGCCACCGTGCCGGGCGTGACCGAGATGGCAAAGGCCAGATCGCGCACCGTGGGCACCTGCACGCCATGCGGCAGCGCACCCGCCCTGATCGCCTCGCGCAGCGCCCGGGTCAGGGCCAGATATTTCGGGCCGGGGTAATCGGCCAGATCTGGCCGCCAGATTGTATCAGTCACAATGTTCCTCTGGTATCGGCTTCGGCAAGATTGTATTCTTTCTCTATCGAAGATTCAAACTTGTATCAATACAAAGCTCTGGTGTCCCATGACCCGCTCTCTGACCATCCCGCTGCTGCCGACCAACCCGCTGACCCGGTTCGCGCGTGACGCGACCCGCACGCTGCTGACCTGGGACGAGCGCCGCCGCAGCCGCCTGCATCTGGGGCGGATGGACGGGCATATGCTGCGCGACATCGGGCTTGAGCAGGAAGCGGCGCTGCGCGAGGCGCAAAAGCCGTTCTGGCGCGGCTGAGGCCGCAGCCCTTCACAGGTTTTCCCCAGACTGGGGCCGGGGCAACCCGGCCCCTTTTTTTCGCGCCCCCATCGTCCGCTGCCCGCAGCCGACTGCCGTTCATGGCGCATCCTGCGGAACCTTGCGGCGCCCCGGCAGTTGTTTCCATGCACGGTCTGAGTGCAATCACTGGAGGAAGAGACTGATGGACCATTCTACCCACATCCCGCTTGCACCCGAAGAACTGAACGTGACGAACCTGGAAGGCGCGGCCATCTACGATTCCGAAGACAACAAGATCGGCAGCGTGTCGCACATGCATGGCGCGGGCCCCCATGCGCAGATCATCGTGGATGTCGGTGGATTCCTGGGAATCGGCGCCAAGCCGGTGGCCCTGCCGCTGACCGAACTGCACTTCATGCGCGACAACAACGGTTCGGTTCACGCGACCACCGCCTGGTCGAAGGACGCCCTGAAGGACCTGCCCGAACATCACCACGTCTGACCGGCCGCCCCGCCGCGACCGCACAGCAAAAAGGCCCGCAAACCTGCGGGCCTTTCCATTTCCGTGAACCGGCGGTCAGCGCTTGGAGAACTGGAAGCTCTTGCGCGCCTTGGCCTTGCCGTATTTCTTGCGTTCCACCACGCGGCTGTCGCGGGTCAGGAAGCCCGCGGCCTTGAGCGCGGCGCGCAGGCCGGGCTCGTAAAGCTGCAGCGCCTTGGAAACGCCGTGCTTGACCGCGCCGGCCTGGCCCGAAAGCCCGCCGCCGGCAACCGTCGCCATCACGTCGAACTGGCCTTCGACGCCGGCCACGGTGAAGGGCTGGCGCAGGATCATCTGCAGCACCGGACGGGCGAAGTATTCCGCCATGGTCTTGCCGTTGACGATGACCTTGCCCGAACCCGGGCGGATCCAGACGCGGGCGACGGCGTTCTTGCGCTTGCCCGTGGCATAGGAACGGCCCAGCGCATCACGCACCGGCACGCGCGGCGGCGCGACGGGGGCTGCCACCGGGGCGGATTCGGTCACGGCGGATTTCAGATCGTCGAGGGATTTGAGGTCGGCCATGGTCATGCGCTCCGGGTGTTCTTCGGGTTCAGCGACTTGACGTCGAGAACGGTCGGCTGTTGCGCCTCGTGCGGGTGCTCGGCGCTGGCATAGACCCGCAGGTTGGTCATCTGCTGGCGGCCGAGGCTGTTGCGTGTGATCATCCGCTCGACGGCCTTGGTCACCACGCGCTCGGGGTGCGCGCCTTCCAGCACCTGACGCGCGGTGCGGAACTTGATCCCGCCCGGGTGGCCGGTATGCCAGTAATAGCGCTTGTCGTCGCGCTTGTTGCCGGTCATCTGTATCTTGTCGGCATTGATGACGATCACGTTGTCGCCCATGTCCATGTGCGGCGTGAAGGTCGGCTTGTTCTTGCCACGCAGGATGCTGGCCACGATGGTCGCAAGGCGGCCCAGAACGACGCCTTCGGCGTCGATCAGGATCCACTTCTTGTGGATGTCCGCAGGGGTTGCGGTGAAGGTTTTCATTTCGAACCTATTGAAGTGAAGCAGGGGCCAGGCCCCCGGGATCTCGGATGGCGCTGTATCCGACAATCGGGCGCCACGGTCAAGGCGTTTGACCTGTAAAATTGCATTGTAAAACAGGTGCTTGCAAGAAAGGTATCATTTTACCCCATTCATCGCGGTCATCGCGCACCCGCCGATCCGAAGTCTGCCCTAGCGCAGGCGGGGCGGGCGGGGCGGGATGGTTACGGGCGCATCCGGCGCAGGTGCCGCCGGACGTGCGGGTGTCGCGATGTCGAACCGCAGCCCGACCCGCGCCATTTCCCGTTCCGTCGCCGTGCCGGGCGCAACGAAGGTCACGTCCATCTCGCCCGCCTCGACGCCCGAAAAGGTCAGCGCCTCGGCGGCGGCGCGGGCCAGCGCGGCCTCGGCCTCCGGCACCGCCCCGACGAAGGCCAGCATCTGCCCGCGCCGCCCGCCCTGATACGTCACCCCCGCCAGCAGCACATGCGAGGCCAGCCCCCCGGCCCGGGCCAGCCGGCCTTCCAGCGCCACCCGCAATGCTGCGGGCAGAACCTGCGGGGCGTGGAACGCCTGCGGCACCGCCTCGACCTCGTCGGGGGCGTGCTGCAACGTCGCGGCCAGCCAATCGACGGCGGCGGGCGGCAGCAGCATCGACGACGGCGCCACCCCGAGGTTCACCCCCAGCCCGATCCCCTGCCCCGCCAGTTGCGCGGCGATCACCCGGCCCGGCAGCGCGGCATAGGCCACCGCCTGCCCCGCGAATTCGGCCAGCCGGTCCTGATGGTCGAAGATCAGCACCACCGGCCCGTCCTCGAGTTCGAACACGCGCGGCGTCAGCACGTCGCCTTCCGCCTCGGCTTCCAGCAGCAGCACCATCTCGCCATCGGCGATCTGGGCGTAGAAGCGCAGGCGTGCTGCGTCATCCTCGGGGTCGGCCAGCATCGCGGCATGGGCCTGATCCAGTGCGGTCATCGCGGGGTCTCCTGCTCGGGTCGCCCTTGGGTAGACCGGTCGGCGGGGGGCGGCAAGGGGCGGGGCGGCCGCCGGCCGCGGCCTTTCGCGGCGGCAAGGCACCGGCACGGATGCGGGGCGGCAACACATTGCCGCAAACCCCGCCGCGGTGCGCGGGCCGCATTGCCCCGACGCAGCCGCAGGGCTAGGTCGGCGGTGTTCCCCGCCAGCGCAATCCGTCTGTATCGGTCGCCCCCCATGTATCGCGTTTCGTCCTTCATCCGTCACTTTGCCTGGGCGCTCCTGTCCGGTGTCGCGCTGGCCACGCTGTGGGTCAACCTGTCGCCGGGCACCTACTACGATGCGATCGAGTGGCGGCTGGCAGACCTGCCGCTGGAACTGGGGCCGCGCGGCAGCCTGACGCTGCGGGCGCTGGTGTCGGAAGTGCTGATGGCGCTGTTCCTGTTCTATCTTGGCAAGGAGCTGTGGGAAGCACTGGTGCTGAACCGCGGCGCGCTGCGTGGGCGGCGGGCCGTGGTGCCGATGATGGCCGCCGCCGGGGGGATGATCGGCGCGGTGCTGGTCTGGCTTGTGCTGGCCGCCCTGTTCGAGACCGCCGAGGAGGCGACGCCCGGCATCGGCTGGGCGGTGCCGCTGGGCAGCGACGTGGTGCTGGGCTACGTGATCGGGCGGCGGCTGTTCGGTCCGGGGCATCCGGCGCTCCACATGCTGCTGCTGACCGCCATCGCCGCCAATATCGCCGGGCTGCTGGTGCGCGGCGTGTCCTTCCCGCCCGAGGCGCTGCGGCCGCTGTGGCTGATCCTGCCGCTGGCCGCGTCGCTGGCGCTGGCGGCATTCTGCCGACTGGCGGTCCGGTCCGAACGCGCGCGCAGGCGGGCGCTGCACATGTGGCCTTATCTGCTGGCCGGGGCGGCAAGCTGGGTCGGCGTCACCGCCTCGGGGTTGCCGGGGGCGCTGGGGCTGCTGCCGATCCTGCCCGCAATACCCCATGCCGACCGCGCCTTCGGGCTGTTCGCCGAGGCCGAAGAGTTCCTCACCGACCCGCTGAACCGCTTTGCGCATCTGATGGTGCGGCCGCTGATCGTGGTGCTGTTCCTGTTCGGGCTGACGCGCGGCGGCATCGACCTTGGCGCCATGGCCCCGACCACCGGCATCGTGCTGGGTGCATTGTGGCTGGGCAAGCCGCTGGGCTTTCTGGCCGGCGGGGTGCTGGCGCTGCGGCTGTTCGGGCTGCGCCTGCCGCGCGGCGTCACGTTGCGCGACCTGGCGCTGGTCGGGTTGATCTCGGGCATGGGCTTCACCCTGCCGATGCTGGCGCTGGAAACCGAACTTCCGGGCGGCGCCATGCAGGAGGCGGCCCGGCTGGGCCTCGCGCTGAGCCTTGCCGCGGGCCCGATTGCCCTGATGCTGGGCAGGCTTCGGGCGCGGGGCTGAGGCCAGCCTGCCGGCGGTGGGCGGGTCACAACCCCGGCACCCGGCCCCGGGCCCCTGCCCGTCCGCCGCAAGGGCATTGTCTTTCGCCCGGCAACTCCGACATAATGCTGCCGGAAAGGCCGGGCACGGTTCCGGTGACCGGGAATTAACGAAAAGCCCGTATCCGGGACGAACCCGGAACCCGAGGCCCCGGCACATGAGGCGCAAGCCAAAGGCACGAGCATGATCGCGTTCGAAAATGTCAGCAAGTCCTTCTGGACCGGGAAAACCCGCAAGGTCATTCTCGACGGCGCCTCGTTCCGGGTCGAGCTGGGGCATTCGCTGGGCATCCTTGCCCCGAACGGCACGGGCAAGACCACGATCATCAACATGATGGCCGGGCTGGAACAGCCCGACGAGGGCAAGGTGCTCCGCACCTCGCGGATCTCGTTTCCGCTGGGGTTCATGGGCGGCGTCACCTCCAAGCACAGCGGGACCGAGAATGCCCGATACATCGCCCGGCTCTATTCGCTCGACCCCGACTATGTCGAAAGCTTCTGCCGCTGGATGGCCGGCATCGGCGAGTATTTCGACATGCCGGTGGGCACCTATTCGCAGGGAATGCGGGCGCGCTTCTCGTTCTCGCTGATGCTGGCACTGGAATTCGACATCTACCTGATCGACGAGGGGATGCCCGCGACCACCGATGTGGAATTCAACCGCAAGGCCGGCGCGATCCTGCGCGAAAGGCTGAGCAAGTCGACCGTCGTGGTGGTATCGCATCAGCCGAGGACACTCGAGAAATTCTGCCGCTCGGCGGCCGTGCTGCGCAACGGGCAGCTTTACATGTTCGAAACCCTTGAAGAAGCGAAACGTCTTTATGACTATGAAGCTCAAGGCTAAGCGGTTCCGCATCCGGCGTCCCGATCCGGTGGCCCCCCCGCCCGCCGATCCCGCGGCCCTGTTCGAGACCGAAGACGAGGACGGTTTCGGCGCGGCACCCTTCGCCACCGCTTCCGCACCCCGCATGGCCGCCCCGCAGGACGTGTCGTCGCCCGCCGAGGTCGCCTCGGAAACCGACATGGACGCGATCCGCCGCGAGGGGCTGACGGGGCGGCAGCTGCGCATGGCGCGGCGCGTCGCGCAAAAGCACAACCTGCCCGCGACATCAGATTTCGACGCCGTGCGCCTGCTGCGCCAGGCCGGGATAGACCCGTTCCAGCGCACCAACATGCTGGAACTTGTGACCTCGGAAGGCACCCCCGTGGGGTCGCAGTCGCGCGCGCTGACGCCGGTGGGCGACGGGGTTCAGCTGCCCCAGACCGTCAAGCCGATCAAGGTGCCCTCGACCGAGGTGCGCGCCGAGGTCAGCCACGCCGCCGAAATCATGCGGATGCAGCAGGACATCGCGCGCCGCCGCCGCCGCAAGATGGTGCTGCTGTCGGCGCGGCTGCTGTTCTTCGTGCTGCTGCCGACGCTGCTGACCGGCTATTACTATTTCATGGTCGCAACGCCGCTGTTCGCCACCAAGTCGGAATTCGTGATCCAGCAGGCACAGAATCCGTCGGCCGCGTCCGGCGGGCTTGGCGGGCTCTTGCAGGGCTCGCCGATGGCGACCAGCCAGGACAGCATCGCCGTGCAGGGCTACCTGCAATCGCGCGAGGCGATGCTGCGGCTGGATGCCGACATGGGGTTCCGCGCCCATTTCAGCCAGCCGCAGATCGACCCGATCCAGCGTCTGGCCGCCGATGCCACGTCCGAGGCCGCCTACAAGCTTTACAAGCGCAATGTGCTGATCTCCTACGACCCGACCGAAGGTCTGGTAAAGATGGAGGTGATCGCCGCCGACCCCGCCATTTCGGAACAGTTCGCCCGGCACCTGATCGGCTACGCCGAGGAGCAGGTCGATCAGCTGACCCAGCGCCTGCGCGAAGACCAGATGCAGGGCGCCCGCGACAGCTACACCATGGCCGAGGCCAACATGCTGGACGCGCAGCGCCAGGTTGTCGAGCTGCAGGAAAAGTTCAAGATCCTGTCGTCCGAGGTCGAGGTGTCGCTGATCACCAGCCAGATCGGCGGGCTTGAAACGCAACTGACCACCGACCGGCTGTCGCTGACCCAGATGGAATCGAACGCCAACCCCAACGCCGCGCGGGTCGAGCCGCTGAAGCGGCGCATCGCGGCGGTTCAGGCCGAAATCGCCGCCATGCGCGCCAAGCTGACCGAAGACGGGGCGGGCGGCCTGTCGCTCGCCAAGGTGCAAAGCGAGCTGCTGGTGGCGCAGGCCGATGTGCAGACCCGGCAGCTTCTGCTGGCGCAATCGCTGCAATCCATGGAAACCGCACGGGTCGAGGCAAACCGCCAGGTGCGCTATCTGTCGCTGTCGGTCAGCCCGGTGGCCCCGGACGAGGCGACCTATCCGCGCGCCTTCGAGAACACGATGGTGGCGATGCTGATCTTTGCCGGGATCTACCTGATGATCTCGATGACCGCCGCGATCCTGCGCGAGCAGGTCACCGCCTGAGGCCGGGGGCGCGCGGCCTGGCGCCCTCTTTCCGGGCCGCGGCCCGGAGGGCGATGCGGACCCGGCGCCCTGCGGGCCGACCCCCGGCCCGCCACCCTGTGCAACCGCCAGCCCGCACCGGCGGCCTGCCCGCATTGCCTGATGCCATCGGCCCGGAACCGTGGTGCGGCCCTGGCGCGGCAGCGCCGGGCGAACGGACGGCCACCTTGCGGAGCCGGAATCCCCCGGGCGGTTGACCATCCCCGCCTCACGCCACCGGCCCCGACAGGGTGATGCGGACCCGGCGGGGCGCATCTGACAGGGGCAGGATCAGCGGGCCGCCGCCGTGGGGCACCGCCATGCCGTCGATCTCCACCTGCGCGATGCCGTGGCCGGTGCCGCCGGGATTCTCGACCAGCAGCGTGACCGCAGCCCCGTCCTGGCGCAGCGTCGCCTCCATCCGGGGCCAGGCGGCGGGAAAGCACGGGTCGATGTGCAGCGCGTTGCCGACCCGCGTCAGGCCGAGGATGCCCTCGATCCCGGCGCGATACATCCAGCCGGCCGAGCCGGTATACCACGTCCAGCCGCCGCGCCCTTCGTGCGGGGCGGTGGAATAGACATCGGCCGCCACCACATAGGGCTCGACCTTGTAGCGTTGCGCGTCGGCCGGGGTCAGGGCGTGGTTGATCGGGTTCAGCAGTGCGAAAAGGCTGCCCGCAGCCGTGCCGTTGCCGAGCCTTGCCTGCGCCAGTACCGCCCACATCGCGGCATGGCTGTATTGCCCGCCGTTTTCGCGCAGGCCGGGCGGATAGCCCTTGATGTAGCCGGGATCGCGCGGCGTGCTGTCGAAGGGCGGGGTGAACAGCAGCACAAGGCCGGGGTCCGGCCGCACCAGATGTGTCATCACGGACTCCATCGCCATCGCCGCGCGTGCCGGATCGGCCGCGCCCGACAGCACCGCCCAGGATTGCGCGATGGAATCGATCCGGCATTCGCCGGAACCGGCCGACCCCAGCAGCCCGCCGTCGTCATAGGTGCCGCGCCGATACCATGCGCCGTCCCAGCCCTCGGCCTCGATGGCGGCGCGCAGGGTTTCGGCATGGGCCCGCCAGCGCCCGGCGCGCTCGGGGTCGCGGCTGTCGGCCAGCGGCGCCAGCCGCGCGATGGTGGCAAGCAGCAGCCAGCCCAGCCAGACCGAGGTGCCCTGCCCGCCCTCGCCCACCCGGTTCATCCCGTCGTTCCAGTCGCCGGTGCCGATCAGCGGCATCCCGTTGGCGCCGGTCAGGGCAATCGCCTGGTCGATGCCGCGGGCGCAATGTTCGAACAGGCTGGCAATCTCGTCCGACATCCCGGGCTGGAAGAAGTCGTCATGCGCGCCGGGTTGCAGGTGCGGACCTTCAAGGAAGGGCAGCATTTCGTCGAGAATGCCCTCGTCGCCGGAAACAGTGATGTACTGCGCCACGCCGAAGCCCAGCCACACCCGGTCGTCGGAAATCCGGGTGCGGACGCCCTGCCCGGAATGCGGCAGCCACCAGTGCTGCACGTCGCCTTCGGGAAACTGCCGCGACGCCGCGCGCAGCAGATGCGACCGGGTCAGCGCCGGGCGGATCGCGGTCAGCGCCATGCCGTCCTGCAACTGGTCGCGGAACCCGTAAGCGCCGCTGGCCTGATAGAACCCGGCCCGCGCCCGGATGCGGCAGGCGACGGTCTGATACAGCAGCCAGCCGTTCAGCAGGATGTCCATCGCCCGGTCGGGCGAGCGCACCTGCACGCTGCCCAGCAGGTCGGCCCAGCCGCGCTTGACCTCGGCCAGCACGGCACGGGGGTCGGCGGCGCGGGTGCGCAGGATCAGGGCGCGCGCCGCCCCGGCGCTGGCGGCCTGCCCGATCAGGAAGGTGACCTCGACCGTCTGGCCGGGGGCAAGGGTCACGATGCGCTGCAGCGCGGCGCAGGGGTCCAGCGCCGGGCCGGTGCGCCCCGACAGCGGGCCCGCGATGCCCGCAGGCGCGGCAAGGTTGCCGTTCGGCCCCAGAACCTCGGCCCGGTCGCCGCTGCGGCTGGCGACGTCGGCCCCCAGATCGGCAAAGGCCACCCGCCCCGGAAAGGCGGTGGCATAGGGGTTGTGCGCCAGGACGGCGCCGGTCTCGGGGCAGGTCTCGGTGATGACATGCGCAAGGGTGGCATCGCGCGACGCGCCCAGCACCCATTCGGCATAACCGGTGACCGAAAGCCTGCGCGGCCGCGGCGTGGTGTTGCGCAACGTCAGGTGGCTGATCTTGACCGGATCGTCCGGCGGCACGAACTGCACCATCTCGGCCATGATGCCCTGTGCGGTGTGGCTGAAGCGGCTGTAGCCGAAGCCGTGCCGCGCGGTGTAGGCGCCCAGGCCGCGGATCGGCAGGGCGGTCACGGTCCAGACCCGGCCGGTGTCGAGATCGCGCAGAAAGATCGCCTCGCCCGCCGGATCGCTGACCGGATCGTTGGACCACGGGGTGATCTGGTTCTCGCGGCTGTTCTCGGCCCAGACATGGCCGCTGCCCTCGGCCGAGACCTGAAAGCCGAAGCCGTCGTTGGCGATCACGTTCAGCCAGGGTGCGGGCGTGGTCTGGCCGTCGCGCAGGATGGTGACATATTCGCGGCCATCGTCGTCGAATCCGCCGGTGCCGTTGAAGAATTCCAGCGCGGGGGGCGACTCGGGGCTGTCTTCGGCCAGCGGACGGGCCAGCGGCAGGGGTGCGGCCTGCGGGGCGGGCACGGGCAGGGCCGCGATCTGGTTTCCGATGCCGCCCCGGCTGGCCACCAGCGCCGCCCCGGCCACCGCGACCAGCAGGGCGCGCGCGTCGGCCGGGATCAGATCGGTTCGCAGGGCGAAGATCCGGCCCCGGTCGGGGTGATGGCCGTTTTCGGCGCGGGGCCGCGACTGGGCACTGCGCACCGCCGTCTCGATGGCGTTCTGCAGGTCTTGCACATAGGACGACGCGCGGTCGTTCAGGATCACCAGATCCACCGCGAACAGCCGCATCCGCCAGTATTCATGCGCCGCCAGCGCCTCGTATACCCGGGCGATATCCTGCACGTCGTCGATCTGAAGCAGCACGATCGGCAGATCGCCCGAAATGCCCAGCTGCCACAGCCGCGACTGCGGCCCCGCCCCCGCCAGGATGCGCGGCACCCCGGCGCGCAACCGGGCGTCGCCGCTGATCAGCACGCCCGACAGGCGCTGGAAATCCGCCGCGGCCGCCGGGGTCACGCCAAGGTGGCGCAGGCCCACCTGCGCCTGCGTCCAGGCCAGGGTTTCGGCGCGGGCATAGGCCGACACGTCGCGGTGGCGTTCGACCAGATCGAGCAGCGCCTCGGGGGTTTCCGCCACGATGGTCCAGAAGGTCACCCGCGCCATCCCGCCCACCGGCACCCGCAGGCGGCGGCGGATCGAGAACACCGGGTCGAGCACGGTGCCGGTGCTGCCCGACAGCGGCGCCGCCGCCATCACCGCCGTGTTGATGGCCCGGCCGCGCCCGATGAAGCGGGCACGATCGGTCTCGAACTGCATCGGCGCGGTTTCCTCGCCCTCGACCACGGCGATATGGGCGGCCCAGACCTCGGGTTCATCCGGACTGCGGCGGCGGCGCGTGGCGATGATCACGCCCAGTTCGGGCAGGTGGTCGGTCACGACGAACATCTTGGAAAAGGCCGGATGCGCCACGTCGGTCGCCGTCGGGGCCAGCACGAGTTCGGCGTAGGAGGTCACGTCGACCTCGCGCGCGTAGCGCCCGGTGTTGGTCAGGGTGACACGCCGCGCCTCGGCGTCATCCTCGGCCGAAACCACGACCTCGGTGGTGGTGGTCAGGTGCGGGCCCGCATGGGTGAAGGCGGCATGGTGTTCGCAGAATACGGCCGTGCGGCGGGCGGGGTCGCTGCCGGTGGGGGCCAGCCCCGCCGACCACAGCGCGCCGCTTTCGGCATCGCGCATGAACAGGAACGTCCCCAGCCCCTGCCCCGCATCGGACCGCCACCGGGTGATCGCCAGGTTGCGCCAGCGGCTTGACCCGGTGCCGGAGGGCGTCAGCATCGTGCTGAAGCGGCCGTTCGACAGCAGATGCGCGGTGGGGGCATCCTGCCCCGGGGCGGCAAAGCGGCGCAGCGCCAGGGTGTCGGACGCCGCCGCCGGGGTGACCGGCACGTCGGCCGCGCGGGGCTGCGCGCTGGCCGCGTCGCGCGGCACCCGTTCCTGCAACAGCAGGTCGACGCCCTTGATCATCGGCTCGGCGTGAAAGCGTTCGCGCAACCGACCGCCTTGCAGCGTGTTGGCGATGGCGGTGATCGTCATGCCCTGGTGATGCGCCATGAAACTGCGCACGATGGCGACCCCCGCCCCTTCGGGCAGGCGGGACCGGGTGAAATCCAGCGCCTCGTAGAAGCCGTAGCGCCCTTCGGCGCCCAGCGTGGCCAGCGCGGCGTAGTTCGCGGCGGCGGCGGCCGGGTCGACCATCGCGGCGAGCCCGGTGGCATAGGGCGCGATCACCCGGTTCAGGCTCAGCCCGCGCTTCAGCCCCAGACCCGGCACGCCGAAGTCGGAATACTGGTAGGTCATCTCCAGGTCGCGGGCATTGAACGACGATTCCGAGATGCCCCAGGGAATGTCCAGCGACGCGCCATAGTCCCGCTGCCGCGCCACAACCAGCCGGTTGGTCTGTTCCAGCACCGAGCCTGCGGGCGCACGCATCACCAGCGCGGGCATCAGGTATTCGAACATGCTGCCCGACCACGAGATCAGCGCCGAGGCCGCCCCCAGCGGCGTCGCGGCCCGGCCCAGCCGGAACCAGTGCCGGGTCTCCACATCGCCCTTGGCGATGGCGAACAGGCTGGCCAGCCGCGCCTCCGACGCCAGCAGGTCATAGCAGTTCGGGTCCAGCGTCTTGGTCGGCACGGTGAAACCGATCGACAGCAGCTTCTTCTCGGGGTCGAGCAGGAAGCCGAACTCCATCGCCAGCGCCATGTCGCGGGCAAGCCGCGACACCATCTGCAGGCGGCGCAGGTCGGGGCCGTCGAGCCGGGCGTCGGTGGCGGCCTCGGCCAGCCGCTGCCGGATCGCCGCGACCCAGAAGGCAGGGTCGCCCGGCGGCGCGCGGTCGGGCCGGGCGGCCTGCTTCGCATCGGGGCCGGTAAGTGCGGCCACCAGCGCCAGCGCCCGGTCGGCATCGGGCAGCATCGCCCCGGCGTCCAGGCGGCCGCTGTCCGCCAGCGCCGCCATCATCCCGTCCAGCAGGTCGGCCAGTTCCGCCCCGGCCAGGGTATCGGCACCCTCGGTCAGGGCCTGCCGGGCCAGCAGCAGCGTGTCGCGCAGGCCCGCCCGCAGGTCGCGGTCGTCGGGTGCGGCGGTCTGCCAGTCCTGGCAGGCCTGCGCCACGGCGATCAGATGCCCGGCAAGGTTGCCGCTGTCCACGGTCGAGACATAGGGCGGGTCGAGCACGCGGCCGTCGCGCGTGTCATACCAGTTGAAGAAGTGTCCACGAAAGCGCGGCAGCGCCAGCATGGCGTGCAGCGTCTGCTCCAGCCGTGTCAGGGCGGCGTCCTGACCGATCCAGCCGAGGTCGTGCGAAGCCGTGGTGGCCAGCAGGTAAAGCCCCATGTTGGTGGGCGAGGTGCGCTGGGCCACGACCGGGCGCGGGGTTTCCTGAAAGTTGTCAGGCGGAAGATGGCTGTCGGTCGGGGTGACGAAGGTCTCGAAATAACGCCAGGTGCGGCGGGCGATCAGCCGCAGCCGGGCAGCATCGGCGGGGCTCAGCGGGGCGGCATGGCGCAGGGCGCGCGGCCGGCTGATGCCCAATGCCACCGCCGGCGCGGCAAACCACAGCGCGACCAGCGGCAGAACCGCAGGCCAGGCGGCGGGGTTGACCAGCAGGGCCGCCCCTCCGGTCGCCAGCCCCAGCCCCAGCCCGCCCGCCATGCGCCGGTAGCTGCCCGCCAGCCCCGGCAGCGCGCTGCCTTCGGCCTGCGCCGCCGTCACCCAGTCGAGCAGGCGGCGCCGGCTGACGGCCAGCCGCCACAGGGTGCGCAGGGTGGCGTCGAGCATCTGCCAGCCGGTATCGGCCAGAAACACCACGCCCAGCACGATCTGCGACACCGCGGCCTTCGTGTCCGCCGCCAGCGCCGCGACATGGCTGCGCGAGGTGATCCCCGCCCGTCCCGGCAGCACCGCAAAGGGCAGCCCGATCAGCCGCGGCAGCGCCAGCAGGCCCAGCAGCAGCCCGGTCCAGGCCGCGGCCTGCGGCTGTGGCAGCAGCATCCAGCCCGCCGCGAGCGCGGCAAGGCTCAGCGGGGCCGTCAGCGACCGGCGCAGGTTGTCGAGCATCTTCCAGCGCCCCACCGCCGGGATGTCCCGGCCCCTGCGCCCGAACACCCAGGGCAGAAGCTGCCAGTCGCCGCGCACCCAGCGGTGCTGGCGGCGGGCGGCAACGTCGAAGCGGGCGGGGAAATCCTCGACCACCTCGATGTCGGACGCCAGCGCGGCGCGGGCGAAGATGCCCTCGAAAAGGTCGTGGCTGAGCAACGCGTTCTCGGGCACCCGCCCGGCCAGCGCCTCGTCGAAGGCATCGACATCATAGATGCCCTTGCCGGTGAACGACCCCTCGGCGAACAGGTCCTGATAGACATCGGAAATCGCCGCCGCATAAGAATCGATTCCGCCGGGGCTGGAGAACACCTGCTGGAACAGCGATCCCTCGCTTCCCACCGGCAGCGCCGGGGTGACGCGGGGTTGCAGGATGCCGTAACCGCTGGTGACCCGCCCCGAGGCCGGATCGACCCGCGCGCGGTTCAGCGGATGCGCCATCTTGCCGATCATCCGCCGCACCGTGTCGCGCAAAAGCCGGGTGTCGGCGTCCAGCGTGATGACATAGCGGATGTCCTGCGGCACCTCCTGCGGCAGGAAGGTGGTGTCGGTCGCGCCGCGCAGCAGGCGGTTCAGCTCGTCCAGCTTGCCGCGCTTGCGCTCCCACCCCATCCAGCAGCCCTGCGCCGGGTTCCAGCGCCGGGTGCGGTGCAGCAGCAGAAAGCGGTCGCCCCGGTCGGACGGATAGGTTTCGTTCAACTGGGCAATGCCCGCCCGTGCCGCGGCGATCAGGTCGGCATCGCCGGGCGTGGTTTCGGTGGCGGCATCGGGGCCGTCGGACAGCAGCGCGAAATGCAGCGCGCCGCCGGTGCTGGACAGGTGATGAACCTCCAGCCGCTCGATCTGGCGGGCCAGATCGTCGGCATCGCTGAGGATGACGGGCACCGCGACCAGCGTTCGCAGATGCGGCGGGATGCCGTCGATCAGGTCGAGCGCGGGAAGCAGCTTCGGCGCCACCGTGCGGGTGACGGCCAGGTTGATCAGCGCCGTGCCGGCCTCCACGGCGGCCGCAGCGCCGGTCAGCGCAAGCGGCAGCAGCGCGGCCGGGCCCGCCCCGCTGCCCCAGAGGGCTGCCGACAGAAGCGCGCCGCTGGTCGCCGCAATCGCCCCGAGATAGCCGCCCAGCCCCAGCCGACCAACCAGCCGCCGCGTCCGCAGCCGCAGCGGCGGGGCATAGCCCAGTTGCCGCTCCAGCGCCGCGCGGCCCGGACCGATCAGGGCGTGGCCCGGGTCGCCGTCGCGGGCCGTCATCGCCAGCGCCGCCTCGGTCACCCCGGTCTCGGTCAGGGCCGAGTGGCGCGAAAGATCCTCGATCGCGGTGCGGTAGCGGTTGCGCGTCGCGAAATCCAGCGCCTCGAAATCTGACGCTTGCCGCAGCCGCGCGTCGATCAGGCTGACCGCCTCGAACACGTCGGCCCAGTCGAGTTCCGATGCGAGCCTCATGCTGGTGACGATGTTGCGCATCGTGACGTTGGAGGCGGCCTGCCGCTGGTGGGCGCGCAGCACCACGTCGTCGATCGTGGTGCCCTGCTGGCGCAGGCGGTCCTCCAGCCAGCCGCGCAGCGGCGTTTCGGTGGGGTCGAGGCCGCGCAGCCGTTTGGCGATCTGCGCCGCAAGGATCTCGGGCAGCGGCCGGTCGGCGTGGTCCGCAAAGGCGACATGCACCGGCACCGGCGGGGCCGTCGATTCGTCTCGGGTCGGCTTGCCGAACACCGCATCGACCAGGGTATCGGCCTCCAGCCGCATCCGGTGGCCAACGGTTATCTGCGCCACCAGACGGCGCATGTTCTCTATCAGCACGATGCGCAGGGTGATGGCCACCGCCCACAACTCGCCGATCATCAGCGGCTGAACCTGCTGATAAGCCTGCACGAACCGGATGAGGATCGGCCCCGACAGCAGGCTGTCGGTATGGGCAACATAGGCCCAGGCCAGCCCCAGCACGCGCGGATACCCCGCCAACGGCCCATCGCGCAGTTTGGGCAACTGCCGGTAATAGCCCGGCGGCAGATCCTCACCGATCTGGCGCAACTGCTGTTCCACCAGATGCACGTTGTCGAGGAGCCATTCCGCGGCAGGCGACACGGTCTGCCCGTCCTGCACCGCCTGCGACAGCGACCGGTAGGCAGCCAGCAGCACCTGCGCATTTTCGCGCACCCGCCGCGTCAGCGGCAGCACTCTGGACGACCGCCCGTCCGGGACGACGGCTTGCGCCGCAGCAAGGGTGCGGGCGTGGTGCTCAAGCCGGTCAGGACCGAAGAGGTCGGCCCTGACCGGAGCGTCGTCTTGCCACAGGTCACGATCCGGTCGCGCCTGCCTCCACCGGGTCGTGAAGCCGCGCGAAGACGGCTGCGGGGCGGCGGTTGCGGGTTTGCCCTCGGGCAAGGGCGACCCGCTCACTTGACGGCCGGGGCCTCTGCTGCCGCATCGGCGGGCGGGGCGACCGGCGTCCCTCGGGGCAGGCTGCCCGCATCCATTTCAACCATGTCAATGCGCGGCGTCATCGCGCCCATCGAACTGCGCGGTTTTCGGACACCCTGAGCGCGGCAGGCCATCTCTGTCCATTTGGTTTCAATCTGATCCCAGGTCATGCAGCATTCCTTTCGTGTCTGTCAGGATGGAATGTGACAGCGCCCTTGGCAGAGGGGGCGCCCCGGTACGGGCGAGACGCCATACCGCCACACAGGATTTCAACGCAGGGGCGAGGATTTGGTTCCAGCCCCCGGGGCGCAACCGTCGGATGTTTTGCGCAGGGCGCCCGCACGGCCCGCCGGCGCCGTGCAGCCAAAGGTAAAGGCGGTTGCTTTCCGGGCGGGCAAAGGCTATCAAACGCCGGGAAAACGGCGGTTTCTGGCGTGGAAATGCAATGGATTACAGATATGTAGACCCGCCAACCCCAGGCTGGGCACGCTGGCGAAGCCTCTACCGCCACCATGCCGGCCTGTCGGTCCTGCGGGTTCTGGAATACGAAAAGCTGGCGCAGCAGCCGCTGGCCGGGCGGGTGCTGGATGTCGGCGGCGGGCGCAACGCGCGCTACCTGAGCCAGCTTCCGGCCGATATCACGCTGGAATCGGTGAACATCGACCCGAAGATCGACCCCACCCACCTGATCACCCCCGGCGCGCCCTTCCCGATGGCCGACGACAGCTATGACATGTCGATCTGCCTCAACACGCTGGAACACGTCTATGACGGCGCGGCGGTGCTGGCCGAGATTTTCCGCGTGCTGAAGCCGGGCGGCACGGTTTATGTCACCGTGCCCTTCATCTTCCGCATCCACGCCCATCCCGACGATTACTTCCGCGCCACGCCAAGCTGGTGGCGCGAGACGTTCCGGCGCGCGGGCTTTTCCGGCCTGACGCTGCAACCGCTGGTCTGGGGCCGCCAGACCACCGCCGGGATGATCACCGGCTATCGCGGCCCGTTCCCGCGCGGCCAGTTCCATCTCGCGCACCTGCGCGACCTTGCCTACGCCCGCCTGACCCGCTGCGGCGCCACCTATTCCGGGCGGCGCGGCGAGCGGATCTGCGCCGTGGCGCCGGGGTGGTTTCTGACGGGGGTGAAATGACCGTGCAGTTCCGCATCAACCCTGCAACCTGTGCCCGGTGCCCGCGATGAAGAAACCCCCGTTCCGCGCGCTGACCCTGCTGTGGCATCGCCTGACCGGCAGCAAGACGGTCACGCTGGCCGGGGTGCGCCTGCACACCGATGCCGGGCGGGTGCCCCGGTCGCTGCAAAGCGCGATTTTCAAGGGCCGCTATGAACTGCCCGAGCGGGTGCTGGCGACGCGCGCGCTCCGCAAGGGCGACCGGGTGCTGGAAATCGGCACCGGGCTTGGCTTCATCAGCCTGCTGTGCAGCAGGCTGGCCGGGCCGGGGCAGGTTGTGTCCTACGAGGCGAACCCGGCGCTGGCGCCCATCATCGCGGCGAATTACGCGCTGAACGGGCTCGACCCCCGGCTGGTGCTGAAGGCGGTGACCACCGACGGCGCGCCGGTGACGTTCTTCCAGAACGATAACGTGGTGTCATCCTCGCTCCTTGACCGCGATCTGGGCGCGCGCCGGATCACCGTGGAAAGCGACCCGATCAACAGCGTGATCGACGCGCACCGCCCCGATGTGATCGTGATGGATGTCGAAGGTGCCGAGATTGCCCTGCTGACAGAAGCCCATCTTGCAGGCGTGCGCGCCATGGTGGTCGAGGTGCATCCCCATATCGTCGGGCAGGCGGCCATCGACGCGCTGCTGGCGCATCTGGCGGCGCAGGGCTTCGGCGTGGCGCAGACGCTGCACAAGAACGTGCTGCTGACCCCCGGACGGCGGGCTAGGCCATGTGGCCCGCGCAGGTCATCAACCTGGCCGACAACACCGCGCGGATGGCCAATGCCGCAGCGATCCTCGACGCGCAGGGCATTCCCTTCACCCGGCTGGATGCGGTCCATGGCAAGACCCTGCGCCCGGCGGTGCTGAATCGGGTTTATGACCCCCGCGCCAACCGCGCCCGCGCCCGCCACCCGCTGGTGCTTGCCGAGATCGGCTGCTACCTCAGCCACATCGCCGCCTGGCAGGCGATTGCCGATGGCGACGCGCCCGGCGGCTTCATCTTCGAGGATGACTTTGCCGCCTCGGGCGATCTGGCTTCCGTTCTGGCCGCCCTGTCGCGGGATGCCGCGGGCGATTGGGACATGGTGAAGCTTTTCGCCTTCGACACCCATCCCCGCGTGGTGAGCCAGCGTGCGCTGGGGGACGGACACCGGCTGGTGATCCCCTACCGCGTGCCGACCTGCCTGCTGGGCTACGGGCTGACCCAGGCCGCCGCCCGGCATCTGGCGGGGCAGGCCTTGCCGTTCTTCCGCCCGGTGGACGAGGATCAGAAGTTCTTCTGGGAAACCGGGCTGCGGGTGGCGCTGGTGCTGCCGACACCCCTCCGGGTCGGTGACCAGCAGACTGTCACCGGCACCATCGGCAGCGCGCGGCGTGCGGCGGGCAAAAGCGGGCTGGCGTCGCTGCTGCGCGGCCTGCGCTACCAGATCGGCTACCGCGCCCGGCTGCACTGGCACCGGCTGCGTGGCGGGGCCGGGCAATGACCGGGACCGAGACTGCCCTGGCGCCTGCCGCCCTGCCCCGCGTGCTGCACCTGCATTTCGGCAAGGAAGGCGGGGCGGAACGGTTCTTCGTCAGCCTCGTCAACGCGCTCGGGCGGCGCGGTGTGGACCAACGCTTCGTGATCCGCCCCAACCGCAGCTGGCGGGGAGAGATCGCAGACCTTGGCCCGTTGATCGAGAACAACTACAGCCGCATCTCGCCGCTGAGCCCGCTGCTGGAATGGCAGGTGCGGCGCCTCTGCCGCGAGTGGCAGCCCGATGCGATCATGGCCTGGATACCCCGCGCCGCGCGGCTGATCCCCGACTGGCCGGGGGCGGTGAAGCTGGCGCGGCTGGGCGATTTTCCCAAGAACCTCAAGCATTTCGGGCGGTGCGACCTGCTGGTGGGCAACCTGCCCGGCATCGGCACCCGTTGCCGCGATCTGGGCTGGACGAAGCCACTGGTCACCATCTCCAACTTCCCGCGCCCGATCAAACCGGTGCCGGTCACGCGTGCCAGCCAGACGACGCCCGAGGATGCCTTTCTTCTGGTGGCAGGCGGCCGGTTCGTGCCGCGCAAGGGCATGGATGTGGCGATCAGGGCAGCGGCAGAGGTGCCGGGGGCGTGGCTGTGGCTGTTGGGCGACGGCAACGAGCGCCCGATGCTGGAGTCGCTGGCGCGCGAGCTTGGCATCGCAGACCGCGTGCGCTTTGTCGGCTGGGTGGCAGAGCCGATCCACCATCTGGCCGCCGCCGATGTCTTCCTGATGCCGTCGCGGCACGAACCCCTCGGCAACATGCTGCTGGAGGCGTGGCAGGCCGGGGTGCCCTCGGTTTCCACAAGGTCAGAGGGGCCGGACTGGTTCATGCGCGACGGCATCGACGGTCTGGTCACCCCGATCGACGACGTGGCGGCAATGGCTGCGGCGATCCGGCGGCTGCGGGCGGACCCGGCGCTGGCGCAGGGCTTCGCGGAGAACGCCAGCGGCCGGCTGGACGAGATGTTCAGCGAACACGGCGTGGTCGATGCCTACCTGCGCGTCTTCGCGGGCGAACTGCCCTTCGGGGCATAGGCCATGCGGGTGATGGTGATCAACCTCGCCGGGCAGACCGCGCGGCTGGCGTTTCAGGCCGGGCAGCTCGACCGGCTGGGCCTGCCCTGGCAACGGGTCGAGGCCGTCACCCCCGCGACCCTGTCGCCCCCTTCCGATGCGCCTTACTGGCAGCGATGGGAACGCCCGCTCAGCCCCGCCGAGAAGGCCTGTGCCGCCTCGCATCGCGCGGTCTGGGCGCGGGTGGCGGCCGGGTTCGGCCCAGTGCTGGTGCTGGAGGATGACGCGCTGCTGCTGCCGGGGGTCGCGGATTTCCTGGCCCGCGTGACGGGGTTTCAGGGGGTTGATCACATCTCGCTCGAAACCCGGGGGCGACGCAAGCTGCTGGGGGCGCCGCATCCGCAGGCCCCGATGCGGCGGCTGTGGCAGGACCGCAGCGGGGCCGCCGCCTATGTGCTGTGGCCCGCGGGCGCGGCGCGGCTGCTGGCGCGGGCCGACCGGCGGGCGGGCATTGCCGATGCGGTGATCTGTGCCGCCTATGACATGTCGTCGTGGCAGGCCGACCCCGCGCTGGCGATCCAGATCGACCAGTGCGCCCGCTACGGCATCCCGCCCCCCTGCCCGCCGACAAGAGCAGCATCGGCGCATCGGGCAAGGCGGCGCTGGCGGGAATGGCTGCGCGGGTGCGGGCCGGCTTTCGCCTGCGCCGGGTGGCGGCGCAGCTGCGCATGGGTCTGCGCCGGGTTCAGGTGATCGGCCGGGCAACGCGGCGCGAGGTCCTTCCGGCGCGCCCCTAAGCCTGCACCCCGGCCAGCCTCCGGGCGCGCGGCGCGCGTGGCGCCTTGCCGCCGATCAGCACGGCCGCATCGGCCAGCGGCAACAGCGGCGGCAGGGCCGAGGGAACCGCCAGGTAATGCGGATGCCAGGCCGGATCGAACTTCTCCTTGAAGGCGCGCAGGCCGGCGAAGTTGTAGAAGTTGCCGCCATGGCGGAACAGCGCCGCCCCGAACCTGTCCCACAGCCTGCGGCTGCGGTCGGGCATCAGCCCCGACAGCGGCGCCATGCCCAGCGAGAAGCGGTGATAGCCCTGCTCGCGCAGGCGCAGCATCAGGTCGGTGAACAGGAATTCCATCGTGCTGCCGGGTGCGTCCGCGCTGTGACGCATCATGTCAATCGAGGCCGCGGCGCGATTGTCGGTCACCAGCAGGTTGGCAAAGGCCACGATCCGCCCGGAATGGCGCACCACCGCCACCGGCCAGCGGTTCAGCCAGCCCGGATCGAACCGCCCCACGGAAAAGCCCTTCTCCCGCGCGTTCCTGGCCGCCAGCCAGTCGTCGGAAATGCCGCGCAGCGTGGCGATCAGCGCCGGGTCGTGCGGCGGGCTCAGCACCTCCAGCGTCAGCCCGTCGCGCTGGGCGCGGGCGTGGGCGGCGCGCAGCGACTTGCGGGCGGGCCCCTCCAGCGCGAAGGTGGCAAGGTCGATCACCGCCTCTTCGCCCAGTTTGTGCAGGTTCATCCCGAGGTCGAGCATCAGCGGCAGGTCACCCTCGCCAACCTCGTAGAACACCGGGCGGGCGCCCGCATGGCGGGCGGCATCGACAAAGGCCCAGGCGAGGCCCGCAAACGCCTCGGGCGCGCCAACCGGGCCGCCAAGGGCGATCCACGACCGGCCCTGCACCGCGAACATCAGGAAGGCATCGCCGCTGTCGGCAAACAGCAGCGTCTTGTCGCCGGTCAGCGCAAAGCCCGCGTCGGGTTTCTGCCCGGCCATCGCAATTGCCTCGGCCTGCACCAGTTGCACGGCATCGGGCAGGGTCGGAGTGAAGCGCGGTGCGCGCAGCAGCAGGAACAGCGTTGCCAGCCCGACCGCGAGGCTGGCCAGCAGCCCCGCCCGCAGGGCCCTGGGCGCGCCCTGATCCATCGCGAATTGCCACCACAATTCATGGGCATAGGGCGTGCTCTTGTTGGCGAAGAAGAATACGAACCCGAACGAGGCGACCGTGGCCGCCACCAGCACGATCCACCCCGGCGAGAAGAAACCAGAATGCGTCAGCCGGGTGCGGCGGTTGAACTCGCCCCGGAAGGGCAGCAGGATCAGGCAGGCCAGCCCCAGCACCACCGCGCGCTGGTAGTCCAGCCCCTGCATCAGCGACACCGCCATCCCCGCCGCCAGCGCCGCCAGCGACAAAAGCCACGCCCCAAGGCTGCGCCGCGAGATTCCCAGCGCCAGCACGATCAGCCCCGCACCAAGGGCCGAGGACAGCAGCGCCGACCCCTCGACAAAGGCCAGCGGAAACAGCGCCTCGGCGGCCTCGGCCGCTTCGGAGGTGCGCGGGATCAGCGCGGAAAAGCTCATCCACAGGCCCGAGCCGAAGATCATCACCGCCAGCAGCAGCGGTGCCAGCGGCGCCACGGCACCGAACGCCGGGCGCGTCGCGGCCAGCGCCCGACCGACCGGGCCGCGCGGTGCCACCAGCGCCGCCCCGCCCAGCGCGCAATAGCCCTCGTAAAGCGCCAGCACGATCAGGGCCAGCACGAAGGGCACGATGTAATAGGTGAAACGGTACAGCAGCAGCCCCGCCGCCACCGTCTCGATCTGGGTGCCCGCAGGCATCGCGGCGATCACCACCGTCTCGAACACCCCCACCCCGCCGGGCACATGGCTGAGAATCCCCGCCATGGTCGCCGCCGCGAACACCGCAAGGAACGAGAAGAACCCCATCTCGATCGGCGGAAGCAGAAGGTAAAGCGCAACCGCCGACAGTGCGATGTCGGCCAGGCTGAACAGCACCTGCCCCGCCAGCACCGGCAGGGTCGGCGCGCGCAGCGAAAAGCGGCGGAAGCGCAGCTCGCCCTTGCGCCACGAGGCGACCACCAGCGGCACCACCACGGCGGCAATCGCCGCCAGCGCCAGCCAGCGCAAGAGATGCGGCGCGATCGGCACCACCGCACTCAGCGCCGCCGGATGCGCCGCCAGCGCCCCCAGCCCCACCAGCGTCGCCGCCACCCCGTAGGACACCGCCGCGAAGGTAGACACCGCTGCTACGTCATAGCCGTCAAGCCCCAGACCGGAATAGATGCGGTAGCGCACCGCCCCGCCCGACACCGCGCTGAGGCCCACGGTGTTGCCGAAGGCATAGGCCATCAACCCGCCCGCCACCACCACCGGCACCGGCAAGGGCTTGCCGATGTAGCGCAGCGCCGACCAGTCATAGCCGACCAGTGCCAGATACCCGCCCAGGGTCGCAAGAAACGCCAGCGCCAGCGTCGACCATGGCGTGGCCCGCATCTGGTCCGCGACATCGTTGATGTCGACCTTGGACAGCAGGTGATACAGCGCATAGAGCCCCAACCCGAACAGGAACGCCGCCACCAGATACGGCAGGCTGGCATGGAAACGGTTCCACAGGGTGGTGTTGTGCCTGGCGGGCGGGCCTTCGGGCCGCGTCTGTTCCGTCATGCCGTGTTCGCTCCGCACTTGGGTTCGGATCTCTGTACCGGATATGGGGGTCACATGAAGAAAGAGCCCTGCCTTGTCGGATCGTTGCGGATCGTTCCGGATCGTTCGAGCCGACCTGATGCCAGTCCGGCGCCGATGCACTGATGACATCTTACCAGTGTATCGGGAAGGGTGAATGGGGAAAAATCTGCGCCCAGTGGCATGTCGCGATGCTCGTCCCCCGGCGCCCCTTGTCCCGGCGGCGCGCCAAGGGCCCCGCGCACGGGGCGGGCGGCGGGACCGGGGGCCCTGCGTCTCTCGGATGCCGGGCCGGAGGGGCCTTGACCCGAGGGGTCGAAAGGCGGTCTGGTCGGGATCAGGGCCGCGCCCACCTCGCCCAGCGTCGGCCCCGCGCCGAGCGGTTGGACGTTTGATCGGGCGGGAGGGCAGTCCGCATCCCCGCCACAAGGCCACCAATCAAGGAACGGACCTGCATGTTGCGAAAACTGCCCCATCCCCGCTTCGTGCTGTTCTTTGCCGTCCTTGCCGCCGGGACGGCGGCCTCCGCCCACCTGACCGGGGTCGAGGTCGCGTTCGTTGCGGGCTTCGACGCGGCGGCGCTGGCGTTCATCCTGTCCTGCCTGCCGCTGTGGCGTCAGGACCGGCTGGACGCGATCCTCAGGCGGACGGCGCGCGACGATGGCGGGCGGGTGCTGCTGCTGGTGGTGGCGGCGGTGGTGCTGGTCACCGTCCTGCTGGCGCTGGGGCGCATGATCGGGGCGCGTGCGACGCCGGGCCCGGCCGATTTCGCGCTGGTTACGGGCACGCTGGTGCTGGCATGGCTGTTCGTCAACCTGGTCTATGCCTTCCACTATGCCCATCTCTATTACGATCAGGGTGACGCGGGCGACACGCGCGGTCTGGCATTCCCTGGCAAGGACACGCCGCTTTTCGCGGATTTCTGTTACTTCTCCTTCGTGATCGGCATGACCTGCCAGGTGTCGGACGTCACGATCCAGACCACCACCCTGCGCCGGGTGGCGATGCTGCACGGGCTGTTCGCCTTCTTCTTCAACCTTGGCGTGCTGGCGCTGACGATCAACGTGCTGTCGGGCGTGCTGTGACGCCCGACAGCGGCGGATGGCGGTTCAGGCCGGCTGGTCGGCGCGGTTGCCAAGCAGCACCGTCAGCCCCTGCGCCTGACCGGCGCGCAGCAGGTCAAGCCTGACCGAGGCGCCCGGCGCGGCGCCGGCCACGATCCGCGTCAGCTCGCGCGCGTCGGCCACCTTGGCACCATCGACCGCCAGCACCACGTCACCGCGCTTCAGGCCGGCCTTCGCCGCCGGGCTGTTGGCCGACACGTCGGCGATCAGCGCCCCGTTGGTGGACACCAGCCCCAGCGCCGCCGCGATGTCGTCCGACACCGGCTGGATGGTGACGCCCAGCCAGCCCCGGTCCACCTTGCCATCGGTCGCGAGTTCGGCGATCACCTTCTGCGCCGTTTCGGCCGGCACGGCAAAGCCGATGCCGACCGACCCGCCCGAGGGCGAGAAGATCGCGGTGTTCACGCCCACCACCTGCCCCGCCCCATTGAACAGCGGCCCGCCCGAGTTGCCCTTGTTGATCGCGGCATCGGTCTGGATGAAGTTGTCGAACGGCCCGGCATTGATGTCGCGCCCCAGCGCCGAGACGATGCCCGCCGTGACGCTGTTGCCAAGGCCGAACGGATTGCCGATCGCCACCACATCCTCGCCGACCCGCAGCGCGGTGCTGTCACCGAAAGCGACGGTCGGCAGGTCGCCGGTCGGCACGACCCGGATCAGCGCAAGGTCGGTGGCGGGGTCGGCGCCGACCACGGTCGCGGGCAGCTTCGTGCCGTCCGAAAGCGTGACGGTCACCGTGTCGGCGCCCTCGACGACATGGCTGTTGGTCACGATGTCGCCCGAGGCCTTGACGATGAAGCCGGTGCCAAGCCCGTTCAATTCCTGGCCGGGGGCCTCGGGACCGCCCGGTATCCCGGGCATCGGCATTCCGAAGCGGCGGCTGAATTCCTCGAACGGAAAGCCCTGCGGCATCTCGGCGGGGTTGATCCCGGCCATGGTGGGGGCGGCCCTGGTGACTTCGATCAGCACCACGCCGGGGGCGACGCGTGCCACCAGATCGGCATGGCCGCCGGTTGCGGCGGCATAGGCATCGGCAGGCCCGAAGGCCGGGGCCAATGCGACGACGCTGGTTGACGCCAGCACTGCGCCCAGCACGAAGGCCGGCAGATGTCTGGCGCGCGGGAAAGCGGAAAGGGTCATGGTCAGGCTCCTGAAAGCGACGCCCGGTTGCAGGATCGCGCGGCGGGCGGATGCGGTGAAGCTGTGCGCGCAACCTCGCAGCGCGGTCTCGGCAGGATTACAAATCTGCAAGGCTGGCGATGCCGGGGTCACGATGACGTGTGCGGCCGGGCCTTGCCGCCGGGGCCCGCGCCCTGCCCTTCCAAACCGTGCATTCCCAAACCCCGCCTTCCCAAACCCCGCCTTCCCAACCCCCGCCTTCCCAAACCCCGCACGGGCCCCTACCTTGTCGGACACCGCGCCCCGGCATCGGGGCGGCAACCGGCAGGATGGCAATGAAGATTCTGGTGATCGAGGACGATCCCGCCACCGCGGACTACATTTCACGCGGCCTGCGCGAGGAAGGCCACGCGGTCGATCTGCTGGGCGACGGCCCCTCGGGCGTGGCGCAGGCGATGGTCGGGGCCTATGACGTGCTGGTGGTGGACCGGATGCTGCCGGGGCTGGACGGTCTGTCGCTGATCAAGGCCCTCCGCGCGGCAAGGGTCCGCACGCCCGCGCTGTTCCTGACCGCGCTTGGCGGGGTCGATGACCGGATCGAGGGGCTGAACGCCGGGGCCGACGACTATCTGGTGAAGCCCTTCGCCTTCGGCGAGCTGTCGGCCCGCGTCGCAGCCCTGGCCCGCCGCCCCACGATCCGCGACGAGGAAACCGTGCTGACGGCGAGCGATCTGCGGATGGACCTGATCCGGCGCAAGGTGACCCGGGCGGGGCAGGAACTCGACCTGCTGCCGCGCGAATTCGCCCTGCTGGAACATCTGATGCGCCGCAAGGGCCGGGTCCAGACCCGCACCATGCTGCTGGAGGCGATCTGGGACATCACCTTCGATCCGCAGACCAATGTGGTCGAAACCCATGTCAGCCGCCTGCGCGCCAAGGTCGACAAGCCGTTCGGCCATGACCTGATCAAGACCGTGCGCGGTGCGGGCTACCGGATCGAGGACTGAGCGTGCCGCCCGACCCGCAGCCAGCCCCGCCGCCAGCCCCGCAGCCCATCCCGCAGCCCGCCGCGTCGCAAGTCCCTGCGCCCGTCCCTGCACCAGCCCCGCACCTGCCGCTGCGCCGCCTGCTGGCCGCCTCGCCGGTGCGCCTTGCGCTGGGGCTGGTGCTGGTGTTCAGCCTGACCAGCCTTGTCACGCTGGGCGGGGCCTATCTGTCGATCCGCAGCAGCCTGGAATCCGGGCTGGCCGCCAACGTGGCGCAGAACATCGCCGGCTTTCGCGCGGCCCCCAGCGCCTTGGCGGTGGCAACGCTGGTGGAAGCCGAGGCGTCGGCCACCGATGTCGCGGACCGCATCTTCAGCTATACCACTGCCGATGGCCGCAGCTTCGGCAACGCCCGCGCCGAACCCGAGGCCGGAGGCATCGTGCTGCGCCCGGCCGCGGGCGGGCGGACGCTGGCGCCCGCGGGCTATCTGCACGAGGCGGTGCCGCTGCATGGCGGCTTGCTGGTGGTGGCCGAAAGCCGTGCGGCGATTGCCGAACTGGGCGACGTGTTTGCGGCGCTGCTGGGGCTCAGTCTGCTGCCGACCACGCTGGTGGCGCTGGGCGCGGGGCTGGCCCTGTCGAGGCGCGCGGCGCGGCGGGTGGCGCGGATCGAGGCGGCGCTGGATGCGCTGACGGCGGGTGATCTGGCGGCAAGGGTCGGCGGCAGCGCGGACAGGGCCGACGATCTGGACCGGATCGGCACGCGGATCGACCGGATGGCTGCGGCGCAGGAAGCCTCGGTTTCCGCCCTGCGCCAGGTTTCGGCCGACATCGCGCATGACCTGAAGACCCCGGTGCAGCGCATTGCCCTGCTGCTGGGCCAGTTGCGCGACGGGCTTGACCCCGGTTCGGCCGCCGCCCTCCTTGCCACCCGCGCCGAGGCCGAGGCCGACCGCGCGGTGGCGGTGTTCCAGTCGCTGCTGACCATCGCGCAGATCGAGGGCGGCAGCCCGCGCGCCCGCTTTGCCCCGGTCGATCTGGGCGCGCTGCTGGCCACCTTTGCCGAGATCTACGCCCCCGCAGCCGAAGACAGCGGCCATCTGCTGCACCTCTGTCCCCTGCCCGACCGCCCGTTGCCGGTGCCGGGTGACCGCAGCCTGCTGGGCCAGATCATCGCCAACCTGATCGAGAACGCCCTGCGCCACACGCCCCCCGGCACGCGGATCACCCTGGCGCTGGGGCAGGACGGGGGGCGCGCCACGCTGTCAGTCTGCGACAATGGCCCCGGCATTCCGGCGGAGGAACGCGACCAAGTGCTGCGCCGCCTCTACCGGCTGGAACGCAGTCGGACGACCCCGGGCCATGGCCTCGGCCTCAGCCTGGTGGCCGCGATCAGCGCGCTGCACCGCGCAGACCTGACCCTGTCGGATGCCGCCCCCGGGCTGTGCGTGCGCGTGGCCTTCCCCGCCGCCGGGGACGAATCATCCCCGCGGGGCGGCGCCGGCGCCGTGACATCGCGCCCGACCCCGGCCGCGCTTTCGCCCTGAATTGCCCGAGCCGGTCAATCGAATCTTAAACCCCCGTGCGTACCGATGGTCATGCGGGCCATCGGGCCCGGTTGCGATCAAGGGAGCAGGCGGAACCCCATGTCAGTCGGTTGGAAAACTTTCGCTTTGCCCGAAAGGGGGGGCCTTGGCGAGGCTCGGGGGCTCGAGGCGTTCCTGCGCGATCAGGTCGCGGCGCCGGTGCGGCTGGACGCAAGCGCCGTGCAGCGACTGGATACGCTGCTGCTGCAATACCTGCTGGCAGCCGGGCGCGCCTGGTCCCGCCGCGGCCTCGGGTTCGAGGTGACGGGGGTCGGCGCCGCCCTGGGGGCGGAGCTTGCGCTGGTCGGCCTCACGCCCGACCTGCTGGCCTGGCAGCGGGGGGCGGCATGACGATCAAGGTGCTGGCCATCGACGATTCGCGCACCATCCGGTCGCTGATGCAGAAGGTGATGCAGGACGCGGGCTTTTCCTGCGTCTGCGCCGACGACGGCGTGCAGGGCGTCGCGATGTTCGCCGCCGAACGGCCCGATGTCGTGATCACCGACATCAACATGCCCAACCTCGACGGCTATGGCGTGATCGCCACCATCCGGCGCGGCGAGGTGAACCGCGCGGTGCCGATCCTGGTGCTGACCACCGAAAGCGCCGATCACCTGAAGGCCCGCGCACGCGAGGCCGGGGCCACCGGCTGGATCGTCAAGCCGTTCGACGACGCGGCGATCGTTTCGGTGGTGCGGCGGGTGACGGGGGCGCGGGGCTGACATGACCAGCATGACCTCGATCCGCGACACGTTCTTTGAAGAATGCGAGGACCTGCTGGCCGCGCTGGCCGACGGGCTTGACCATATCGCGGCCGGAACGGCGGATGGCGACGTGGTCAACGCGGTGTTCCGGGCGGTGCATTCGATCAAGGGCGGGGCCGGGGCGTTCGGGCTGTCCGATCTGGTGGGGTTTGCCCATCGCTTCGAGACCGTGCTGGACGCGGTGCGCAACGACAAGCTGGTGGTGGATGGCGCGGTGCTGCACACGCTGCAACGCTCGGCCGACCATCTGGCCGAACTGATGGAGGCGGCGCGCGACGACCTGCCCCTGTCGCCCGAGGTGACGGCCGGTTTTCTGGAACAGCTCGATCTCTGCCTCGGCGATGACGATCCGGAGTCGGACGCCTTCGCCGATTTCGAGTTTGCCCCCCTGGCGCTCGATTTCGGCCCGCCAGAGGTCGGCGGGGTGTTCGACATCGACTTCGCGCCCGGCCCGGGGCTGTATCGCAACGGGCACGAACCGGCGCTGCTGATCGCCGCACTGGCCGACCTCGGCACGCTGGAGGTCAGGCTCGACGCCTCTGCCCTGCCCGACTGGGACGTGTTGGACCCGGGCAAACCCGGCCTGCGCTGGTCGATGCGCCTGACGACGCCCGAAAGCGAAGCCGCGCTGCGTGAGGTGTTCGAATTTGTCGAGGGCCTCTGCGAACTCGACATCCGGCCTGTCGAAGCCGCCGTCGAGGCGGCGCTGCCGGAGCCCGGGCCGGTGGCACCCGAAGCGCCGCCGCTTCCCCCCGTCGCAACGCCGCTCCCCCCGCCCGACGCCGCCGAAGAGGCCAGACCGGCGAGGCCCGACGATGCCGAGGCGCGGGGCCCCAAGCCCACGCTGCGCGTCGATCTGGAACGGGTGGACCGGCTGATCAACGCGGTCGGCGAACTGATCATCAACCAGGCGATGATCGCGCAGCGCACCGCCGAACTGGGGCTGGCCGCGGAATCCGACGTGGTGACCCATGTCGAGGATTACCGCCTGCTGGCCCGCGACATCCAGGAAGCGGTGATGGCGATCCGCGCCCAGCCGGTGAAGCTGCTGTTCCAGCGCATGTCGCGCATCGTGCGCGAGGCTGCCGATTCCACCGGCAAGCTGGCGCGCCTGGTCACGGTGGGCGAAAACACCGAGGTCGACAAGACCGTGGTCGAGCGGCTGGCCGACCCGCTGACCCACATGATCCGCAATGCCGTGGACCACGGGCTGGAAAGCCCGGAAACCCGGGTGGCCGCCGGAAAGGACCCGTGCGGCACCATCCGGCTGGCGGCGGCGCACCGCTCGGGCAGCGTGATCCTGACCCTGCGGGATGACGGCGCCGGGTTGAACCGCCCCCGGATCCGCCAGATCGCCGAACAGCGCGGGCTGGTGTCGCCGGAGGCCGAACTGAGCGATACCGAGGTCGATGCGCTGCTGTTCATGCCGGGGTTTTCCACCGCGCAGTCCGTGTCGAACCTGTCCGGCCGCGGCGTGGGGCTGGATGTGGTGCGCTCGGCGGTCACGAGTCTCGGGGGGCGGGTGTCGATCGCCTCGACCCCCGGTCAGGGCACCGAATTCACCGTGTCGCTGCCGCTGACGCTCGCGGTGATGGACGGGATGGTGGTGTCGGTGGCGGGCCAGACCATGGTGGTGCCGCTGGCGTCGATACTGGAAACCATCCGCCCCGCGGCCGCCGATCTGCATCCGATGGGCAGCGGCGAGACGCTGCTGCTGATCCGGGGGCGGTTCATCCCGACGGTCGATGTGGCCCGCGCGCTCGGGTTTGCACGGCCGGAGACGGCGGCAACGCCCCTGCTGCTGCTGATCGAGGGCGAAAATGCCAGCCAGTGCGCCCTGTTCGTCGATGCCGTGCACGACCAGCGGCAAGTCGTGATCAAGGGGCTCGACAGCAATTACGGCGCGGTGCCCGGCGTGTCGGCGGCCACCGTGCTCGGCGACGGGCAGATCGCGCTGATCCTCGACCCCGACGCCATCGCGGCGCAGCGCCCGCCCCTGAACTTTTCCGAAGGAACCCATCATGCCGCTCGTTGATCCCGGCACCTCGGCCGTCGCCGAATTCGTGACCTTCTTTTCCGGCGGTCAAAGCTTCAGCCTCGACATCACCGAAGTCCGCGAGATCCGGCGGTGGAGCCCGGTAACCCCCCTGCCCCACGCCCCGGCCGAGGTGCTGGGCGTGATGAACCTGCGCGGGTCGGTGATTCCGATCTATGATCTGGCGTCACGGTTCGGCTTCCCGCCCACCGCCGAAAACCCGCGCAACGTGGTCGTGGTGGCGATGCACGAACGCCAGACACTGGGCCTGCTGGTCGAGTCGGTGTCCGAGATCCTTTCGGTGTCGCGCGACCAGATCCAGGACACGCCCGACCTGCGGTCCGACTGCGCGCGCCCGTCGGTCACCGGGATGATTTCGGTTGGCGACGGCATGACCCGGGTGATCGACCTTGGCGCCGTGATCCACCCCGGCGCGCAGGTCGGCCCATGACACTGCGCGGCAACCCTGTGCTGGACGAGGGTGAAGCCCGCTTCACCGATGCCGATTTCGCGGTGATCGCCCGGCTGGCGCGGGCCGATTTCGGGTTGCACCTGACCGGATCGAAGAAGGATCTGGTCTATGCCCGGCTGGCCAGGCGGCTGCGCCACCTGCGCCTGCACAGCTTTCGCGCCTATTGCGACCTTCTGGAAGGCCCGGGCGGCGCCGAGGAACGGGTGCATCTGCTGTCGGCGCTGACCACCAACGTCACCCACTTCTTCCGCGAGGCGCATCATTTCCAGCTGTTGCGCGGCACGGTGCTGCCGCCCCTGATCAAGGCCGCGCGAGACGGGCGGCGGGTGCGGATCTGGTCGGCCGGATGTTCGGCCGGGCAGGAACCCTATTCGCTGGCCTTCACGCTGCTGGACCTTTGTCCCGAGGCCGGGCGGCTGGATATCCGCATCCTGGCCTCCGATGCCGATCCGGCGATCCTGCGGCGGGCCGAGGCCGGGGTCTACCCCGCCGAAGAGATGAAGGCCCTGCCGGTGGCCGCGCGCCGCCTGACCGATCCGGCGCCGAACGGGGCATTCGCGATCGCGCCCAAGGCGCGCGCGCTGGTGCGGTTCGGCGCGCTGAACCTGATGCAGGCCTGGCCGATGCGCGGCCCCTTCGACATCATCTTCTGCCGGAACGTCGCGATCTACTTCGACAAGGACACCCAGTCGCGGCTCTGGCACCGCTTTGCCGGCCTGATCCCCGAAGGGGGGCACCTGTTCATCGGCCATTCCGAACGCGTGGCGGGCCCGGCCGAGGCCGCATTCCGCGGCATCGGCATGACCGCCTACTGCAAACTTGCCGAAACCGGCGATCAAGGAGGATTACCGCGATGAGCCTGAAAGATTCGCTGCGGGTGATGGTGGTCGACGACATGTCGGTCAGCCGCGCGCTGATCGAGCAGTCGCTCGATGAAATGGGCATCAAGAACTACACCACCGAAAGCGACAGCCGCACCGCACTGGGCAAGCTGGCCGCGAATCCGGTTCACCTGGTGATTTCAGACATGCACATGCCGGGGATGACCGGGTTGCAGCTGCTGGGCTCGCTGCGCCAGGCGCGCGCCACGCAGAAGATCGGCTTCATCCTGATCACCGGCAGTCCCAGCCCCGAGGTGGTGCGCGAGGGTCAGGAGCTTGGCCTGAACAACCTCGTGCGCAAGCCCTTCACCACGCTCTCGCTGAAATCGAGCATCGAACGCGTGGTGGGCAGGCTGTGAGACCCTGCCCCGAACCCCAGGTGCAGTCGGCAGGCGACGTGCTGGCGCGCGCCGCGCTGGAAGTGCAGCGATGCGAGGTGATGCTGCGCCGGATCGAGACGGCCGTGGCCCCGATGATCGCCGCCGAACGCCGGGAAGGATGCAGCCACGCCCTGCAGGACATCGACCTGCTGGGCCAGAGCCTGGCCGACATCGCGACCTGCCTGACCGGCGTGGCCGGGCAACTGCCCCCCGGCGCCAGCGTCGATGCCCGCAGCCTGCTGGCACCGCTGCGGCTGGACGATCTGTGCCAGCGGCTGGGTGGCCTGATGGCGGTCGACTTGCGCCCCGAGGAACGGATCGCCCTGTTCTGATGCCTCCGTCGAGCCGCCATCGACATCAGGGGCCTGTGCCCCGCCGACCCCGATTTTCCGCACAAGGTGAGTGCCATGCTGAAGCTGAGAACCATGCCGCTGAAATTCAAACTGCCCGCGATGATCGTCGGGTTCTGCCTGGTGATCGCAGCCGCGCTGCAGGCCATCAGCTTCCATGACCTGTGGAAACGCGAGCTGGCGGCCGCCCGCGCGCAGATCGATGTCACGGCGCAGCAGCGCCACGCCGCCCTGCAGCAGCGGGTCGACAGCCTGACCCAGGATGCCCTGCTTGTCGCCGCCTCGCCCGCAACGGCGGATGCGATCCTGCGGCTTGGCGCCGCATATGGCAGCATCGCGGGCGATCCCGTCACCGCATTGCGGGATGTCTATGTGACCGCCAACCCCTGCCCGCGGGGCCAGCGCCAGCTTCTGGTCACGGCGCAGGGCGGACTGGCCTATGACGCGCCGCACGCGCAGTTTCACCCCTATTTCGAACGAGTCCGCAGCATCCGGGGCCTGCAGGACCTGCTTTTGTTCGATCTCGGGGGCAACGCGGTCTACTCTGCGTCGAAGGGCGCCGACTTCGCGACCAAACTTCCGTCCGGCCCCGATGCCGGCGGCGCGCTGGGCCGCGCCTTCGGCAATGCGCGCAACGGCGAGGCGGGCAAGGTCTACATGACCGATTTCGCCCCCGACGCCGCTGATGGCGGTGCGTCTTCGGTCTTCATTGCCACGCAGGTGGCGGCGGCGGATGGCACGCCGGTCGGGGTCGTCGCCTTCCGGGTGGCGCTCGGCACCCTGTCGGCAGCGACCGGCACGGCACAGGGCCTTGGCGAAACCGGCGAAGCCTACCTCGTCGGGGCGGACCTTGCGGCACGCACCGCCTCGCGTTTCTACGGCCGCTTCGCCGCGGCCGACCCGCTGCTGCCGGTGCCCCAGCTTGGCGATCTGGCGGCGGGTGCGGAACGGCTGCACGAGGACGTGCCGGTGCAGTCCGGCCAGCGCGGTTTGGCCCGGACCAGGCTGATCACCGGGCCCGGCGTGACCTGGCTGCTCGTGGTCGAGCGCGACATGGCGGAAGTGCTGGCGCCGGCATATCGGGACCTGCGCAAGATGCTGGCGGTCACCGGCCTCTGCGCCGTCATCGTGCTGGGTCTGGGCGTGCTGATGGCGCAGTCGGTGACCCGGCCGATCAACCGGGTCAGCGCCGCGATGCAGCGGGTGGCCAACGGCGATCTCGACACGGTCGTGACGGAAGCCGACCGCGAGGACGAGGTCGGCCGGATCGCCCGGTCGCTCGACGGGTTGCGCGAAAAGCTGACGATGGCCGAGCTTGGCGAGAAGGAGCGCGATCGCCTTCAGGCCGAACAGACCCGCGTGGTCGAGGCGCTGAGCGTCGGGTTGCAGAACCTGTCGAACGGCAATCTGTCCCAACCGATCACCGAACCCTTCGCGGGCACCTACGAAACCCTGCGCAGCGACTTCAACCAGACGCTGGCCGAGTTGAACGACACCATCTCGCAGGTGATCGAGGCATCCGAAAGCATCCGCAACCGCTCGACCGAAATCAGCCGAGCGTCCGAAGACCTGTCGCACCGCACCGAAAACCAGGCCGCCACGCTGGAGCAGACTGCGGCGGCGCTGGACGAGCTGACTGCCAGCGTCAAATCGGCCGCCGATGGCGCACGGCAGGTGGAATCCATCGTGCGGCAGGCCCGAAAGGAGGCCGAAGACAGCGGCGTGGTGGTGCAGGGCGCGGTGGACGCGATGACCGAAATCAAGAAATCCTCGGAACTGATCAGCCAGATCATCGGCGTGATCGACGACATTGCCTTCCAGACCAACCTTCTGGCGCTGAACGCCGGGGTCGAGGCGGCGCGGGCGGGCGATGCCGGCCGCGGCTTCGCGGTGGTCGCGTCGGAAGTGCGGGCGCTAGCGCAGCGGTCTTCCGCCGCGGCCAGGGAAATCAAGACCCTGATCAGCGCCAGCACGCAACAGGTCGGACGCGGCGTGGCACAGGTGGACCGGGCGGGCGAGGCGCTGGCCAGCATCGTCGGCCGGGTGGCGCATATCTCGACGCTGGTGTCCGACATCGCGTCGGGCGCCAGCGAACAGTCGACCGGCCTGGCCGAGATCAACATCGGGGTGACCCAACTGGATCAGGTGACCCAGCAGAACGCGGCGATGGTCGAGCAATCCACCGCCGCCAGCCACGCGCTGCATCAGGAGGCGACAGGTCTGGCCGATCTGGTGGGGCGTTTCGCGACCACCTCGGGCGAGGGAAGCTCGGGGCGCGAGGCCGAACCGCCCCACCCGATCGCGGCCCCGGTGACCAGGCTGCGCCCCCCGGCCGCTGCGCCGCGGCGCGAAGCCAGGGTGGCGGCCGCCGGTCACGGGGTCTGGCAGGAATTCTGATCGGTGCCATCCCGGGTCCGGCTGCGGCGGCCGGACACGATGATCAACCACGCCCCGACCTTCAGGAGTCTCGCGGATGAACGCGCTACGGATGATCATCGCCTCGCCCAGTCCGCTGGAACGGTCGCGCCTGGCCAAGGCGCTGGCGGGAGATCCCCGGATGACGGTGATCGCGCAGACGGCCGACCTGTCGGAAACCTACACGCGCGCCGAGCAGATGGAACCGGACATCGTGCTTCTGGCCGCCGCCTATACCGGAGTGGCCGAGTTCGCCTGCATGGAGGCGCTGTTCGACGCGCTGGAGATCAGCTGGCTGGCCATCGGCGCCGAAGGCGCGGCGCGCCCGGCTGTGCCGATGATCGCGGCCACCATGACGCCCGACCAGTTGTTGCAGCGCATAGCCGAGGCACGCCGGCTGCGCGCCATGCCCGGACGCGGCCGCCCCCGGCCGGCAAGGCAGGCGGTGCCGCACCTGCGGCGCGACCGGATCGTGCTGATCGGCGCCTCGACCGGCGGGGTGGTTGCGCTGCTGACGGTGCTGGGCAGCTTTCCGGCCGACTGCCCGCCCACGGCCATCGTGCAGCACACCGGGCGCGGCTACTCTGAAAGCCTGATCAAGCTGCTGGATCGCAATTGCGCGGCGCGCGTCGTCTCGGCGGCAGAGGGTCTGGTGCTGCAACCCGGGTCGGTCTGCGTGGCCGGCGGCAGCGCCGGGCACCTGCGGCTGCTGCCCGGGCGGCCGCTGCGCTGCGCCATCACGCCGGGGGCGCCGGTATCGGGCCACATGCCTTCGGTCGATGCGTTGTTCCGGTCGTTCCTGCCGGTGGCAGGGCAGGTCGTCGCGGTCGTGCTGACCGGCATGGGGCGCGACGGGGCGGAAGGGCTGCTGGACCTGCGCCGGGCCGGGGCCCACACCATCGGCCAGGACGAGGCCAGTTCCGTGGTCTACGGCATGCCGCGCGCCGCCGCGGAAATCGGCGCGGTGCAGCAGCAACTCGGCCTCGATCGCATCGGCCCGGAAATCCTGCGGCTGTGCGGCAGCGACAGCGCATTGCGACCGGTGACGCGATGAGCCTGCGGGCCGACACCATCCTGTTCGTGCTGCAGGGCGAATACCGGGTCTCGCGCGACCCGGACGAGGTGCTGGCGACCATTCTGGGCTCCTGCGTGGCGGTTTGCCTGTGGGACGAGGTCGCGGCTCTGGGCGGCATGAACCATTTCCTGCTGCCCTTCGGACCCAAGGCTGCCGCCTCTGCGCCGGAACGCTATGGCGTGCACGCGATGGAGATCCTGATAAACGCGATGCTGAAGGCCGGCGGGCGGCGCAGCCGGTTCAAGGCCAAGCTGTTCGGCGGGGCGCGGCTGTCAGCGACACTTGGCGATATCGGGCAGTCGAACGCGCTCTTTGCCAGGGATTTTCTGGCAACCGAGGGCATTCCGTGCATTTCGGAAAGCCTGGGCGGCACCAGTGCGCGGCGCGTGCAGTTCCGGCCCGTCACCGGGCAGGTGCGCCAGCTTCTGGTGCCCGACACCACGCTCAGTCCTCCGACGCTGGAAAGCCCCGTGATGCGACCGACCGATATCGTGCTGTTCTGACGGCGTCGCCCCGCCCCGCCTCAGCCCAGCAGCAGGCGGGGGGCCCTGTCGGTTGCGGCAATCCCGCCGATCACCGCCGCGCCTGGAAAGCCGTGGCGGGCGAAGATCGCAAGCACGTCTTCCACCGCAGAGCGGGCGCAACTGACCAGCAGCCCCCCGCTGGTCTGCGGGTCGGTGAGCAGCGCGCGTTCCGTGGCAGGAAACCCGTCGGGCAGGCACACCCCGGCGCCGTAGCCGTCCCAGTTGCGCCCCGAAGCGCCGGTGACGAAGCCTTTGGCCAGCAGGTCCCGCACCCCGGACATGACCGGCACGCGGCCCCAGTCGATCCGCACATCGCAGCCCGCCCCCCGAGCCATTTCAAGCGCATGACCGGCAAGACCGAAACCCGTCACATCGGTCAGGGCATGAACCCCCGGCAGCTCGGCCAGATCGGGGCCGGGCGTGTTGAGCCCGGTGGTGGTGGCGAGCATTTCGGCATAGCCGCTCGCGCTCAGCTGTCCCTTCTTCAGCGCCGCCGACATCACCCCGGTGCCAAGCGGCTTGCCCAGCAACAGAACGTCGCCCGGCCGCGCCCCCGCATTCTTGCGGACGCGGTCGGGATGCACCAGCCCTAGCGCGACCAGGCCGTAGATCGCCTCGACGGAATCGATTGTATGGCCCCCGGCAACCGGGATGCCCGCGGCGGCACAGGCGGCCGCCCCGCCCTCGAGGATGCGCCCGATCGTCGCGGTGGACAGGACCGCGATCGGCATCGCCACCAGCGCCAGCGCCAGGATCGGCCGCCCCCCCATGGCATAGACATCGCTGATCGCATTGGTGGCGGCGATGCGGCCGAAATCGAAAGGGTCGTCGACGATCGGCATGAAGAAGTCGGTGGTCGCGACCAGCGCCTGATGGTCGTTCAGCCGATAGACCGCCGCATCGTCGGAGGTGGCGATACCGACCAGCAGGGCCTCCGGCACCGGCAGCGCGGCCGTGGACCGCAGGATATCGGCCAGCACGCCCGGCGCGATCTTGCAGCCGCATCCGCCGCCATGCGACAGCGATGTCAGGCGCGGTTCTGTGGGGCTGGGGACGTTCATGCGCTTCTCTCCGACACTCGGCCGCCGCGGCATCCGGCCTGTCCGCGACGGTTAGGGGCGCAATCGCGGCCCGTCAAGCGGCCGCACCGACGCGCCACCCCCCGGCGGCCCCAAGGCGCCGTTCTGCGGCGACCGGGCTACGCCCGACCGGGCGTCACATCGTGGCGGACCAACGGCGAGAACATCAGAACAGGACAAGACCCACCAGATCGTCATCCTTCGGCCGTACCATCCCGTCCTGCTGCGCCCCTTCATCGCATCGTTCCGCCAGCCCGAACGCGTCGGCCAGCCGATCGTGAACCACCCTTTCCGTTTCCATGGTGTAGATTGATCTCAGGTCGACAAATTCGGGCGCGCAATCGGTGTCGGGCGCGACCGGTATGGTGCCACGGTCCAGCAGGTCGAGCCGCTCGATCAGCGCGGTCACGGTGCCAAAGAGGTCGGATTGCGCGGCAAGAGCCCGTTCGCCATCGCCGATTTCATGCCCCCTGACGGCCTTCGCACGGGTGGCCGCGCCCTGCGCTTCAAGCATGATCGCCGTGATCTCGTCGAGTTCGGTGATCAAGCTGGCCTCCAGCGCCGCGATGGCCCGCAGCTTCGACCCGACATCGACCAGCAAACGCTGGCCGACCGATGCGACGACCGGGCTCAGCGCCGAAATGCGCGCGCGCAGTCTGCCGAACTGCGCGCTCGACCGGCCGACCAGATCGCGCAGTTGCAGGGCGTTTTCGCGCAGCGCCTTCCCCTCGCCGCCAAGCCTGGAACAGACGATGACCGCGTTCAGGCTGATCAGGCGGGTGCGGATCTCGACATCGTCCATCGTGCCCATTATCCCGATCATGGTGGCAAAGCCGGCCTGAAGCTGCGTGGCGACCGGATCGAGCTGGGTCTGCGAGGCACGGCATCTTTCCAGGATCTGGCGCAGCGTCGTCACGCCCTGCTGGATGCTGCCGGAACAATCCGCCCCCGTGGCCCCGCCGACCCGGTCCGACCCGATCAGATCCTGCGTCAGATCGGTGGCCCTTTGCAGGTCGGCCCGGCCGATGCCGATCGCGGTGTCGTGCCGATCCTTGGCGTCGCGCAGCAGCGCCGACGCCAGTTGCACCACCGGCCGCGACAGCGTGCCGTTCGCCCGCAGGATCTGCGCCGCGGTTGCGATCACCCTGGCCGCATTCTGCAGCCGCTGATGCGTCGCGTCACCGATCTGCAACGTGGTCACGACCGAACTCACGGCTTGCTGGATCGCCCGGATGCGCCCTGCGGTCTGGCCGCCCGCGGCAGTGGCCTGCGCAACCTCGGCATCCAGCCGCCCGACATGCCCGCGGATTTCGCTCAGGGTGCGAAACAGCCCGGTGTCGAAGGCGCGTGACAGGGCAATCGATTCCGCGTCGGCTGCGGCCACCCGCAGCAGCATCTGCCGGATCGTGCCGTCGATGGCGCCGGTGATGGCGTAAGCCTCGTCGACCAGCCCCGAAGCGGCCAGCGTGAAGGCATCGAGTTCGGCGTTGCGCGTGGTCAATACCGCCGCGTTGACGCGCGCGTTCAGCGCGACAATCGACATGGTCTGGATGATGCGGCGCATCTCGACCACCTCGCCCTCGAGGTCGAGCGCGCCGCGATGCATGACATCGACGGCTTCGAACACGCGGTGCAGCGTCTGCATCAGGTCGCGTGACTGGTCTTCCAGCTCGGTCGCATACCCGACCAGTGCCGCAAGCTTGCCGCTGCCCGAGATTTCCGCCAGCTTCGCCAGCGGTGCGGCAAAGCGGTCGAAGCGGCCGACGGCCTTGCCCAGACTGGTGCCGGCGCGCAGGAAATACCGTTCGCTCCGGCCGCCGAGATAGGCGATTTCGTCAAGTATCCGGTCCAGCACATGCAGGCTTGCCACGGCGGCGGCATCCGGCAATCCGGGGGCCGGTTCGGGAGCCAACTCGGGGGCCGTTTCGGGTTCGTCCAGCCGGTCGGACAGGTCAAGGGCGAGCATGGCTGTCATCTGCGCCGCGCCCCCGGTGCCGGGTTGCCCTCGGCGAAGGCCATGATTTCCGCTGCGATGCGCGACAGTTGCACGCTCCGCTCCGCGCTGCCGCGGCTGATCGCCTCGCCCGGCATGCCGAAGACGATGCAACTGGCCTCGTCCTGCGCCAGGGTCCGGGCGCCGGCGTTGCGCATTTCAAGCAGGCAGCGGGCGCCGTCGTCGCCCATGCCGGTCATGATGACCCCCAGCGCATTCGCGCCGGCCGCCTGCGCCGTCGAGCGGAACAGCACGTCGACCGAGGGCCGGTGACGGCTGACGCAGGGGCCCTCAAGAATGTTGACGCGATACTCGCTGCCATGGCGACGCATGACCATGTGGTGATTGCCGGGAGCGATCAGCGCCGTGCCCGGTTCCAGCAGATCGCCATCCGCGGCCTCGCGCACGGTCATGGCGCATTGCGCGTCCAGCCGTCTGGCGAAGGCCAGGGTGAAATGCTCGGGCATGTGCTGCACGATCGCGACCGGCGGGGCGTTGGCGGGCAGCGCGCGCAACACCTGCAGCAGCGCCTCGGTGCCGCCGGTCGAGGCACCGATGGCAATCACCGGCCCGGTTCTGGGCACCGCGCGCGGCGGCATCGGCGGCAGGATCACGTCGGCCGACAGTTTCTCGCCCGGGGCAAGGGCGGCCGGGGCACGCGCCCCCGCCCCCTTGCGCCCGGTCTGGGCGGCGGCGCGCAGCGCATCCCCGATCCGGATCGCGGCCTCCTGCCGGTTGGCCGGGGTGTCGAGGCGCGGTTTCGCCAGCACCTCTGCCGCCCCCAGATCGAGCGCCTTCATCATCGCCTCCGACCCCGCCCCGGTATGGCTGGAACAGACGACGACCGGGATCGGGCGCTGCGACATGATCTTCCTGAGGAAGGTCAGGCCATCCATCCGCGGAAGTTCCAGATCCAGCAGCATGACATCGGGAATCTCGTCCCGCATCTTTTCCACGGCCACATAGGGGTCGGCGGCGGTGGCCATCAGCGACAACCCGGGATCGGCGGCGATGATCGACGAGAACGCCGCCCGGATCGAGGCACTGTCGTCAACGACCAATACACGGAGCACCTGACGGGGCCTGGGGATTGCGACGGCGGGCATGGACCTTCACCTTTTCTGAAACACGGCCGGCGCGATCTGCTTCAGCAGCTCGTGCCGCACCACCATCGATTCGGAATGCCCGACGACCAGGTGACCGGCGGGTGCCAGATGGGCGACCATCCGGGCGATGACCTGGGCCTGATCGCGCGGCTCGAAATAGATCAGCACGTTGCGCAGGAAGATCAGGTCGATGTCGCGATCCAGCGCATGGCTATCGCCCATCAGGTTCAGTCGGGCGAAATTGACCCGCGCCCGCAGTTCGGGCACGATCCGCACCTGCCCGGCGGTGGCACCGCTTCCCATGAGCAGAAAGCGGTGCCGATAGTCCTTCGGCACCGGTGCCACGCCGGCCAGCGGATAGATCGCCTGACGCGCGGTCGCGAGCACCTCGGTGTTGATGTCGGTTCCCAGGATCAGATAGCTGAACTGCGCCGATTTCGACGCGATGTCCTGCAGCACCATGGCGATCGAATAGGCCTCGGCACCGGTCGAACAGGCCGCGCTCCACACCCTGTAGCCCTGCCGCTGCCGCGCCGGCCCGCGCTGAAGCAGCGCCTGCGGCACGATTCTGCTTTCCAGCAGCCGGAAATGGTCGGGCTCGCGAAAGAAATCGGTGGTGTTGGTGGTCAGCGCGTCAAGGATGGCGCCGAGTTCGCTTTCCAGCCCGCCCTGATCGAAGATGTGGCGGAAGTAGTCTTCCAGCGTGGCAAGCCCCAGCGCCAGATGCCTGCGACGCAGCCGGCCTTCCACCATCTGCCACTTGTTGGCAGGCAGCTTGACGCCGATCTCGTCCTTGACGAGCCGGGAGAGGCGCTCGTAGTTCCGTGCCGAAGGCGTGCCTGACCCGGCGACGGTCGGCGTGCCTTCGGCACCCGGCACGGGCGTGGAGCGCGCACGCGGCACCGACATCAGGCTGCCTCCTCCGGCTGCGCGCCGTCGGGACCGGCGGCATGCAGATCCTCGGCGTCGAACATCCGGTCGATATCCAGCACGGTGAAGAAGGCGCCGTTGACGCGGCTGATCCCGACCACCATCTGCTGTTCCCAGCGCAGCAGCCGGTTCTGCGGCAGCGGCGTGAGGGCGGCGGAATCAAGTGCCGTCACCTCGAACACCCGGTCGGCCTTGATCGCCACCACCGCGCGTTCCTCGCCCGCCATGACCCAGAGCACCACGATGCGGTTCGCCTCGGTGTCGGGCACGGGCGCCAGGCCCAGCAAGGCGCGCATGTCCACCACCGGAACGCCTTCGCCGCGCACGTCGATCACCCCAAGCAGATGCCGCGGCGCATTGGGCAGGCGCGACACCCGCTGCAGGTCGAGGATCTCCTGAACCCGGGTGACGGGGACGGCAAACAGGTCGTCCCCCACACCCAGCGTCAGCACCTGCAATCCCCCGGCCACGGGGGAAACGCCCGACTCCATCATGCCGCTTCGCCTTTGCGCCCGCCGACCTGGCGCAGGAAGCCGCCATCGAGGCTGTCCCCGGCCGAAGCCATGTCGAACGAGAACCCGCCGTCGAGCTTGGAGGGCGCAGCCCGACGCGGTGGCGCTGCCGGAGCGGCGCGTTGCCGGGTCTTGACCACACGTTCCGCGGCAGCCACGGCCGCCAGCGGCGCATCCGACAGCCGGAAGAACGCAATGGCCGAGCGGAGCTGTTCGGCCTGGCTCGAAAGCTCCTCGGCAGTCGAGGACATCTCTTCCGCAGCGGCGGTGTTTTCCTGCGTGACCTTGTCAAGCTGCTGGATGGCCAGGTTCACCTGCGCCGCCCCGGCCGACTGTTCCTGCGCCGAGTTCGAGATCTCCAGCACCAGCTGCGACGTGCGTTCGATATCGGGCACCAGTCCTTGCAGCATCTCGCCCGCCGCCTGCGCCGCGCGCACCGTGTTGCCCGACAGGGCCGAGATCTCGCCCGCGGCCGACTGGCTGCGTTCGGCCAGCTTGCGCACCTCGGATGCGACCACGGCAAAGCCGCGCCCATGTTCGCCCGCCCGCGCCGCCTCGACCGCCGCGTTCAGCGCCAGCAGGTCGGTCTGCCGCGCGATTTCCTGCACCACCATGATCTTTTCGGCAATGGTGCGCATCGCCTCGACCGCCTTGGCGACCGCGGCGCCGCTTTCGCGCGCGTCATCGGCCGACTTGCGCGCCATCGATTCCGTCTCTGTCGCGTTCTGCGCGCTCTGCTTGATGTTGGCGGCCATCTGTTCCATCGACGCCGACGCCTCTTCGGTCGAACTGGCCTGCTCGGTCGCGCCGTCGCTCAGCTGTTGCGCGGTGATCGACATCTGCTCGCTGCCCGAGGCAACGTTGCGCGACGAGCTTGCCACATCGGTGACGACACCGCGCAGCCGCTCCACCATCGTGTTCAGCGCGCGCAGCAGGTCGGTCACCTCGTCATTGCCGCGCAGCGACGCGGTTTCGGTCAGGTTGCCGTCAGCCACGCCCTGCGTCAGCCTGATGGCCCCCTGCAGCCCGCGCGCGATCGAGACCACGATCCAGGTAGCTGCCAGCGAGCCGATCAGCAGCGTCGCGACGAGGATGGAGACCACCATGGTTCTGGCATCGCCGTACAGATGCGCAGCGTCCGTGCTTGCGACATCAAGCAGGGTCGTGTTGCGGTGCAGGATGGTGTCTAGAATGGTTTCCATTTCCAGCCAGGTCTTCCGGCCCTCGCCGACCAGGAACATGTAGGCCTCGTGGGTCTGGGCATTGCGGGCCATCGCCATGGCGCGGTTGTTGATGCCCTGCATCAAGGCGAGGTAATCCTGAAAACCCTCGAGTTCCGTTTTCCCCGCGTCGTCCGCCATCGCATAGAGCTCGTCGATGTTCGACTTGGTCGCTTCGCGTTCGGCGGCAAGCCGGGCCTCCACTTCGGACCGTTCGTCGGGGGCTGCCGTCAGCAGGTAGTTGCGCACCTCGCGCTGGATCTTGACCTGATTTGCAATCATTTCCTGCGCCAGGACGATCCGCCGGGCATCGGTGCTGACGATGCCCTCCACCTTGGTGTTCAGCGACGCCAGACCGTTCAGGGCGATGAACTGGCCAACCCCCCCCAGGACCAGGATGACCAAGAACGCCATCGCCAGTTTCAGTTTTACCGTCAGTCTCATGGTGTCAAATCCCTTCTTCCACCAGCGCACCGGCCGCGCAATGCGCCAGCCCTTGCGAGAATATCCGTCCAAGATCGGGCAGGATCACGAAGCCGCCCTGCCACTTTCCGATTCCGCTCACGAATTCGGGCGGCCAGCGCGTGCCCACCGCCGGAATGGCCGCGAGGTCCGCAACGTCGATTTCGGTGACCTCGTGCACCTTGTCCGCCAGGATCGCGACCACCGCCTTCGGCCCCGCGGTCTCGACATCGAGCACCAGCATCCGCGTGTCGGCGGTGGCGGGGTCCAGCGCCATGCCGAACGGCACCCGCAGGTCGGCCAGCGGCACGACGACGCCGCGCACGTTGATCAGGCCAGACACGAACTCTCCCGCCTGCGGCACCCGCGTCACCGCCACGGGTTCAAGAATCTCGCGCAGGCAGTCGGCGGGAATGGCCATCATCTCGCCGCCCAGCTTCAGGGTCACCACGTTCATCACTTCGCCTTTCTGCTGCGCGTTCATGGGTGCGGTGCCGGTCATGCCGCGCGCTCGCGCTGCGCGGTGCGGCCCCGATCTTCCAGCGCGCGCCCGGCGTTCACCAGTTGCGGCACGTCGAGGATCAGCGCCACGCTGCCGTCCCCAAGAATGGTCGCGCCGGAAAAGCATTTCAGATGCGCGTGCAGCCGCGACAGCTGCTTGATGACCGTCTGGTTGTTGCCGATGATCCGGTCGACCACGATCCCGACCCGTTCGCCCGCGGCCGACACGATCACCACCTTCTGGAAATCCGGCGGCGGCCCCGCGACCGACAGCACGTCGCGCAGCCGCAGGAATGGCACCAGCCCGCCCCGGATGTCGAGGAAGGACGACGCGCCGCCCGGCACCACATGCCGCGCCGGAAGTTCGACGCATTCCTCGACCGAGGCCAGCGGGAAGGCGTAGTGCTCGCTGCCGACCTCGATCAGCAGCCCGTCGATGATCGCCAGCGTCAGCGGCAGGCGCAACGTGACCGAGGTGCCGTGCCCCGGTTCGGACGCAAGCTCGATCGTGCCGCGCAGCGAATCGATGGTGCGCTTGACCACGTCGAGCCCGACTCCGCGCCCCGAAACCTCCGAAACCACGTCGGCCGTCGAAAACCCCGGCTCGAAGATCAGCCTGAACAGGTCGGCCTGCGGCGGCTGGGCGTCGGGTGCCAGCAAACCCGAGGCCACCGCGCGCTGGCGGATGCGATCGCCGTCCAGCCCGCGGCCGTCGTCGTGGATGGTGATCAGCACTTCCGCCCCGCTGTAGGCCGCGCCAAGCTCGATGCTGCCGGTTTCGGGCTTGCCCGCCGCGCGGCGCATCTCGGCGGTTTCGAGCCCGTGCCCGATGGCGTTGCGCAGCAGGTGGACCAGCGGGTCGGCCAGCAGTTCGATCACCGTCTTGTCAAGCTCGGTATCCTCGCCCGAGGTGGCAAAGGTCACCGGCTTGCCCAGCGATTGCGACAGGTCGCGCATCAGGCGGCGGAAGCGCCCCATGATCGAGGCGATCGGCACCATGCGGATCGACATCGTCGCATCGCGCATCCCCGAGGCCAGGCGCTGGATGTCTTCGGCGACGGCCAGCAGCACCGGCTCGCGCATCGCCTGTGCCAGCGCCGACAGCCGGGCCTCGGCGATCACCAGTTCACCGACCCGGTCCATCAGCTCGTCGAGGCGGGCGGTTTCCACCCGCATCGTGTCGGTATGGGCCGGCGGGGCCGGGGTGGGCACGCAGGCAGCCGCAGCCATGCCCGCCATTGGCGGCGGTTCTGCGCTGCCCTGCGGCGCGGGGGGCGTGATCTCAAGCCGCATGTCGTCACGGTAGAAGAAGAAGACCTCCTCGATGGCTTCGCGGCTGATCGGTCCTTCGATCCGCACCTCCCACCCCAGGCAGCAGGCGAACGGGTCGAGCGCCCCAAGCGGCGGCACGTCGGACAGGATGGCGCGCACCCGCGTCCTGCCAAGCTCGCGCAATTCATCCAGCAACAGCAGGGGGTTGCCGCCAAGGCGCAGCGTGCCCGCGCCCAGATGGAACCGCAGCAGCCAGCTTTCGGGCGGTGGCAGGCTTTCGCCCGCCGTCGCCAGCGCCAGTGCGGCCAGAAGCTCGGCGCTGGCCTCGGTCGCCGCCTGCGGCGCGTCGATCAGGCGGGTGATCTGGTCGCAGGCCCGCAGCGCCACCGCGATCAGCGCCGGGGTTACCATGGCCGCGCCGTTGCGCACCGCATCGAAGATGGTTTCGAATTCGTGCACGAAATGCGCAAGATCGGCATAGCCGAACATCGCCCCCGAGCCCTTTATCGTGTGCAGGTCGCGAAACACCGCATTGATCAGGTCCGCATCCCGCGGCGCGGATTCCAGATCCAGCAGGCCCTTTTCCAGCGAGGCAATCAGTTCCGCGGCTTCCTGGCGGAACATCCCGCCGATTTCGTCATCGCCATTCATGCGCCTACCACCTTCTTCATCACTGCCAGCAGTTGAGCCTGATCGAACGGCTTCATCATCCAGCCCGTCGCCCCGGCGGCACGGGCCTGTTCCTTCAGCGTGTCGCGCGACTCGGTCGACAGGAACACGATCGGCACGCCGATCGAGTCCGGCGAGGTGCGGAACTTGCGGATGAAGCCAAGCCCGTCGAGGCGCGGCATGTTCTGGTCGGTCAGGATGGCGTCGAAGCGTTGCGCGCCGACCTTGGCCAGCGCGTCTTCGCCGTCGCACGCCTCGACCACCGCAAACCCTGCCCCGGTCAGCGTCAGCCGCACCATCTGCCGCACCGAGGGCGAGTCATCGACTGTCAGTATCGTTTTCGTCATGGTGCGCTCCTCTCAGGCGTCGTGCAGGCCGGTCCAGACCCCGCTGGCGAGGTCGAGCCGCGCATCGCAGGCGTCGGCCACGCCGAACATTTCCAGCGCGGCAAGCATGGCGCCGCCGGCGGGCACCCCGATTTCCAGCGGCCGGCCCATGCGCGCTGCCTGCCGCTGCGCCGCAATCAGGATCTGCAGGGTTGCAACATCCATGTCCTCCACCGCATCGGTGACGATCCTGACCCGCCGCTGGCCGGAAAGCGCCTCCAGTATCTGACCGGCAAGGGTGTCGGCCTCCTGCAGGTTGGTGCGCGAGGGCAGTGTCAGCACATGGGTGTCGGCAGGCATGTTCCAGTCCTTTGTCCCGGTCGGGACAGTCCCGACAGGGGGACCGTAGGCGCAGAACGTTTAAGCGCGACTTAAGCCCCGCCGACCCCGGGTGCGGCGTTTCGTGCAGCAGTTTCCGCCACCGGATCTGCCCTCTTGCGGGCAATCACGCCCCCCGCGGCACAGGTTGGCTCACTTGGCCGAAGATGGGGCACCGGCCCCGATCCGGCAGACGCGACGCCGCAAGGGGCCAAGGCGTGCGGCAGGGCTTTGTGGAAAATGTCATGCCTTTCGGCCCGCATTCCCGGAAAACAGCCCTGGTTCACCGTTTGCAGCATGATGGCAGGCGGGGTTGTCCTCGCATCGGCCGGTGACGGGGGCTGCGGCGGGCCTCTGGCGCGCGGCCTGACGCGGGCGGCCGACACGCTACAATTGTCGACAATCTCTCGCGCCGCAGTATCCTTCGCAACTGGGGAAACAGACCTGCCTTCTGCCCGAGCGTGTCTGCATGGCGGGCACTGCGGCATTGCACGGTGCAACGCGTCCGGCACCCCGCCCCGGACATCGTCGTGGGGCATCACCGGCCCTTGCGCGGTCGGCCCCTGCCCGACCATCCGGCCCGCGCCCGGGCCGGGCTGCAGCGCCCCCGCCGCGGCAGGTGATGACCCCGCGCCACAGCGCGCGGGCGCTGCCGCAGTCCGCCCAAATTCGGACACAATCCGGACGTAATCGCGAATCCGGGCAGAATCAGTTCCGGGCATCGACGCGGAACGGCAGGCGGGCGGGCATATCGTGGCGATCATCAACGGAACTTCCGGGAACGACACCCTTGCCGGAACGGCGTCGGCGGATTCCATCAGCGGTGGCAGCGGCAACGACCTGCTGTCGGGCGGGGCGGGCAATGACACGCTGTCGGGCGGCAACGACAGCGACACGCTGATCGGTGGCGCCGGGGCTGACGCGCTTTTTGGCGGATCGGGCACCGACACCGCCGATTACAGCACCTCGGGCGCTGGCGTCACGGTCAACCTCGGCACCGGCAGCGCCAGCGGTGGCGATGCGCAGGGCGACACCTTCAACAGCATCGAGAACCTGACCGGATCGGACTTCAACGACGCGCTGACCGGCACCTCCGGCAGCAACGTGCTGGCCGGGGGCCTGGGAAACGATGCGCTGTCGGGCGGCGGGGGCAACGACACCCTTTTCGGCGGCGTCGGCAACGACACGCTGGCCGGCGGCAGCGGCAGCGACCGGCTCGATGGCGGCGACGGGTTTGATGTCGCAGACTACAGCGCCTCGACCGCGGCGGTGACAGTCAGCCTGGCAACCGGCCTGGGCAGCGGCGGCGATGCGGGCAACGACACCCTGACCGGGATCGAGGCGCTGATCGGCTCGGCCTTCAACGACAGTCTGACCGGCGACGCGGGCGACAACGCGCTTTACGGCGGGGCTGGCAACGACACGTTGACCGGCGGCGCCGGGGCCGACACGCTGGATGGCGGCGCAGGCACGGACACGGCCGACTACAGCGCCTCGGTGGCGGGGGTCATGGTTGACCTGTCCACCGGCACCGGAACGGGCGGCGACGCGCAGGGCGACGTGCTGACCGGGATCGAGAACCTGACCGGCAGCGCGCAGGCCGACATGCTGACCGGCGACGGCGCCGCAAACGTCCTGTCAGGCGGGTCGGGTGCCGACACCCTGTCGGGCGGCGCCGGGGCGGATTCGCTTTACGGCGGCAATGACGACGACATCCTGGCCGGGGGAAGCGGCGCCGACCTGCTGGATGGCGGCGCAGGCATCGACACCGCCGACTACAGCGCCTCGGCGGCCGCCGTCACCGTCAGCCTGGCCACCGGCACAGGCAGCGGCGGCGACGCGCAGGGCGACACGCTGAGCAGCATCGAGAACCTGACCGGCTCGGCCTTCAACGACCGCCTGACCGGCAATACCGGCAACAACATCCTGTCCGGCGGCGCCGGGGCCGACACGCTGGATGGCGGCAGCGGCACCGACACCGCCGATTACCGCGCCTCGGCCGCGGGCGTCACGGTCAACCTGGCCACCGGCGTCCACAGCGGCGGCGACGCGCAGGGCGACGTGCTGATCAGCATCGAGAACCTGGCCGGATCGGCCTTCGCGGACCTGCTGACCGGCAACGGCGGCGCCAACGTGCTGGATGGCGGCGGGGGCGACGACCGCCTGTCCGGCGGCGCGGGCAACGACACGCTGCTGGGCGGGGCGGGCGACGACACGCTGACCGGCGGCAGCGGCAGCGACCGGCTTGAAGGCGGCGACGGCATCGACACCGCCGATTACAGCACCTCGGCCGCCGCGGTGAACGTCAGCCTGGCCACCGGCAGCGGATCGGGCGGCGATGCGGCGGGCGATACCCTGACCGGGATCGAGAACCTGGCAGGCTCGGCATTCAACGACACGCTGACCGGCAACGCGGGCAACAACGCGCTTTACGGCGGTGCGGGCAACGACAACCTGTCGGGCGGCAGCGGCGACGACACGCTGGCGGGCGGGGCGGGGGCCGATACGATCAACGGCGGCGAGGGGATGGATTACCTCGACTATTCCGCCTCGGGCGCGGCCGTGTCGATCAACCTCGGCACCGGGGCCGCCTCGGGCGGCGATGCCACGGGCGACGTGCTGTCGGGGGTCGACGGCATCTTCGGCTCGGCCTTCAACGACACGCTGATCGGCTTCGACAACCAGGGCCTGGTCGGCGATGTCTACACCAACATCTTCTACGGCGGCGCGGGGAACGACTACCTCGACGGCGGCGGGTCCGACGACATCCTTTACGGCGGCGCCGACAACGACACCGTGCTGGGCGGTTCCGGGGAAGACGCGCTTTACGGCGACGAGGGCGACGACCTGCTGTCGGGCGGCACCGGCAACGACACGCTCGACGGCGGCACCGGCAACGACACGCTTTTCGGCGGCACCGGCAACGACACGCTTTTCGGTGACGCCGGGGCCGACAGCCTGTACGGCGGCGACGGCAGCGACAGCCTGGACGGTGGCGAGGGCAACGATCTGGTCGACGGCGGCGCGGGCGATGACCTGGTGCTGGGCGGGCTTGGCAACGACACGCTGCTGGGCGGCGGCGGCAACGACACGCTCTCGGGCGGCGACGGCGCCGACAGCCTGGACGGCGGCGAGGGCAGCGACACGCTGTCCGGCGGGGCGGGCAACGATACCCTCCGGGGCGGCGCGGGCGATGACGTGCTGTCGGGCGACGACGGCAACGACGTGCTCCACGGCGGCGACGGCAACGACCTGCTGATCGGCGGCGCGGGGTCGGATACGCTGTATGGCGGCGATGGCGACGACACGCTCATCGGCGGCGACGGCGGCGACTATCTGGTCGGCGGCCACGGCTCGGACGTGTTCCGCGTCGGTCTGGGCGACACCGTCAACGGCGACGAAAGCGGCGACGAATTCGACGTTCTCGACCTGACCGGGCTTGGCCGCCACCGGATCATCCAAGACCCCCTGAACCCCGAGAACGGCGTGATCGAGTTTCTCGACATGTATGGCGCGGTCAGCGGCACCATCACCTTCTACGACATCGAAACCATCGTGGCCTGCTTCACCCCGGGCACGCAGATCGCCACCCCGGCCGGGCGCGTGGCGGTCGAGACGCTGGCGGTCGGTGACCTGGTGATCACCCGCGACCACGGCCCGCAGACCGTCCGCTGGATCGGCTCGCGCCGGCTTGGCCGCCCGTCGCTGCGGCGCGACCCCAGCCTTCAGCCGATCCTGATCCGCCGGGGCGCGCTGGGACCGAACGCCCCCGACCGCGACATGATGGTGTCGCGCCAGCACCGGATGCTGCTTTGCGGGCCGCGGGCCGAACTGCTGTTCGGCAGCGACGAGGTGCTGGTGCGCGCCGTGCACCTGCTTGGCCTGCCGGGGGTCAGCACGGTCGAGGTGCCGGCCGTGACCTATATCCACATCCTGTTCGACCGGCACGAGATCGTGCAGGCCGACGGCGCCTGGAGCGAAAGCTTCCAGCCCGGCGACCGCAGCCTTGGCGGGCTGGATGCCGACCAGCGCGACGAGCTGTTCAAGATCTTTCCCGAAATGGGCTCGGCCGACCGGCCGGGGCAGTTCGAATCCGCCCGCGTCACGCTGAAATCCCACGAGGCGCGGGTGCTGCTGGCCGCCTGAGCCGCGACCGGACGCCAGCCGTCCGGCGCCTGCTGGCCGCCCGGCCTGCGCATCCCGCGGCCCGCCACCGCGAACCGGTCGTTCAGGGGCGTTTCCGGGGCCCGCCCCGGCGCCCCTCAGCCGCCGCGCCACCGACATGCCGGCCCGGCCCTTGTGTCATTGATCGGCCCCGCGCGGCCCCGTCACGATCATCGCCGCAGGGGGCCGGGCCGACGTGTCGGTGGGGTCGGCGGGGTCGGTGGCACACCACCCGCCATCCTCGCGCCGCCGGTGGCGCCGCGCATGGGCCACAAGGGCCTCGATATCGGCATCGGGCCCGACATCTCCGAACAGCCAGGCGCCCTCGCCCGTCGCGCGCCAGGCCACCGTGCAGGGGTGATCGCAACTCGACAGGCAGGTGGTGCCCGAGACCTCGAAACCCTCGGTCAGTCCCCCCGCCGCCAGCACGCGCTGCAACGCCGCAATCAGCGCCAGCCCCGGACCGCACGGCGCGTCCATGTGGTGGCACCGGGTGCTGACCAGCACCTTGTGCGGCGCCGCCTGCGCTGCCTGAAAGGTGGAATGGCCCGTCCGGGCGTGGTCCGTGGCCATCAGAACGCTCCTTCCGGGACACCCGGCCCGGTTTGCAGTCATCGGTCTTGACGGCAGGTCTCCCGACTTTCGGGTCATTGCCTGCCTGCGCCTTGCCGCCCCCGTGCGGGACCGTGGCATCGCGGGGCCGCTCCACTTGCGGTTGCGGGGGCAGGCACGGATCTGGCGGCTGTTGCCTGAACCTGAAAGTGTTCCCCTGTCATCCGGCGCAGCCTTGCGCCTGCCGGACCCATCGCACCCCTTATCGGCGCGAAGCCGCGCCCCCGTCAATGCCGGATGCGGCCCTCGCGCCTTCGCCGGCATCAGGACGCGGGGTGCCGTGGGGAAACACGGCCATCGCAGGCGCCACGCAGGATCGCTTGCCGACGCGAATGTTATAGTATAACACTCAGTCATGCCCGCAGCGGCCGAATGCCACCGCCTGATCCCGAACCCCAACCCCGCCACAGGTCGCCCATGCACCCTCACGACATCCGCCTTCCCGTTACCGTGCTGTCCGGCTTTCTTGGCGCGGGCAAGACCACGCTGCTGAACCATGTCCTGAACAACCGCGACGGCCGCCGGGTGGCGGTGATCGTCAATGACATGTCCGAGGTCAACATCGACGCCGACCTGATCCGCGAGGGGGCGGAGCTCAGCCGGTCAGAGGAAAAGCTGGTCGAGATGACCAACGGCTGCATCTGCTGCACCCTGCGCGACGACCTGCTGGTCGAGGTGCGCAGGCTGGCGGCCGAAGGGCGGTTCGACTACCTGCTGATCGAATCGACCGGCATTGCCGAACCGCTGCCGGTGGCTGCCACCTTCGATTTCCGCGACGCGACCGGCAACAGCCTGTCGGACGTGGCGCGGCTCGACACCATGGTGACGGTGGTCGACGCGGTAAACCTGCTGCGCGATTTCGCCAGCCACGAGCTTCTGGCCGACCGTGGCGAAACGCTGGGCGACGACGACCACCGCTCGCTGGTCAACCTGCTGACCGAGCAGATCGAGTTTGCCGACGTGATCGTGCTGAACAAGGTCGGGGATGCCGGGCCGCAGCGCGTCGATGCCGCGCGCAAGATCATCCGGGCGCTGAATCCCGATGCGCGGGTGATCGAGACCGACCGCGCGCAGGTCGACCCGGACGCCATCTTCGACACTGGCCTGTTCGACTTCGACGCGGCGCACACCCATCCGATGTGGGCCAAGGAACTGTACGGCTTTGCCAACCATGTGCCCGAAACGGAAGCATACGGCATTTCGTCCTTCGTCTATAACGCCCGCGCGCCATTCCATCCGGCAAGGGTGTTTGCCGTACTGAACGGCCCGCTGCCGGGGGTGATCCGCGCCAAGGGGCATTTCTGGCTGGCCACCCGCCCCGACTGGGTGGCCGAGTTCAGCCTGGCAGGGGCAATGTCGACCGTCACGCCGCTGGGCCGCTGGTGGGCCGGCGTGCCGGTCGAGCGGCTGCCGACCCATCCCGACGCGCAGGCCGAGATTGCCGCGAAATGGGCCGAGCCCTGGGGCGACCGGCGGCAGGAGATCGTGTTCATCGGCGCGGGGCTCGACCGCGAGGCGATCTGCACGGCCCTGAACGCGGCGCTGGTTCCCGCCGACGATTTCACGCCCGACGCCTGGAAACACCTGCCCGACCCGTTCCCTGACTGGCGGCGTGCACCCTCGGCGGCAGCCTGAGCCCGTGCGCGGGCGGAACCTGGCGACTGCGCCGCGGCGCGTGCCCGGTGCCGCCGATGGCGCCCTGCCGCAGCGGCTGTTCCGGCTGGCCGCGCTGCCGGTGGCGCTGGCGGTCGCAACCGGGGCGGCCTTGGCTATCGTGCGGTTGCGGCGAGGCCGGGGCGCAGACCGGCGGCCGGGCGGTGCAGGCCCATGTGCGGCTCCCGCCCTTTCGGGACAGAAAGGATCGACGCCCGCCTGACCCTCGCCCCGTCAGCCCTGCATCAGCCGCGCGCCACGCGCGCATCGCCCGCCCGCCCCCCCTTGATACGTCCTGCCAAGGCCCGCCGAGGCGGTCCGGGTCAGTCCAGACCCCACATCCGCGCCTCGCCGACCTCGACCGAGTTGCCCGCGGGGTCGCGGATGTAGACCGACCGCGCGCCGTCCGGCCACAGGTGATCGTGCTCCACCTGAAGGCCCAGGCGGACGAAATGATCGCGCCATGCAGCCACCTCGTCGGCATCTGCGGCCCGGAAACAGACGTGCCCCGGGCCATGGGCACCGTGGCGCGGGATCGGGTTCGCCGGGTCTGCCCTGGCCGCGGCGTCGGGGTTGAACACCAGGAGCATCTGCCGGCCGCACCGCAGAAAGACAAAGCTGCCGTCCACCTGCCGGACCACCGTCAGGCCAAGGACATCACGGTAGAACTGCGCGGCTGCGGCGATGTCGGCGGCGTAGATCGCCGTTTCCAGAATGGATGTGACGGGTTTCATCCGGGCTTCCCCTTCGCCAGGCCCCCTCGCGGGGCCCCCGCACCAAGCCTGCGCGCCAGGCCACCGCACGAAGCCAGGGGGCGGGTGCGCGGCCCCTGCCTGCACGATGCCGCCGCCCGGCCGTGAAGTAAACCCGCCGGGAAGCCCCCGCTGCCGCCCTGCCCGGCGATGCGCGATTTTTCCGTTACCGGAATCATGATAGCCTTCCCGGCACCACCCAGCAGCAGGAGCAGGATCATGACCCTCCGTCTCAGCCGTCGCGGCTTTCTGGCAGGCACCGCCGGGCTAGTCATCCTCCATCCGTTCTCGGCCCGGGCGCAGGCCAATCAGGCCCATCTGCGGATCATGGAAACCACCGACCTGCATGTGCATGTCTTTCCCTACGACTATTACGCCGACCAGCCGGTCGATACGGTCGGGCTTGCCCGGACGGCGGCCATCATCGCGGCGATCCGGGCAGAATCGACAAATGCGATCCTGATCGACAACGGCGACTTCCTGCAGGGCAACCCGATGGGCGACTACATCGCCTACGAGCGCGGCATGGCGGAGGGGGCCATCCACCCGGTGATCAAGGCGATGGACGTGCTGGGCTTCGAAGCCGCCACCCTTGGCAACCACGAGTTCAATTACGGGCTCGATTTCCTGATGAACACCGTCGCGGGGGCAGGCTTTCCCGTGATCTCGGCCAATGTGGTCACCGAAATGGGCGCCACGCCGGTGCAGGACAAGACGCTGGTGCCGCCCTACGTCATCCTCGACCGCCAGATCACCGACGGCGCGGGAGAAAGCCACCGCATCCGCATCGGCCTGATCGGCTTCGTCCCGCCCCAGATCATGAACTGGGACCGCAACCACCTGGAAGGCAAGGTGCAGGCGCGCGACATCGTCGAAACCGCCCGCGCCTGGGTGCCGCGCATCCGCGAGGAAGGGGCCGACATCGTGATCGCGCTGTCCCATTCCGGCATCGGCGCGGCAGAGGACGTGCCGGGGCAGGAAAATGCCGCAATCCCGCTGGCGGGCGTGGACGGGATCGACGCGATCCTGACCGGGCACAGCCATCTGGTCTTTCCCGGCCCGACCTTCGAGGGGCGCGAAGGCGTGGACAGCGCGGCGGGCACCATCAACGGCAAGCCCGGCGTGATGGCGGGGTTCTGGGGCAGCCACCTCGGCCTGATCGACCTCTTGCTGGAACGCGACGGGTCAACCTGGCGCGTGCTGTCGCACACGTCCGAGGCCCGCCCGATCTCCGAGCGCAACGCTGACAACAAGGTGGTGGCGCTGGTGGAAAGCGACGCGGTCGTGCTGGCGTCGGTGCAGCAGGAACATGACGAGACGCTGGGCTACATCCGCCGCGCGGTCGGCAGGACCGAGGCGCCGCTGCACAGCTATTTCGCGCTGGTGGCCGACGACCCCTCGGTGCAGATCGTGTCGATCGCGCAGACCTGGTACATCGCGCAGATGCTGGCGGGCACCGAACATGCCGATTTGCCGCTGCTGTCGGCGGCGGCCCCGTTCAAGGCCGACGGGCGCGGCGGGCCGGAGTATTACACCGACGTGCCGGTGGGCGACGTGGCGATCAGGAACGTGGCCGACCTTTACCTTTACCCCAACACGGCGCGCGCGGTGCGGGTAACGGGGGCGCAGGTCAAGGACTGGCTGGAACGCTCGGCCGGAATGTTCAACCAGATCACCCCGGGCGGGGCGGATCAGGTGCTGTTGAACCCCGACTTTCCCAGCTACAATTTCGATGTGATCGACGGGGTGGAATACCGCATCGACCTGTCGCAACCCGCAAGGTTCGACCGTGATGGCGCGGTGGTCGCGGCGGATGCCAACCGCATCGTGGATCTGACCTACCAGGGGGCACCCATCGACCCCGCGGCCGAATTCGTGATCGCCACCAACAACTACCGCGCGGGCGGGGGCGGGTCTTTCCCGGGGGCGGACGGGTCAACCATCATCTTCGAGGGCCCCGATACCAACCGCGACGTGATCGTGCGCTTCATCGTGGAGCAGGGCACCATAAACCCCAAGGCCGACGCCAACTGGGGTTTCGCGCCGATGCCGGGCACCACCGTGCTGTTCGACACCGGGCCCGCCGCGGCGGCCTATGCCGCCGATGTGCCGGGTGTGAGCATCGAACCGGCAGGCGACGGGCCGGACGGTTTCGCCCGGTTCCGCATCGCGCTGTGATCGGGGCCGATCTGCCCCCCCGGGCGGGGGCAGACCGCCCCGCCGCAGGCCGGGCCAGCCTGCGCCGCTTTCCGCCGACGGCAGGATTTCGCGCAACTTTTGCGCGAGGATTGCCGGAGTCCGCCCATGGTGACACTCTCCCGCGCAGGCCAGGGAGGTCCGCCATGGGAAAAGCCATTCCGCAACCCGCATCTGAAGCGGCGCCGGTTTTCGACGTGAAGGCCCGATCGCAGTTGCAGGCGCGGCTGCGCGGCATCGACCATGTCCGGGTGCGGCTGCTGGGGCCGGACCGGACGACGGCGCTGGAAGTCGTGACGTTTCTGACCGAAGCCGGCTTCGAGGTGGAGTTCGACACAATCGCACACATGGTCCCGGTGCCGGTGCGGCGTTTCGTGCTGCAATTCAGCGGCAGGACCGCCACCCTGACACTTGCGCCCCATATCGTCGTCGAGTCGCCCTCCGACGCAATGTGGTAAGGCCGGGCATCGGGCGGCGCCGGAATGCGGGCCGCGCGGCACGTCCTGCGCCCGCGGCACGGCACCTGCGCGGCCCGGTCGCCGCGGGCCGGGTGGCACGGGGCAATCGGCGGGGTCGGGCGGCAACCGTCCGCACGCCGGTTCCGGCGGGGCGCAGGCAGCGCGGCAAGCGGGCCGGCCCCTCCCTACCCGCCCCCCCTACCCGCCCCCCCTACCCGCCCCCCCTGCCCGCCACCCCATGCCCGCCGCACCCCGTGTCCGCCGCACCCGTGTTCGGCCACATCCTGCCCGCCACCACATGCACGCCCCCGAATGCCCCCCGTGGGCTTCGCCAAGTGCCCGACCAGCAGATCGCGCAGCCGGAAGACAGCCGACTAGGGACGGCGGCAGCCCTGCCCGGCCTGTGGCGGATGCGGGCCCGCGGCACGGCGGCGCTTTACTGTCGCGCCGGGCCGTGCCTCACTGGCACCGCACCCGCAGGCCGGGGCGGCCGCTGAAGGGACAGTTCATGACCGACGACAGGATCACCGCCGCCTTTGCCGCGCAGGCGTCCGGGGCCGCGCGGCGGCGGCTGGAGTTCGGGGCCGAGGCCCGCCGCGCGGCGCTGCTGGCGCTGCGGGATACAGTCCGGCGCCGGGAAGCCGAGGTCATCGCGGCTCTGGCGCAGGATTTCGGCAAGCCCGAGACAGAGGTGATCCTGACCGAAATCCTGCCGGTGCTGCAGGAAATCGGCCACACCGTGCGGCACCTGAACCGCTGGATGCGGCCGCAGCGGGTCGGGGCGACGCTGGCGACCCTGGGCACCCGGTCGCGCATCCGCCCCGAGCCGCGCGGCACCTGCCTGATCATCGCTCCGTGGAACTACCCGTTCAGCCTTGCGCTGTCGCCGCTGGTGTCGTGCCTTGCGGCGGGCAACAGTGCCATCCTGAAGCCGTCGGAACTGACCCCCGCCACCTCGGCACTGATCGCGCGCATGGTGGCCGAGACCTTCCCGCCCGACCTGGTGACGGTGATCGAGGGCGACAAGGAGGCGGCGACCGAACTGCTGGCGCTGCCCTTCGACCACATCTTCTTCACCGGCAGCCCGGCGGTGGGGCGGATCGTCATGGCGGCGGCCGCCAGGACCCTGGCCTCGGTCACGCTGGAACTGGGGGGCAAGTCGCCCACCATCATCGGCCCCGGCGCCGACCTTGCCCGCGCGGCGGACTGGGTCACCTTCGGCAAGTTCACCAATGCCGGCCAGACCTGCATCGCCCCCGACCACCTGTTCGTGCATGACAGCGTCAGGGACGCCTTCGTTGCGGCGTTGCGCGCCCGCATCGCCCGCGCCTACGGCCCCGCGCCCGACACCAGCCCCGATCTGGCGCGCATCGTCAGCCCCGGCCACGCCGACCGCCTGCGCGGCCTGATTGCCGATGCCACGGCAAAGGGCGCGCGGCTGCTGCTGGACGGCGCGGCGCAGGGCACCCGCCTGGCCCCGACCCTGATCGAGGCGATCACCCCAGAAATGCAGATCGACCAGGAGGAGATCTTCGGCCCCGTCCTGCCGATCATTCCCTATGGCGACCTGCAGCCGGTGATCGACCGCATCAATGCCCGGCCCAAGCCGCTGGCGCTTTACGTCTTCGACCGCGACCGCGCCTGTTCCGACCGGATCATTGCCGCCACCACCTCGGGCGGGGTGGGGGTGAACCTGACGGTGCTGCACTACACCCACCCCGGCCTGCCGTTCGGCGGCGTCAATTCCTCGGGGATCGGGGCGGCGCATGGCGAGCACGGGTTTCGCAGCTTCAGCCACCTGCGCGGCATCATGGAGAACCGGTTCTCGTCGCTGCCAGTGCTGTTCCCGCCCTACACCGGCACTGTCCGCCGTATGGTCGGGCTGGCAAGGCGGCTGCTGGGCTGATCTTGGACCATGTGCCCGGCCCCCTGGCGACCCAGGCTTGAATGCGGGCGGGAAGGCTGGCATGACGCTGCGGCGATGCACCGGCACGCGCGCCGGTCTTCGGGCGCGTCCGCGACACCGCGCTGCCCCTCGGCGCGGCCTTCCCGAGGCGCTGCGGGCGCGGGCCGACCCCGACGCCGCACCAGCGGCCCGACCCGCAGCTTCCCGTCCGGTTTCCCTGCCGGCAGGGCCTTTCCACCGACCGAGGATCCACGATGACACGTTCCCTTTCCCTGCTTGCCGCGCTCCTGCTGTGCTCTGCCGCGGTCGCGCATGAAAACACGGTGGGCGATCTGCAGATCATTCACGCCAGCATCCCGGCCCCGACGAACTCTGCCCGGTCTGCGGCGGGCTACATGGCGATCTCGAACGAAGGCACCGCCGCCGACCGTCTGATCGGCGTCGAGGTCGATTTCGCCGCGCAGGCCATGCTTCACACCACAGAGTTCGGGTCTGACGGCGTGGCGCGGATGATGCATCTCGATGCACTGGAGATTCCCGCCGACGAGACCGTGATGCTGGAACCGGGCGGCCACCACATCATGCTGATGGGCCTGAACCGGACGCTGGAACCCGGCGCGATGCTGCCCGCCACGCTGATCTTCGAACAGGCGGGCCGGGTCGAGATGGAGTTCATGGTCGATCCGGCCGCGCACGGGGGCGACCATTCCACGATGGATCATTCGGCGCACGGGGCCGCGACGACGACGGCGCCCTGATCGCCGCGCCCTGCGGCCAAGCCCCCTGCCCGCCCGCCGCCTCGGCTGCCGCGCCGATGCGTCTTTCATCCTCCGGTGCAGGGTCGGCCGGCCCGCGCGCCACCGCGCCCGATGCGGCAGCCGACGCCGGCCGCGGCAGTGGCAAACCGCCTCGTTTCGGAATGGGCGCCGGAACCGGCCTCGCGGGTCTGGCTGCGCGGCCCGCGCCGCCGCTGCGACCGGCCCGACATGACGGCTTGCCATTGCCGTGCCGGGCGCGGAAAACGGGGGGCCGGGGCGCGCAGGGCCCCCGCCAGCCAGAGGCTTGCCGCATGAACGACCGTTCTTTCCGCTTTACCCACGCCATCACCCGCCGCCCTGCGGCCAGCATCAGCCAGGGCCTGCGCGCGGTCGATACCGGCGCGCCCGACCTCGCGCTGATGCTGGCGCACCACGCCGACTACGTTGCCGCCCTGCGCGAAACCGGGGCTGCGGTGGTGGAACTGGGCCCGCTCGACGCCTTCCCCGACAGCGTGTTTGTCGAGGACACCGCGCTCTGCCTGCCCGAGGGCGCCATCGTGATGCGCCCCGGCGCGCCTTCAAGGCTGGGCGAGGCGGCGGAAATGGCGCCGCATCTGGCGGCGCTTTACGGTCAGGTGGTGCAGATCGGCGGGCCGGGCTTCATCGAGGGCGGCGACATTCTGGTGACGGGGGCCGAGATTCTGGTCGGCCGCTCGGCGCGCACCGATGCGGCGGGGATTGCCGAGCTGCGCGGCATCGTGGAGAGGTGGGGCCATGACCTGCGCGAGGTCGAAACGCCCCCGGGCGTGCTGCATTTCAAGACCGACTGTTCGCTGCTGGATGCCGAAACCATTCTGGCCACGCCGCGCCTTTCGGCCTCGGGCTGCTTTGCGGGTTACCGGGTGATCCATACGGCCGAGGGCGAGGAGGCTTGCGCCAACGCCATCCGCTTCAACGACCTCGTGCTGATGCCCGCAGGCTTTCCGGCCACCGCCGACCGGCTGGCGCAGGCGAGCTATGCCATCCGCCAGATCGGCAACAGCGAATGCGCCAAGCTCGACGGCGGCATGTCGTGCCTGTCGCTGCGCTTCACCCCCCGGGCGTAAGGGTCAGGGCATCAGCACCTGCGCGCGGGTGAAATCGGCCATGTCGGTGGCACCGTCGTCATAGGTCACCAGCACCGAAACCGCCTGCACCGACCCCAGCGGCAGCCGGATGTAGGGCTCGCGCCCGGCGGCAATCGCGTGGGGCTGGGCGGTGCCCTCGAAGCAGGGGTCCATCGCCCAGACCTCGGGTGCGGCCCCGTTCACGCCATAGCGCACCTCGGCCAGCCCGCAACGCCAGCTTTCCAGATGGGTGAAATGCAAGAGATCCTGCCCGTCGAATTCGCGCAGCGCCACCCAGTTGGTGCGCGTCGCCTCCAGAATGGGGCGGATCTCGGCGGCGGTGGTGAAACCCTGCGCCAGCGCCGCCCCGGCCAGCCCGGCAGCACAGGCGGCCACAAGGCCGAAATGTCCTGAGATCATGATGCTTTCCCTCGCTGTGATCCCTTCTGCCCGCCCGGTTTGGCCCCTATAGTCGGGCGCAAGACGCATGGGGGCAGGGTCACTATGGCAAGGACGGCGGGCATGAAACAAGGGGATGGTTTGCAGCCCTGCAACATCGTCGCCATCGTGCAGGCCGGGCGGCTGCAATACGAGGCCGTGCTGCTGGCGGCATCCCTGCGCGCCGCCAACCCCGGCTTCACCGGCACGCTCTATCTGGCCGAACCGCAGCCCGGCCCGAAGTGGCGGCAAGACCCCCGGGTGACCGACCCGGCGACCCGGTCGCTGCTGGAAAGCCTCGGCGCCGTGTTCCTGCCGTTCGAGAGCCGGGTGTTCGGCGACAGCTACCCCTACGGCAACAAGATCGAGGCGCTGGCCGCCCTGCCCGACGCGCCCTTCCTGTTCCTTGACACCGACACGCTGGTCACCGGCCCGCTCGACACGCTGTCCATCGACTTCACCCGCCCCTCGGCCTCGATGCGGCGCGAGGGCACCTGGCCGCAGAGCGAGCTTTACGGCCCGACCCCGACCCAGACGTGGAAGTCGCTTTACGACCGCTTCGGGCTGGATTTCGCCAGCAGCCTCGACCTGACGCAACCCGACAACTACTGGCAACGGTATCTCTATTTCAACGCGGGCTGGTTCTTCCATGCCAGCCCGCACGCCTTCGGTCGGCGGTTCCTCGATTACGCAACCGCCATCCGCGACACGCCGCCACCGGAACTGGTGTGCCAGCCGCTGACGCCCTGGCTCGACCAGATCGCGCTGCCGCTGGTGATTCACGCGCTTGGCGGCGGGCGGCCGGGGCCGGGGCTGGCGGGGCTCGACGGCGACGTGACCTGCCACTGGCGCACCCTGCCGCTGCTTTACGCCCGCGAAAGCGACCGGGTGATAGAGGTGCTGGAAACGGTCGCCGCCCCGAACCCGGTCAAGAAGGTGCTGAAAACCTACGAGCCGTTCCGCAAGCTGATCTATCAGGGCAAGGGCGCAGAAATCCGCGCCCTGTTCGACCGCGACGCCCTGCCCAAGCGCGAACAGGTGCTGCGCAACACCATCAAGCGCGAGGGACTGTGGCTGCGCTAACTCCATGAAATACGCCGCATCCAAGCATTGGCCAAATTGATCTGGATCATCGACGCGCCGGAAAATGCGGCGCGAGGTTCGGATTGAAGGCCAACCGTTCAGGCGGCCAGGGTGGAAGTGTCACCGACTTGCGTCCTGTTCCGGGGGTTCTTCGCCAAAGCAGGAGGACTCAATGAAATCTGTCATTGCCGCATTCGGAATCGTCGCAATCAGCCTTTCCGTATCCGGATGCAGCCAGAAATTCGTCGACGAAATTTCCACGGCCCCGATCACCCATCGCGGCAAGCAGGCCACGATCAGCAAGAGGCAGGTCGATTTCAAGTATCCGGAGGGCGGCATCGAGGCTGCGAAACCGGAAGAACGCTGGGAAGAATGGTGGGTGGTCTATGACGGAAACTCGAAGCAATGCGAAAGCAATTCGGTCGATAGCTGCAAGAAGGCGATGGACGAGTTGATCGCCGTCGAGACCTTCAACGCCGCAAAGCGGGTCAAGCCGCCACTTCCGGCCACAACGGACGACAGGAACGGGGGCAAGGACTGCTGACCCGACGTGCAATGATCGGCGTCCCGCCTTGAACGCATCAGGCCGCTTAGCCAAAGCGGCCTGGGCGACCGGAACGGGGGTGCCGGTCAGCGACCAACCACCCGTCCGGTGCCCGCCCTCTCAGACGCGCACGTCCACCACCACACGGCCCTGCACGGCGCCCTTGAGGATCGCCTCGCCCAGGGTCGGCAGATCGGCCAGCCCGGCGGGGTGGATCATCGCCTCCAGCCGGTCCGGCGGCAGGTCGCGCGCGATGCGCACCCAGGCCTGCTTGCGCCGCGCGATCGGGCACAGCACGGAATCGATGCCCAGCAGGTTGACCCCGCGCAGCAGGAACGGGATCACCGTCGCGGGCAGCGCCGTGCCGCCCGCAAGGCCGACCGCCGCGACGCTGGCGCCGTATTTCATCTGCCCCAGCACGCGCACCAGCATCGCGCCGCCCACCGCATCGACGCAGCCGGCCCAGGTTTCCGCCTCCAGCGGGCGCTTGACGACCTCGGCCAGATCGGCGCGCGGCACGATGCGCGCGGCGCCGAGCGCGGTCAGGTAGTCGGCCGTTTCGGGCCGCCCCGTCACCGCCGCCACGCGGTAGCCCAGCCCCGACAGGATCGCCGTGGCGACCGACCCCACGCCGCCCGCAGCGCCCGTCACCAGCACCTCGCCCGCGTCGGGGGTCAGGCCGTGATCCTCCAGCGCCATCACCGCCAGCATCGCGGTCAGCCCCGCCGTGCCCACCGCCATCGCGGCGCGGGTGGTCAGCCCGTCGGGCAGCGGCACCAGCCAGTCGGCACGCACCCGTGCCCGTTCGGCATAGCCGCCCCATTGCACCTCGCCCACCCGCCAGCCGGTCAGCACCACGGCGTCGCCGGGGGCAAAGCGCGGATCGTCCGAGGCCGCCACCCGGCCGGCAAAGTCGATTCCCGGCACATGCGGCCAGACCCGCACCAGCCCGCCGCCAGCGCCAAGGCAGAGCCCGTCCTTGTAGTTCAGCGTGGAATATTCGACCGCCACCGTCACGTCACCCGCAGGCAGGCGATCCTCGGTCACCTGCTGCACCGAGGCGTGCGTTGCCCCCGCCGCGTCCTTTTCGACCACCAGTGCCCGGAACATCGCATTCTCCCCCTGTCCTGACCCGCGATCCTGAGCGCAGGCGCGGGCAAGTGCAAGCCTTGCCGCCGCTCAGGCGTCGTCGTCGGTGGCGATGCCGTAGCGCGTGAACATCCGGCTCTGGGCCAGAAAGAACACCAGCAGCGCCGCCGTCAGGCCGAAGGTCTTGAAGTTCACCCAGACATCGGTGCTGAAGCTGCGCCAGATCACCTCGTTGGCGATGGCAAGGCCGAAGAAGAACGCGGTCAGGCGGCGGGTCAGGATCATCCAGCCCTCGGGCTGCATCGGCAGCACCTCGTCCATCACCAGCCGCAGGTAGGACTTGCCGCGCATCAGGCCGAAGCCCAGCACCCCGGCGAACATCAGGTAGATGATCGTCGGCTTCATCTTGAAGAACCGCTCGTCGTTCAGCCAGACCGAAAGCCCGCCGAACACCACCACCAGCACCGCCGTCATCACCTGCATCACCGACAGCTTGCCAGTCAGACGCCACATGATCGCGGTGGTGACCAGCATCAGCGGAATGAAGGCCGCCGTCACGACGATGAAGCCGTCATGGGCGGTGCCGCCGATGGTGAACATTTGGCCCTTCAACTTCACGTAGCCGATGAAGAAGGCTATGATCGGCCCCATCTCCAGGGCCAGTTTCAGCATCGGGTTGATCTTGCGGTGTTCGGTCATGGCGCGGCTTTCTTCAGGGGGATGGTGCCGACTTAGGGTGTCGCGGCGCCTGAATCCAGCGGGCGCGGCAGTTTCACGGCCGGGATCGGCAAGTCTCCACACCCGGCCCACGTCGCGGCGGGCCTGGCCGCGCCAGGTTCAGTCGTCCAGCCCGACCAGCGCGCGCGCGAAATCCTCGGGGTCGAAGGCGTCGAGGTCGTCGATCTGCTCGCCCACCCCGATGGCGTGGATCGGCAGGCCGAACCGGTCGGCCAGCGCCACCAGCACGCCGCCCTTGGCGGTGCCGTCAAGCTTGGTCATCACGAGCCCGGTCACATCGGCCAGCTTGAGGAATATCTCGACCTGGTTCAGCGCGTTCTGCCCGGTGCTGGCATCCAGCACCAGCAGGGTGTTGTGCGGCGCCTTGGGATCCTTCTTGCGGATGACCCGGACGATCTTCGACAACTCCTCCATCAGGTCGGCGCGGTTCTGCAACCGGCCTGCGGTGTCGATCATCAGAAGGTCGGCGCCGCTGGCCTGCGCCTGGGTCATGGCGTCGAAGGCAAGGCTTGCCGGGTCGGAGCCTTCGGGGGCGGTCAGCACCGGCACGCCGGCCCGCTGCCCCCAGACCTGCAACTGTTCCACCGCCGCGGCGCGGAAGGTGTCGCCCGCCGCGATCACCACCGACTTGCCCGCCGCCTTGAACTGCGAGGCCAGCTTGCCGATCGTCGTGGTCTTGCCGGAGCCGTTGACCCCCACCACCAGCACCACCTGCGGCCGCGAGGGGTAAAGCGGCAGCGGCCGGGCGACCGGCGTCATGATCCGGGCGATCTCGGTCGCCAGCGCCTCGCGCAGTTCGCGCGACGAGATGCGCTTGCCAAAGCGGCCTTCGGAAATGTTGGCGGCGACGCGCGCAGCCGTATCGACCCCCATGTCGGCCTCGATCAGCAGCTCCTCCAGCCGCTCCAGCATGGCGTCGTCCATCTCGCGCCGGGCGGTTTCCGCCGATTCGCCCAGCAGGCGTCCAAGAAAGCCGGGACGCGGCTCTTCGGGTCTGGCAGCGGCGCCGGGGGTTTGGACCAGGTTCGGGGCCGGGGCTGGCGGTGCCGCCAAGGGCGGGCGCGCCGCAGGGGCCTGCGGAACGGGAGCCTGAGGAACGGGGGCCTGCGGCGCTTGCGGCCGCGGCGCGGTGGCCTGCGGTGCGGCCGGTTGCGGCGCGGGGGCTCGCGGCGCGGCGTAAGGCGGGGGTGCGGGCCGGGCGGCGGCGGGCGGCACAGGTTGGGGGGGCGAAGGCTGGGGGGGCGCGGGTTGGGGGGGCGCCGGGGCCTGCGCCTGCGGCGCCGGTTTCAGCACCAGCGGCGGCAACGGGGCGGGACGCGGGGCGGTGGCCACCGGCTCTGTCCTTGGTTCGGGCAATGGCCCGGGCAATGGGTCACGCGGGGCGGCGGGCTGTGCCGCGGCCGCCACCCCGGCGACCGGATCGCGGCTGGCCGCACCGGCCGCCCCGGCTGCCGGGTCATGCGTTTCGGCGGGCGCGTCTGCGACAAGCGCATCCAGCCCCTCGCCGATCTTGTCGGAGGACCGGAACATCCGGTCGCGCATCTTCTTGAGAAAGGACATCGGCGGCCTCGCTGGCTTTTCCCATCACCTAGTCAATTCGGGGCAAGGATGGAAGGGCCGGAGGGCAGACTGACGATCAGGATCGGCACCTGACCGGCCCGACATGCGGGCCAAGGCACCCGCACCGGCGCAGGCCGCACGCCCGGCCACCGCAGCACGAAACCTTCAGGCGCCAGCAAAAGGTCCGGCAGCACGAAAAGTGCCGCGCGGGCCTGCGTCGGCGCGTGCGTCGGGCCCGGGGTCGTTGCCGCCGCCGCCATGGCAAGAATGGCTGCGGCATAGCCGCGCACCGGCCAGCCCGGCACCTGCGCACCGCAAGCCGGCAGCGCGAAGGGGCCGCGTCGGGCGCAGAGGGTCGCGACATGCCCGCCTGTCGCCGGACGCCCCGGTCGAACGCGGCCACGCCCGCCAGAAACGGCCGTGACGTGGCACGACACGGCAGGATCCCCTGCCCCGCCAGGGCCCAGGCCCGGCGCGCATCTGAGCGGGCGCCTGCCCGTCCCGGCCACCGTCAGCACCGCGACCGCCCCGGTCCTGACCACAGGACGCGGCCGCCCGCAAGTTTGCGCCCGGCAAGGCCCATCCGGGCAATTGGGTCAGACAGCAGCGATCCCCGGGGGCTGGCCGCGCACCGGGGCGGGCAGCCGGGGCGGGAGAACTGGGGCGGTACATCGGGGGCGGGACATCGGGGGCTGGCCCGGTCAGGCAAAGATGCTAGACTGCGCCGCGATGAAGCACCCGTTGGCCCTGCCCCCGATGGCGCTGTTCGCGCTGGCTGCGCTGGCCCCCTTGCCGCTGCTGGTGGCGGGGGTGGCGCTTGGCGGCGGCTGGGCGCTGGCGGGGCTCGGCTACATGACGATGCTGACCGCCAGCCTCGACCGCTTGGTGCCGCTGATTGCGGGCGACGCGCCGGAAGGGGCAGAGTTTCCGGCGGCCGACACGCTGCTGGTGGTCCTCGCGCTGGCGCATCTGGCGGCGCTGCCGCTGGCTGTCTGGGCAGTCGCGGGCGGCTCGGGGCTGGGCGGGGCGGAGCGGCTGGCGCTGTTCCTCGGCTTCGGGCTGTTCTTCGGGCAGGTGTCGAACCCGGCGGCGCATGAACTGATCCACCGCGGCGACCGCAGCCTTTTCCGGCTGGGGGTGGCGATCTACACCTCGCTGCTGTTCGGGCACCATGTCTCGGCGCACCGGCTGGTGCATCACCGCCATGCCGCCAGCCCCGACGACCCGAACACCGCCCGGCGCGGCGAAGGCTTCTACCGCTTTGCACCGCGCGCCTGGGCCGGATCGTTCCGGGCGGGCCTCGCCGCCGAATCCGCGTTGCGCGGACGGGGGGCGCGGGGGCTGCACCCCTATGCGGTCTATCTGTGCGGGGCGGGGCTGGCACTGGGGCTGGCCTGGGGGCTGGCCGGTGCGGCGGGCGTGCTGGCCTGGGCAGGACTTGCGGGTCATGCGCAGAGCCAGTTGCTGCTGTCCGATTACGTGCAGCACTATGGGCTGATGCGGGCGCGGCTGGCCGATGGGCGGCTGGAGCCGGTGACCGACCGCCACAGCTGGAACGCCGCCCCGTGGTTTTCGGCGCATGTGATGCTCAACGCGCCCCGCCATTCCGACCATCACGCCCAGCCCGCCCGCCCCTACCCCGCCCTGCGCCTGCCGGGCGCGGGTCAGGCGCCCCGCCTGCCGTGGTCGCTGCCGGTGGCCTGCGTGGTGGCGCTGCTGCCACCACTGTGGCGGCGCAAGATCCACCCCCGGCTGGCCGTCTGGCGGGCGCGTGACCCCGCATCGGCCTGAAGCGGCCGGATGTTGGCGCAGGCGTGACTGGCCAAGGCGCGCCCGCTCTGGCAGGGTGAAGCAAAACCGACGGAGACCGCGATGCGCAAGATCCTGGCCCTTGCCCTGCTGCTGCCGCTGCCCGCCTTCGGGCAGGACGCGCTGACCGCCGGCGACTTCGAAGCCTACGCCACGGGCAAGACGCTGTCCTATGCGTTGGCGGGTGAGATTTACGGTGCCGAACAATACCTTCCCAACCGCCGCGTCCGCTGGGCCTTCAAGGACGATACCTGCCGCGACGGCTACTGGTATGAAGCCGAGGGGCTGATCTGCTTCGTTTACGAGCATGACGCCACCCCGCAATGCTGGAGCTTCTATCTTGAGGATGGCAGCCTGCTGGCGCGCTATGCAGGCGACGCCGAAGGGTCCGAACTGTCGGAGGTTGCCCAGACGCCGGTGCCGCTGATCTGTGCCGGGCCCGATCTGGGCGTCTGACGGCCGCGCGGCAGCCCCGGCAGGCGCGAATTTTCTACGAAAATTCCAACCGGCCCGGGCGTGAATTTTCGTAGAAAATTCGCCTCCCCCGTGCGGGGCGTCAGAACAGCCGCCCCTGGTCAGGCCCGTCGCCCCCTGCCCTGCCGCGCCGGGACGGGCGGGCGCCCACGCTCAGCCTGCCATCGGCAAACTCGATTTCCAGCGCGGCCGCCTGCTCGGCCGCCGCCCTTGTGGTGACCAGCGCGCCGCCGTCGCGCACCACGGCATAGCCGCGCCGCAGCGTCTCGGCATAACCAAGCGTCTGGCGCATCCGGTCCAACGCGCCGAGCCGCTCAGCCAGCCCGCGCAACCGCAGCGCCGGGGCTGCGTCAAGCCGCAGCGCAACTGCCGCCAGCCGCTCGCGCCCGCGCGCCGCGTCGCGTCCGGCCAGCGCCAGTGCGCGGGCAAAGGCCGGTTCCAGCCGCCCGCCCTCGCGCGCCAGCCGGTCGGCGGCGCGGCTGGTGCGGGCCTCCAGCGCCGGGGCGAGGCGCGCGGCGCGGGCGGCCAGCCGGTCGGCCAGCCCCGCCAGCAGGGCGCGCAGCATCTGCGGGCGCAACTGCCCCGCCGCCCGTTCATAGCCCGAGCGGCGCCGCGCCACGGTCAGGCTCAACGCACCATCCAGCCGCCCCGACCACAGGTCGAACCGTTGCGCCGCCTGCGCGGTAAGCGTCTCGGGCCGGGGCACCGCGCGCGCAAGATCGCGCAGCCGCTGGCCGCGCAGTCCCAGCCCCTGTGCCACCGCATGGCTTAGCCGCGCGCCCTGCGCATCCAGCGCCGCCACGAGGTCCAGCCGCACCGGCACCGCCATCTCGGCCGCCGCCGTCGGGGTCGGCGCGCGGCGGTCGGCGGCAAAGTCGATCAAAGTGGTGTCGGTTTCGTGGCCCACCGCCGAAATCAGCGGGATGCGCGAGGCCGCCGCCGCCCGCACCACGATTTCCTCGTTGAAGCCCCACAGGTCTTCCAGACTGCCGCCGCCGCGCGCCACGATGATCAGGTCGGGGCGCGGCACCGGCCCGCCGGGCGCGATCGCGTTGAAGCCGTTGATTGCCGCCGCCACCTCGGCCGCGCAGGCCTGCCCCTGCACCGCCACCGGCCAGATCAGCACATGGCGGGGAAAGCGGTCGCGCAGCCGGTGCAGGATGTCGCGGATCACCGCGCCGGAAGGCGAGGTCACCACCCCGATCACCCGCGGCAGATAGGGCAGCGCCTGCTTCCGCCCGGCGTCGAACAGCCCTTCGGCCGCCAGCGCCGCGCGGCGTTTCTCCAGCATCGCCATCAGCGCGCCCGCCCCGGCCAGCGCCACATCCTCGACAATCAGCTGATACTTCGACTGGCCGGGAAAGGTGGTCATGCGGCCGGTGGCGATGACCTCCATCCCCTCCTCGGGGCGGACCTGCATCTTGGCGACCTGGCCCTTCCAGCTGATCGCCGCTATCACGCTGCGGTCGTCCTTCAGGTCGAAATAGAGGTGCCCCGACGACGGCTTCGACACCCGCCCCACCTCGCCCCGCACCCGCACCAGACCGAACTCGCCCTCGATCACCCGCTTCACCGCGCCCGACAGCTCGGACACGGTGTATTCGGGGGCGTTGCCCAACGGCGGAGTGTCCTCGAAAAGCTCTGACATGCGGGGCGTGATCCCTTGCCTTGTGATCTTGAAGGGCAGACCTTAGAACGCGCATCAGCAAAGGCCAAGCGGGGGCGACGATGAACATTCTGGTGCTGGGCGGCGGCGGGCGCGAACATGCGCTTGCCTGGGCGATCAAGCAGAACCCGAAATGCGACCGCCTGATCGTGGCGCCGGGCAATGCGGGCATCGCCCTGCTTGCCGAATGCGCCGACCTGAACATTCTGGATGGTGCTGCGGTGGTGGTGTTCTGCGAAGAGAACGCGGTCGATTTCGTGGTGGTCGGACCCGAGGCGCCGCTGGCGGCGGGCGTGGCCGATGCGACGCGGGCAGCGGGCATCCTGACCTTCGGGCCTTCGGCGGCGGCGGCGGCGCTGGAAGCCTCGAAAACCTTCACCAAGCAGGTCTGCGATGCCTGCGGCGCCCCCACCGCCGCCTGGGGCCATTTCACCGACGCTGACGCCGCACGCGCCTACGTTCAGGCGCAGGGTGCCCCGATCGTGGTCAAGGCCGACGGGCTCGCGGCCGGCAAGGGCGTGATCGTGGCTGCCACCGTGCCCGAGGCGCTGGCCGCGATCGACGCCATGTTCGCGGGCAGCTTCGGCGCCGCCGGGGCCGAAGTGGTGGTCGAGGAATTCATGGCGGGCGAGGAGGCCAGCTTCTTCGTGCTGACCGATGGCGAGACCTGCCTGCCCATCGGCACCGCACAGGACCACAAGCGCGCCTTCGACGGCGACGAGGGGCCGAACACCGGCGGCATGGGCGCCTATTCCCCCGCCCCGGTGCTGACCGACGCGCTGATGGCACAGGTGATGGCCGAGATCGTCGAACCCACGGTGCGCGAGATGGCGCGGCGCGGCACGCCCTATCAGGGGGTGCTCTATGCCGGGCTGATGATCGAAGATGGCCGCGCCCGGCTGGTGGAATACAACGCCCGTTTCGGCGACCCCGAAGCGCAGGTGCTGATGATGCGGCTCGGGGCGCAGGCGCTTGACCTGATGCTGGCCTGCGCCGAGGGGCGGCTGGCCGACTGCGCGGTGAACTGGGCCGACGATCATGCGCTGAGCGTGGTGCTTGCGGCGCGGGGCTACCCCGGCGCCTATGAAAAGGGCAGCGTGATCAAGGGGCTGGAGGCGCTGCCCGAGGACAGCTTTGCCATGGCGTTCCACGCGGGCACCACGGCGGTGGACGGGCGGATCACCGCGACCGGCGGCCGGGTGCTGAACGTCACCGCCCGAGGCGCGACACTGGCCGAGGCGCGGGCGCGGGCCTATGCCATGGTCGATGCCATCGACTGGCCGGGCGGCTTCTGCCGCCGCGACATCGGCTGGCGCGCGCTGCCCGCCTGACCCTCGCGGCGCCTGCCCTTCGGGCCGCCCACTCGCGCCGCCTACCCTTCGCGGCGCCTACCCTTCGCGGCGCCATACCCGCAGCGGCGCCAGACGCGGCGATTTCTTGTCGTGGTGCCGGTCCATCCGGGCCAGAATCCCGCGCAGGAAGGTCACCGCCGCCACGACATGCGGCCCCTTGTTCAGCATGACGCATTCGGCGCGCTGGCTCATCGCGGCGTCGGTCACCTCGGCGCGGCTGGCCTGCCCGTCCTTGACCATGCCCTCCAGCACCTGCGTCGCCCAGACCACCGGCACCTGCGCCGCCTCGCAGAGCCACAGGATTTCCTCCTGAATCTCCGACAGCCGATCAAAGCCGATCTCGACCGCCAGATCGCCGCGCGCGATCATCACGCCGACCGGCAGCAAGCCGCCCGCCTCGACGATCAGGTCGGGCAGCGCGTGCAACCCCAGCGGCGTCTCGATCTTCAGCAGCACGGCGGGCAGTTTCGCCCCCGGTTCGGCCCGCGCGTGCATTTCCACGATCAGGGCGCGCACGTCCTCCACCGTCTGCACGAAGGAAAAGGCCACGATGTCGGCGTGCTTGACCACGAAATCCAGTGCCGACAGGTCGTCGGGCGTCAGCGCCTCCACCCGCAGGTCGGCGCCGGGCAGGTTCACGCCCTTGCCGGGCTTGATCCGCCCACCCTTGGCCGGGGCGCGCGTGACCTCCAGCACCGCATGGCCCGCCTTGACCTTGACCACCCGCGCCCAGACCTTGCCGTCATCGACCGACACCTCGGCCCCCGGCACCAGCGCCGCCAGCAGCGCGCCGTGGCTGAGCGTGGCACAGACCATCGCCACCGGCCCGTCCTTCAGCCGCGCGGCAATGGCGAAATGATCGCCCGGCGCAAAGCGATGCTTGCCGCTGTCGCTGACCTCGGTCACCCGGAACTTCGGCCCGCCCAGATCCATCGACACCGGCACGCGCCGCCCCGTCTCGGCCTCGGCGCGGCGGATGTTGGCGATCATCGCGCCCCAGGCTTCCGGGTCGTCATGGGCGCAGTTGATGCGGAAACAGTCGGCCCCCTCGCGCACCAGCGCCCCGATCAGCCCGGCATCTTCCGCCGCCTCGGATGGCAGGGTGACCATGATGCGGGTCAGCGGCCCGCCCGTGCCCGCACCGAACATCGCGTCGCGACGCTGCGCCAGCAGGTCCGACCCTTCGGTGAAGGCGCGCGGGTCGGGATAGGGCACCCCGGCCTCGCCGCCCAGCACCGCCAGCGTGGCGATCACCGCGTCGAGCGAAGCGCGCACATGCCCGTCAAGCCGCCCCAGCGTCGACAGCCCCAGCCCGGCCAGCGGCCCCTGCAATGCCGTCAGGTCGGCCTGCCGCAGCGCCAGCCAGTCGGCCATGTTCTCGACCGAGGGCAGGAAGTCCATCGCCCGGATCGCGGGCCCCCAGGCCGCCATGCGTTCGCCTGCCTGGCGGATCAGGTCGGCGCGCAGGGCGGTCAGGTCGGCGTAAAGCGCGCGGGCCAGCGCCTGCTGCGGCCCGGGCTCTGCCTGGGGATCGGCCGGGTCGGTGGGCAGGGGGCTTTGGTCGTTCATGATAGGATGGCTTTCGGTCAGGAGGATGTCAGTCGGGGGCCGTCAATCTGGGGCGGTCAGTCTGGCGACCTAGCAGGACTGTGCGACAGTTCCGTGTCGGTCGGCGGGGATGCGGCCCACCGCCGCCCCGCCCCGGCGCTGCGCGCGGAGGGCCTGCCGCCCCGCCCCGGCGCTGCGCTGCGCTGCGCGCGTTCGGCCTGCGGCCCGCCCCGGCGCTGCGCTGCGCTGCGCGCGTTCGGCCTGCGGCCCGCCCCGGCGCTGCGCTGCGCTACGCGCGTTCGGCCCCGAAACGCTCCCCCGGAGCGTTTCGGGGCCTCACCCCATCCTCTCCGACGCGTAGGAACCGGGGCTGGCGGGAAACACCACCGTCTTGTTGCCGTTCTGGAACACCCGGTGATGGATGTAGGCGTGGATCGCCCGGCTCAGCACCGCCGATTCGACATCACGCCCCAGCGACACGTAATCCTCGGCGCTTTGCGCATGGGTCACCCGCACCGTGTCCTGCTCGATGATCGGGCCCTCGTCCAGGTCGGCGGTGACGAAATGCGCCGTGGCGCCGATCAGCTTCACGCCGCGCTCGTAGGCCTGCTTGTAGGGGTTGGCGCCCTTGAAGCTGGGCAGGAAGGAATGGTGGATGTTGATGATCCGCCCCGACATCTTCGAACAGAACGCATCCGACAGCACCTGCATGTAGCGCGCCAGCACCACCAGTTCCGCCCCGGTTTCCTCGACCAGCGCCAGCAGGCGGCCTTCGGCATCGGCCTTGTTGTCGCGCGTCACCTTGATGTGGAAGAACGGCAGGTCGTGGTTCACCACCACCTTCTGATAGGTCAGGTGGTTCGACACCACGCCGACGACCTCGATCGGCAGCGCGCCGATCCGCCAGCGATACAAGAGGTCGTTCAGGCAGTGGCCGAAGTTCGACACCATCAGCAGCACCTTCACCCGGCGCGCCGCATCGCGGATCGCCCATTCCATCTCGAACGGCGCGGCCACGGCGGCAAAGGCGGCAACCAGCGCCGCGCCGTCGGCACCCACTTCCGACAGAAAGGTGATGCGGGTGAAGAACATGCCGGTCTGGGCATCGTCATACTGCGCGGAGTCGGTGATGTTGCAGCCCTGTTCGGCCAGAAAGGCCGAGATTGCCGCCACGATCCCGCGCCGGGACCGGCATTTCACCGTAAGGACGTAAGACTTCATCTGGGTTTCCCGTGTCTGCCGCAGGGCCGCGCCGCCCCGCCATTTTCCGCGCCATGATGGCCGCATCGCGCGCCCGACCGCCAGCCCCGAAACGACCCAGCCGGGCGAAAGCCGACGCGGCCCCCCGGTGCCTTGCGCCTGCGGGGCCTTCTGCTATTAAGCAGGCGCTTTTTCAGGCGGGAACAGGACGTGAAGCCATGCCGCGACTGGTGATGAAATTCGGTGGCACCTCGGTGGCCGATCTGGCGCGGATCCAGAATGCCGCAGCCAAGGTCAGGCGCGAGGTCGAGCGCGGCTACGAGGTGATCGTGATCGTCAGCGCGATGTCGGGCAAGACCAACGAGCTGGTGGGCTGGGTCGAGGGCACCTCGCCGCTGTTCGACGCCCGCGAATATGACGCCGTGGTATCCTCGGGCGAGAACGTCACCGCGGGCCTGATGGCACTGACCCTGCAGGAAATGGGCGTGCCCGCCCGGTCGTGGCAGGGATGGCAGGTGCCGATCAACACCACCTCGGCCCATTCCAGCGCCCGTTTCGTCAGCATCCCGCGCGACAACATCGACACCAAGTTCGACGAGGGCTTCAAGGTCGCGGTGATCGCGGGCTTCCAGGGCGTCTCGCCGGAAGGGCGCATCACCACGCTGGGGCGCGGTGGGTCCGACACCACGGCGGTCGCCTTCGCCGCCGCCTTCGGTGCCGAACGCTGCGACATCTACACCGATGTCGACGGCATCTACACCACCGACCCGCGCATCACCGCCAAGGCGCGCAAGCTGGAAAAGATCGCCTTCGAGGAAATGCTCGAACTGGCCTCGCTGGGGGCCAAGGTGCTGCAAACCCGCTCGGTCGAGCTGGCGATGCGCTACAAGGTGCGGCTGCGCGTGCTGTCCTCGTTCGAGGATACCGACGAAAACTCTGGAACCCTGGTCTGCGACGAGGATGAAATCATGGAATCGAAAGTCGTCTCTGGCGTGGCCTATTCGCGCGACGAAGCCAAAATGACGCTCGTGCGGGTCGAGGACCGCCCCGGCATCGCCGCCGCGATCTTCGGGCCGCTGGCGGACTCGGGCGTGAACGTCGACATGATCGTGCAGAACATCTCGGAAATCGACGACCGCAGCGGCAAGCGGTCCGTCACCGACATGACGTTTTCCTGCCCGACGAATCAGGTCGCCCGCGCCCGCAAGGCGATGGAAGACGCCATGACCGCAGGCGCCATCGCCTATGACGATCTGGTGGTCGATACCGAGGTGGCCAAGGTTTCGGTCGTGGGAATCGGGATGCGGTCACACGCCGGGGTTGCGGCGACCATGTTTCACTCGCTGGCTGCCGAAAACATCAACATCAAGGTCATTGCAACCTCCGAGATCAAGATTTCGGTTCTCATCGACCGGAAATATATGGAACTTGCGGTGCAGGCGCTCCATGATGCCTTCGAACTCGAAAAGGCGCACTGAGGCGTCGGGCCAGGCGAGGTGCCATGCCGGAACGCACGGATAGCGATAGTCGCAGGCTGCTGAAACGGCTGCGGGACAGTCTGGCGGTGCCCGGGAAGGGCCAGGATCGGCTCGACCGGATCACCCATCTGATCGCCGATTCGATGCTGACCGAGGTCTGCTCGATCTACCTGTTCCGCGACTCCCAGACGCTCGAACTTTGCGCCACCGAGGGGCTGAACCCCGGTTCGGTCCACAAGACCCGGCTGAAACTCGGCGAGGGGCTGGTGGGCCGCGTCGCCCGCAGCGCCACCCCGATCAACACCGGAAACGCCCCCGCCGAACGCGGCTTCCGCTTCATGCCCGAAACCGGTGAGGAAATCTATTCCGCCTTCCTCGGCGTGCCGATCCAGCGGGTCGGGGAAAAGCTGGGCGTGCTGGTGGTGCAGTCCAAGGCCGCGCGGCAGTATTCCGATGACGAGGTCTATGCGCTGGAAGTCGTGGCCATGGTGCTGGCCGAGATGACCGAGCTTGGCGCCTTTCTCAGCGACGACGAGGCGATGCGCGCGCTGCACCAGCAGCCGGTGATGTTTCGTGGCGGCACCGGGCAGGAAGGCTCGGCCGAAGGCCATGTCTGGCTGCACGAGCCGCGCGTGGTGGTCACCAACCCGGTGGCCGACGACCCCGTGACCGAGGTCGCCCGCATCCGCGCGGCGGTTGGCGAATTGCGGGTGTCGGTCGATGACCTCTTGTCAGCGGCCAGCCTCGACAAGGACCAGCGGCAGGTGCTGGAAGCCTACCGGATGTTCGCCCATTCGCGCGGCTGGCTGAAGCGGATGGAGGAGGACATCCAGCTTGGCCTGTCGGCCGAAGCGGCGGTGGAGAAAGAGCAATCGGCCGCCCGTGCCCGGCTGGAACAGGTGCCCGACGCCTATCTGCGCGACCGGCTGCACGACCTTGACGACCTGTCGAACCGGCTGTTGCGCATCCTGACCGGGCAAGGCGCCGATACCGGCGCCGCGATGCCCGACGACCCGGTGCTGGTGGCGCGCAACATCGGCCCGGCGGAACTGCTGGAATACGGCCGCAAGCTGCGCGGCGTGGTGCTGGAGGAAGGCTCGGTCGGCAGCCACGCCGCCATCGTGGCCCGCGCGCTGGCGATCCCGCTGGTGATCCATGCGCAAAGGGTGACGACCGAGGCGCTGAACGGCGACCATATCCTGGTGGACGGCGATCAGGGCATCGCCCACCTGCGCCCCGAGGAAACCGTGGCCAAGGCCTTCCGCGACAAGATCGCGATGCAGGCCAAGGCGCAGGAACGCTATGCCTCGCTGCGCAACCTGCCCGCGCAGTCGCTCTGCGGCACCGTCACCAGCCTGCACATGAATGCGGGCCTGATGGCCGACCTGCCCAGCCTCGACAGCTCCGGGGCCGAGGGCGTCGGCCTGTTCCGCACCGAACTGCAGTTCCTGGTGCGCAGCCAGATGCCCAAGCGCGACGAGCTTGCCAAGCTTTACGCAAGGGTGATCGACGCCGCAGGCCCGATGCGCGTGGTGTTCCGCACGCTCGACATCGGGTCCGACAAGGTGCTGCCCTACATGAAGCCGAATGACGAGCCCAATCCCGCGATGGGCTGGCGCGCCATCCGGGTCGGGCTCGACAAGCCGGGGGTGCTGCGGATGCAGCTGCAGGCGCTGCTGCGCGCCGCCGACGGCCGCCCGCTGACCATCATGTTCCCCTTCATTACCGAGGCGGCCGAATTCGCCATGGCCCGCTCGCATCTGCTGCGCGAGATCCACCGCGAGAAAAGCCTGGGCCACGCCGTTTCCGACCGGATCGAGATCGGCGCGATGCTGGAAACCCCGAGTCTGGCCTTCGCGCCGCAGCATTTCTTCGAAAGCGTCGATTTCGTCTCGATCGGCGGCAACGACCTAAAACAGTTCTTCTTCGCCGCCGACCGCGAGAACGAACGGGTGCGCCGCCGCTATGACACGCTGAACCTCAGCTTCCTGACCTTCGTCAGCAAGATCATCGCGCGCTGCGCCAATGCGGGCACGCCCCTGTCGTTCTGCGGCGAGGATGCGGGCCGCCCGGTCGAGGCGATGTGCCTTGCAGCCCTCGGCATCCGCACCCTTTCGATGCGCCCGGCCTCGATCGGCCCGGTCAAGCACCTGCTGCGCCGGGTCAACCTGCGCGAGGTGCGCGCGGTGATCGACCGCGCCCATGCCGAAGGGGCGGATTCGGCGCGCCCGGCGGTGATGGACTGGCTGACCGGGCAACTGGACTGACCCCGGATCGCCCGCCACGGCCCCCCCGCCGAACGGCCTGCGCCGACATCCCGGCCGAACGGCCTGCACCGCCCTCCCGCCGCAACGCCCAACACCGCCGTTCCGATCGAACGGCCGGCAACACTTTCCCGGCCGAACCGACTGCAACACTTTCCCGACCGAACAGACTGCACCGCCTTCCCGCCGGAACGCCCAGCAACGCCACCCCGCCGAACGCCCTGAACCGCCCCGGGTTTACCGGAGGGTGGTTTGTTCAATGACTACGCGACCATATCGAGTGAGTTCAGGTTTGCATAGAACGCCTCCTCTGCTTCTGCGGGTGGGATGTATCCGATTGGGCCAAGCAGGCGGCGGTTGTTATACCAATCGATCCATTTCAGCGTTTCCCATTCGACCTCGCGCATTGATTTCCAGGGGCCGATCTGGTTGATGACCTCTGTCTTGAACAGGCCGATGACGCATTCAGCCAAGGCGTTGTCATAGGCATCGCCAACTGTTCCAACGGAAAGGTCGATCTCGGCCTTGGCCAGGCGTTCGGTGTATTTGATCGACAGGTATTGTGATCCGCGGTCCGAATGGTGGACCAAGCTCTTGTTATCCGGCGTCTTTCTTTGCCAGATCGCTTGCTCCAGCGCGTCGAGCACAAACTGGGTCTTCATCGATGTCGAGACGCGCCAACCGACAATACGACGTGCAAAGACGTCGATGACGAAGGCCACGTAGACGGTGCCGGACCATGTGGGCACATAGGTGAAATCTGAAACCCACAGCTTGTTCGGCCGATCCGCCATGAACAGCCGGTTCACCTTGTCGTCCGGGCAAGGCAGAGACGTGTCAGGATTGGTCGTGATGACCTTCTTGCCACGGACCACGCCCCTGATGCCCAGATGGCGCATCAATCGTTCCACGGTGCAGCGGGCGGCGTCTTCACCCTGCCGTCGCAAAACATGCCAGATCTTCCGCGCGCCATAGAGCTTGCGGTTGGCATCCCAGGCCGCGTCGATCTTGAGGCTCAGGGCGGCATCCGATTTGGCCCGGGCCGAGGCCCGGTCAGGATCACGCATGATCGCCCGCCGGTCATAAAAGGTGGAAGGGGCAAACTGCAGTGCCCTGCAGATCGGCTCGACCCCGAATGCCTCTCGGCTTTCCTCAATGAAAGCAGTCATTTGCGAAACGGGCGGTCGAGCTCCGCCTGGGCAAAATACGCTGAAGCTTTGCGCAGAATCTCGTTCGCTTGCCGCAGTTCCCGGTTCTCGCGCTCAAGCTCTTTGATCCGCGCGATCTCAGCGCTGGTAGGTCCCGGCCGTTCGCCACCATCGCGCTGGACCTGTCGCATCCAGACGCGAAGGCTGTCCGTCGAACAGCCCAATTTACCTGCAATCGCCGTCAGCGCCGCAGCCTCGCTCTGATAATCATCGCGGTGTTCCATCGCCAGCCGCACCGCACGCTCGCGGAACTCAGGTGAATACGGCTTCGAGGTCTTCTTCTTTGAGGTCTGTTCCATAACGGGCAATTCTCCGTGTTCAGCGACAACCATCTTGGCCGGTGCCGACAACCACCTTGGCCGGTGGGGCTGAACGGAAGACGGGCATGCCCGTCTGGAGGGCAGCCCCACCGGCTTGATTGATTTCGGGGAAGGTGCTGGTCGCTGCGGGTTGGTAAGCCGGGTTCCTCTGCCGTCAAACGGAGGATCCGGGTTGGCCTACAAACCCATCAACGACCAGCAATTGAGATTATACATGTCCGACCTCCGATATCACAGTCAGCGCACGTCGGCCGCCCGCGCCGGGTTCAGTGAGCGCACGGCCCGACGGTTCGATGCCGATCCGACGCTGCCCTCGAACCGCAAGATCGTTCACGGGCGCACGGTGGCCGATCCCCTCGAAGGCTTTTGGGAGGGCGACATCCTTCCCTTGCTGGAGAGGGACAGCGCCTTGCAGGCCGTCACCCTGCTGCGCCACCTTCAGGGCCTGCACCCGCTGGCCTTCCCCGATGACCGGATCCGGCGCACCCTGGAACGGCGGGTGCGGCAGTGGCGGGCGCTGAACGGACCCGAGCGCGACATCATCTTCCGCCAGACGCCGGAGCCGGGCCGCATGGCCCAGTCCGACTTCACTCATGCCGAGGAGCTGGAGGTGACGATCGCGGGCCAGCTATTCCCGCATCTGCTCTACCACTTCGTCATGGTCTACAGCCGGTGGGAGCATGTCGGGGTGGTCCTGGGCGGGGAGAGCTTCACGGCCTTGGCCGAGAACCTGCAGCAGGCGCTCTGGTCGCTCGGCGGGGCACCACAGGAGCATCGCACCGACAGCCTCTCGGCCGCTTTCCGCAACCTGACGGCTGACCAGCGCCAGGATATCACCACGCGCTACAATGCCTTCGTCGGCCATTACGGCATGGAGGCCAGTCGCAACAACCGCGGGGAAGCTCATGAGAACGGCGCGGTGGAATCCCAGAACCGGCACCTGAAGAAGGCCATCGAACAGGCGCTGATCCTGCGCGGCAGCCGCGACTTCGCCAGCATTGAGGACTACCGCCGCTTCATCGACATTCTGGTGGCACGGCGCAACCGGCAGCGGGCGATCGCGGTTCAGGCGGAACAGGCGCATCTGAAGCCCCTGCCGTCCCGGCGCACCACCGACTTTACAGAGACCGTGGTTCCGGTCACCCGCACCAGCGGCTTTCTGGTCAAGAGCATCTTCTACAGCGCCCCGTCGCAGCTGATCGGGCAGCGCTTGCGGGTCCACCTTTACGACGATCGCCTTGAGGCCTTTCTCGGCAGCACCCTGGTCGTCAGCCATACAAGGGCGCGTGGTCGCGGCGACGGCCATCGCGTGCATGTCATCAACTACCATCACGTCATCCACGCGCTGCGGCGCAAACCGCAAGCCCTGTGGAGTTCGATCTACCGCGACAGCCTGTTCCCGCGAACCGAATACGCTGCAGCCTGGCAGGTGCTGCAGCGTGATCTGCCCCGCCGCGACGCCTGCCGCCGCATGGTCGACCTGCTGTTCATCGCCCACGACCGGGCCTGCGAGGCGGAACTGGCACATCTGCTGGCAGCAGAATTGGACGCGGGCCGGGTGCCCGATCCCGGACCTCTGGCATCCTGCCTGAACCCGCGGCAAACGGCGCTGCCGAGAGATGTTGCCGTCGCCCATCCCTCGCTCGACAGCTTCGATGCCCTTCTGGGAGCCTGCGCATGACCTCCCGCGAGATCGACATCCACACGCTGCCAGGCATGCTGACCGCGCTGCGCCTGCCCAGCTTCCACAAGCTTTGGGCCGACATCGCCACCCGTGCCGACACCGAAGGCTGGCCCGCTGCCCGCTTTCTGGCTGTCCTCGCGGAATACGAACTGGCCGAGCGCGACATGCGCCGCATTCAGCGCCACATGAACGAGGCACAGCTACCGGCTGGCAAGACGCTGGCGACCTTCGACTTCAAGGCGCTGCCAACCCTGCCGCGCGCCCGGATCGAGGCCTTGGCGGCCGGCGACTGGCTGGAGGGTGGCGGCAATCTGATCGCCATCGGCAATTCCGGCACGGGCAAAACGCACATTCTCTGCGCGATAGGCCATGCCCTGATCGAGCGGGGACACCGCGTGTTCTATACCCGCACCAGCGATCTGGTGCAGCGACTTCAGGCCGCCCGCCGCGATCTGGTGCTCGAAGCCGCGCTCGCCAAGCTCGACAAGTTCGACCTGATCATCCTCGACGACATCACCTACGCCCACAAGGATCAGGCCGAGACAGGCGTGCTCTTCGAGCTGATCGCCCGGCGCTACGAATGCCGCAGCATCGCCATCGCCGCCAACCAGCCCTTCAGCGGCTGGGACCAGATCTTCCCGGACAAGGCGATGACCGTCGCCGCCATCGACCGGCTGGTTCATCACGCAGCGATCCTGGAGATGAATGCCGAAAGCTTCCGCCAGCGCGCGGCCGCCTCCAACAAAGAGGCGCTGAGCAGACCGCCAACGACAACCATCGCCGACAACAAGGACAAAGGAGAAGGCTGAGCGAAAAACAATTCCAGATACGCCAACCCAGCGGCCTAAAACCGGCCAACGTGGTTGACGGTCACGGACATGCTGGTTGACGCGCTACACTCCGAGAGTTTTGCCCTCCGGTAAACCCGGGGCGGTTCACCCCGCCACCGCCATCCCGCCGGAACGGCCCGCGCCGAGCCTGCGGGATGCGACGGCTCCGGCCCTGCCCCCCCTGCCACCGCGACTGCGGCGGTCAGGGGTCCTCGGGCGTCACAAGTGCCAGTTCGCCCGTCGTTTCCAGATCGCGGATCGTGGTGATCACCGCGCTCATCGCCGTCTCGGCGTCCTTTTCCTTGACCTTGCCGCGGGCAGCCGCGTCTTCGCGCAGGCCCTGCGCCATGCGTTGCGACATGTTGGCCAGAATGAACTCCGCCGCCGCGGTCAGGCCCGGATCGGCAAGGGCCGCGGCAAGCGCCGTGACCATCACCGGCTGGTCGATCAGGCGCACCACCTTGGGCACGTCGCGCGGCGCCAGACGGTCGGGGATGTGCACGAATGTGAAGATCGCCTTGCGGACCTGTTCGGCAAAGTCGGCGTCGGTTTCGTCCAGCCCCTTCAGAACATCGTCGCGGGTCAGCGCGGGCGACACGTTCAGGATCGCGCCGACCCGTTCCACCGGGCCGGTCTCGAAGGCGCGGATCGGCTGGGTATCCAGCTGGATCGCCAGCGACATGCCGATCCTGTGCACGGTTTCGGGATCGACATTTCCGGTCATCGACACGGCATAGGCGACGCGCCGGGCCCGTTCGCCCGCCATCTTGCCCAGCAGTTCGGCGGCCTTCGGCACCGGCAGCTTCGACAGCATGACGGCGGCCACCTCGGTGCTTTCCTGTTCCAGCACCGGCAGCAGCCTTTCGGTCGGCAGCGCCGTTATCCGGTCCCACGGATCGGCCCTGGAGCTGGCCCCGGCAAGGCGGCGCAGGCGGCTGGCGGCGGTGGTGCTGATGTGGCCATCCATCATCGCCAGCGCCCCTTCGATGCCGCCGGGGAACGACAGGCCGATCTGTTCCAGTTCGGTCAGGAATTCATCGACCACCGCGCCGAGCGTGGTTCGGTCGATCGAGCGCATGGTGCCCATCTGTTCGGTCAGCGCCGACTGCATGTGTTCGGGAAGCGCCGACAGCGGCAGCGGCGAACCTTCCGCCAGCATCAGCCGGACGATGATCGCGGCCTTTTCGCGGTTCGAGAGCACACGCGGGCCTGACGGCACCGGGTTCCCCGTCGCCGCCACCGCGCGTTGCACCGGTTTGATGCGTGCCAGAGCCTGAGCCATTGCCGTCCCCCGATTCCATTGCCTCGGGGGACTGTCGCAAGCCCGGGTTAACAGGCGCTTAGCCCGTGACGGTCACGCAACTCTTGCTGGCCGGGTCGTAAACCTTGCCATCCAAGCAATTCATCGCCACCTCGTCGTGGCCGCAGGCGGCATGGGCAAGGGCGGGGGCCAGCATCAGGGCAATCACGGCAAGGGTTGTCTTGATCTTCATGGTCGTCCTCCGGTCAGGGGGTCGGGACGGCAGCGCAGGCCAAGGGGGCCATGCACCGCCGACAGAACGAAGGGTAGCACGGGATTCGCCCGGTCAAGGGCGGAAATGTCCGCGCCCTGCCCCGCGCTGCATCACGGCTGCGTGATCTCAGGCGCCGAACACCCGGGCAAAGATCGTGTCGACATGCCTGGTGTGATAGCCGGTGTCGAACTTTTCCTCGATCTCGGCGGGGGTCAGGGCGGCGGTCACTTCCGCGTCGGCCAGCAGTTCGGTCTTGAAATCGGCGCCCTTTTCCCAGACCTTCATCGCGTTCCGCTGCACCAGCCGGTAGCTGTCCTCGCGCGAAACCCCGGCCTGCGTCAGCGCCAGCAGCACGCGCTGGCTCATCACCAGACCGCGGAACCTGTTCATGTTGGCCAGCATGGTTTCGGGATAGATCACCAGCTTTTCCAGCAAGCCGGCCAGCCGGTGCAGGGCGAAATCGAGCGTGATCGTGGTGTCGGGCGCGATGGCACGCTCGACCGAGGAATGGCTGATGTCGCGTTCATGCCACAGCGCCACGTTTTCCATCGCGGGCACAACGGCCATGCGGATCAGCCGGGCAAGGCCGGTCAGGTTCTCGCTCAGCACCGGGTTGCGCTTGTGCGGCATCGCGCTGGAGCCCTTCTGGCCAGGGCTGAAGAACTCTTCCGCCTCAAGCACTTCGGTACGCTGCATGTGGCGGATCTCGACGGCGATGTTCTCGATGCTCGATGCAATCACCCCCAGCGTGGCGAAATACATCGCGTGCCGGTCGCGCGGGATCACTTGAGTCGAAATCGCTTCCGGCGTCAGGCCCAGCATCTTGCAGACGTGTTCCTCGACCGAGGGGTCGATGTTGGCGAAGGTGCCGACCGCCCCCGAAATCGCGCCCGTCGCCACCTCGGCCCGGGCATTTACCAGCCGCGCCCGGCCCCGCGCCATTTCGGCGTAAAAGCGCGCGAAGGTCAGGCCCATCGTGGTCGGCTCGGCATGGATGCCGTGGCTGCGGCCGATGCGGACGGTATCCTTGTGCTCGAAGGCGCGCGCCTTCAGCGCGGCCAGCACCCGGTCCATGCCCACCAGCAGCAGGTCGGTGGCGCGCACCAGCTGGATGTTCAGCGTGGTGTCGAGCACGTCGCTGGAGGTCATGCCCTGATGCACGAAGCGCGCGTCGTCGGCACCGATATGCTCGGCCAGATGGGTCAGGAAGGCGATGACATCATGCTTGGTGACCGCCTCGATCTCGTCGATCCGGGCCACGTCGAAGGTCGCATCCTTCGCCCGCCACACCGCCGCGGCATTGGCCTGCGGGATGACCCCAAGGGCCGCCTGCGCGTCACAGGCGTGCGCCTCTATCTCGAACCAGATGCGGAACTTCGTTTCCGGCGACCACAGGGCGACCATTTCGGGGCGGGAATAGCGGAGGATCATCGGGCGGCCTTTCGCTGGCAGGGGGCGCTGACCTCCTAGACCGCGCCGCCCGTGCTGGCAAGCGCCGGCTCAGAGCGGGTTGTGGTCGCGGTAGAGCTTCCATTCCTCGACCACCGAGCCGTCGCGCAGGATGCAATAGCCCGCCTGCCCGCCCTGTTCGGCACGCATCTGCATCTTGCCCCCGATCTTGGTGCAGTAGACCGAGGCCGGGTTGGCCATGCCGGAGCGGTGGATGTCACCCCCCTCACCGCCGCCACCGCCACACCCGGCCAGAACCAGCGGCACGACACCGGCAAAGATCTTCATGCGATACATCAGGATTTTCCCATAAGCCATTGGTCAAAAGGATATTTCGTCAGGTTCTCGTATCCGGTCTCGGTGATCAGCACCTGATCCTCCAGCTTGATCGAGAAGCTGCCGCCTTCAGGGGATACCAAGGCTTCCACGCATAGCACCATGCCGGGCTGCAAGGCCACCTCGAATGCGCCGTCGGCCCAGGCGTCGGGATAGGGCACGAAGGGCCATTCGTCGCAGAGCCCCACCCCGTGCATCTTGCAGGAATACTTCTGCTTCCAGTATTCCGGGGCCAACTGGTGGCCGCCGTGGGTCAGCTCGCGCACGGTAACGCCGGGTTTCAGCATCGCCATGTTGGTGTCGATGTGGTCGCGGGCGTGGTGCATCGCGCTGATCATCGCGTTCGTGGGGCGCCGGTCACCGACCCACCAGGTGCGGCTGATGTCGATGCAGAAGCCGTAGGCGCCGATCAGGTCGGTGTCGAAGGCCACGATCTCGTTGGCCTGCACCAGCCGCGGCCCGCATTCCTGAAACCACGGGTTGGTGCGCGGGCCCGAGGCGAGCAGCCGCGTCTCGATCCATTCGCCACCGCGGCGGATGTTCTCGGCGTGCAGCACCGCCCAGATGTCGTCTTCCGACATGTTGCCCAGCGGCACCCGGGTGCGGCACTCGGCCTCCATCGCGGCGATGGCGCTTTCGCAGGCGTGGTGGGCGCAGCGCATCGCGGCAATCTCGTCGGCGCCCTTGATGGCGCGGGTGCGCTCGGTGACCTCCTCGCCTTCGATCACGGTGAACCCGGCGCGTTCCAGCGCGCGAAGGCCGTTGATCATGATCTTGTCAACCGCAAGGCGGCGGTTGGCACCGGCATGGGCGCGCATCACCTCGTCCACCTGCCCGGCAAAGCCCGCAGCATCCTGCGCCACATGGTCGCCGCAGACGTTGTAAAAGAACGAGGCCCCCGTGCGGATTTCCCGGATCAGCGGGTTGAAGGTCACCAGGAACGGCGCCTGCCGGTATTCCCATATCACCATGTGGCCGTCGGCGCACAGAAGCACGGCGCGGAACGGGTTGTGGCTGTTCCAGAGCTGCATGTTGGTGGTGTCGGTGGCGTAGCGGATGTTCAGCGGGTCGAACAGCAGGATGCCGCCAAGGTCACGCGCCACCAGCGCCTCTGTCAGCCGCCGCCAGCGGTATTCCCGCATCCGGTCGAGGTTCGGCAGCGCCAGCCCTGCCGCCTGCCATTCGGCAAAGGCAAGCTGCGTCGGGCCGATCTCGACCCGGTCATTGTCGTTCGGGGTGCCGTCGCCCAGCGTCGCGCCGCGGGAAGGGTCGATCTTGCGGCGGTCGGCATAGGGTTCGGTCATCATGCGCTCCGGTTTGCCGCAGGGTTTCGCGGCCGGGCGCGGGCGGCTTTGCCACGGGCGACACAGCGGGTCGCAATCGGGGGTTTCCGGGCGGCGGGGCCTGCCCCGGCCCGGCCCGCCGCCGCTGTCAGACCATCGCCGCCATCATCTGATGCCCCAGCGGGCTGTGGCTCAGCCCGACCAGCGTGCCGGTCACCGCCATCACCCGGGCCGAAAGCTGCATGTCCTCGCCGCGCAGCAGGGTGTAGGTCATCAGCGCCGCCCCCACCGGCAGCGATACCACGATCAGCGTCGCATTGACGGTATGAACCGCCAGCCGCATCGGGGTCGAGGGCTTCGCAGCCGGTCCGGCCGGTTCGGGCGCCGGGTAAAGCGCATCGCGCACCCGCTGCATCTGCTCAAGCTGCGGGCAAGGCAGATCGGGCCGGTCGTTGCCGGCACACGGGGCTGCGGCAGGCGGGGCCAGCGGCACCCGGCGGATGTGGGGGGCGACCACCACAATGGCCGCAGCTTCGGCTTCGGGCTGCGGCGCCGACAGCGCGGTCGCATCTGGCAGCGCGTCGATCAGCGCATCCACCAGATCGGGCGTCACCACCTGCGGCGTCTGGTGCCACAGCACCGTTCCGGCCGGATGCCGGCTCTGCACCCGGTCCACGATCAGCCGGCACAGGCCATCGTGCCGCAGGGCCAGCGGCGAGGGCGTCAGGCACCCCGGGCTCGGCCCGACCGCGATGGTCAGGCAGCCGGCATGACCCCCGCCCGGACTGTCGGAATGGCCAAGCACCATCCTCGTGCCGTCGGTGTCGAAGACCGCGACATCCTCGCAATCCCAGACAAAGGCGCGCGGCCCCGAACAGCACTTGTCCAGTGCCGCGTCCATCTCGCCCACGATCAGGGCAAAGTTCAGCGGGGTGTGGCTGGCAAAAAGAAGCTGGGCAATCGTGCTCGCCGTTGCGTCGTTCATCGCGTTCCCTCCGAAGGCTGGTGCCACCGTTGGATGCATCAGGAATGCGCCGACACTGCGCGGGGAATGTGGTGTTCACGCGTTATTAACCCTGATCGGCGCCGCGTTTCCGCCCCAAAGGCAAAGGCCGCCCGAAGGCGGCCTTTGTTTCCTCGATCTTCCAGGCTGCGGTCAGCAGCTGTAGTACATCTGGTATTCCACCGGATGCGGCGTGTGCTCGAAGGCGTAGACCTCTTCCCACTTCAGCGCCATGTAGCCTTCAAGCTGGTCCTTGGTGAACACGTCACCGGCCAGCAGGAAGTCGTGGTCCTTCTCCAACTCGTCCAGCGCCTCGCGCAAGGATCCGCAAACGGTCGGGATCGCGGCCAGTTCTTCGGGCGGCAGATCGTAAAGATCCTTGTCCGAGGCCGGGCCGGGGTCGATCTTGTTCTTGATGCCGTCAAGGCCGGCCATCAGCAGCGCGGCATAGCACAGGTAGGGGTTCGCCGCCGGATCGGGGAAGCGGGCCTCGACGCGCTTGGCCTTCGGCGATTCGGTCCACGGAATCCGGACGCAGCCCGACCGGTTGCGGGCCGAATAGGCGCGCAGCACCGGGGCCTCGAAACCGGGGATCAGCCGCTTGTAGCTGTTGGTCGAGGGGTTGGTCAGCGCGTTCAGCGCCTTGGCGTGCTTCAGGATGCCGCCGATGAAATACAGCGCGTCCTGGCTCAGGTCGGCATACTTGTCGCCTGCGAACAGCGGCTTGCCGTCCTTCCAGATCGACATGTTGACATGCATCCCCGACCCGTTGTCGCCCTTGATCGGCTTGGGCATGAAGGTCGCAGACTTGCCGTAGGCATGGGCCACGTTGTGGATCACATACTTGTATTTCTGCATGTTGTCGGCCTGTTCGACCAGACCGCCGAAGATCATGCCAAGCTCGTGCTGGGTCGAGGCGACCTCGTGGTGGTGCTTGTCGACCTTCATCCCCATGCGCTTCATGGTGGACAGCATCTCGCCGCGCAGGTCGTGGGCCTCGTCGATCGGGTTGACCGGGAAGTAGCCGCCCTTGATGCCCGGACGATGGCCCGAGTTGCCGCCCTCATAGGTGGTGTCGGTGTTCCACGACGCATCGGTGGCATCGACCTGATACGACACCTTGTTGATCGAGACCTGATAGCGCACGTCGTCGAACAGGAAGAACTCGGCCTCGGGGCCGAAGTAGGCGGCGTCACCGATGCCGGTCGATTTCAGATAGGCCTCGGCCTTGAGCCCGGTGCTGCGCGGGTCGCGGCTGTAGGGCTCGCCGGTGTCGGGCTCGACCACGTTGCAATGCACGCACATGGTCTTTTCGGCATAGAACGGGTCGATGTAGACCGAGCCCGCATCGGGGATCAGCTTCATGTCGGACTGGTCGATAGACTTCCAGCCCGCGATGGACGAGCCGTCGAACATGAAGCCTTCCTCGAAGAAGTCCTCGTCGACCAGATCGGCGCAGAGCGTCACGTGCTGCAGCTTGCCGCGCGGGTCGGTGAAGCGGATATCGACGTATTCGACCTCCTCTTCCTTCATCAGTTTCAGAGCAGTCTGGACTTTGCTCATGTCGGGGACATTCCTTTTACTTGAGGATTGTGGTTGCGGGCAACGGCGCCCGGCAATGGTTCAGATCGCGTCGTCGCCGGTCTCGCCGGTGCGGATGCGGATGGCCTGTTCGACCGTGCTGACGAAGATCTTGCCATCCCCGATCTTGTCGGTGCGCGCGGCCGCCACGATCGCCTCGATCGCGGCATCGACCATGTCATCGGCCAGCACGACCTCGATCTTCACCTTGGGAAGGAAATCCACGACGTATTCGGCGCCGCGATACAGTTCGGTGTGGCCCTTCTGACGACCGAAGCCCTTGACCTCGGTAACGGAAAGTCCCTGGATCCCGGCCTCCTGAAGCGCTTCCTTGACCTCGTCAAGCTTGAAGGGCTTGATGATCGCCTCGATCTTCTTCATGGGCCGACTCCCCCGGTGATTTCTTCTTGCAGGCCAGTGACCATTTCCGAGCGGCCGGAACAATTGGCGAGACGGCGGCTGCGGCGGTCCGGGGCGGATTTCCGCGGGTCGTGGTGAAAAATTGGGCTAATGGCTGCATTACTGGGCGGCCTGTAAACGGATTGGGCGGCGAAATGACCGAACTGCTGACTTCTGCCCAAATGCGCGCCGTCGAGGCCGCGGCGATCGCCACCGGCCGCGTCACCGGGCCGTCGCTGATGGAACGTGCGGGGGCGGGCGTGGTCGATGCGGTGCTGGCGAAATGGCCGGACCTCGCGGGGGGCCCGCAGCGCGCAGTGGTGCTGTGCGGGCCGGGCAACAACGGCGGCGACGGCTATGTGGTGGCGCGCCTGCTCGCGGCGCGCGGCTGGGCCGTGCAGGTGGTGGCGCCGACCCCGCCCGCCACCCCGGACGCCCGCGCCATGGCCGCCCGCTGGACGGGCCCGCTGCCAGGCCCGGATGCCCCCGACCGGACCAGCCTCGCAGACCGCCCGCTGGTTGTAGACGCGCTGTTCGGCACCGGCCTGTCGCGCCCGGTCGCCCCGGGGGTCTGGGGCCTGCTGGCGCTGGCACAGGGCTGCGGCTGCCGACTGGTGGCGGTCGACATCCTGTCGGGCATCTGCGCCGATTCGGGCCGGGTGCTGGCGACGGGCGGCTACATCGACCGCGCCGCCGACCTGACGGTGACGTTTCAGCACATGAAACTCGGGCATGTGCTGGCCGATGGAGCGGGCCTGAGCGGGGCCATCGCAGTTGTGCCGCTGGGGCTTGACCGCGAAATCGAGACGCTGCTGCGCGCCGATGATGGCCAGGCGGTGGCCGACCTCGCCACCCCGGCGACCGCCCTGCTGGGCAAGGAAGCGGGGCACAAGTACCGGCACGGCCATGCGCTGGTGCTGGCGGGCGGGGTCGGCCACGGCGGGGCGGCCCGGCTGGCGGCACGCGGCGCGCTGCGCATCGGCGCGGGCCTCGTGACACTGGCCTGCCCGCCCGCCGCGCTGCTCGAAAACGCGGGAAGACTCGATGCGGTGATACTGCGCAAACTGCCCGATGCGGCGGCGCTGACGGCCCTGCTGGCAGATGCCCGCATCACGGCCCTCTGCCTCGGCCCCGGGCTGGGGCTGGATCGCGCCCGCCGGATGGTGCCGGCAGCGTTGGCGGCGGGGCGGCCCTGCGTGCTCGACGCCGACGCGCTGTCCGCCTTCGCCGAAGATCCGGCGGCGTTGCTGGCGCGGCTCCACGATGGCTGCGTGCTGACCCCGCACGGCGGCGAGTTCGCCCGCCTGTTCCCCGACCTCGCCGGACGGCTCGACGCCCCTGCGTCGCATGGCCCCGCCTTCTCGAAACTCGATGCCGCACGGGCAGCCGCGGCCCGGGCCGGTTGCACCGTGCTGCTCAAGGGCGCCGACACCGTGATCGCCACCCCCGACGGCCGCGCCGCCGTCAGCGCCGCCTGCCGCGACCGCGCCGCCCCCTGGCTGGCCACGGCGGGTGCGGGCGACGTGCTGGCAGGCTTCCTCTGCGGCCTGCTCGCCCGCGGCCTGCCGCCGTTCCTCGCGGCGGAAACCGCAGCCTGGCTGCATGTCGAATGCGCCCGCACGTTCGGCCCCGGCCTGATCGCAGAAGACCTGCCCGAACACCTCCCCGCCGTGTTCCGCGCCCTCGCCCTCTGATCCTGCAATTTCTCGTTGGCCCAAATACCCCCGCCGGAGGCTCCACCCTCGCCGCCTGAATCCCCGCCCAACGCGCGCGACCCAAAATTCTTCAAAGAATTTTGCAAAAGTCTTGCAAGACTTTTGCCGCGCCCGACCGGCCATCCGCGGCCCGGCACCTGAAACCCGGCCTTGAACCTCCCCCCGTCCTGGCGCAGAACTGCGACAGAGCCGCGCGCGGCATACGGTCCGCACGGCCCCGTCGGTCCGGGCGCCTTTCCACGGAGGTTCCCGGCATGTCCCGGACGCAGACCCGAAGCCCGGCCAGCCGGGGCATCCTGCTGATGCTGGCCGCCGTCGCCCTGTTCACCGCGATGGACGCGCTGGCCAAGGGTCTGGTGGCCGACTATCCGACCCTGCAAGTCGTCTGGGCGCGCTACACCGGCCAGACGGTGATCGTGGCGCTGGTGCTGGGCCGCCGCCTGCCCGCCCTGCTGCGCACCCGCTATCCCGGCCTGCAGGCGTTCCGGTCCGCCTGCCAGTTCGGCGCGACGGCGCTGTTCTTCTTCAGCCTCGGCTTCATCGGCCTGGCCGAGGCCACCGCGCTGGTCGACATCAACCCGGTGCTGATCACGCTGGGGGCCGCGCTGTTTCTGGGCGAGAAACTCGGGCCGCGGCGGATCTTCGGGGTGGTGGCGGCGCTGGTCGGGGCGCTGATCGTGATCCGGCCGGGCCTCGGCGTCTTCACCCCGGCCGCGCTGCTGCCGCTGGGCTGTGCGGTGTGCTACGCCGGATACGCCATCGCCACCCGCCATGTCGGGCGGGATGAAAGCGCCTGGACCTCGCTGGTCTATGCCGCACTTCTGGGCACTGTGGTGACCTCGCTCGCCATGCCCGCGATCTGGGAACCAGTCGCCGCGCGGCATCTGCCGGCCTTTCTGGCCCTTGGCCTGCTGGGGGCGGCGGCGCAGTTCTGCCTGATCCGCGCCTTCACACTGGCCGAGGCGTCGGCGGTGGCGCCCTTCGGTTATGTCGGGCTGATCTTCGCCACCTTCTGGGGCATCGTGCTTTTCGACGAATACCCCGACCTCTGGACCATTGTCGGCGCACTTGTGATCGTGGCGGCCGGACTTTATGTCTGGCACCGCGAGACGCGGGCATCCCGCAACACGGCGTGAGGCAGGAACCGATGCGGGACGGCCCGACAGACAGGCTGCGCGCCTGGACGTGGAACCTCGCCATGAGGGGGCTGATCGGCGGGCTGCTGCTGCTGCCCTATGCCTGGCGGGTGCCGCTCTGCGGCTGGGTGATGGCCTGGATCATCGCGCCGCTGGCGGGCTACCGCGCCCGGGTGCGCGACAACCTCGCGCTGATCCTGCCCGACCTGCCCGCGTCAGAGGTCCGTCGCCTGATGCGCGCCGTGCCCGACAACGCCGGGCGCACGGTGATCGAGATCTATTCCGGGCCCGAATTCGTCGCCCGCGCCACCCGCACCCCGCCGCACGGCCCTGGGCTGGCGGCGCTGGACCGCGCCCATGCCGAAGGCCGCCCGGTGATCCTGATCACCGGCCATTTCGGCAATTACGACGCGAGCCGCGCCGCGCTGATCGCCCGCGGCTTCCGGGTCGGCGCGCTCTACCGCCCGATGAACAACCGCCATTTCAACGAGCACTACGTCCGCGCCATCACCCGGATCGGCGCGCCGGTGTTTCCGCGCGGCAAGCGGGGCCTCGGCCAGATGCTGCGCTTCCTGCGCGGCGGCGGCATGTTGGGCCTGCTGATCGACCTGCACATGCGCGGCGGCGCGCGGCTGCAGTTCTTCGGCCATGACGCGATGACCTCGGTCGCGGCGGCGGAAATGGCGCTGAAATACGATGCCCTGCTGGTGCCGACCTACGCGGTGCGCGCCGAAAACGGCCTCGATTTCGACGTGCGGGTAGAAGCGCCGATCCCGCAGGGCACGCCCGAGGCGATGACCCAGGCCCTGAACGATTCGCTGGAGGCGCTGGTGCAGCAGCATCTGGACCAGTGGTTCTGGATTCACCGGCGCTGGAAGGCGTAGGGGCGGCTCTGCAAGGCACGGAGGCGCTGCAAGGCACGGAGGCGCTGCAAGGCACGGAGGCGCTGCAAGGCACGGAGGCGCTGCAAGGCACGGAGGCGCTGCAAGGCACGGGGGTAGGCGACAGAAGGCGTAAGCCTCAGTCCAGCCGCGCCGCCGCCAGGATCTCGGCCGGACCTTCGGCCTGCAGGATCACCACGACCGGCTCGGCCCCGGCGGCCTCGGTCTCGATCTCCAGCGGGCTAGTGCCCGCCCACTGCGCCAGGGGCTGCCAGCTGGTCACGATGTTGTGGTAATCCACGGTGCGCCCGGCATTCTCGCCCCGCTCGATCGTCACGGTCTGCGACGGGCGATAGCGCACCAGCTGCACCCGCGCCGCATGGGTCAGCGGCGGCACCGCCTCGGCGCGGATGATCAGCCGTTCGCCCTTGCGCTCCAGCCACAGCCGCACGCGCGGCGCCTTGCCCAGATGCGCCGCGATCAGCCGTTCCACCTCGGCCGGGCGGTGGCCCTCGACCCGGTCCAGCCCGGCCACGATCAGCTGCGGGGTATAGATGGTGCGGCTGCCCGCCGCCCGGGCATAGGCCTTCTGGCGGTCGGTGAAGCGGGCCTGCGCGAAAGCGTCCGGCCAGCCGATGTAATCCCAGTAATCGACATGCAGCGACAGCGGAATCACCTGGCGGTTCTTGATCAGCGTTTCCAGATATTCGTCAGCCGGCGGGCAGGACGAACAACCCTGCGAGGTGTAAAGCTCGACCACCACCACCGGTTCCGAGGATTGCGCGAACGCTGTTCCGCAAAGGGCAAGCCACAGCCCGCATGCGGCGCTGATGATATGTCGCATGATCCGGATTCCACTCCCCAATGTGTTCACCGCTTCTAGCGCCGCAACCCACCCGCTGCCAATCAAGGTTTTGCGAGGGATGTCCCTTGCACCACGATCCCATTGCGGGCAAACCGCCGCAGGGCTGCCTGAAACTTGGTCTGGATTTTTGGCATACTATGGTATACAAGCCGGACAGCCCGCCTGCCCGCCCCCCTTCCGGGGACAAAATCCGCGCCGGGAGCCTTTTTGCTTGACCCGCCCTTCCGCCCGATATGCCATTGCCAGAACTGACCCGAGCCAGCCCAGGAGGCCCGCATGACCGTCACCGTCGGACACGACAGCACCAACACCCGCAAGACCCTGACCGCAGGCGGCCGCAGCGTGGCCTTCTACTCGATTCCCGCCGCCGAGGCTGCGGGTCTGGGCGCCTTCGCCCGCCTGCCCGCCAGCCTGAAGGTCGTGCTGGAGAACATGCTGCGCTACGAGGACGGCAAGACCGTCACGGTCGATGACATCCGCGCCTTCGGCACCTGGGGCGAACAGGGCGGCAAGAATCCGCGCGAGATCGCCTACCGCCCGGCACGCGTGCTGATGCAGGATTTCACCGGGGTTCCCGCCGTGGTCGACCTGGCCGCGATGCGCGACGGCATCATCGGGCTTGGCGGCAACGCCCAGCAGATCAACCCGCTGGCCCCGGTCGATCTGGTGATCGACCATTCGGTGATGATCGACGAATTCGGCACGCCGCGCGCCTTCCAGATGAACGTAGACCGCGAATACGAACGCAACATCGAGCGCTACACCTTCCTGAAATGGGGCCAGAAGGCGTTCGACAACTTCCGGGTCGTGCCGCCCGGCACCGGCATCTGCCATCAGGTGAACCTGGAATACCTGGCGCAGACCGTCTGGCTTGACGCCGACCAGAATGGCGAACAGGTCGCCTACCCCGACACGCTGGTCGGCACCGACAGCCACACCACCATGGTCAACGGCCTTGCCGTGCTGGGCTGGGGCGTCGGCGGCATCGAGGCCGAGGCCGCGATGCTGGGCCAGCCCGTGTCGATGCTGATCCCCGAAGTGGTCGGCTTCCGGCTGACCGGCACCATGGTCGAAGGCACCACCGCCACCGACCTCGTGCTGAAGGTGGTGCAGATGCTGCGCAAGCACGGCGTGGTGAACAAGTTCGTCGAATTCTACGGCGACGGGCTCGACCGCCTGCCGCTGGCCGACCGCGCCACCATCGCCAACATGGCCCCCGAATACGGCGCGACCTGCGGCTTCTTCCCGGTCGATGGCGAAACCCTGCGCTACCTGCGCAACACCGGGCGCGACGATGATCGCGTGGCGCTGGTCGAGGCCTATGCCAAGGCCAACGGCATGTGGCGCGACGCGTCCTATGACCCGATCTACACCTCGACCCTCGAACTCGACATGGGCACCATCGTGCCCGCGATTTCCGGACCCAAACGCCCGCAGGACTTCCTGCCGCTGACCGGGGCGGCGCAGGCCTTCGGCGACTACATCCGCAGCACGCGCAAGCTGCCCGCCGTCCCGGCGCTGGAAAAGGCCGAACTGGTGGACGAAGGCGGCAACCCCGCGCCCGAACATCTGCCGGGCAACCATGACGGATTCTCGTCGGCCATGGTGGCGGGCGAAAACTATTCGCTGCACGACGGGTCGGTAGTGATCGCCTCGATCACCTCCTGCACCAACACCTCGAACCCCTCGGTGATGATCGCGGCCGGCCTCGTGGCACGCAAGGCACGCGCGCTCGGCCTGACGCGCAAGCCCTGGGTCAAGACCTCGCTGGCCCCCGGGTCGCAGGTGGTGGAGGAATACCTGAACGCGGCCAACCTTCAGGAAGACCTCGACGCCATCGGCTTCAACCTCGTGGGCTTCGGCTGCACCACTTGCATCGGCAACTCGGGCCCGCTGCAGCCCGAGATTTCGGCGGCAATCAACGAGGGCGACCTGATCGCCACCGCCGTGCTGTCGGGCAACCGCAACTTCGAGGGCCGCATCAGCCCCGACGTGCGCGCCAACTACCTCGCCTCGCCGCCGCTGGTGGTGGCCTATGCGCTGGCGGGCGACATGAACATCAACCTGACCACCTCGCCGCTGGGCATCGGCACCAACGGCCCGGTCTACCTCAAGGACATCTGGCCGACCAACGCCGAGATCGCCGAACTGGTCGAAGCCACCGTGACCCGCGCCGCGTTCCTCAAGAAATACGCCGATGTCTTCAAGGGCGACGCCAAGTGGCAGGCGGTGGAGACCACCGACTCCGAGACCTACGACTGGCCGGCCTCGTCGACCTACATCCAGAACCCGCCCTATTTCCAGGGCATGTCGCGCGAGCCGGGCGTGATCTCGAACATCGCAGGCGCCCGCGTGCTGGCCGTGCTGGGCGACATGATCACCACCGACCACATCAGCCCCGCAGGCAGCTTCAAGGCCACCACCCCGGCGGGTGCCTACCTCTCGGAACGCCAGGTGCCGGTCTCGGAGTTCAACTCCTACGGCTCGCGGCGCGGCAACCACGAGGTGATGATGCGCGGCACCTTCGCCAACATCCGCATCCGGAACGAGATGCTGGCGGGAGTCGAAGGCGGCTACACCCTGGGGCCGGACGGGGCGCAGACCTCGATCTACGACGCGTCGATGGCCTACCAGGCGGCGGGCGTGCCGCTGGTGATCTTTGGCGGCATCGAATACGGCGCAGGCTCCAGCCGCGACTGGGCGGCCAAGGGCACCGCACTGCTGGGCGTCAAGGCGGTGATCGCGGAATCGTTCGAGCGCATCCACCGCTCCAACCTAGTCGGCATGGGCGTCATCCCGTTCGAGTTCACCGGCGGCGACACCCGCAAGTCGCTGGGCCTGAAGGGCGACGAGGTGGTGTCGATCGACGGGCTGGACGGCGACCTGAAACCGCTGTCGGTGGTGCCCTGCACGATCAGCTACGGCGACGGCACGGTGAAGACCATCACCCTGAAATGCCGGATCGATACCGAGATCGAGATCGAATATGTCGAACACGGCGGCGTGCTGCACTACGTGCTGCGCGATCTGGCGAAGGCCTGACTGTCGCCAATGCCAGGAGCCCCGGCCGACATGCCGGGGCCGACGGCCGGGCCGGGAGCCAAAATTCTTGCAAGAATTTTGCAAAAGTTTTGGGAAAACTTTTGGCGCCCGGCCCCGCCGCTGCACCCGACCTGCCCGCCGCCTGCGACCAGCCGGGCCGCCGGAGCCTCCGGCGGGGATATTTGAGAAAAGAAGAAGAAGAAGGGATCAGTCCGGCTTCTGTCCTGCCAGTGCGGGGCGGATGGTATCTTCCAGCGCCCGCGCCGAGATCGGCCCCGCAAAGCGCAGCACGATCGTGCCGTCTTCGTCGATGACGTAGGTTTCCGGCACGCCGTAAACGCCCCAGTCCAGCGCCATCCGCCCCGAGGCATCGGCCCCCATCGCGGCATAGGGGTTGCCCAGCTCGCTCAGGAACCCGAGCGCGTTTTCCGGTCTGTCCTTGTAGTTCACACCCAGAATGGTCACGCCTTCCGCCGCGAGCTTCTCGAGCATCGGGTGTTCGGCGCGGCAGGGCGCGCACCAACTGGCCCAGTAGTTCACCAGCTTCATGCCCGGCGCGCGCAGGGTCTCGTCGCTGAAAGGCTGGCCGTCGCCCAGCGGCGTCAGCTGCACGGCCGGCGCGGGCTTGCCGGTCAGCGCCGAAGGCAGCCCGTCGGGGTCATCTCGCGCCATGCCGAGCCAGAACATCGCGGCCAGCCCGGCGAACAGCACCGGCGGCAGGATCATCAGCGCCTTAGCCATCGTGCCGCCCCTGCCGTTCTTCCACATCGCGCAACGCGCGCCGCATCCGCGCCGCCCGCCACAGGCTGAGCACCACCAATGCAAGGATCAGCGCGATCGACGCCGCATAGGACATCAGAACCGCGCCCGCGTATTTGCCGAGTTCGGGCATCATGCCACCCTCTCGCGCGCCAGCAGGGCAGCCAGTCGGCGGGCGCGGATCTCGGTCCGGGTGCGCAGCAGCACCAGCGTGACAAACAGCAGAACAAAGCCCGCGATGCAGACCAGCAGCGGGAAATAGAACACGTCCGCCACGTTTTCTTCCTTGTCCAGCGACAGCGACGCGCCCTGGTGCAGCCCCTGGTTCCAGAAATTCACCGCATAGCGGCTAAGCACCGCAAACACCGACCCCACGATGCACAGCACGCTGGTCAGGTCGGCCGCAGCATCGGGATCGTCGATCGCCTCCCACAGCGCGATGTAGCCGAGGTAGAACAGGAACAGGATCAGGAACGAGGTCAGACGCGGATCCCAAGCCCACCAGGTGCCCCACATCGGCTGCCCCCAGATCGCCCCGGTCACCAGCGCGATCAGCGTGAACGTGATCCCGACCGGCGCCGCGGCCTTGGCCGCCAGCGCCGAAACGTGGTGCCTGCGCACCAGCCAGATCAGCGACGCCACCAGCATCATCAGCCAGGCATTGATCGCCATCAGCGCGGCGGGAACGTGCAGGTAGATGATCTTGACGGTAGAGCCCTGCTTGTAGTCATCGGGCGTGAAGAAGAAGCCCCAGACCAGCCCGCCCACCAGCGCCAGCGCCGCAAGCCCCGTCACCCAGGGCAGAACCCAGGCCGAAGTCTGCATGAATCTTTTCGGATTGGCATATTCCCAGATCGACATGGCGGAGCCTTACGTCCTCTCTGTTCCTGTCTCAAGTCAATATCATGTCAACCGGCGCACCGCTCAGCGCAGATTGACGCGGAGAGCCAGCGCCGAGGCGAAAGGCAGCAGCGCCGCCGCCCCCGCCGTGATGCCGGCCAGCATCAGAAGCGGCGTTCCGGTGTCCATTCCGGCCGCACCCCGCTTCACCACCTCGGCCCCGAACACCAGGGTCGGCACATAGAGCGGCAGCACCAGCAGGCTCAGCAGCAACCCGCCGCGCTTCAACCCCACCGTCAGCGCCGCCCCGAAGGCGCCGATCACCGACAGCGCCGGGGTTCCCAGCAGCAGCGAGGCCACCAGCCACGGATACCCCGCCGCGGGCAGGTTCAGCAGCACCCCCAGCACCGGCGCGGCCAGCGTCAGCGGCAGGCCGGTCACCGCCCAATGGGCCAGCGCCTTGACCGCCACCGCCCCTTCCAGCGGCAAGGGCGCCGTGGCCAGCAGGTCGAGCGAGCCATCCTCGTAATCCAGCGCGAAGATGCGGTCGAGCGACAGAAGGCACGCCAGCAGCGCGCCGACCCACAGGATGCCGGGCGCGATCAGCGCCAGCGTGTCGCCCTCGGGGCCGACCCCGAGCGGCACCAGCACCGCCACCAGCAGAAAGAATGCAAGGCCAAGGCCGAAGCCGCCCCCCGCCCGCATCGCCAGCCTCAGGTCGCGGATCAGCAGCGCGATCATGAGAAACTCCCGCCGAACGGGTCGTCGAACGCGGTGCCCCGGCCACCCTGCGCCGGGCTTGCCGCGCGGAAGGGCGCGAGGTCCAGCACCGCCGCCTCCTCCAGCCCGAGGTCGATGTGGCTGGCAATCAGCGCCGCGCCGCCGCCCGCCAGATGCGCGCGCACCACGCCCGCGAACAGCGCGACCGAAGCCGCATCCAGCGATACGGTCGGCTCGTCCAGCACCCAGATCGGCCGGCCCGTGACCAGCAGCCGCGCCAGTCCCAGCCGCCGTTTCTGCCCGGCCGACAGGTTGGCCGCCATGCGGTCGCGCAAACCGGCCAGGTTCATCTGCTCCAGCGCCGGGCGCACCAGCGCCGTGCCATAGATCGCCGCCCAGAAGGCCAGATTTTCCGTCACCGTCAGCGTGGCCTTCAGCCCGTCGGCATGGGCGGCATAGGCCATGCTTTCGGGCGGAGCCGACACCGTGCCTGCCATGGCCGGCTGCAGGCCCGCAAGGGTGCGCAGCAGGGTGGTCTTGCCGATGCCGTTCGGGCCGCGCAGCACCAGCGCACGCCCGCCGGCCAGCCGGAAGCTCACGCCTTCCAGCACGCGCAGCCCGCCACGGGCACAGGCAAGATCGGTGACGCTCAGTTCCATGGCGGCATGGTTAGCTCATGCCACGACATGCGAAAAGCGAAACCGGCCGAAGGTCGATCCCGCCGAAACGGCCGGGTGAGTCAAAATTCTTCACAAGAATTTTGCAAAAGTTTTCAGGAAAACTTTTGGCTCTCACCCTTCGACCGGCAGCAACGCCGCAGCGATCCGCCGCCCTTCCGACAAAAGCACGTTGTAGGTCCGGCAGGCGGCGGGCGAATTCATCACCTCGACCCCTATTCCGGCCGCTTCCAGCGTGGCGCGGAACCCCTGCGGCGCGTGGGCGATCTCGCCGCCCATGCCGACGAACAGCACGTCGATCCGCCCCTGCAGCGCCATCGGCCCCGCCGTGTCCTCGAACCCGCCCCAGGCCCCCGCCCCCCAGGGCGTCACCAGCACCGGCCCGCGCAGCACCTGCCCCGCGATGCGGAAAAACCCGGGGCCATAGCTGTCGATCGGGCGGGCCTCGTCATAGGTGATCTCGGTCAGGTGCATGGCTCAGGCGTCGATGTTGGCGAACTCGGACCCGGGCGCGTCCTTCTTCGGCTTGTCGCGGTCCAGCCCGATCATCAGCACGATGTTCTTGGCGACGAAGACCGACGAATAGGTGCCAAGGATCACCCCGAAGGCGATGGCGAAGGTGAAGCCCCGGATCACGTCGCCGCCGAAGATCAGCATCGCGGTCAGCGCGACCAGCGTGGTGGAAGAGGTCATCAGCGTCCGGCCCAGGGTCTGGTTGACCGAGATGTTCATCACCTCGCGCAGGGCCGTGGTCTTGTACTTGATCAGGTTTTCCCGCAGCCGGTCGAACACCACCACCGTGTCGTTGATCGAATAGCCGAGGATGGTCAGCAGAGCCGCGATGATCGTCAGGTCGAACTTGATCTGGAACAGCGCGAAGACCCCGATCGTGATGAAGATGTCATGGATCAGCGCCAGCACCGCCCCCAGCGCGAACTGCCACTCGAAGCGCAGCCAGATGTAGACAAGAATCCCCGCCGTCGCCCCGACCATGGCCAGGATCGCCTTCAGGATCAGCTCGCCCGACACCTTGGGCCCGACCGATTCGACCGACGGAAACACCATCGCCGGGTCTAGCGCGTTCAGCGCCCCCTCCAGGGCCAGGATCACCTCCGGCGTCACCGCCTCCGATCCCTCCTGCGGCGCGATGCGGATCATCGCCACATGCTGGTCGTCGCGGAACGTCGGGTCCGTCACCTCGATGATCGACACGTCGCCCAGATCCAGCGTGCCCAGCGCCGCGCGGTAGGCCCCGATGTCGACCGGCTGGGTGCTTTCGGTGCGGATCGTGGTGCCGCCCTTGAAGTCGATGCCGTAGTTCAGCCCCATCACCGCCCAGACCAGCAGCGCCGCGACCGTCATCACGATAGAGCCGCCGAAGGTCAGCTTCTGATATTTGAAGAAATCGAACGTCGTGTGTTCCGGTGCAAGTCTCAGTCGCCAGGCCATCGCCGTTCTCCCCTACACCACAACCGTTGCGGGCCGCCGGATGGCGAACCACATCTCGATGATCGCCCGCGTCACGTAAACGGCGGTGAAGACCGAGGTGACGATGCCGATCCCCAGCGTGATCGCGAAACCCCGCACCGGTCCGACCCCGACCGTGAACAGCACGATCGCCGCGATCAGCGTGGTGATGTTGGCGTCGATGATCGACGAAAGCGCCCGCTCGTAGCCGATCTGGATCGCCCGCGCCGGGTTCTTCTGGTTGCGCAATTCCTCGCGGATGCGCTCGAACACCAGCACGTTGGCATCGACCGCCATGCCGATGGTCAGCACGATGCCGCCGATGCCGGGCAGCGTCAGCGTGCCGCCGACGATCGACAGCGCCCCGAAGATCAGCGCCATGTTGATCGCCAGCGCCAGGTTGGCAAAAAGCCCGAACATCCCGTAGGAGACGACCATGAACACCGCCACCATGGCAATGGCGATCAGCGCCGCGATGCGGCCCGCGTCGATGCTGTCCTGCCCCAGTTCCGGCCCGACGGTGCGTTCTTCCAGAAAGGTCATTTCGGCAGGCAGCGCGCCCGCGCGCAGCAGCACCGCAAGCTTGGTCGATTCCTCGACCGAGAACGAGCCGGTGATGATCCCCGACCCGCCCGGAATGTGGCTCTGGATCACCGGGGCCGAAATCACCTCGTCGTCCAGCACGATGGCGAAGGGCGACCCGATGTTGTTGGCGGTATAGTCGCCGAAGGTCCGCGCGCCCGTCGGGTTGAAGCGGAAGCTCACCGCCGGGCGGTTGTTCTGGTCGAAGGCGGGCTGGGCATCGACCAGCTCCTCGCCGGTCACCACCGGCGTCGCCTCGACGATGTAATAGGTGCCCGGCTCGTCCATCGACGGCAGCAGCAGGTTGCGCGCCCCCGCCGTGGCCCCGGCATCCGACGTGCGCCCGACCACCGGATGGAAGGTCAGCTTCGCCGTGGTGCCGATCAGCGCCTTCAGCTCCGCCGCCGACCCGATGCCCGGCACCTGGATCAGGATACGGTCATTGCCCTGGCGCTGGATGGTCGGCTCGCGGGTGCCGACCTCGTCGACCCGGCGCCGGATGATCTCCAGGCTCTGCTGGATGGTCCGGCTGTCGGTCGCGGCCCGTTCCGATTCCGAAAGCTGCACCACGATGTCGCTGCCCTCGGCCGTCACCTCGATGTCGTTAGACCCGATTCCGGTCAGCGAGACCACCGGCTGCGCCAGCGCCCGCACCGCCGTCAGCGCCGCATCCATTCCCGCCGGGTTCGAGATCGCCACCCGCAGCACGCCCGGCACCGAAGGCTGGCGGCGCACGTTGCCCACCGTGTCGCGCACGTCGCGCAGCGCGTCGCGCACCTCGGGCCACATCGCGTCGATCCGGCTGGCATAGACGTCGGCCACCTGGACCTCGGCCAGCAGATGCGCGCCGCCGCGCAGGTCGAGGCCAAGGTTGACCAGCCCCGACGGCAGGAAGTCGGGCCAGCGCGCCGCCGCCGCCGCCTGTTCCGGCGTGGCGACCCCGCCCGCACTCTCGATCGCGGCGACGGCGTCGTTGTGCCCCTCCACCCGCCCGTAGAACCCGTTCGGCATCGCATAAAGAATGCCGAAGGCGCAGACCCCAAGGATCAGCAGGCGCTTCCACAGCGGAGTGTTGGTCATGACGGAACTTCCGGATACGGGCGGCAGGCGCGGCGGGAACAGGCGCGGCGTTCGGTCGCGATCGGGCGGCGGGGCGGTCAGGCGGTCAGGCTGCGGGTTCGGTCTTCGACATGACCTGCGCGATGGTGTGGCGCATCACGCGCACCTTCACACCGTCGGCGATCTCGACATGCACGATGCCGTCCTCGCCCACCAGCGTCACCTTGCCCAGGATGCCGCCCTGGGTCAGCACCTGGTCGCCGCGGCGCAGCGCCTCGACCATGGCCTTGTGTTCCTTCAGCTTCTTCTGCTGCGGGCGGATCAGCAGGAAGTACATGATCGCGAAAATCAGGATCAGCGGCACGAAGCTCGTGAAGGCGCTTGCAGCGCCACCACCGGCGGCAGCCTGCGCGAAGGCGGGGGTTGCGAACATGGGTCGTCCTTTGTGCAAGAGGGGGCAAAAAAACCCCGGAATTCCGGAGGTGCACCCTATAGGCGGGGTGCAGCGAAGGCAAGGCAGCCTGCCACCGCCGCGATATAGGCGCATCCGCCGTCCGAACCAAGGGGCAACCGTCGCCCGCGCTGCCCGCCGGGCGTCCTTGCCCGCTTTTCCCGCCCGACACCGCACCGCCCCCCCGTTCCGCCGCGCCGCCCCTTCCGGTCAGGCCCCTCGCTCCCGCCGGCCGCCCCACCCCGCTTCACCCCCATCCCCGCCCCACCATCCCGTTCCGCCGCGATACCCCTCCCGATCCACACCGATCCTCCGACCTCCGCCCCGCCACCCACCTTCCCCGGTTTCCCCCCCATCCCTGCCCCGCCGCCTCCCATCCGCCGCGCCTCCCCTCCCGATCCACGTCCAACCTCCGACCGCCGTCTGGACAGCCAACCACCCCGGCAATCCCTGCCCCGCGCCCGGCCGACCACTCGCCGCGCTCCCGCCACGGCCCTGCAACCACCCGGCACAGCCCTCTCACTGCACGTTCACCTTTGCCCAAATATCCTCGGGGGGTGAGCCCGGCACGGGCGAGGGGGGCAGACAGCCCCCCTGCTGCCGCGGCACCAAAACCTTGCCAGATCCTTGACAAAAAATGCTTTTCCTAATGATTACTGTCGACTGGCATGATTTTCACGCGTGAAACACCGCCCGCGCCCGGCCGCAGCTGCCCCCTTCACCCCGGCCGCGCAATCGGGCATATCTGCCCCGTCCAGCATCCGAGGGAACAGCCATGCACGACATCCGCGCCATCCGCGAAAACCCCGCCGCCTTCGACGCCACCCTGTCTCGGCGCGGCCTGCCGGGGCTCGCGGCGGACATCCTCGCCCTCGACAACTCGCGCCGCGCGAAGATCCTCGCCGCCGAAACCGCCCAGGCGGCGCAGAATGCTGCCTCACGCGGGGCGGGGGCGGCGAAAGCTGCGGGCGATGCTGCCGAATTCGACCGGCTGCGCGATCTCGTGGTCGCCACCAAGGCCGAGATCGCCCGCCTGACCGAAGAGGCGGGGGCCGAGGACGCGCGGCTGCGCGACCTGCTGCTCACGATTCCGAACAGCCCGCTGCCCGAAGTCCCCGACGGCGCCGACGAGACGGGCAATGTCGAGATCGGCCGCTGGGGCACGCCGCGCGCCTTCCCCTTCAAACCGCGCGAGCATTTCGACATCGCAGGCGTGAAACCCGGCATGGATTTCGCCACCGCCGCCAAGCTTTCCGGCGCGCGCTTCGTCGTGCTGCGCGGCGCGGTGATCCGCGTCCACCGCGCGCTGGCGCAGTTCATGCTGGATACCCACATCACCGAACACGGGCTGACCGAAACCTGGACCCCGGTGCTGGTCAAGGACGAGGCGATGTATGGCACCGGAAACCTGCCGAAATTCGCCGAGGACAGCTATCAGACCACCAACGGCTGGTGGCTGATTCCGACTTCGGAAGTCACGCTGACCAATACGGTCGCGGGCGACCTGCTGGACGAGTCCACACTCCCGTTCCGCCTGACCGCGCTCAGCCAGTGCTTCCGCTCGGAGGCGGGCTCGGCGGGCAAGGATACCAGCGGGATGCTGCGCCAGCACCAGTTCGAGAAGGTCGAGATGGTCTCGATCACCATTCCCGAAAGCAGCGCCGCCGAACACGACCGCATGACCCGCTGCGCGCAGGCGATCCTGGAAAAGCTGGGCCTGCCCTATCGCACCCTGTTGCTCTGCACCGGAGACATGGGGTTCGGCTCGACGAAAACCCATGATCTGGAGGTCTGGCTGCCGGGCCAGAACACCTACCGCGAGATCAGTTCGGTCTCGGTCTGCGGCGATTTCCAGGCCCGGAGGATGAATGCCCGCTTCCGCGCGCCGGGTGGCAAGCCGGAGTTCGTGCATACCCTGAACGGCTCGGGCCTCGCGGTCGGGCGCTGCCTGATCGCGGTGCTGGAAAACGGCCAGCAGGAGGACGGCTCGGTCGATCTGCCGGCCGTGCTGCACCCCTATCTCGGCGGCAAGACCCGGATTTCGGCCTTGGGTGAGATGGAGTAGGACCACCGGGGGCGGCAACGCCCCCGCCGCGGGTCAACTGCCCAGAATCACCGAAACGTAGTTCTTCGTTTCCTGATAGGGCGGAATGCCGTCGTGCTTTTCCACCGCCATCGGCCCGGCGTTGTATGCGGCCAGCGCCAGACGCCAGCTGCCGAACTTGTCATACATCAGCTTGAGATACTTGGCCCCGCCGTCGAGGTTCTGGTGCGGATCGTCGATATCGACCCGCATCAGGGTCGCGGTGCCCGGCATCAGCTGCGCCAGCCCGGTCGCGCCCTTGACCGACCTGGCCGAGGGGTTCCAGCCCGATTCCTGCTGCACGAGGCGCAGGAACAGGTCTTCGGGAATGCCGTGCTTGCGGGCCGCGGCCTTTGCCACGTCGAGGTATTCGCCCTTGTAGCTGCCCTTGAAGCGCGGCACCGCCGCCTCTGCCCCGGCCTTGACCTTGGGTTGCAGGCGGACCGAGGTCTGGTACTGCTTGGCCAGCCGACCGTCGAGCAGCTTGGCCTGCGACTTGAACAGCGCGGCCCGCGACTTGCTGGAGCCCGAGAGGGTCAGCCCCTCTGCCGCGGCACCGCCCGCCGATGCGGCCGCAGCCAGAACACAGATCACACCGATGAACCGCCGCATCGCCCCGCCCTGATCGTTTCACACCGCCAGACTATACGACATTTTCGCCATTCCGCCAGAGGAAGCACGCACGCGCCGGGCGGCAAGCCCGCATTGCGGGATGCCGAGGGCGGCGGTATAGGTTTTCATAACCATGCCGGGCGAGGATGCCCGGACCAACGCAGAGATGAGGGGAGAAGCCCATGGCGGGTTCGGTCAACAAGGTCATCATCGTGGGCAATCTCGGCCGCGACCCCGAGGTGCGCAGTTTCCAGAACGGCGGCAAGGTGGTGAACCTGAACATCGCCACCTCGGAATCCTGGCGCGACAAGGCGACGGGCGAGCGCAAGGAGAAGACCGAATGGCACCGGGTGGCGATTCTGAACGAGAATCTGGCCAAGATCGCCGAGCAATACCTGCGCAAGGGCTCGACCGTCTACATCGAGGGCCAGCTTGAGACCCGCAAATGGCAGGACCAGTCGGGGGTCGAGAAATACACCACCGAGATCGTGCTGCGCCCCTTCCGGGGGGAACTGACCCTGCTGGGCGGCCGGGCCGAAGGCGGCGGGGCGGCGGCCGGCGGTGGCAGCTACGAGGATCGCGGCGGCTATGACAATTACGAGGGCGGCCCCGCCGCAGGCGCGGCCAAGCCCGGGGCGGCGCGCGGCGGCGCAGGTTATGGCGGGGGGCCGGCAGGCGGCGGGCGGTCGGACATCGACGACGAAATCCCGTTCTGAGCAGGGCGGGACCGCGCGTCGGCCCGGGCCGCAAAATTCTTGCAGCAAGAATTTTGGCCTGCTGCACGGGCTTCCGCGACGACTCCGTCTTGTGGGGTGTTGCCCAAGGAGTGTTGCGCTGGGGGTGAGGCAGTGGTCCGGACGGGCGAGCCACCGCTTTGGTGTGGGATGGCGGGGCGGCCGCCGCTGCGTGCTTGCCTGCAAGGCTGCTCTGGCGCGCAGGCCGGAGCCTCCGGCGGGGATATTTGGAAAAGGAGAACGGGAGGGGTGTGGCCCGCGCCGGAGCCGTCCGGCTTGCAGGTGAAGCGGGCAAGGCCGATCTGCCCGGAAGACCCTAGCGCGGAGCCGTTCTTGCGGCCCGGAACGGTTCTGGCGGCCGACAAGGGGAGTGCGAAAGCGGTGAGCGGGGACGGGCTGTCGCGGCGGATCGCGCCCGATCGGCACCACTGGACGCGCGGGCGCTTATTCCCTATATAATCTCTCAACAAACCGCGCGAGAGTCACATGAACCAGGCCACTGACCGGATCGAGGGCACGCCCCTCATCAAGCCGTCCACCACCGAGCATCCGCTTTACGAGACGGTCGTCGAAGCCTGCCGATCCGTTTTCGACCCGGAAATCCCGGTCAACATCTTCGATCTGGGGCTGATCTACACCATCGAGATCACGCCGGAAAACGAAGTCGGGATCGTGATGACGCTGACCGCGCCCGGCTGCCCCGTCGCGGGCGAGATGCCGGGCTGGGTCGCCGATGCGGTGGAACCGCTGCCCGGCGTCAAGCAGGTCAACGTCGAGATGACATTCGAACCGCCCTGGGGGATGGAAATGATGTCGGACGAGGCCAAGCTGGAGCTTGGCTTCATGTAAAGAGCCGACGGGTGCGCGCCCGGCGGGCTTGAGACTGCCCGCGCGGCAACCCGCATCGGCGGAAAGGCAAGAAGGACGATCCCATGTTCGGCATTCCCGGCAAGCAGGCTGTCACCATCACCCCTTCGGCGGCGAAGCAGATCGCCCGGCTGATGCAGAAGCAGGGCTCGCAGGGCCTGCGGATCGGCGTCAAGAAGGGCGGCTGCGCCGGCATGGAATACACCATGGATTATGTGTCGGAAATCAACCCGATGGACGAGATGGTGGAACAGGACGGCGCGCGGGTGATGATCGCGCCGATGGCGCAGATGTTCCTGTTCGGCACCCAGATCGACTATGAGACATCGCTGCTGGAAGCCGGGTTCAGGTTCAACAACCCAAATGTGTCAGAATCCTGCGGTTGCGGCGAATCGATCAAGTTCAAGGACGCCTGAGCGGTTTTTCCGCCCGCGCGGCAATCGCGCGCTTCCCCCCCGCCCTCGGCATCGCGTAGAAAGCCCGGAACGCGGGATAGGGGAGAATGCGATGCGCAAACTGGCAGCAGGCAACTGGAAGATGAACGGCACGGCGGCATCGCTGCCGGAAGTGGCGGCGCTGCTGGCGGCACATCCCGCCCCCGGCTGCGAGATGCTGATCTGCCCCCCTGCCACGCTCTTGGCGCGGATGGCCGATCTGGCGGCGGGCAGCGCGCTGCGGATCGGCGGGCAGGACTGCCACGCCAACCCCTCGGGCGCCCATACCGGCGACATATCGGCCGCGATGCTGCGCGACGCCGGGGCGACCCATGTGATTCTTGGCCATTCCGAACGGCGCGCCGATCACGCCGAGACCGATGCTCAGGTGTGCGCCAAGGCCCGGGCCGCGCTGGCCGCGGGGCTGGTGGCGGTGGTCTGCGTCGGCGAAACCGAAGGCCAGCGCGACGCGGGCGAGACGCTGGACGTGATCGGCCGCCAGCTTGCCGTGTCGGTGCCGGATGGCGCCACGGCGGCGGGGCTGGTGGTGGCTTACGAGCCGGTCTGGGCGATCGGCACCGGGCGCACGCCCTCGCTGGCCGAGATTGCCGAAGTGCATGATTTCCTGCGCGCCCGGCTGACCGCCCGTTTCGGCGGCGAGGCGGCGGGGATGCGGCTGCTTTACGGCGGGTCGGTGAAGCCGTCGAATGCCGCCCAGATCTTTGCCACCCCGAATGTCGACGGGGCGCTGGTCGGGGGCGCCAGCCTGAAGGCCGCGGACTTCGGCGCCATCGTCTCCGCCCTGTCTGCCGCCTGAGGACGGGCGGCACGATGTCGGGCGCCAGAGGACGGGGCGTGACATCTGCGGCATGACCTGTCGCGCGCGGAACAGCCTGCCACCCGCGAACCGGGCAATCCTCGGGTCCGGGGCCAGACCCCGGCCCGAGCCCGGAGCGTCATGACCCGCCCTGCCACCAGCCCGCTGACCGCGAACCTGATCTGCATGGCCTCGATGCTGGTCTGGGCCGCGGGCCTGCCGGCCGCCGACCTGCTGATCGGGCCGCTGCATCCGCTGCCGCTGACCGCGCTGCGCATGGCGCTGGCTGCGGCGGTGCTGCTGCCCTTGTGGCTGGTGCTGGACGGGTGGGCCGTGCTGCGGGCCGCGCCCTGGCGGCGGGGCGTGCTGGTCGGCGGCATCGGCTTCGGCCTCGGGGCCTACCTTCTTATCCTGGCGCAGGCACTCAGCGATGCGGTGACGGTGGCGGTGATCACCGCCGCCATGCCGGTGGTCGGCATCGCGCTGGAATGCGCGCTCGACGGGCGGCGGCTGCGGCTGTCGCTGGTCCTGGGGCTGGCGCTGAGCCTCGCGGGCGGCGTTCTGGCATATGGCGCACGGGTGGGCGGCGTCGGGGTCGGGCTGGGGGCGGTGGCGGCGCTGGCCTCGGTCCTGGCCTTTACCTGGGGGTCACGGGCGACGGTCATGGCCTTTCCGGCGCTGACCCCGATCGGGCGGACCACGATCACGCTGACCGGGGCGGCGCTGGTCACCGCCGTGGCCGCGCTGGTCGCCGCGGGCATGGGCGCCCCCGCCCCGGACTGGGCCGCCATCGGCGGGCGCGAGATCGCGGCACTGGCGCTTTGTTCCATCGGCGCGCTGGCGGTCAGCCAGGTGCTGTGGATCCTGTCGGTCGGGCAACTGGGCATCGGCCTGGCCAGCCTGCACATCAACGCCGCCCCGTTCTACGTGATGATCTTCATGGTGCTGCTGGGCGGCACCTGGAACAACATGCAGGCGCTCGGCGCGGCCATCGTCGGCATCGGCGTGCTGGTGGCGCAGGGCCTGCCCGCCCGCCAGACGGCCTGAAGCGATGCAATCCCTGCGCCAGTCCCCCACCGACCCCGCCTTCGTGCAGAACCCCTACCCGTTCTACGAACGCGCCCGCGCGGCGGGGCCGTTCTTCTTCTGGGAAGACTACGGCCTGCCCTGCACCACCTCTGCCGCCGCCGTGAACGCCCTGCTGCGCGACCGCCGCGCCGGTCGCGAGGTGCCGCCCGAAAAGCGCGCCCCGATCCCCGACCATCTGCAACCCTTCTACGCGGTCGAGGCCCATTCGATGCTGGAACTCGAGCCGCCGCGCCACGGCCGCCTGCGCAGCCTGGTGCTGCGCGCCTTCACCTCGCGCCGCATCGCCGCGCTGGCGCCCGAGATCGCGCAGCTCTGCCATGACCTGATCGACGCCTTCCCGCCGGGCCGGTTCGACCTGCTGGCCGCCTTCGGCCAGCGCCTGCCGGTGATCGTCATCGCCCGCCTGCTGGGCGTGCCGGAATCCCGATCCGACGACCTGTTGCGCTGGTCGAACGCGATGGTCGGGATGTACATGGCCGGCCGCAGCCGCGCCACCGAAGTCCGCGCCGCCGCCGCAGCCACCGATTTCGCCGCCTTCCTGCGCGCCCATGTCGAAGCCCGCCGCGCCACCCCCGCCGACGACCTGATCAGCCACCTGATCGGCGCCGAATCCGAGGGCCGGCACCTGACCACCGACGAGCTGATCAGCACCTGCATCCTGCTGCTGAACGCGGGCCACGAGGCCACGGTGCACACCATCGGCAACGGCGTGAAGACCCTGCTGCAAGCCCGCACACCCGCCGCCGCGCTGGCCCCCGACGCCATCGCGGCGACCGTCGAGGAGATCCTGCGCTTCGACCCGCCGCTGCACCTCTTTACCCGCCACATCTACGACGATATCGACCTGATGGGCCACAGCTTCGCCCGGGGCAGCGAGGTCGGCCTGCTGCTCGCCGCCGCCAACCGCGACCCGGCGCTCTGGGACGCCCCGGCCCGCTTCAACCCGCGCCGCCCGGCCAAGACCAACCTCTCCTTCGGCGCGGGCCTGCATTTCTGCGTCGGCGCCCCGCTGGCCCGGCTGGAACTCCAGATCGCCCTGCCGATCCTGTTCGCCCGCCTGCCCGGCCTGCGCCTCGCCGAACCGCCGGCCTACGCCGATGTCTACCACTTCCACGGCCTGCAACGCCTGCTCGTCACCCCCTGACCAGCTTCCGTTTCATCTTGGCCCAAATATCCCGGGGTGCGGGGCAGAGCCCCGCTTCTTCCTACACCGGCAGCACCGTCGTCGACTTGATCTCCTGCATCGACAACAGCGCCGTCACGTTGAAAATCCGCACCTCGGAGATCAGCGCCTGATAGAAGGTGTCGTAGGCCCGCGCATTGGCGACCCGCACCTTCAGGATATAGTCGATGTCGCCCGCCAGCCGGTGCGCCTCCAGCACTTCGGGGCGGGCGCGCAGCGCGGTCAGGAAGCGGCGCTGCCAGTCGGCCTCGTGCTCCGAGGTGCGGATCAGCACGAAGAAGCACGCCTCCAGCCCCAGCGCCTCGGGGTCGAGGATCACCGTCTGGCGCAGGATCACGCCTTCGTCGCGCATCCGGCGGATTCGCGTCCAGACCGGGGTCTTCGACGACCCGACCTTCCGCGCGATCTCGTCCAGCGACTGCGCCGCATCCTCCTGCAACTCGACAAGGATTTTCCTGTCGATCTCGTCCAGACGGACCGCCATTCGCCCCACCCCCCGCTTTTCGGAACTCCGTTCCGTCAGGCGCCAGTATCCGAACAAATGTTCTTATCGGCAAGGCCGTCTGGTGCAGAACAGGGAAAATGTTCTATATTCCACCCAAGCCGCGAAAGGACAGACCATGCCGCACCCGCCCCAGTTCCCCGGTCATGTCACCTTCGCAGGCGCAGGCCCCGGTGCTGCCGACCATCTGACGCTCGGGGTGCTGCGCGCCCTGCAGTCGGCGGATGTGGTGATCCACGACCGGCTGGTGGGCCCCGAGGTTCTGGCGCTGGTTCCCGCCACCGCGCTCTGCATCGACGCAGGCAAGGAAGGCTTTGGCCCTTCCACCCCGCAATCCGAGATCAACGCGGCGCTGGTGGCGCAGGCCAGGGCGGGCGCGCGGGTGGTGCGGCTGAAGGCGGGCGACCCCGGCATCTTCGCGCGGCTCGATGAGGAAATCGAGGCCGTCACCGCCGCGGGCATCGCCTTCACCCTGCTGCCCGGCCTGACGGCGGCCAGCGTCGCCGCCGCCGCCATCGGGCAGGCGCTGACCTGCCGGGGCCGCAACGCCAGCCTGCGCATCATCACCGGCCACGACATGGCAGGCTTTGCCGAGCAGGACTGGCGCGGCATGGCGCGGGCGGGCGAAGTCGCGGCGATTTACATGGGCAAGCGGTCCGCCCGCTTCCTGCAGGGCCGCCTGCTGATGCATGGTGCAGCGCCCGACACGGCCGTGACGCTGGTGGAAAACATCAGCCGCGCCGACCAGCGCATCCACGCCGCCCGCCTGTCCACGCTGGCAAAGGTGGCCGCCGGGGTTGAAGGCCCCGCCGTCATGCTCTACGGCCTCGCCCCGAGGCAGGCCGCCGCCGCCCTGCCCCAGCTCAAGGAGGCCCACGCATGACCCGCGCCTTTACCCCCAAGGTCGTCACCGCCAACCTGCTGCTGGATGGCGAGGTGGTCTGGCTGACCGAAGATGACCGCTGGACGCGCCACCACCACGAGGCCGAGCTGATCGAGGACGAGGCGCACGCCCAGTTGCGCCTGCTCAAGGGTGCGGCACAAAAGCATCTTGTGGTCGGCGTCTATCTCGCGGATGCACGGGCAGGCAGTATCGGCCCCGAGCCCGTCCATTTCCGTGAAACGTTCCGCACGCGCGGTCCGTCGAACTATGCACATGGCAAGCAGGTCGATCATGTATGACTATTCCGATTTCGACGAAGCCTTCGTGCGCGCCCGCGTCGCGCAGTTCAGCCAGCAGGTGGCGCGCCGCATCGACGGCTCGCTGACCGAGGATGAATTCCGCCCGCTGCGGCTGATGAACGGGCTTTACCTGCAACTTCATGCCTACATGCTGCGGGTGGCGATTCCCTACGGCACGATCAACCCGCGCCAGATGCGACAGCTGGCGATGATCGCCGATGTCTATGACAAGGGCTATGGCCACTTCACCACGCGGCAGAACATCCAGTTCAACTGGCCGAAGCTGCCCGACGTGCCTGCGATCCTTTCCGCGCTGGCCGATGTGGAGATGCACGCGATCCAGACCTCGGGCAACTGCGTGCGCAACGTGACGGCCGACCATTTCGCCGGTGCAGCCGCCGATGAGATCGAAGACCCGCGCCCGGTGGCCGAGCTTTTGCGGCAATGGTCGACCGACCACCCCGAGTTCCAGTTCCTGCCGCGCAAGTTCAAGATCGCCATCACCGGCAGCCCGAATGACCGCGCGGTGACGCGGGCGCATGACATCGGGCTGCGCATGGTGCGCCGCGATGGGGCGCCGGGCTTCGAGGTCATCGTGGGCGGCGGCCTGGGGCGCACCCCGATGATCGGCCATGTGGTCCGCGACTTCCTGCCCAAGGCCGACCTGCTGCCCTACGTCGAGGCGATCCTCAGCGTCTACAACACGCTGGGGCGGCGCGACAACAAGTACAAGGCACGCATCAAGATCACCGTGCATGAAACCGGCGTCGCCGAGATCACCCGGATGATCGAGGACCGCTTTGCCGAGATCCGGCCGCAATTCGGCGGGAACGACCAGACGCTGCTGGCCGAGATCGAGGCGGCCTTCGCCCCGCCCGCCTTCCGCAACGCCCCGGTGGCGGATTTCGACGCGGCACGCCTGATCGACCCGGCCTTCCGCGCCTGGGCCGACACCAATCTGGCCGAGCATCGCAACGCGCAATATGCCATCGTCACCATCAGCCTTAAGGCGCATGGCGAAACGCCGGGCGATGCCTCGTCCGACCAGATGCGCCTGATCGCCGATCTGGCCGAACGCTACGGCCATTCGGAAATCCGCATCAGCCACGAGCAGAACGTGATCCTGCCGCATGTCCACAAGGGCGACCTTCCCGTGCTGCACGCCGCGCTGCTGAAGGGCGGGCTCGGTACGGCCAATGTCGGGCTGCTGTCGGACATGATCGTGTGCCCCGGCATGGACTACTGCGCGCTGGCCACGGCGCGCTCTATCCCCGTGGCGCAGGAAATCGCGTTGCGGTTCAAGGAATTGCAGATCGAACATGATGTGGGGCCGCTCAAGATCAAGATCTCGGGCTGCATCAACGCCTGCGGGCATCACCATGTCGGCCACATCGGCATCCTGGGGCTCGACCGCGCCGGGGTCGAGAATTACCAGATCACGCTGGGCGGCGACGGCACCGAAACCGCGGTGATTGGTGAACGGGCGGGCCCCGGCTTTGCCTATGACGAGATCACCCCCGCCATCGAGCGGCTGATCGTGGCTTACCTCGCCCTGCGGCTGGAACCGGCCGAGACGTTCCTGCAAACGTATCGCCGCACCGGCCTCGCCCCGTTCAAGGCCGCGCTTTACGATCAGGCCGACCGCAATGCCGCGTGATGTCGCGATGGACCCGGTGGCCGCGCGCGTCGAGGGGCTGAACGCCCGCTATCGCCACCATGCGGCGACGGCGGTGCTGGAACATGCGCTGCACGACCCGCAGGTTGGCCGCATCGCGCTGGTATCCAGTTTCGGCGCGGAATCGGTGGTGCTGCTGCACCTGCTGTCGGTGATCGACCGCGCCACGCCAGTGCTGTTCATCGACACGCACATGCTGTTCCCGGAAACCCTGAGCTATCAGGCAGAACTGGCGGAAAAGCTACAGCTTTCCGACATCCGCACCATCCATGCCGCCCCGGCGCGGCTGGCACTGGAAGACCCCGACGACACGCTGCACCAGTTCAACACCGACGCCTGCTGTGCCGTGCGCAAGACCGAACCATTGGAACGTGCGCTGTCTGGGTTCGACGCCTGGATCACCGGGCGCAAGCGGTATCAGGGCCAGACCCGGCAAAGCATCGACTTCTTCGAGGCCGACGGCGAACGGCGCATCAAGGTCAACCCGCTGGCCCACTGGGGCCGCGAGGATCTTGAGGAATACATGGTCAACAACCGTCTGCCGCGTCACCCGCTGGTGGCCAGGGGCTACCCCAGCATCGGCTGCGCCCCCTGCACCAGCCCGGTCGCGGCAGGTGAAGACCCGCGTGCAGGCCGTTGGCGCAACAGCGCAAAAACCGAATGCGGCATCCATTTCATCAACGGGCGCGCAGTGCGCTCCCCCCTGCCGAACACGGAGAACGCCGCATGAGCGTGATCGTCACCGACCAGGGCTTCGCGCCCGATGACTGGGCGTCCGAGATCGTGCCGCTGGCCGCCCTTGCGGGCCAGGATGCGGTGGAGCTTGCCCATACCGACGACCCCGCGGGGCTTGCCGGGCGGTTCGGCGGGCTGGCGCTGATCCGCGTCACCTTCCCGTCCTTCGGTGACGGGCGCGGCTTCACCGTGGGGCGGCGGCTGCGTGAACTGGGCTACACCGGGCGGTTGCGCGCCGCCGGGCCGCTGCTGGCGGATCAGTATGCCATGGCCCGCCGGGTGGGATTCGACGAGGTCGAGATTCCCGACGACCTGGCCGAACGCCAACCCGCGGAGCAGTGGCTTTTCCGCTCTGACTGGCGGTCGCATGACTATCAGTCGCGGCTGCGCGGGTGAAAACGGGGTTTTCCCGTTGCCACTTGTGACGTAAGCGTGACACATGTTCAGGAGTCCGAAACCATGACCGAGATGACCCCCGTGACCGACGCCACACCCGTGAAGATCCTGCCCGATGCGCAAACCGTGACCTTCGTGCAGCACTGGACCGACCGTCTGTTTTCGTTCCGCGTGACGCGCCCGCGTTCCTTGCGCTTCCGCTCGGGTGAATTCGTGATGATCGGGTTGCTGGACGAACGCGGCAAGCCGCTGCTGCGCGCCTATTCCATCGCCTCGCCTTCGTGGGACGAGGAGCTTGAGTTCTATTCGATCAAGGTGCCCGACGGGCCGCTGACCTCGAAACTGCAGCACATCGTGCCGGGCGACCAGATCATCCTGCGCCCCAAGCCGGTCGGCACGCTGGTGCATGACGCGCTGCTGCCCGGCCGCCGCATCTGGTTCCTCGCCACCGGCACCGGGCTTGCCCCCTTCGCCAGCCTGATGCGCGACCCCGAGACCTACGAGAAATACGATCAGGTCATCATGATGCACACCTGCCGCGAGGTGGCCGAACTGGAATACGGCCGCCAACTGGTGGAAAGCCTGAAGGATGACGAGCTGATCGGCGAGATGGTCGAGGGCAAGCTGCTGTATTACCCGACCACGACGCGCGAGCCTTCGGCGCTGATGGGGCGGATCACCGACAACCTGACCTCGGGCAAGGTGTTCGCCGATCTCGACCTGCCGCCGATGGACCCCGAGAATGACCGGGCGATGGTCTGCGGCAGCCTTGAGTTCAACCACGACGTGAAGGCGGTGCTGGAGAAGTTCGGCCTGCGCGAGGGTGCCAATTCCGAGCCGATGGAGTATGTGGTGGAGAAGGCCTTCGTCGGCGAAGGCATCTGATCCTGCGCGGAACACCTGTTTCCTTGACGCGCCGCGCGGCCCCCCGCGCGGCGTTTTCCTTTTCCGGCCCGCGCGGTCACATTCCCAGCGCGGCCTTCACCTGATCCAGCGTCGGCTCGATCATGGTCGGATTCGCGGCGGCCTGATCGACCGCGGCCTTCAGCGTGGTCTTGGTCGCTTCATCCAGCGCCGAGGCGTCGATCAGGGCGCTGATTTTCGCGGCGTCGAAGTTTTCCACCGTCAGCCGTTCGGCCGGCGGCATGTCGTCGCCCGCCGCAACGAGGGCCGCGGCGGCGGCTTCGGCGTCGTCGGCCAGCGCCCTTGCGGCGGCCTCGGCATCGGACGCGACCGCGGCTGCCGCATCCTCGGTAGCGGCGACTGCGGCATCGCCGGCATTCTCGACCGCGGCGGCTGCTGCCGCGGCCGCTTCCTCGGCAGCCCTGACCGAGGCGGCGGCAGCCTCTTCGGCGGCTTTGGTCGCGGCTGCGGCCTCCTCGGCGGCACGTACTTCGGCGGCTGCGGCCTCTTCGGCGGCTTTCTGGGCAGGGACATAGCTGAACTGGTAGTATCCAGCCGCGGCCGCCACGATGACGACTGCCCCGATGATCACGCTCTTGTTCATTTCAGACCTCCTTTGACCGGTTCAACCCTCGGTCGCATCCGGCATGACAGAAACGGGCTGCCTTGAAAAGGCGCAGGCATCTGGCGGTGTTGCGACTATTTGCCGACCGGCGGAACCGGCCCGTGCCGCAGAAGCCGGAAATCGGCGCGGAATCCGGGTTGAATCACCCCGGCCAGAGGTCTATTTTGCCACGACCGCCATAAAACAAGGAACGACACCATAGCCCGCAGACCCCACAACGCCCCGCCGCAACGCGACACGGGCCCCCGCATCAACGACCGCATCCGCAACCCCGAGATTCGCCTGATCGGCGCCGATGGGGAGAACGTCGGTATCGTGACGCCGGCACGGGCGATGCAACTGGCCGAGGAGGCCGGCCTTGATCTGGTCGAGATTTCGCCGAACGCCGAACCGCCGGTCTGCAAGATCATGGATTTCGGCAAGTTCAAGTACGAGCAGCAGAAGCGCGAGGCCGAGGCCCGCAAGAAGCAGCACATCATCGAGATCAAGGAAATCAAGTTCCGCCCCGGCACCGACACGCATGACTACGACGTGAAGATGCGCTCGGTGCTGAAGTTCCTGGAAGAGGGCGACAAGGTGAAGGTCACCCTGCGCTTCCGGGGCCGCGAGATGGCGCACCAGGATCTGGGGCTGGAACTGCTGAACCGGGTCGCCGCCGACGTGACGGCCGCCGAGGCCGGAAAGGTGGAATCGTTCCCCCGGCTGGAAGGCCGCCAGATGGTGATGATGATCGGGCCGAAGTGATCGGTCTTCTGTAACCGGCGCGAATACGGCAGACACCGGGGGGTTCACACCCCCCAGCCCGGCCACTGGCCGGGCTTTCTTTGCCTAAAACCTTCCACTGGAAGTTTTTTCCGGGCGCGCGTCGCCCCGTGGGGTATTTTCACCAAGAAGAAGCCGGAACGCATTCGGGCGCTGCGACCTTCTATTCGGCGTGGTCCCGGGGTCGGCCCCTGACTGGCGTTTCCTTCAGCAACCCGCCAACGCCCATTTCGGCGATGTCGTCATCGTTGACGGTCAGGCCGCAGGCAAGGCGGTCCAGCACCCAGTCCGCGCCGTTCAGCGCGGGCGAGCGGGCGCAGCCGGGCAGGCCGATCACCGGGCGCTGCCCCAGCCGGCCATGAAACAGCAGGTTGCCCGGATCGACCGGCATCCCGAACCGCGCCACGCTGCCCCCCGCCGCGCGCAGCGCCTGCGGGCCGGTATCGTGCAGGTCGGATGTGGCAGAGCCGGTCAGGATCAGCAGCATCGCCCCCGGCAGGCGCGTCAGGGCCGCAGCCATCGCCTGCGTGTCATGCGCGGTGACCTCGACGCCCGCCAGTTCCATGCCGAGCGCACGCAGCCGACCCTCGACCGCGCGGCGACCCTTGCGGGTCAGCTTGTCATCCTGCCCAGGCACCTCGGTCAGCAAGAGGCCGGCCGAGCCGAGCGTCACCGGAAGGATGCGCAGGGCGGCATGGGCAAGAGCCTCCGCTTGCGACAGCGCCGCCCCCGGCACGGCGTAGGCGATGATCTTGACGGTGCCGACCATCTGCCCCGGCGCCACCCGGGCAAAGGGCGGCAGGGTGGCCAGCGTGATCGCGGGGTCTAGTCGGTTCAGGGCGTGAATCGCCGCCGTGTCGATCTGCACGATGCCGATACCGGCGGCCTTGAGGTTGACGCGGCCGGTGCTGGCGGGGCTGAGCGTCAGGCCGGCCGCTGCGGGGTCGGGCACAAGGGCTGCGGCAAGGCGGTCGGCGGCGGCGTCCTCTGCCAGATCGAGCGGGCCGGGGCGGGCCACCGTCACCTCGGCCACGCCCGCAGCCAGCAGGCGGGCGATGTCGGGCGCCTGCAGCACCAGCCCCTTGCGCAGCCGCCCGTCGGGCAAGGCCACCGAATGCGCCAGCAGAGCACCCGACGCCCGTGCCGTGGGCACCGCGCCGAACTCCATCAGCCGCGCCGCAGGGTCTGGGTCACCTGCGCCATGATCGACACCGCGATCTCGGCGGGCGATTTCGCGCCGATGTCGAGGCCGACCGGCGCATGGATGCGGGCAATCTGGTCTTCCGCCACACCCTCCGCGCGCAGCCGGTCCAGCCGCCTGGCATGGGTGCGGGGCGAACCGAGGCAGCCAAGGTAGAAGGCGGGCGAGGCCAGCGTGCCGCGAATCGCCGGGTCGTCGAGCTTGGGGTCATGCGTCAGCGTGATCACCGCCGTGCGGGCATCGGGGGCGAGGGCCGCCACCGCCTCGTCGGGCCAGTCGTGCAGGATGGTTTCGCCGGGAAAGCGGGCGGCGGCCCCGAAGGCCTCGCGCGGGTCGATCAGCACCGGGTCGTAGCCGCAGGCCCGCGCCATGCCGAGCAGCGGCTGCGCGATATGCACCGCGCCGACCACGATCATCCGCAGCGGCGGGTTGTGGATGCCGATGAACCAGCCGGATTCGTCCATCCCCGAACGGTCGGCGCGCAGGCGGGTGGCGATGGCTTCGGCCAGCGGGTCGCCAGGGCCGTCACTTAGCCGGTGCTCGCCGGTTTCGGGATGCACCAGCAACGCCACGGCGCGGCGGGCGGCGCGGGCTTGCACCAGATCGGCCAGCATCGCCACCGGCAGCACTTTGCCGACCGGCGTCACCAGCACCCGTATTGTGCCGCCACAGGCCAGCCCGACCGCAAACGTCTGATCGTCACTGACCCCGAAAGTCAGCAGCCGCGGCTTGCCGTCGGCGATGGCGTCCACCGCCTCGGTCACCACCGCGCCCTCGACGCAGCCGCCCGAGACCGACCCCATGATCTCGCCCGCCGCCGAGATCACCAGTTGGCTGCCGGCGGGGCGTGGGGCGGAGCCCCAGGTTTCCACCACGGTGGCCAGCGCCACCCCGCGGCCCTCGCGCGCCCAGGCAAGCGCGACTTCGGCCATGCTGTCATGATCTGCGTGTATCATCGCTTCCCCCCGTTTGGCGCGAAGTATGGCGGGTGCCCGTGCCGCGCGCCACTGTCGAATGGTCGGACAGCCGGACATGGGAACGCCGCGGAAGCAGTCTCCCGCGGCGCTGGTTGGTCATCCGGCCGGAGTGTCGCGCCCTGGCGGCGCGACTTCCGCAACGGGCGGCGGCGTCAGTTCGAGGCAAGCCGCTGCAGCAGCGGCGAGATCAGCCGCACCGCCGCACGGCGGTTCAGCGGTTCGCCGACCTGCGTCGGGATACGCAGTTCCGATTCGCCGTAGCCCTGCACCACCATGTTTTCCGGCGGCACCCGGAAATATTCGGTCAGCGCCAGCGCCACCGATTCCGCACGCCGGTCGGACAGCGCAAGGTTCGAGGCGGCAGAGCCGACCGCGTCGGTATGGCCTTCGATCAGGAACATCTCGGAGGGGTTGGTCTTGATCAGGTCGGCCATCAGGCCACCCAGACGGGCAAGCTTTTCCGCCTCGGTGGAATCGATCGCCGCCGATCCGGTGCGGAAGGTGATGTTTGCCACATCGACGGTCGGGGCAAGTGCCCGGACCTCGCGGTATTCGCGGATCTGGCGCAGGCTGAACTTGCGGCCAAGGTCGCGCTCTTCCGCCGCGCGCAGGGCAGCGCGCAGGGCGGCCCCTTCGTCACGGGTCGAGACGTAGGGCACCTCGACCGGGCGCGGCAGGGTGGCGACGTTGACCGGCTCGACCGGGGTCAGATCGTCGAGCAGCAGCCTTTCGCGGCCGTCGACATCAATGTGCGACCGGCGCAGAACCCGGCCAGAGGCATCGCGGATCGTCACGATCCGGGTATTGTCTTCGCGGGTGACGATCGAGCGGGTCGAACCGTCGGCGAAGTTTTCCGTGCTGACGGTGGAGCCAGGCTGGCGGATCAGCGTGTCGTCGTCGCGCATGACGGTATAGTTGCCGTCCTGATCCTCGACCACGACGCGGTCGCCGGAATTCGACACCACCTTGTTGCCGTTGTTCAGGATGGCACCGACCACAAGACCGCCCAGAACCACCAGACCGAACTTTTCAAGATCGCTGAGGCCGCCCTTCTTGCCGCTGCTGGTTGCGACCGGGGCTTCTCCTGTGGCCGTGGTCGAGAATTCCTCGCTGCTCGACCGGCTGTCGGCTTCGGTCACGTTGGTGACCGTGGCGGTGCCGGACAAGGCGGCGGCGGCAGCGGCGGCCACCGGAGAGTCGCCCTGTTCGCGGGTCGACAGGATCTGCGCCAGGGCGTCGGCAGCGGCCGTGTCGGAGACCGGGGCTGCGACCGGCGGGTTGGCCAGGGCGTCGGCTCGGGCGGCGGCGGCTGCGGCCTCTTCCTCGGCGGCTTTCTTCGCAGCCCGGGCGGCGACCCGCGCCGCCTTGGCGGCGGCGGCATCGTCACCGGTCTGTCTGGCAGCAGCGGCGTCGGCATCGGCAGCGGCAGCTTCGGCGGCCTGTGCGGCGGCGGCGTCAGCGGCGGCCGCTTCGGCTGCAGCTGCGGCGGCTGCATCACCGGCCGCAGCGGCGGCTGCGGCTTCGGCGGCGGCAGCGGCTTCGGCGGCGGCAGCGGCTTCGGCGGCGGCAGCGGCCTGCGCCCTGGCCGCGTCGTCGGCGCCATCCCGGGTGGCCTGGGCGGCAGCGGCGTCAGCGGCGGCGGCGGCCTCGGCAGCAGCGGCGGCCTGGGCGGCAGCAGCGGCGTCGGCAGCAGCAGCGGCGTCGGCAGCAGCAGCGGCGTCGGCAGCAGCAGCGGCCTCGGCGGCGGCAGCGGCCTCGGCGGCGGCAGCGGCCTCGGCGGCGGCAGCGGCCTCGATTGCGGCAGCAGCCTCGGCGGCGGCCTGGTTGGCCTCGGCAGCGGTGGCGGCTTCGGCGTCGGCTGCGGCCTTGCGGGCGGCCCTGGCTTCGGCGCGGGCCGCTTCGCTGGCCTCATCTTCGGCGGCGGCGGCAGCGTCAGCGGCAGCCTTGTCGGCAGCCTTGTCCGCGGCCTTGTCGGCCTTGGCCTCGGCCTTTCCGGCAGCGCGGTCGGCCTTCCTGGCGGCCTTGATTTCCTCGGGGTCGTCGCAGGGCGGCTCGGGGATCACGAAACAGGTGGCACCTTCGGGGCAGGCCCGATCGGCTTCGGTCAGGCAGACGATCCCCTGTTCGCCAAGGGTCTGGGGGGTCTGCGCCAGCAAGGGCAGCGGCGACATGCCGGCCAGTGCAACCGAAAATGCCGTGGTGGAGGTCAGAAGCCGTCTCATCGGGTCGTCCTTTCAAGTGGTCCTTGCCATGCATCCGGACCGATTCTGCCCGTGCCGGGCCGGTCCGGAATGCAACGTCGCGGCACGAAAGGCCATTTCGCCCTGATATGCGATAACAACCGATGGACATCCCGTGACAGCCGGGCGAAACCCGGCAACCAAGCAACGTGCCCGGGGCCTCAAGGTTCCTGCAAAAGACCAAGCAGACGGGTCTTTTCGCCCCGGTCGCCCGGATCCGAGATCACCAGCGCCAGGGATTCCAGCGAGGCGATCGAATGGCCGGCGCGGAAACTGTCGACATGGGGCAGCATGGCGCGGATGCCGCTGGCGCGCGGGGCAAAGCCTTCCCAGCGCAGAAGCGGGTTCAGCCAGATCAGGCGGCGGCAGGAAAGGTGCAGCCGCTCCATCTCGCGCGCGAGGGTGCCGGGCTCGTCGCGGTCCAGCCCGTCGGTGATCAGCAGCACCACTGCCCCCTGCCCCAGCACCCGGCGCGACCAGTCGCGGTTGAAGGCGTGCAGGCTGGCACCGATCCGGGTGCCGCCCGACCAGTCCTGCGCCTCGGACCCGGCGGCGGCGAGCGCGGCATCGACATCGCGCTGCGCAAGGTGGCGGGTGATGTTGGTCAGCCGCGTGCCGAAGGTGAAGCCGTGGACCCGGCTCCAGCCCTGACCCTTGGCATTGGCCACCGCATGAAGGAAATGCAGCACGAAGCGGGAATACTGCGACATCGACCCCGAGATGTCGCAGAGCACGACAAGGTTCGGCCAGCGAATCGCCGGTGACTTGCGCGCGATGCGGGTGATCTCGCCGCCCTGGCGAACCGCCGTGCGCAGGGTGCGGCGGGCATCGGCACGCGCGCCCGACGGGTCGGCAAAGGTCCGCCGCGAGGTCAGCGGCTTCACCGGCAGCGACAGGCGGGCCAGCATCCGCTTGGCCTCGGCCACCTCGGCGGTGGACATCTGCTCGAAGTCGAGGGTGCGCAGGCGTTCGTCGCGCGACATGGTGCGGGAGGCGTCGATTTCGATCTTCGTCTCGCCGTCGTCCTGGGGCGCGTCCTGCGGCGCCTCGCGGTCGGCACCGTCGAGCAGCGCCTCGGCCGCGCGCTTTTCGGCGGCCTGGGCCGCGCGTTCCTCCTGCACGCCGCGGATCGCGGGCAGCATCATCGACATCATGTGTTCAAGGTAGCGCGGGTCGCGCCAGTAGAGCCGGAATATCTGCTGGAACACCGCGCGGTGTTCGGGGCGGCTGACAAAACAGGCGTGCAGCGTCCAGTAGAAATCGACCCGCCGGGTGAAGCCCGCCGCCTGCACCGCCGTGACCGCGTCGATCACCCGCCCCGGCCCGATCGGCAGCCCGGCCTTGCGCAGCGCCCGGGCGAACCAGGCGATGTTGTGGGCGAGCTTGCCGTTCTCGGGCAGGGCGATGTCGGGGTATTCGGGCATGGGGACCGGCTGGGGGATTGCGGAAAGACCGGGGGGGCTGCCTGCCCCCCGGCCCCCCCGGGGATATTTGCGAACAGAAGAAGGGGGCAGGAAGTGGGGGTCAGGCGGGGGCGAGGCTGCGGCGGACCTCGTCGAGCAGGCGTTTGGCTTCGGAGCCTTGCAGTTTCTGGATGTCGTCCTGGTATTTCAGGATGGCGCCCAGCGTGTCGGCGATGACTTCGGGGGAAAGCTGGATCACGTCAAGCGCCAGCAGGCATTTCGCCCAGTCGATGGTTTCGGCGACGCCGGGCTTCTTGAACAGGTCTTCGGTGCGCAGCCGCTGCACGAAGGCCACGACCTCGCGCGACAGGGCTTCGGAGGCTTCGGGGGCGCGGGCGCGCAGTATCTGCATTTCGCGCTCGTGGGTCGGGTAGTCGACCCAGTGGTAGAGGCAGCGGCGCTTCAGGGCGTCATGCACCTCGCGGGTGCGGTTGGAGGTCAGGATCACGATCGGGGTTTCGGGGGCGCGGATGGTGCCAAGCTCGGGGATGGTGACCTGGAAATCGGACAGGGCTTCGAGCAGGAACGCCTCGAACGGCTCGTCGGTGCGGTCAAGCTCGTCGATCAGCAGCACGGGGGCGCCGCCGGGTTGCGGGCGCATCGCCTGCAGCAGCGGGCGTTCGATCAGGTAGTCTTCGGTGAAAAGCTCGGTCTTGAGGCTGTCGCGGTCGGCGCCGCCCCCGGCCTCGGCGGCGCGGATCGCGATCATCTGGGCGGCGAAGTTCCATTCGTAGACGGCGGAGGAGGCGTCGAGCCCTTCGTAGCATTGCAGCCGGATCAGGCGGCGGCCGAGGCCTGCCGCGATGGCCTTGGCGATCTCGGTCTTGCCGACGCCGGCCTCGCCTTCGAGGAACAGCGGACGGCCGAGGCGCAGCGACAGGAACACCACGGTGGCCAGAGCGCGCGAGGCGACGTAGTTCTGGGCGGCGAGCATTGCCGCCACGGCGTCGATGGAGTCAGGCTTGGCGATCACGGGGCGGCTCCCTGGGGTTGGGCCATGCTGGCGGGGCGGGCCCTGGCGGTCAAGGCGGCATGGGTTCGTCTGCGACCTAAGAAGGGGGTCAGAGCGCCGCCATCCCCTGCCGGATGAAGCGGTTGTCGCCGCGCGTCAGCACCCAGCGGCCAAGGCGGCGGGCAAGGTCGGGGCGGCCCCGGTCGAGCGCGCGCTTGAAAAGCTCGCGCTGGTAGCGGGGGAAGGTCTTGCGGGCGCGAAGTGCGCGGTAGAAGGCGCTTTCGGTCAGGGTGCCGTTCAGCGCGCCGAGGGTGATCGGAGCGAGGATGCCCATCTGCTGCAGGCTGGAGCCGAGCCGGTGGCCCATCAGCGAGGCGCGCAGTTTCAGCACGTTGGGGCCGGTGAAGCGGGTGGCGTGGCCGCTGTCGAGCGGCTCGAACGGGTCGTAGAGCAGGGTGACGCGGCCCGCGGCGCGGCTGACCTCGGCCGCGTCGCCGTATTTGCCGGTGAAGTCGCGGTCCCAGGCGGTCTTGTAGCGGGTTTCCCACGGCACCATCGCCCGGTCGAGGGTGGATTGCGGCGAGATTGCCACCACATCGGCCCCCGGGCAGGCGGCGACGAAGGCGCAGGCGGCGTAGCCCCCCATCGAGGCGCCGTAGAACACCACCCTTTTGAAGCGTGCGAAGAAGCCCGAGGCGGCAAGCTGGTCGAACTGGTCCCACACCCAGGGGTCGCGATACCAGGTCCAGCCGTTGGCCATCACGCCGAGCATCGACCAGCCCTGCTTTTCGATGAAGCCGAAGCCCCAGGGGCGGCGGTCCTCGCGCTTGGTCATCGCGATGTCGAGGTTGTCGAAGGTCACCACCAGCGTGTCGCCGCGCGGCATGTAGAGGAAGCTGTGCTGGCCGTTGTCGCGGAAGAAGCCGTCGGGGCCTGCGAGGGTGCGGGCGATGGCGCTCCAGCCGTCATCCGACGTTGGCGGGGCGGCGGGGGCGTTGGCGCGCAGCAGGACGCGGGTGATGGTGGTGCCGCCGGAGCCGTCGCGCGACAGGGTCTCGGCGGTGCCATAAGCGGCGAGGAAGGGGAAGGCGCCCGAGCCCTTGCGGATGTCGGTCAGCAGGCGGGTATCGGCGTGCAGGCAGGTTTTCAGCAGCGGTTCCAGATGCTTGACCTTGTGCACGTCGCCAAAGCCCGCAAGGTTGGCGATCACGTCGAACGGGTGCAGCGCGACGGCGCTGGCGATCACCTGCACCTTGTCGGCGGGCACGCCGTCAGCGATCAGCCGGGCGCGGGCGGCGGCGATGCCGGGGCTTGCGCTGGCGGGAAACGCGCCGCGCGGGTCGAGGTCGATCAGGGCGATGGTGCAGTCCCACCGCGACCAGGCGGCCAGCGCCAGGGCGGGGGCGGTGCCTGCGATGTCGGCAAAGCTCGCGACATCGGGCAGGTCGATGGCGTCGATCAGGGCGGCGTCGCGGTCGGGCGCGGTCTCGGGCGCGATGGGGGCGGCGGCGGGGTCGATGCCGTGGGCAGCGGCCTGTTCGGCCAGAAAGCTGCCCGCAGGCGGCAGACCCGCGTGTTTCAGCGCAAGGTCGCGCCGCGTCGCGGGCCAGAGCCGCAGGGCGCGCGCCCCGGGCGGCAGCAGGGCCGCCACATGCGCCGCCCCGCGTTGCAGCTTGCGCCGGTCGCTGCCCGCCAGCGGGGCCAGCGCGGCGGCGGGCAGCAGCCGGGCCTGCTGGTCATGGGCGTGCAGCGCGTGGAGGAGCGAGGGCAGCGGGTCGGCCAGCAGCGCGGTCAGCATCCGGCTGCGGGCGGGCATGGCCAGCAGCGCCGTGCTGACGCCGCCTGCCCCGTCGGACCCGATCAGCCAGCCGTCGCGCGCCGCCACCGGGCCAAGCGCCAGCGTATCCGGCTCGGCCCAGATCATGCCGGGGCAGGCCCGCAGCATGAGCAGGCGGAAGCGGTCGGGGGCAGTGCCCTCGGGGGCAACTTGGGTCGCCTCGCGCAGCGTGATGCCGGGCGGTGTGCCTGCGGGCGCCGGGCCGAAGTGGAACAGCGTGACCCCGTGACCGGCATCGCGGAACGAGGCGAGGCACAACTGGTCGAGCCACGTCAGCGCGCCCCCCGGTGCGAGCGTGCCGATATCCGCCGGTCTTGCCATCTGCGTGCCCTTCCGCCCTGCCCGCCGGACTGCGCCGACCCCCGCACTTCGTCGGATTGGCGTCACTCTGACAAGAAACCCGGGGCTTGCCAAGGACGTGCGTCAGTCATCGTCGTCTTCCGCCGCACCTGGCTTGACCGGGATCGGGGCGGCAGTGGGGTCGATGCCGTGCTTGCGCAGCAACTGCCCGATCAGGCTGCGCGGGCGCGGGATGCCGCCGTCCTTGGAAACGATGCGCGCCCGCATCCGCCGGCCGTAGAAATGGATCGAGAAGGTCTCGTCCGTCACATAATCCGAGACCTCGACGCCGGGGCGCAGCATCAGGCGGCGGTCCTCGTAGGCAAAGGGGTAGAGCGCGGCGCGCGGCAGGGTGTGGCGCACCTCGCCGGTCTGTTTCAGGAAATGGGTCAGCGCGTGCGGCCCCCACACCCCCCACGGCTGTTCCGAGACATGCAGCGGCGTGCCCGCATCGCGCAGCGCGCGCAGTTTCGCGCAGTAGTCCTCGTCATACCAGTCGGGCACGGCGAATTCGTCGCGGGTGAACGCCAGCAGCGCCGCCAGCGTCGCGCTGTCCTGCGGCAGGCCCAGCACGCCGCCGTTGATGCCGGTCTCCGATTCCCACGCGTGGAAATGGCCGGTCGGCGTGGTGAAGGGTTTCACGCAATAGGCGTCGGTGTCGGCCCAGATCATGCGGTCGCGCTTTGCCAGCAGGTGATAGCGGAACACGTCGGAATGCAGCGCCGGGCTGCCGGTGCGTTCATGCCGCAGAAAGCCGGTCTGCGGCAGGATGGCGGCGGCATCTTCCAGCGCCACGCCGTCGGGAGCATTCGTCACCCCTTCATAGGTGAACAGCGTCACCTGCTGCCCGGCATCGACGAAGGATTTCAGGCACAACTGTTCAAGGAAACTCAGCGACCCGCCGATCCACAGGGCGCCGATCTGGTAGTCTTGGCTCATGTCACGTCCCCGGGGCACGACCCGGCCCCCTGTGCGGCAGAGTGGCGGGGCTTTCGGGGCGGATGCAATGGGTAAAGTGGGGCGGTTCTCAGGCGGGCGGCGATATGCTAGCAGGGACGCACGGGGCGGCGGCAAGACCGCCCGGACGGGCAAGGCGATGGGTTCGGCAGGCATGGACAGGGACGGTTCCGGGCGACGGGCGGGCGGGGTGCAGGTCTTGCACCGCCGACTGTGGATGCAGGACATCCACGCGGGGGGCGTGACGCGCCTGCTGGATGCGGTGGCGGAACCCTCCGGTCGGCTGCGGCTGTTCTTCGGCCACGGCACGAAGCCCGAAGCCTTTCTGCCCGATGGCGCGCCGGGCTGCTGCCTGCCCGAGGAACTGCGCGACATTTCCGACAGCACGATGGTGGTGGCGCGCGGCGGCTCTGCCGTGCTGGCGCTGACGGATGGCGGGCGCATCACGGCGCAGCCTGCCCCCGCGGAAACCGGGTTTCTGGCCGGGCTGAACTGCATCCTGTCCTTCCGGCTGGAGGAGACGGCGGCGCAGGTGGCCGAAGGGCTGGCCCATCAGGCGCGGCACCATGGGCTGCAAGGGGTGCTGATCGTCAACCGGGTGCCGGGTGACGACCCGGCCGGTTTTGCGGCGGAACTGGAGGCGGCGCTTGCGGGGTTTGACCTGAGCGTGGTGCTGCTCGACTGCCCGCAGCCGCTGGGCAAGCCCGACCTCGGGCCGGAAAGCCACCCGTTCCTTGCCCCCGACGCCCCCGGCAAGGACCGCATGACCCCGCCCGACCCCGACCCGTGGCGCTCGGCACTGGGCGAGGGGCTGATCCACGAGGTGGCGAAGTGGCGCTTCCTTGCCGAGGCGCGGGCTGTGCTGACGCTCGACCCATGCGACATCCTCGCGCCGCGCCTCGCCGGGGCGCCGACGGCCTTTGACCTTTGCGTGCAGGCCAAGCATGGCGTGGTGCTGATGATCGGGCGGCGCATCTACCCGTGGCGGGTGCGCGCGGGGCAGCAGGCGAGGTTCGGTGACCACATCTGCCGCCCGTTCGACGCCCGGCGCGGCATGGCGCGCTGGGGTGTGGCGCCGCAAAAGGCGGGGCTGGAAAACACCTGGCGGGCGGCGCGGGTGGCCTTTGCCAAGCCCGATGCCGGGGTGACGGTGCCCTTCCTGCGCGCCATGTCGATCAAGGTGCCGGGCCGGTCGGCCTCGGAACTGGTGCCCAAGACCGCGCTGATCGAGGATGCCGCCCTGCTGGCGCTGGCCGAAGGCGCGTTCGGCCACAAGCCGATCCGCGCGCCGGTATCGGCGCCGAAGCCCGCCCCCCGCGCGGCGGTGGATGCCGGGCGCACCGCCATCGTCACCACGATGAAGAACGAGGGGCCGTTCATTCTGGAATGGCTGGCCTATCACCGCATGATCGGGGTGCAGGATTTCCTGATCTACACCAACGACTGCACCGACGGCACCGACACGATGCTTGACCTCCTGCAGCGCAAGGGGCTGGTGCAGCACCGCGAGAATCCGTTCCGCACCACGGACCTCAAGCCGCAGCACGCGGCCCTGCAGGCGGCCGAAGCCGAGCCGGTGATGCAGAATTGCGGCTGGGGCATCTGCATGGATGTCGATGAATTCATCAACATCAGGATCGGTGACGGCACCCTGCCCGCGCTCTACGACGCGATGGGCGAGGCCAACATGATCAGCCTGACCTGGCGGCTGTTCGGCAATGCCGAGGTGCAGGCGTATCGCGACCGCTTCCTGCTGGACCAGTTCGCCCGCTGCGCGCCGGAAGTGATCCGCAAGCCGCATCAGGCCTGGGGCTTCAAGACGCTGTTCCGCAACATCGACATCTACAAGAAGCTGGGCGTCCACCGCCCCAAGGGGCTGCGTCCCGACCTGTGGAATCAGGTGCGCTGGCTGAACGGGTCGGGCAAGCCGATGCCGACCGAGATGTTCCGCAACGGCTGGCGCTCGACGCTGGAAACCTATGGCTACGACTGGGTGCAGCTGAACCACTATGCGGTGCGGTCGGCCGAAAGCTTTCTGGTCAAGCGCGACCGCGGCCGGGTGAACCATGTCGACCGCGATCAGGGGCTGAACTACTGGTTCCGGATGAACCACAATGTCGGGCTCGACCGTTCCATCCAGCGGATGATCCCGCGGATGAAGGTCGAATACGACCGCCTGCTGGCCGACCCCGAGATTGCGGCGGCGCATGGGTTCTCGGTCGCCTGCCACCGGGCGAAGATTTCCGAACTGCGCGGGATGGACCACCATCGGCGGTTCTACGACGAGCTGACCGGCGACCGGATGCAGCGGCTTTGCCGGCTGCAGGCGCATTTCGGCTCGGCGGTGTTCAATGCCGGACCGGGGGTGATTCCGGCAGACCTGCACGAACGGGAACTGGCGCCGGATTTCCTGTTCACCGTGGCCCATGAAGGCGAGGCGGAGCATTGAGCGCTTCCGTCCGGCAGTTTTCGGGCGGAAGGGGCGGAGCCTCCGGCGGGGATATTTGGGCCAAGATGAACGGGGGCGCGGGGCGGGCATGAGCGGCGGGTTCACCGTGGTGACCACGATGAAGAACGAGGGCGCATTCCTGCTGGAATGGGTCGCGCACCACAAGGCGCTGGGGTTCGACGCCATCCTGATCTGCACCAACGACTGCGCCGACCCGACGCGCGAGATGGCGCTGCGGTTGCAGCAGATGGGGCTGGCGCGGCATCATGCGACGAAACCCTGGGCGGTGACCTCGATCCAGCGGTCGGCGCTGAAGCAGGCGACGCGCTATCCCAAGGTGACGGGGGCGGAGTGGCTTTATGTCTGCGACGCCGACGAGTTCCTGTGCGTCAAGCTGGGCGACGGGTCGGTGCGGGCACTGGTGGCGGCGGCGGGGGCCGGGGCCGAGGTGGTCTCGGTGCCGTGGCGGGTGTTCGGGCCGGCCGGGCGGCGGGATTATGACGACGTGCCGGTGACGCGGCAGTTCATCCTGGCCGAGGCGCCGCCGCAGCGGCCGGTCTACCCCAAGTCGCTGTTTCGCGGGCTGGACAATGTGGGACGGATCGGCATCCATGCGCCGATTGCGCGCGATGGTCTGGGGCGCGACCTGCGGCGCGAACTGCCGGGCGGGGTAGCGCATGTGCCGCAGCATCACGCGATGTTTGTTGCGGGCGACGTGCGCTTTGCGCAGGTCAACCACTATGCCCTGCGCACGCGTGACAGCTTTCTGGTCAAGCGCGACCGGGGGCGGGTGAACCATTCGGCGCAGGGGATGGAGATCGACTACTGGGACCGCTTCGACCGCGCCGAGGTGCCCTGCGACGCCATCCGGCGCTATGACGAGGCGGTGGCGGGGTGGCTGGCGCATCTGCAGGGCGACGCGGTGCTGGCGGGGCTGCACGCCGTATCGGTGGCCTGGCACCGCGAACGGGTGGCGGCGCTGAAGGGCCGGGCAGACCATGCCGACATTCTGGCGGCGATCGGGGAAAGGCAGGGCAGATGCGTATCCTCGCCATCCTGACCGTGCGCGACGAGGGTGCCTTCCTGCTCGACTGGCTGGCGCATCACCGGGCCTGCGGGTTCACCGATTTCCTCGTGTTTTCGAATGATTGCACCGATGGCACCGATGCGATGCTCGACCGGCTGGCGGCGCTGGGGGGGCTTTGCCATGTGCGCAACGACGGCCCGCACCCCGAGGGGCCGCAATGGGCGGCGCTGAAGGCCGCCGACCGGCACCCGCTGAAGGCCGCCGCCGACTGGGTGCTGGTCTGCGACATCGACGAGTTCGTGAACATCCATGTCGGGGATCGCAGCGTGGCGGCGCTGCTGGCCGCCCTTCCGCAAGCCACGGCGATTCCGCTGACGTGGCGGCTGTTCGGCAATGCGGGCGTCGTGGACCATAGCGACGCGCCCGTGCCCCATGTCTTTACCCGCGCCGCCCCGGCCGTGCTGCACTGGCCGTGGCGTGCAGCGCTGTTCAAGACGCTGTTCCGCAATGACGGGGCCTATGCCAAGCTGGGCGTCCACCGCCCCCGCGCCCCCGACCCCGGCCGCCTGCCCGACCAGCGCTGGTTCGACGGATCGGGGCGCGAGATGCCTGCGCTGTTCCACACGGGGCGGATCTTTTCCGACTTCGGGCAGGACAACTATCAGATGGCGCAGTTGAACCACTACGCGCTGGGGGCGATGGCCAGCTATGTGGTGAAGTGCGACCGGGGCCGGGCAAACCGCGACGCCTCGGCCTTCGACATGAGCTATTGGGTCGAGCGGAACTTCTGCGACGCCGAAGATGCCAGCGTGCTGGCGCTGGAGCCCGCCGCGGCCCCCCTGCGCGCCGCGCTGCGTGCCGACCCGGTGCTGGGGCCGCTGCATGACGCGGCGGTGGCCTGGCGGCAGGCGCGCTTTGCCGCGCTGATGGCGGAAGAGCAGTGGCGGGCACTGTTCGGGCGGCTGCTGATGACCCCGCCCAGCCGCGCCCTGCCGCGCGACCAGGCGCGGATGATCATTCGCCATGCCCGCCGGGGGAACGATGGTTGATGCCGGGGTGGAAACAATAGCGCCGAATTGTTTCCGGGGTGCCCGGAAAAGCCGCAAACCTGCCCCCTTGTCCGCCCGATTTGGCCACGCAACACTGAGACACTGGCTGAACGACCCAGACCTTCCCGGCGAACCCGCAGAGGCATCCCCATGACGCGTGACGATGTGCCCACCCTTACGATTGCCGTCGATGCCGAAGCCGCCACCGACCGTGACAGCTGGCTGGCGCTGATGGACCAGATCGGTGAAGAGGCGGGGCATTTCCAGCCGCTGGGCGCGCGGCACTGGGCGTTCTTCGTCGACGAAAGTCCGATCCTGCTGGTCAGCTTCGAATCGCTCGACGAGATCCGCGCCGACCAGCCCGGCCAGATGCCGCTGGGCCATGCCATCGCCAGCGGTCAGGGCTGGTCGCACCTGTGCCTGATCGCGGATGGCGAGACCTGGTATCGCGACCCTGCGGTTTACGGCTATTTCGACCGGCTGGTCGATGATGCCTTTTTCGAGGATTTCGACCGCGTCGTGTTCTACGGCGCGGGGATGGGCGGTTATGCCGCCTGCGCCTTTTCGGTCACCGCCCCCGGTGCGACCGTGGTGGCAGTGCAGCCCGTGGCGACGCTAGACCCCGCCGTGGTCGGCTGGGACCGCCGCCATCTTGGCCAGCGGCGGCTGAACTTCACCGACCGATACGGCTATGCCCCCGACATGACCGAAGGCACCGGCGAGGTGTTCGTGGTGGTGGACCCCGTGCAGGTGCCCGATGCGATGCACGCCGCCCTGTTCCGCAGGCCGCATGTCACCGTTCTGCGCTGCCCCCATCTGGGCGACCGGCTGGAGGTGGCGCTGAGCCACATGCAGATCCTGACCCCGATGATCGAGGCGGCGGGCGAGGGGCGGCTGACGCCCGCCGCCTTTGCCCGGCTGTGGCGGGCGCGCCGGCAGTTCGGCCCCTATCTGCGCCAGATGCTGACCCTGTCCGAGCAGGCGGGCCACCTGTCGCGCGCCGCCAGGGTCTGCCGCAGCGTCACCAACCGGATGAGCGCGCCGCGCTTCCGCAAGCGCCTTGCCGAACTGGAGGCGCTGATGGCCGCCCCCCCGGAGCCACCGTCCGCTTCGCCGCCGGGTCAGTAGGTCACGGCGATCGCGTCCAGATCCTCGGCGCGCTGCCAGGTCAGGCGGGCGCGGCAGGCATAGATCACCATCGGCTCGATCGACCCGCCGTGATAGGCATAGCCCTCGGCGGAGCAGGTCGCGTCGCGAAAGGTGACCCAGGCGCGCTGCGCGTCGCGAAGTTGCATCTCGGCACCGCGCCGGGCCTCGGGCAGACCCGCGTCAATGTTGCGCATGACATCGCGGGCCGCTTTGTATGTGACGTTCAACGCCTTGTCGGCGGCGTTCCAGTCCTGCTCGGCGCAGAATGTCAGTTCCATCTGGACCTCGGCCGCCTCGCAATCGACCTCCTGCGCGGCGGCGGGCTGGGCAAGCAGGAGAGCGGCAAGGGCAGCGGTCAGCGGTAGGGGGTGGGTCATGGCGGGCTCCGGGGTGGCTGTGGGTTTGATCAGGCAGAAAACGGAAGCGTGCGGCAGTGGAGGCATCATTCTTCGCAAACTGGCCAAGCCGAATGTAAGATCAACGCAGGTGCTCTGGATAAGAAAAATCCCACACCAACATCCCGACGGGCGGAAATCTGCGAGGTAGATTCGTCGGATCGAATGGAAGTTCCCTTGCCACTGAACTATCAACAGCTTGATTCAATTGATTGTGCTGTTCTGCATAAAAATAACAGAGCTTCAAGTATCTGCGAAGCACTGCCAGACTCGGAAAGGTCATTCTCTGTCGATGCCAAACCATTAAATCCTTGTCGCCACGGCTTGTATTGCAGTGAGGGCACGAGCGCACCTGATTCAACGCAATGTATTTTCCATTCAGCTTGCTGCGCGGTATCAGATGATCCCAATGATACACCGGGCTCGTGCTGCCACAGTGGGCGCATACCGGAGTTCCATCCTGTGCGAGCGCATCGTCACGGTCAAGAGTGCTGATGTTCAAGGTTTTCTGCTGATATTTGGACATAATTATATTCGTCGCCTTTGTCCTGCCTCCTGGATATGGATTAGGTTTTCCTGCTGTTGCGCACTTTTCCAATTGGCGGCACACGGTCAGCATAGAATAAGCCCAGAAAATGTGATCTTCAACGGTTAGAAGCCTTCTGTGCCGCTTGAGATCGCTCCAATCCCAGTTGTTCTTGCCGGACATAGCGCATCTCCCCAGAAGCTCGATTGACTTAACCTTACGCGAACTGGTGTTAGGGGCAAAGGCTTCAACTCCGTCGCCGTCGATCGAATGTCGCCCGGGCAAGGTTGCCACCACGTTGAAAGTGGCCACCCACCCCACAAGCCACTGGAAAACCGCCCCCCGATGCGCTACCCGCTCCCCATGACCCAGAGCCTCACCATACGCCGACCCGACGACTGGCATCTGCACCTGCGCGATGGCGCGATGCTGCAGGGGGTGCTGCCCGAAACCACCCGGCATTTCGCCCGCGCCATCGTGATGCCGAACCTCGTGCCGCCGGTGGTGACCGGGGCGCAGGCGGCCGCCTACCGCGACCGCATCCTTGCCGCGATGCCCGAAGGCGCAGCGTTCGAGCCGCTGATGACGCTTTATCTGACCGAGACCACCGACCCCGACGACGTGGCCGCCGCCGCCGCCTCGGGCCTCGTCAAGGCGGTCAAGCTCTACCCGGCCGGCGCCACCACCAATTCGCAATCCGGCGTGCGCGATTTCGACCGCGTCCGCCCGGTGCTGGAACGCATGGCCGAAATCGGCCTGCCGCTCTGCGTGCATGGCGAGGTGACCGACCCTTCGGTGGACATCTTCGACCGCGAAGCGGTGTTCATCGACAGCGTGCTCGACCCGCTGCGCCGCGCCACGCCGGGGCTGCGGGTGGTGATGGAACACATCACCACGGCGCAGGGCGTGGGCTATGTGCGGCAGGGGGGCGCGGATCTGGGCGCCACCATCACCACGCATCACCTGATCCTGAACCGCAACCACATCCTCGCGGGCGGCATCCGGCCGCATTACTACTGCCTGCCGGTCGCCAAGCGCGAAAGCCACCGCCTGGCGCTCCGCGCCGCCGCCACCAGCGGCGAGGGCTGCTTCTTCCTCGGCACCGACAGCGCCCCGCATGTCGACGCAGCGAAGGAACAGGCCTGCGGCTGCGCCGGCTGCTTCACCGCCACCAACACCATGGCCATCCTGGCCGAGGTGTTCGAGGCCGAAGCCGCCCTGCCCCGGCTGGAAGCCTTCGCCAGCCTGAACGGCCCAACCTTCTACCGCCTGCCGGTCAACCGGACCACCCTGACCCTGACCCGCAGCGACCACCCCCATTCCCCCTCCCTCTGGCCCGACAAGATCCTGACCGAGGCCGGCCCCGTCACCGTTTTCGACCCCGGTTTCCCGCTGCACTGGCATGTCGAAGGCTGATTTCTTCTGTTTCCAAATATCCCCGCCGGAGGCTCCGGCGGATCGGCCGGGTGCCTCCGGCGGGGATATTTGCGCCAAGATGAAAACGATTTTCACGAAAGGACAGCGCCCATGATCCCCTCTGCCTTCCCGCCCAGGGATGAAATCGCCCGGCTGACGGCGCGGATGCTGCTGGAAATCAAGGCGGTGCATTTCAACACCGAGACGCCGTTCACCCTGGCCTCGGGCCTGCCGTCGCCGACCTACATCGACTGCCGCAAGCTGATCTCGCATCCGCGCATCCGCTCGGTGCTGATGGATTTCCTGACGGTGACGGTGATGCGCGATGCGGGCTTCGAGGCGTTCGACAACATCGCGGGCGGCGAGACGGCGGGGATTCCCTTTGCCGCGCTGGTGGCCGAACGCATGGCGCTGCCGATGACCTATGTGCGCAAGAAGCCCAAGGGCTACGGCCGCAACGCCCGGATCGAGGGCGAGATGACGCCCGGCCAGCGCGTGCTGCTGGTCGAGGATCTGACGACCGACGGCGGCTCGAAACTGTCCTTCGTCGATGCGATCCGCGAAACCGGGGCCAGCTGCGCCCATACGGCGGTGATCTTCTACTACGGCATCTTCCCCGAGACGACGCAACGGCTGGCCGACCACGGCGTGACGCTGCATCACCTGTGCACCTGGTGGGACGTGCTGGCCGAGGCGCGCGCCACGGCGGCCTTCGATGCCGGGACGCTCGCCGGGGTCGAGGCTTTCCTGTCAGCCCCGCGCGCGTGGCAGGAGGCCCGGGCGGCGAAATAGCGCCCATCCGCGCCGCGGCCGCGCCGGACGGGCGCCGCCGCCTGTGGATCATCCCGCCGCCCGCCCCCGCGGAATCGCCACAAGCTGTGGCCCCTGTGCAGCGCCCCCCCGGATATGGTAGGGTCACACTTGTCCACAGCCTATCCACAGGCCATCCACAAGGCACAGGGCCGGTTTGGCACCGCCTTGTGCCCTGTTTCGGGAAGCCCCGGCATGGGGTATGCACGACCCACAAGAAACGTCGCCAGAAAACACGAGGGCAGCATGAACGAGATCACCGCATTCCGGCCCACGGCTCCGCAACCTGCTCCGCCGGCCGCCGACGATGCCCTGCCCCAGAATATCGAGGCCGAACAGCAGCTTCTGGGTGCGATCCTGACCAACAACGACGTTTACGACCGCATTTCGGCGGTGGTGAAGCCCGAGCATTTCTTCGACCCCGTGCATCAGCGCATCTTCGAGATCGCCGCCGCCCGCATCCAGAAGAATGCCCTCGCCTCGCCGGTGACGCTGAAGGCGTTTCTGGAGGATGACGCGGGGCTGAAGGAACTGGGCGGCCCGGCCTATCTCGCCCGCCTGGCAGGGGCGGCGATCTCGGCCTTCGCCGCGCGCGACTATGCCCAGATGATCTACGACCTTGCGGTGCGGCGCGAACTGATCGCGCTGGGGCGCGACATCTCGGCCCGCGCGGCCAAGGTCGATGTGACCTCGGAGCCGAAGGAACAGATCGTCGAGGCCGAACAGCGGCTTTACAAGCTGGGCGAACAGGGCCACGCCGAACGTGGATTTCAAAGCTTTCTCAAGGCGGTGACCGACGCGGTGAATGTGGCCAACGCCGCCTACCAGCGTGACGGCGGGTTGGCCGGCATCTCCACCGGCCTGATCGACCTCGACAAGAAGCTGGGCGGCCTGCACCCGTCGGACCTCCTGATCATCGCCGGGCGCCCCTCGATGGGCAAGACCTCGCTCGCCACCAACGTCGCCTTCAACATCGCCAAGGCCTACAAGCGCGGCCGCCAGCACGACGGGTCGGAAGGCGCGGTCGAGGGCGGCGTGGTCGGCTTCTTCTCGCTGGAGATGAGCGCGGAACAGCTGGCCGCGCGCATCCTGTCCGAAGCCTCAGAGGTGCCCTCGGAACAGATCCGCCGCGGCGACATGACCGAACAGGAATTCCGCCGCTTCGTCGAAGCCGCCAAGTCGCTGGAGGCCTGCCCGCTCTACATCGACGACACGCCCGCCCTTGCCATCAGCCAGGTCGCCGCCCGCGCCCGCAGGCTCAAGCGCACCCACGGGCTCGACGTGCTGATGATCGACTACCTGCAACTGCTGAAAGGCACCAACAAGAACGACAACCGCGTCAACGAGGTGTCCGAGATCACGCAGGGCCTGAAAGCCATCGCCAAGGAACTGAACATCCCGGTGGTGGCGCTGTCGCAGCTCTCGCGCCAGGTCGAAAGCCGCGAAGACAAGCGCCCGCAACTGTCGGACCTGCGCGAATCCGGCTCGATCGAGCAGGATGCCGACGTGGTGATGTTCGTCTACCGCGACGAATACTATAAAGAACGCGAAAAGCCGGGCGACCACGAGCTGGAAAAGATGGCGCAGTGGCAGTCGGTGATGGAACAGGTGCACGGCAAGGCCGAGGTCATCATCGGCAAGCAGCGGCACGGCCCGATCGGCTCGGTCGAACTCAGCTTCGAGGGCCGCTTCACCCGCTTCGGCAACCTCGCGAAATCCTGGCAGGGCGACGGCGGCGACGACCGGTTCTGACCGGCCGGCCGGGACACCCCGATCCGGCACAGAGGGGTATTTGAACCAAGAAGAAGCCTCACCGTTTCTTCTTGGCCCAAATACCCTCTCCGCCTCTCCCCCGACGCCACCGCACGACGCCCGGGGTGCGTCAGCGCCGCCCGAGGGGGCTCGATGCCCCCGAGGGCGGCGGCTCCGTCCCCTTTCCCCCTTGACCTCGCCCGCCCGCCTGTCAAAACACGCCCCATGGCCACAGCAATCCTCACCATCGACCTCGACGCCATCGCCGCCAACTGGCGCGCGCTGGACCGGCTCAGCGCGCCCGGCACCCAGACGGGTGCCGTGGTCAAGGCGGATGCCTATGGCCTTGGGACGGCGCGGGTGGTGCGGGCGCTGGCGCAGGCCGGGGCGCGGCGGTTCTTCGTAGCCGTGGCCGAAGAAGGTGCAGCCGTGCGCCAGTCGCTGGGGCCGGGGCCGCAGATCAACGTGCTGGGCGGCCACATGACCGGCGACACCGAGATGATCCACGACCTCGATCTGACGCCGATGCTCAATTCCATCGAGCAGATCACCCGGCACCTCGAATCGCTGCCCGGCCATCCCTTCGGGGTGCAGCTTGATACCGGGATGAACCGTCTCGGGATCGAGGCCGCCGAATGGGAGGCCGTGGCCGCCCTGGTGATGGAGGCCGGGCCCGAGCTGGTGATGAGCCACCTCGCCTGCGCCGACGAGCCCGAGCATCCGATGAACACGGCCCAGCTGGCCGAGTTTCACGCCATGACCGACGGCATCGGCGTGCCGCGTTCGCTGTCTGCGACGGGCGGCATCCTGCTGGGGCCCGAGTATCACTTCGACCTGACCCGCCCCGGCATCGGGCTTTACGGCGGCCGCCCCTTCGATGCCGGTGCCCGTTCCGTCGCGCTGTCGCTGCCGGTGGTGCAGGTGCGCGAGGTCGCCACGGGCGAGGCGGTTGGTTATGCCGCAAGCTGGATCGCCGAGGGTCCGGCGCTGATCGCCACCGTTTCGGGCGGCTATGCCGACGGTCTGCCGCGCGGGTTGTCCAATGCCGCCGTGCTCTGGGATGGCGACACGCCCTGCCCGCTGGTCGGCAGGGTGTCAATGGACCTGATCACGGTCGACATCAGCCACCTGCCCCGGGTGCCCGCGCATCTCGACATACTCGGGCCGCATCAGGGCCCGGACGATCTGGCCGACGTGGTCGGCACCATCGGCTATGAGATCCTGACCCGGCTCGGCGCGCGCTACACGCGCCGCCATGTCGGCAGCCTCGCATGATCCTGCTGGCCCCGGTGGCCGCTTTGGGCAAGGTGGTGCTGGCCGCCCTTGCCAGTCTGGGTCGGGTGATGCTGTTTGCGGTGCAGGTAGTGTCGCACATGTTGCGCCCGCCGTTCTATCCGCGCGAATTCGGCCATGCGCTGGTGCAGATCGGCTGGCTCAGCCTGCCGGTGGTCGGGCTGACCGCGCTCTTCACCGGCGGTGCGCTTGCCTTGCAGATCTATTCCGGCGGGGCGCGGTTCAATGCGGAATCGGTGGTGCCCTCGATCGTCGCCATCGGCATGGTGCGCGAACTCGGGCCGGTGCTGGGCGGGCTGATGGTGGCGGCGCGGGTTGCCAGCTCCATCGCCGCCGAGATCGGCACCATGAAGGTGACCGAGCAGATCGACGCGCTGGTGACGCTTTCGACCAACCCGTTGAAATACCTTGCAGTCCCGCGCGTGCTGGCCGCCACGCTGGTGATGCCGGTCCTGGTCGCGGTGGGCGACGCCATCGGCATTGCCGGCGGCTGGATCGTGGGGGTGAATCGGCTGGGCTTCAACTCGGCCACCTACCTCAAGAACACCATCGACTTTCTCGAACCGTGGGATGTCGGGTCGGGCCTCGTCAAGGGCGCGGCCTTCGGCTTCATCGTGGCGCTGCTGGGCTGCTGGCACGGCATGAACTCGGGGCGGGGCGCGCAGGGCGTGGGGCGTGCGACCAAATCGGCCGTGGTGGCGGCTTCGATCCTGATCCTTGCGGCCAACTACCTGCTGACGGAGGTGTTCTTCACCTCATGATCGAGCTGACCGGCGTTCACAAATCCTTCGGCGGCAACCATGTGCTGCGCGGCATCACGCTCGCGGTGCCCGAGGGGCAGAGCATGGTGATCATCGGCGGGTCGGGCACCGGCAAGTCGGTGCTGCTGAAATGCATCCTCGGGCTGGTGCATCCAGAACAGGGCCGCATCGCGCTGGATGGCGAGGATGTGACGCGGGCCGAGCGCGAGGGCTTCCTGTCGAAGTTCGGGATGCTGTTCCAGGGCGGCGCGCTGTTCGACAGCCTGCGGGTCTGGGAAAACGTCGCCTTCCGGCTGCTGCGCGGCCAGGGCAAGCTGCCCAAGGCCGAGGCGCGCGCCATCGCACTGGAAAAGCTGCGCCGGGTCGGGCTGGGGCCGCAGGTGGCCGACCTTTACCCGGCCGAACTGTCGGGCGGGATGCAGAAGCGCGTCGGCCTTGCCCGCGCGATCGCCGCCGCGCCGCAGATCATCTTCTTCGACGAACCGACCGCCGGGCTCGACCCGATCATGGCCGGGGTGATCAACGCCCTGATCCGCGAGATCGTGGTCGAGATGGGCGTAACGGCGATGACAATCACCCATGACATGACCTCGGTCCGCGCCATCGCCGACCGGGTGGCGATGCTGCACGAAGGCGTCATCCAGTGGACAGGGCCGGTGGGCGACCTCGACACCACGCCCGACCCCTATCTGCAGCAGTTCATCCACGGCCGCGCCACCGGACCGATCGCCGCGGTGCGTTGACAGGAATGGCCCCGGGTGGAACAACCCGGGCCAGAGGGGGAACACCCGTGCCCGGCCCGACCCTGAACCGCCTGCTGTTCGCCGCCAACCTGTTGCTGGCGCTGCTGTTCCCGGTGGCGTGGTTCGCGCCGCTGATGACGGTGAAGGTCAGCCTGAAATTCTGGGCCGAGGGCACCGACCTGTCGGTGATCGGCACGCTGCAGGGTCTGTGGCCCGACGATCCGGTGCTGGCGCTGCTGCTGACATTTGCCGCCATCGTGGCGCCGACCGTCAAGGTGCTGGGCACGGGGCTTATTTTGCTGGACCTGCTTTCGCCCCGCGTGCAGGGCGCGCTGTTCCACATCGGGCGCTTCGCCATGGCGGACGTGTTCCTGATCGCGGTCTACATCGCCATCTTCAAGGGGCTGGACGGCGGCAGCATCACCATCGGCTGGGGGCTGTATCTCTTCACCGGCTGCATCCTGGCCTCGATGCTGATCGGGCTGATCGACCACCGGCGCTGACCGGCCGCCCTTGCGGCCCGCCGCCGGGCGTTGCATCAAGGCGGCATGGCAAAAGCACCCAACACCTTCACCTGCACGGCCTGCGGGGCCGTCCACCGCAAATGGGCCGGGCGCTGCGAGGCCTGCGGCGCCTGGAACTCGGTCGTCGAGGAGGCGCCGCTTTCCACCGGCCCCAAGGCACTGGGCGGCAAGGGCCGCACGATCCCGCTGACCGACCTTGCCACCGAGGAAGCTCCGCCCCCCCGCGCCGGGTCGGGGATGGAGGAGCTTGACCGCGTGCTGGGCGGCGGGCTGGTGCCGGCCTCGGCGATCCTCGTCGGCGGCGATCCCGGCATCGGCAAGTCGACGCTGCTCTTGCAGGCCGCCGCCAGCTTTGCCCGCACCGGGCTCAAATGCCTCTACATCTCGGGCGAGGAGGCGGCGGCGCAGGTCCGGATGCGGGCGCAAAGGCTGGGGCTGACCGACGCGCCGGTGGCGCTGGGGGCCGAGACCAACCTGCGCGACATCCTGACCACGCTCGATGCCGAACGGCCCGGCCTTGCCATCATCGATTCGATCCAGACCATGTGGCTTGACACCGTCGATGCCGCGCCGGGGTCGGTCAGCCAGGTGCGGGCGGCGGCGCACGAACTTGTGACCTTCGCCAAGCGTCGCGGCGTGGCGGTGGTGCTGGTGGGGCATGTCACCAAGGACGGCCAGATCGCGGGGCCGCGCGTCGTCGAACACATGGTCGACACCGTGCTTTACTTCGAGGGCGAGCGCGGCCACCAGTTCCGCATCCTGCGCGCAGTGAAGAACCGTTTCGGCCCCGCCGACGAGATCGGCGTGTTCGAGATGACCGGCGCGGGGCTGGCGCAGGTCAGTAACCCGTCGGCGCTGTTCCTGTCGGAACGCGGCACCGCCACGCCCGGCTCGGCGGTATTCGCAGGCATCGAAGGCACCCGCCCGGTGCTGACCGAGATTCAGGCGCTGGTCGCCCCCTCGCCGCTCGGCACGCCGCGCCGCACCGTGGTCGGGCTGGATTCGGGGCGCCTCTCGACCATCCTCGCGGTGCTGGAGGCGCGCTGCGGCATCCCCTTCACCGGGCTCGACGTGTTCCTCAACGTGGCGGGCGGAATGCGGGTCAGCGAACCCGCCGCCGACCTTGCCGTTGCGGCAGCCCTGGTTTCGGCGCGCGAGGATGTGGCAATTCCGCCAGACATGGTGCTATTCGGTGAAATCAGCCTGTCGGGTGCCCTGCGCCCGGTCGGCCAGACGGAAAACCGGTTGAAAGAAGCATCGAAACTTGGTTTTTCACAGGCAATTGCGCCGTCCCGCTCCAAACTGGGCGGGGGAGAGGGGATGCGGGTGCGTCAGATGCCCGACCTCACGGCGTTCGTGGGCGAAATGTTCGGGGCCGGATAGTCCCCGAGAGGAGCATGTGAATGGAAGGCTTTACCCTGATCGACGCCGTCGTGGCGGTGGTCATCGTGCTGTCGGCGGTGCTGGCATACTCGCGCGGGCTGGTGCGCGAGATCATGGCGATTGCGGGCTGGGTGGGTGCGGCGGTGCTTGCCTTCATCTTCGCCCCGCAGGCGCAACCGCTGGTCAAGGAGCTGCCGGTGATCGGCAACTTCCTGGGCGACAGTTGCGAATTGTCGATCATCGCGGCCTTCGCGGCGGTGTTTGCCATCGGTCTGGTGGTGATGTCACTGTTCACGCCGCTGTTTTCCTCGGTGATCCAGCGGTCCGCTTTGGGCGGGGTGGATCAGGGGCTGGGCTTCCTGTTCGGCGTGCTGCGCGGCATTTTGCTGGTTGCGGTGGCCTTCATCGTCTATGACCGCGCCGTTGCGGCCAATTCGGTGCCCATGGTCGACAATTCGCGCAGCGCCAAGGTGTTCGCCTCGTTCCAGGTCAGCATCGACGAGAACATCCCCTCGGATGCGCCGGGCTGGATCGTGGGCCAATACGAAAAGCTGGTTGGAAGCTGCGGCGCCCCGTCGGCCCCCGCCGCTGGTCCGGCCGCAGCACCGGCCATCGGCAACTGATCCCGCCGCACCATCGGCGCGTGACAGTGGCGTGACATCGGACTAAACGCGGGGCGTTCCCTGCCCCCCGGATTCGGAGCTTCGCATGATGCGTCTTCCCCTTGCGTCCCCCTTCGATCCCGCCTTCGACGACGACAAGCTGAGGGAGGAGTGCGGCGTCTTCGGCGTGATCGGCGTGGCGGATGCCGCCAACTTCGTGGCGCTTGGCCTGCACGCCCTGCAGCATCGCGGGCAAGAGGCCGGCGGCATCGTCAGCCACGACCCCGAACAGGGCTTCAACTCGGCCCGCCGCTTCGGCTACGTGCGCGACAACTTCACCAACAAGACGCTGATGGACACGCTGCCGGGGCCGCTTGCGATCGGCCATGTGCGCTATTCCACCGCCGGATCGAAGGGTTCCACCGCGATCCGTGACGTGCAGCCGTTCTTCGGCGAGTTCTCGATGGGCGGGGCCGCGATTGCCCACAACGGCAACCTGACCAATGCCGATGCGCTGCGGCGCGAACTGATCGAGCGCGGCTCGATCTTCCAGTCATCCTCCGACAGCGAATGCATCATCCACCTGATGGCGCGCTCGATCCAGAAGAACATCTCGGAACGCATCAAGGACGCGCTGCGCCGGGTCGAGGGCGCGTTTTCCATCGTCGCCATGACGCGGACCAAGCTGATAGGGGTGCGCGATGCGCTGGGGGTGCGGCCGCTGGTGCTGGGCCGCGTCGGCGAGGGCTGGGCGCTGAGCTCCGAGACCTGCGCGCTCGACATCATCGGGGCCGAGTTCATCCGCGAGATCGAGCCGGGCGAGATGGTGGTGATCGACGGCAACGGGATCGAATCCACCCGCCCCTTCGCCCCGGCCAAGCCGCGCTTCTGCATCTTCGAGCATGTCTATTTCTCGCGCCCCGATTCGATCCAGGGCGGCCGCTCGGTCTACGAGACCCGCCGCCAGATCGGGGTGGAACTGGCGATCGAGGCCCCGGTCGAGGCCGATCTGGTCTGCCCGGTGCCCGACAGCGGCACCCCCGCCGCCATCGGCTACAGCCAGCAGTCGGGCATCCCCTATGCGATGGGGATCATCCGCAACCAGTACATGGGCCGCACCTTCATCGAGCCGACCGAAAGCATCCGCAACATGGGCGTGCGGCTGAAGCTGAACGTCAACCGCAGCCTGATCAAGGGCAAGCGCGTGGTGCTGGTGGACGATTCGGTGGTGCGTGGCACCACCAGCCGCAAGATCAAGGACATGATCCTCGAGGCCGGCGCGGCCGAGGTCCACTTCCGCATCGCGTCGCCGCCGACCGCCTGGCCCTGCTTCTACGGGGTGGATACCCCCGAACGCAGCAAGCTCCTGGCCGCCAACATGTCGGAAGAGGAGATGCGCGACTGGATCGGCGTCAATTCCCTGCGCTTCATCAGCCTTGACGGGCTTTACCGCGCGGCGGGCGAGGCGCTGGGGCGCGACAACAAGGCGCCGCAGTTCTGCGACGCGTGCTTCTCGGGGCAATACCCCGTCGCGCCGTCCGACAAGATCGAACAGGGCTTCGAGATGAAGGCGGCGCAATAGCCGCATTGCTTGCCACGGCCTGCGCTTTCATCTTTGCCCAAATATCCCCGCCGGAGGCCCCCACGGTGCCGCCGGACCGACGCCGGGCGTTCAAGCCCGCCAGAACCGAAGGCCCGTCCCCATGACCACCCTGCCCGACCGTCCCCGCATCGCCCTTGTCACCGGAGCCTCGCGCGGGCTCGGTTTTGCCATCGCCGAAAATCTGGCGGCGCAAGGCTGGTATGTGGTGGCCGTGGCGCGCACCGTGGGCGGGCTGGAGGATCTCGACGACCGCATCAAGGCCAATGGCGGCGAGGCGACGCTGGCCCCGATGGACATCACCAAGGACGACGCCATGCGCCACCTCTGCCGGTCGATCCACGATCGCTGGGGGCATCTGGAACTGTGGGTGCACACCGCCATCCATGCCGCCCCGCTATCGCCCGCGGCCTATCTGGATGGCGAGGACTGGGACAAGTCGGTTGCGCTCAACGTCCGCGCCACCGGCGTGCTGATCCCGCTGGTGGAGCCGCTGCTGGTTGCCTCGGGCCATGGCACGGCACTGTTTCTGGATGATCCGCACGGCGGCGAGAAGTTCTTCGGGGCTTACGGCACCACCAAGGCGGCGCAGATCGCGCTGGCGCGCAGCTGGCAGGCCGAAACCGTGAAAACCGGCCCGCGCGTGCGGATCGAAACCCCCGCCCCGATGGCCACTGCCACCCGCGCGCGCTTTTACCCCGGCGAGAACCGGGCGGTTCTGGCCGACATCCATGCCGAAGCTGCGCGGATCGTGGCGACGCTGGGCTGAGCGGGCTGCAAGGAAGAAGGGGGGCTGTCTGCCCCCCTCTGCTGCGCATTCACCCCCCGAGGATATTTTCGCAAAGGTGAATGGGCGAAGGCAGGGCTATTCCAGCCTTGCGGGGAAGCCTGTCGCGCGCAGGTCTGTGCCGAGAACGTCTTCCAGCAGCTTGACGATCTGGGTCGATTGCGCCTGCCCGCCATAGGCGGCGCGGCCCTTCACGAAGGTCTGCTGCGTCATTGACGCAAGATCCAGCGGCACACCGAACTCTCGCCCGAACTCCATCGCAAAGCCCAGATCCTTCAGCGCCAGATCCATGCTGAAGGAGATGTCATAGCTGCCGTTCAGGATCAGCTGGCCCTCGGTTTCATGGACGAAGGATGTGCCCGACGAGGCGGCGATCGCCTCCCAGGCGGTCTTCAGGTCCAGCCCGCCGCGTTTTGCCAGCATCAGCGCCTCGCCATCCGCCACAAGATGGATGAAGGCCAGCATGTTGGTGATGACCTTGATCACCGCCGCCGAACCGAGTGGCCCCATGTGGAAGATGCGGTCCCCCATCGCCTGCAGGGCGGGCAGGTGACGGTCGTAGAGGTCAAGGTCGCCCCCCGCCAGCACGGTGATGCGGCCCTGTGCGGCCAGATGCACGCCGCCGGTCACCGGCGCCTCCATCAGCCGCACGCCCTGCCCGGCGGCAAGCTCTCCCAGCCGCAGGATATCGTCGCGGCCCAGGGTGGAATTCTCGATCCAGCAGGCACCGGGCCGCATCCGCGGCAAGATCTGCGACAGCACCCGTTCCGATGCGGCTGGCGAGGGCAGGCAGGTGATGACATGATCGACCGCCGCCGCCAGATCGGCGGCGCTGTCCGCCCGGCCTGCCCCCATCGCGATGTGGCGTTCGGCCAGCGCGGGGTCGATGTCATGCACCGTGACGCGGAAGCCTCCGCGCAACAGGCTGGCGGCAAGGTGGCCGCCGAGGTTGCCCAGACCGATATAGCCGTAATGCATCATGCCTCTCCCAAACCGACCCGCGTTCTGACCGCGCTGGCGTCGCGAATGCCCCGATGGGCGGAACAGGGGTTGACCTGACCGGCGCTTCCGCCCCGCGGCGGGGCGGCAGAGGCGCCGGGGATGCAGGGTTTCAAGCGGTTGTCGAAGGTCATCGTGCTGTCACCTGAAATGGATGTTGTAGGTCGCCCGGATCGCGGCGTCGATCTCGGGTTCGATCTGGCTGCCGGCCCTGGCGAGCAGTTCGTTCTTGCGGGCAATCGCGCGGTCCAGCAGCATCGGCCGCCCGGCCTCGACCCATTCCTTCGGGCTCATCCGGTTGCCGACCGCCGGATAGATGTATTCGGTCTGCATCAGCGCCAGCGTCTGGTCGGACCCGAGGTAATGCCCAGGCCCGCCAAGGCAGACCTGCTTCATCGCCTCGATCGACGTGCTGTCCTCGGTCACGTCGATGCCGCGCACGCAGCGCAGCACCTGGCCCAGGATGTCGTCGCCCAGCACCAGGCTTTCCATGCAGAAGCCCAGTAGCGATGCGTGCATCCCCACCGCCTCGTAGACCATGTTCAGCCCGGACAGGCCCGCCAGCGTGTTGGTGATCGCCTGCTCCCAACCCGCCTGCATGTCGGGCAGCTTGCTGTCGCTGATCCCCGCCGCCGCCCCGCCCGGCAGATCGTAGAAGCGGTGCATCTGCGCGCAGCCCGCCGTCAGCAGCGCCTGCTCGGCCGACCCGCCCGACATTGCCCCGGTGCGCAGATCGGAAACGAAGGGCCAGGTGCCGAAGATGCAGGGCGCGCCCGGCGTGATGGCATTGGCATAGACCACCCCCGCGAGGCATTCCGCCATGGCCTGCACGATGGCCAGCGCGATCGGCGCCGGCGCCGTCGCCCCCGCCTGCCCGGCCGACAGCAGCAGCATCGGCATCCCCGCGCGGATGCAGGCCTCCATCGTGATGCAGCTTTCCTCGGCAAATTTCATCGGCGGCACGACGAAGCAATTGGAATTGCTGACGAAAGGCCGCGCCCGCCACTTGTCCTCGCCCCCCGCCACCCGGTGCAGCAGGTCGAAGCATCCCTCCACATGGGACGGGTCGCTGAACGAGGTGCCGACATGCTTGGTCGTGCCCGAAAGACAGGCGTAAAGCGTGTTGATGTCCATGTCGAAGTTGTCCAGCACGTCGCGGCAGACCATGGCGCGCTGGAAGAAATGCACGTTGTCAAGGTGATGCGTGATCCGCGCCGCGTCGTATAGATCCTGCGCCGTGCTGTCGCGATAGGTGTTGGTGGCCACGTCCACGATATGCACCGCCGCCCCCGCCGTGCCGAAATGCACGTTGGTGCCGCTCAGATGCAGGTCGAACTTCGGGTCGCGGGCGCAAAGCGTGATGTCGCGCGCCGCAACCGCCAGCATGTCCTCGACCAGCGCGCGCGGAAACCTTATCCGCCCGTCATCACCCAGCACCGCCCCCGCCTCGGTCAGCAGCGCAACACCCGATGGCGGCGCCTGGGCAAGCCCGATCACCTCCAGCGCGTCCAGCGCCGCGGCGTGGATCTTCGCCATCCCGGCTTCGGTCAGGGGCCGGTACTGCCCACCCGGCATCCCGGCCCGCACCGGGCGCAGGTTCTCGGCCAGCGGGGCCGAGCGCAGCGCCACCCGGTTCGCCCGCCCACCCGACCGCCGCGCCCGTGCCGGTTCGCACGCTTCGCCCACGTCGCTCATGGCCCCATCCTTCTTCTGTTCACAAATATCCCGGGGGTGCGGGGGCTGGCCCCCGCTCGATCCTTGGTCACCCGCGCACCCGCACGGCCTTCGGATCATGCATCGCCACCAGCGAGGCCACCGCGTCGTGCCTGCGCCCGGCAATCTCGATCTGGTAGTGCCCGGCCAGCACCTCTTCGGCACTTTCCCCCCGGCAGGGCACATAGCCCAGGCCGACCGACCCGCCGAGGAAATGCCCGTAGTTGCCCGAGGTGACCGGCCCGACGATCCGCCCATCGCGCACCACCGCCTCGTTGTGGAACATCAGGGGCTCCGGGTCGGCCAGGCGGAACTGCACCAGACGGCGGTCGAGCCCCGATTCCTGCTTGCGCAGCACCGCCTCGCGCCCGATGAAATCGCCCTTCCCGGTCTTGACCGCAAAGCCCAGGCCCGCCTCCAGCACATGATCCTCGTCGGTGATGTCGTGGCCGAAATGGCGGTAGCCCTTCTCGATCCGGCAGGAATCGAGCGCGTGCAGCCCGCATAGCGTCAGCCCCGGGTCCGCCTCGACCAGTGTTTCGAATACATGCGCCGCCTGATCGGTGGGCACATAAACCTCCCAGCCCAGCTCGCCCACGTAAGTCACCCGATGCGCCCGCCCCAGCCCCATGCCGATCTCGATTTCCCGCGCCACCCCAAAGGGATGCGCGGCGTTGCCGAAGTCGTTCGGGGAAACCGCAGCCAGCAGGTCGCGGCTTTTCGGCCCCATCACGCACAGCACCGCCTCGCCCGCCGTCACGTCCGTGACCACGGCGAATGCCTCACCGAGATGCCGCCGCAGCCACGCCAGATCGCGCTGCAGCGTCGCCCCCGGCACCACCAGCAGGAACGCGGTCTCGGAAAGCCGCGTCACCGTCAGGTCGCTTTCAATTCCCCCCCGCGCGTTCAGCATCTGGGTGTAAACGATCCGCCCCGCCGCCACGTCGACATCGTTGCCGCACAGCCGCTGCAGGAAGGCGCAGGCGTCGCGCCCCTCGACCCGGATCTTGCCGAACGAGGTCATGTCGAACAGCCCCACGCCCTCGCGCACGGCCATGTGTTCCGCCCGCTGGTTGGCGAACCAGTTCTGCCGCCCCCAACCGTAACGATACTCCCGCTCCTGACCGTCGCGCGCGAACCAGTTCGCCCGCTCCCACCCCGCCACCTCGCCGAACACCGCGCCGCGCGCCGCCAGATGCGCGTGCAGCGGCGAACGCCGCACCCCACGCGCCGTCGCCATCTGCCGGCAGGGGAAGTGGTCGGCATACAATAGCCCCAGCGTCTCGCTGACCCGCTCCTTCAGATAGCGCCGGTTCTTCTGGAACGGCTGCGCCCGCCGGATGTCGACCTCCCACAGGTCGAACGGCGCTTCGCCGTTGGTGATCCAGTGCGCCAGCGCCATCCCCGCCCCGCCCGAGGACACGATGCCGACCGAATTATACCCCGCCGCGATCCAGTAGCCGCCCAGTTCGGGCGCCTCGCCCAGATAATAGCGGTCGTCGGGGGTGAAGCTTTCCGGCCCGTTGAAGAAGGTGTGGATGCCCGCAGTCTGGAACAGCGGCATCCGCTGCATCGCCGCCTCTAGGATCGGCTGGAAATGGTCGAAATCCTCGGGCAGCGTGTCGAAGCAGAAGTCCTCGCGGATGCCGCCCATCCCCCAGGGCTTGGCCTTCGGCTCGAAGGCCCCCAGCATCATCTTCCCGGCATCCGACTTGTAGTAGGCGCATTCGTCGGGCACCCGCAGCACCGGCAGATGGCCCAGCCCGTCAACAGGCTCGGTCACCAGATAGAAATGCTCGCAGGCGTGCAGCGGCAGCGTCACCCCGTTCTGCGCCGCAAGGTCCCGCCCCCACATGCCGCCGCAGTTGATCACCACATCGGCGGCGATATGCCCCCGCTCGCCGCCCACCTCGTAGTCGACCCCGGTCACCCGACGCCCCGCCTCGGTGACCCCCGTGACCTTGACCCCCTCGAATATCCGCGCCCCGCGCATCCGGGCGCCCTTGGCCAGCGCCAGCGCGATGTTGCCCGGGTCGCACTGCCCGTCCAGCGGCAGCGCCACCGCGCCCACCACATCGCCGACATTCAGATGGGGATAACGCGCCTTCACTTCCGATGGCGAGATCTCGTGCACCTCGACATCGAAGATCCGCGCCACCGTCGCCTGGCGCAGCAGCTCCTCGTGCCGCGCCGCCGTCAGCGCGACCGAGATGGAGCCCACCTGCCGCATCCCCGTCGCCACCCCGGTCTCGGCCTCCAGCTTCACGTAAAGGTCGGCGGAATACTTCGCCAGCCGGGTCATGTTCTGGCTGCCTCGCAGCTGCCCGATCAGCCCCGCCGCATGCCAGGTGGTGCCGCAGGTCAGCTGCCGCCGTTCCAGCAGCACGATGTCGGTCCACCCCGACTTCGCCAGATGATAGGCCACCGAACACCCCGAGATCCCCCCGCCGATGATCACCGCCCGCGCCGTTTTGGGAACCTCACCCATCCGCCAAACCCTCATTCTTCTGTTCACAAATATCCCGGGGGGTCCGGAGGGCTGGCCCCCCGGCTTTGCCCCTCAACCGCGCAGCCGCGTGTTCGCCGCATCCCACAGCGGCGCATCCGCCTGCACCACCGCCGGATAGAGGTGCCCGAAGATTTCGACCTCCAGCGCCGTGCCCGGTTCTGCCAGATCGGCCCGCACCATGCCCAGCGCCACGCAGGCGCCGACCCGGTGGCCCCAATAGCCGCTTGTGGTCTCCCCAACCACGCCGCCCGCGTGCCACAGGGTCGACATGTAGGGCGGGTCGCAGTCGCCTGCCGCCACGCGCAGCGTGACGAAGCGCCGGGTGACGCCCGCCTGCTTTTCGGCCGCCAGCGCCGACCGGCCGCGGAATTCGGGCTTGGACCAGTCGATGAACCGCTCCAGCCCGCCCTGCAACACGGTGTAATCGGTCGAGAGGTCGCCCTTCCACGCCCGGTAGCCCTTCTCGATCCGCAGCGAATTCAGCGCGAACATGCCGAAGGGGCGCAGGCCGTAGCCTTCCCCGGCCCGCGTCACCGCGCCGAACACCGCCGGGATGTCGGCCACCCGGCTGTGCACCTCCCACCCCAGCTCGCCCGCGAAGGACACGCGGAACAGCATCACCTCTGCCCCGCCGATCCGCCCCGTTTGACAGGTCAGCCACGGCCGCGTCAGGTCGGCGTCACACACCGCCGCCAGAATGTCGCGCGACAGGGGCCCGGTCAGGATCTGGCATGACCAGTCGTCGGTCTCGTCCACCAGCGCCAGCCCCGGCTCCAGATGGCGCGCCAGCCAGTCGCGGTCATGCGCCTGCGCGGTGGCGGCGGTGATCAGCAGCACCGTGTCATCCGCCAGCCGCGCCATCGACATTTCGGTGACGATACGGCCCTTGTCGTCGGCGAAATAGGCCAGCCCCAGCCGCCCCACGGGCGGAACCCTGCCGGTGATCTGGCGCGCCAGCCACTCCGACACCCCAGCCCCGGTCACCCGATAGCGCGAGAAACCCGGCAGGTCGAGAATACCCGCCGCGTCGCACACCGCCTGACATTCGGCCCGCACCGCGCCGAACCACGGGCCCTCTCGGCCCCACGTCCGGCTGGCGGCCTCCGACACGTCGTCGCCGGGCCGGGCATACCACAGCGCCCGCTCCCAGCCGTTGTAGGGGCCGAACTGCGCCCCCAGCGCCGCCACACGGTCATGCACCGACGACAGCTTCCGGTCGCGCCCCTCCGGCCAGACGTGGTGCGGGAACTGGATGGCGTATTCGTTGCCGTAGACCTCCATCCCCTTCTTCACGCAGTAGTCCCGGTCCTCGAAGCCGGTGAAGCGGCGCGGGTCGCAGGACCACATGTCCCATTCGGTGGCGCCTTCGGACACCCATTCCGCCAGCACCTTGCCCGCCCCCCCGGCCTGACAGATGCCGAAGGTGAAGACGCAGGCCTCGAACGCGTTCGGCACCCCCGGCATCGGCCCGATCAGCGGGTTGCCATCGGGGGTGTAGGGGATCGGCCCGTTTATCACCTTGGTCAGCGCCGCCTTTTCCAGCAGCGGCACACGCGCCATGGCGTCGGCGATGTGCCACTCCAGCCGGTCAAGATCGTCGGGGAAAAGCTGAAAGCTGAAATCCTCAGGGAAAGGGTCGTCGGGCGTCGCCCAATGGGCGCGGCAGTTGCCCTCGTAGGGGCCAAGGTTGAAGCCGTTCTTTTCCTGCCGCAGGTAGTAACTGGAATCCACGTCGCGCAACAGCGGCAGCTTGTGGCCGACCTCTGCCGACCACGCGGCCAGTTCGGGAATGGTGTCGAACAGCATGTATTGATGGCTCATCACCATCATCGGCAGGTCGCGGCCGAACCATTTGCCGACCTCTCGGGCATAATAGCCTGCCGCATTCACCACCACCTCGCAGCGGATCTCGCCCTTGGCGGTCTGCACCACCCACTCGCCCGCCTCGCGGCGCACGCCGTTCGCGGGGCAGAACCGCTCGATCCGCGCGCCAAGGCTGCGCGCCCCCTTGGCCAGCGCCTGCGTCAGCTGCGCCGGGTCGATGTCGCCATCGTAGGGATCATAAAGCGCCCCTGTCAGGTCGTGGGTTTCCACGAACGGGTATTTGGCGCGAATCTCGTCCGGCGCGAGGATTTCCAGGTCCATCCCCTGATAGCGGCCCATGCCGACCACCCGCTGAAACTCCTGCAACCGCGCGCGGCTGTGTCCCAGCCGCACCGATCCGGTGACATGGTAGTTCATCGGGTAATCGACCGCCTGCCCCAGCCCGCGGTAAAGCTCTGCCGAATAGCGCTGCATGTTCATGATCGACCAGCTGGAACTGAAGGTCGGCACATTGCCCGCCGCGTGCCAGGTAGACCCGGCGGTGAGTTCGTTCTTCTCCAGCAGCACGGCATCGGTCCAGCCCGCCTTCGCCAGATGGTAGAGCGCCGAAACCCCCACCGCCCCGCCGCCGATGATCACAACCCGCGCTGATGTCGGAAATCCGGCCATCCCTGCCCCCCTGCTTTGCCCGCAGTATCGGGTGGCGCGGCCGGGCTTACAATTCGCCATTTCCGGCCTTATTGATCGGATATTCCGATCAGGGGCCCGCCATGCAGATCGACCTTCTGGAAACCTTTCTCGACCTGATCGAGACCCGCAGCTTCAACCGCAGCGCCGAACGGCTGGGGGTGACGCAATCCACCGTCTCGGGGCGCATCGCGGCGCTGGAAACGGCGCTGGGGGTGCGCCTGTTCACCCGCAGCCGGGCCGGGACCGAGATCACCACCGAAGGGCTGAAGTTCGAGGCCCATGCCCGCGCGCTGCGCCACGCCTGGGCCGAGGCGACACGCGCGCTGCGGGCAGGAGGCACGGCGGCGCTGTCGCTGCGCATCGGCATCCAGAACGATCTGGCGGCGGGGCGGATCGGCGACTGGGTGCAGGATTTCCGCCGCGCCCTGCCCGATTGCGCCTTCTACATCGAGCCCGACTATTCGGCGCAGATGTGCAACGATCTGGCGCTCGGCATCCTCGATTTCGCCGTGCTGTTCACCCCGCGCGCCCTGCCCGAGCTGCATGTGGCAAGCCTTGGCGACGTGCGCTACCGCCTGATCTCGTCCGACACCGCCAGCCGCGCGGGCCTGACCCCAGCGCGCTACATCCTTGCCAACTATGCCCCGGCCTTTGCGCAGACCCACGCACAACTGTTGCCGGAATTTTCGGGCGCGCCGCTGGCCTCGGGGCAGAACGCGGCCGTGGCGGGGCTTCTGACCACGCTGGGCGGCGCGGGCTTCGTGCTGGAGGACACCGCCCGCCACCTGGTCGATACCGCCGGTTTCCACATGGTGACCGACGTGCCCGCGATTCCCCAGCCGGTCTTTGCCGCCATCCATCAACGCCACCGCACCTCGCGCCTGCACCGCCGCCTGCTGCGCATCGTGCAGCGCCCCTTCGCCGCACGCTGACCCCGCGGTTTCATCTTGGCTCAAATATCCCCGCCGGAGGCACCCGCCCCCGCCGCCGGAGCCTGCGGCGCGGATATTTGAGCCAAGATGAAAGGGAAAGGTCAGCCCTCAAACCAGCGTGTGCAGCCGGTAGCCGGGCGCATAGGCCAGACGGACCGAGGTGACCGGCGCCGCCTCGGTCCAGGTGGTGCGCTCGGTGATGAACAGGGCGGCGCCGGGGGCGAGGCCCAGCACCGCCGCCTCGGCGGGGGTGGCCGGGGCGGCGGAGAAGGCGATGTCGCCGGTGGTGAAGGGCACATGGCTGACCAGCCATTCGTTGACGCTGATCGCGGTGAAATCGGGGGCCGGGTCGGGCAGGACGGCGGGGTTCAGCCAGCGGTCCTCGAAAAGATAGGGCCGCCCGTCCGCCAGGTGCAGGGTGCCGAGGTGCCAGAGCGGCGTGCCGGGGGCGAGGCCAAGATGCGAGGTGACCGGCACCGGGGCGCGGGTCATCATCTGTTCCAGCAAGCGGAAGCTGTAGGTCTGGCCGCGCCCCTCGACCTCCAGCCGGGTCACCGGGATGTCGAGCGTCGCCTTGCGCACCGGGTGCAGCGTCACGCGGGTGCCCGCCTTGCGGCGGCGTTCCAGAAGCCCGGCCTCGGCCAGATCGCGCAGCGCCCGGTTGACGGTGGCGCGGGCGCAGGCGAACTCGGCCGCCAGCGCCTCTTCGGTGGGGATCGTGGCGCCGGGGGGCCAGATGCCGGTGCGGATGCGGCGCAGGACTTCGGCGCGGATTTCCTCCCAGCCCTTCGGCCCGGCCTCGACGTTCACAGCCGCGCCCTCAGACCCGCCATGCAGGCGCGGTAGCGGGCGGTGATCCCGTCTTGCGCGACATGACGGCCACCCTGCACCAGATGTCGCCCGGCGGACCACACCTCTGCCACCATCCTGTCATCGCCCGCGAAGATCCAGGCATCGAGCAGGGCGTCGCCCGCGCGCCCCTCCAGATCGACCGCCGTGCCGTCTAGCGCCAGCAGGTCTGCCGTGGCGCCGACCCGGATCGCGCCCGCATCCCGCCCCGCTGCCTGCGCGCCGCCCCGCACCGCGCCTTCAAACAGCACCCGGCCAGTCGTATGCGCCTCAGTTGCCAGCAGCGACCGCCCCCGGTCGCGCAGGCGCTGGCCGTATTCAAGCAGGCGCAGTTCCTCGGCCAAAGCAACACGCAGGTTGCTGTCCGACCCGATACCGAAGCGCCCGCCCGCGCCGAGGTAGCGCACGCCGTCGAAGATGCCGTCGCCCAGATTGGCCTCGGTGATCGGGCAAAGCCCCGCCACCGCCCCCGAGGCCGCCAGCGCCAGCGTCTCGGCCGGTTCCATCTGCGTCGCGTGGATCAGGCACCAGCGCGCATCGACCGCATGGTTGGCCAGCAGCCATTCGACCGGGCGCGCGCCATAGGCCCCCTGCACCTCGGCCACCTCGGCCAGTTGTTCGGCGGCGTGGATGTGGATCGGCGCGGCGGGGGCCATGGAGGCCGCAGAAAGCAGCCCCTCCTGCGTCACCGCGCGCAGCGAATGCGGCGCCACCCCCAGCACGGCATCATCGGGCAAGCTGGCCAGCGCCCGCGCCGCCGCCTGCCACAGCCGGGCAAAGCCGTCCGGGTCATTGCCGAAGCGCCGTTGCCCCGGCCCCAGCGCCCGCCCGTCGCAGCCGCCTTGCTGATACAGCACCGGCAGCAGCGTCAGCCCGATGCCGCTGGCCGACGCCGCCGCCGCGATGCGGCCCGACATCTCGGCCGGGTCGGCATAGGGCGCACCATCCGGCCGGTGGTGCAGGTAGTGGAACTCGGCCACCGCCGCATGGCCGGCCAGCAGCATCTCCATCTGGACGAAGGCAGCGATGGCCTCGACATCGTCCGGCGTGAGGTGGTCGAGGAAGCGGTACATCAGGCTGCGCCAGGTCCAGAAACTGTCCTGCCCGGCGCTGCGCGCTTCGGTCATGCCCGCCATGGCGCGCTGAAAGGCGTGCGAATGCAGGTTGGCCGGGGCGGGCAGCAGGCAGGACAGGCGGCGGCCCTGCGGCGCGGCGCCGGGGTTCACGCCCGTGATCCGCCCCGCCGCGACGGTGACCTGCACGTTTGCGGCCCAGCCGTCCGGCAACAGCGCGGTTTCGGCCCAGAGGGTGATGGCGGGCATGGCGGGCCTCTTGACAGCTGTTATTATGTGCAGACATATTAAGTCAAGGCGCAGACAAAAGGCAAGTCCGATGATTCTGACCCATGCAACGGTTGCGACGATGGTGGCGGGTTACTGCCTGATCCGCGATGCGGCGGTGGTGGTCGGCGGCGGGCTGATCCTCTGGGTCGGACCGATGACCGACCTGCCCGGCACATATGCCGCCCTGCCGCAGCGGCACATGGGCGGGCGGCTGGTCACCCCGGCGCTGATCGACTGCCACACCCATCTGGTCTGGGGCGGCCACCGCGCAACGGAATTCGAGATGCGGCTGAACGGGGCAAGCTATGCTGATGTGGCGCGCGCCGGGGGCGGCATCCTGTCCACCGTCGCCGCGACCCGCGCGGCCCCGGACGACGCGCTGCTGGCGGCGGCGCTGACCCGCGTTGACCAGATGCTGGCCGAAGGTGTCGGCACCATCGAGATCAAGTCGGGCTACGGCCTTGATGTGGAAACCGAACTGCGCATGTTGCGGGTGGCGCGACGCATCCCCGAACTGCGCGATGTGACGGTGCAGACCAGCTTTCTCGGCGCCCATGCCATCCCGCCCGCCTACGCCGGGCGCGCCGATGACTACCTGACCGAACAGGCCCTGCCCGCCCTGCGCGCCGCCCATGCCGAAGGTCTGGTCGATGCGGTTGACGCCTTCTGCGAAGGCATCGCCTTCTCGCCTGCGCAGGTGGCGCGGGTCTTCGCGCGGGCACGCGACCTCGGCCTGCCGGTCAAGCTCCATGCCGAACAACTGTCGAACCTCGGGGGGGCGGCACTGGCGGCGCGGCATGGCGCGCTGTCGGCCGACCATCTGGAACATCTCGACGCGGAGGGCGCGCGGGCGATGGCTGCGGCCGGAACCGTGGCGGTCATCCTGCCCGGCGCCTTCTACACCCTGCGCGAAACCGTGGTGCCGCCGATTGCCCTGCTGCGCGCCCACGGCGTGCCGATGGCGGTCGCGACCGACTGCAACCCCGGCACCGCGCCGATGACCTCGCCCGGCCTCGCGATGAACATGGCCTGCACCCTGTTCCGCCTGACCCCGCAAGAGGCGCTGCTCGGCACCACGGCCCATGCGGCCCGCGCGCTCGGCCTGCGCGACCGGGGCTCCATCGCGCCCGGCCTGCGCGCCGACCTTGCGGTGTGGGAGGCGGACCATCCCGCCGAACTGGCCTACCGCATCGGCGCCACGCCGCTGCACGCCCGCATCATCGGAGGCCGCCATGACGCCTGAAACCCTGATCCCGGGCGCCACGCCGCTGGCGCAACTGGAACGGCTGTTCCGCAACGGCGCCCCGGCCCGGCTGGACCCCTCGGCCCGTGCAGGCATCGAGTCTGCCGCCGCCCGCATCGCCACCGCCGCCGCAGGATCGCAGGCGGTCTATGGCGTGAACACGGGCTTCGGCAAGCTCGCCAGCCTGAAGATCGCGGCGGAAGACACCGCGACCCTGCAACGCAACCTGATCCTGTCGCATTGCTGCGGCGTGGGCGAGCCGATGCCGCGCGACGTGGCCCGGCTGATGCTGGCGCTGAAACTGCTCAGCCTCGGGCGCGGCGCGTCGGGCGTGCGGTGGGAAATCGTGGCGCTGCTGGAAGGGATGCTGGAACGCGGCGTGACGCCGGTGATCCCGGCGCAGGGCTCGGTCGGGGCCTCTGGCGATCTGGCACCGCTGGCGCATATGGCCGCCGTGATGATCGGCGAAGCGCAGGCAGAGGTTGGCGGCGTGGTCCTGCCGGGCGCGCAGGCGCTGGCAAAGGCGGGGCTGACCCCCGTCACGCTCGGCCCCAAGGAGGGCTTGGCGCTGATCAACGGCACGCAGTTTTCCACCGCCTACGCGCTGGCGGGCCTGTTCGGGGCGTGGCGGGCGGCGCAGGGCGCGCTGGTAACCTCTGCGCTGTCCACCGATGCCATCATGGGATCGACCGCCCCCCTGCACCCCGAAATTCACGCCCTGCGCGGCCACGCGGGCCAGATCGAGGCCGCCGCCACCCTGCGCGCCCTGCTCGACGGCTCCGAGATCCGCGAAAGCCACCGCGACGGCGACACCCGCGTGCAGGACCCCTACTGCATCCGCTGCCAGCCGCAGGTCACCGGCGCCGCGATGGACGTGCTTCGCATGGCCGCCCGCACGCTGGAGGTCGAGGCCAACGCCGCCACCGACAACCCGCTGGTTCTGTCGGATGGCCAGATCGTCTCGGGCGGCAACTTCCATGCCGAACCGGTGGGCTTTGCCGCCGACATGATCGCGCTGGCAATCAGCGAGATCGGCGCGATTGCGCAGCGCCGGGTGGCGCTGATGGTGGACCCGACGCTCAGCTTCGACCTGCCCCCGTTCCTGACGCCGAACCCCGGCCTGAACTCCGGCCTGATGATCGCCGAGGTCACCACGGCCGCGCTGATGAGCGAGAACAAGCACCTCGCCACCCCCTGCGTCACCGATTCCACGCCCACCAGCGCCAATCAGGAAGACCACGTTTCCATGGCCGCCCATGGCGCGCGCCGCCTCGCGCGCATGGTCGCCAACCTGAATGCCATTCTGGGGGTCGAGGCGATCTGCGCCGCACAGGGCATCGACTTCCGCGCCCCCCTTTCCACCTCCGCCTCGCTGAAACGGGTGGTTGCCCGCCTTCGGAAAGACGTGGCGACGCTGGGCGAAGACCGCTACCTCGCCCCCGATCTCGAAGCCGCGACCCGCCTGATCGCCAGCGGCGCGCTGACGGATGCCGCCGCCCTCCCGCTGCCCGCCTTTCATCTTGGCTGAAATATCCCGCGGGGGTCCGGGGGCGCGAAGCCCCCGGTTCCCCTGCCGGACGACAAGGACCGCATCATGACCCGCCACAACACCCGCGACATCTTTCCCGCCACAGGCTCGACAATCACCGCCAAAAGCTGGCTGACCGAGGCACCGATGCGGATGCTGATGAACAACCTGCACCCCGACGTGGCGGAAAACCCGCACGAACTGGTGGTCTACGGCGGCATCGGACGCGCCGCCCGGACGTGGGAAGATTTCGACCGCATCGTGGCGACGCTGAAAACGCTGGAGGAGGATGAAACCCTGCTGGTCCAATCCGGCAAGCCGGTCGGCGTGTTCCGCACCCACGTGGACGCGCCGCGCGTGCTGATCGCCAATTCCAATCTGGTGCCGCACTGGGCGACCTGGGACCATTTCAACGAACTCGACAGGAAGGGTCTGGCGATGTATGGCCAGATGACCGCCGGGTCGTGGATCTACATCGGCACGCAGGGCATCGTGCAGGGCACGTTCGAAACCTTTGCCGAGGCCGGGCGGCAGCACTACGGCGGCAATCTGGCGGGCCGCTGGATCCTGACCGGGGGCCTTGGTGGCATGGGCGGCGCGCAACCGCTGGCTGCGGTGATGGCCGGGGCCTGCTGCCTCGCGGTGGAATGCGACGAGACGCGCATCGATTTTCGCATTCGCACCAGATACCTGGACGCCAAGGCTCACACATTGGATGAAGCTCTGGCGCTGATTGCCGGTTGGACGGCGAAGGGCGAGGCGAAGTCGGTCGGCCTGCTCGGCAACGCCGCCGACGTGTTCCCCGAACTGGTCGCGCGTATGAAACAGGGCGGCCCGCGCCCCGACATCGTCACCGACCAGACCAGCGCCCACGACCCGCTGCACGGCTACCTGCCCCAGGGCTGGAACGTGGCCGAATGGCGCGCAAGGCAGGAAACCGACCCCAAGGCCGTCGAGAAAGCCGCCCGCGCCAGCATGAAGACCCATGTCGCCGCGATGGTCGATTTCTGGAACGCGGGCGTGCCGACGCTCGACTATGGCAACAACATCCGGCAGGTGGCACTTGACGAGGGGCTGGAAAACGCCTTCGCCTTCCCCGGCTTCGTGCCCGCCTACATCCGCCCGCTGTTCTGCCGCGGCATCGGTCCGTTCCGCTGGTGCGCCCTGTCGGGCGACCCCGAGGACATCTACAAGACCGACGCCAAGATGAAGGAACTGTTCCCTGAGAACACCCACCTGCACCAGTGGCTCGACATGGCGCGCGACCGCATCGCCTTTCAGGGCCTGCCCGCCCGGATCTGCTGGATCGGCCTCGGCGACCGGCACAAGGCGGGACTGGCCTTCAACGAGATGGTGCGCTCGGGTGAATTGAAAGCCCCGGTGGTGATCGGCCGCGACCACCTGGATTCCGGCTCGGTCGCCTCTCCCAACCGCGAAACCGAGGCGATGAAGGACGGCTCCGACGCGGTGTCGGACTGGCCGCTGCTGAATGCGCTGCTCAACTGCGCCAGCGGGGCGACCTGGGTCAGCATCCATCACGGCGGCGGCGTCGGCATGGGCTTCAGCCAGCATTCCGGCATGGTGATCTGCGCCGACGGCAGCGACGACGCCGCTCGCCGCCTGACCCGCGTGCTGTGGAACGACCCCGCCACCGGCGTCATGCGCCACGCCGACGCGGGCTATGACGAGGCGCTGGCCTGCGCCCGCGAACACGCCCTGCGCCTGCCGGGCATCCTGGGCAACTGAGCGTCCTTACCCGACACCGCACCGTCCACCCATTTCTCGGGCACAGCAGATGGGAACAGCCAGTCAGGGCCCTGGCTCCCCAATTTCTCATTGGCCAGGATACCCTCGGGGGTGATGCGCGCCGGGAAAACCTTCCGCTGGAAGGTTTTCAGCGCAGAACGCCCGGCCCGTGGCCGGGCTGGGGGGGCAGACAGCCCCCCGGCGCCAGCCGCAAGACCACCATCAGATCGTGGCCACCGTCGCCCCGCCGTCCAGCAGGATGTTCTGCCCGACGATGAACCCGGCATGCATACTGCACAGGAAGGCGCAGGCCGCGCCGAATTCGTCGGCGGTGCCGTAGCGGCGGGCGGGAATCGTCGCCTCGCGGGTGGCGCGGGCCTCTTCGAGGCTGATGTTCTGCGCCTTCGACACGCCGCCATCCAGCGCCACGGCGCGGTCGGTGTCGTGAATTCCCGGCAGCAGGTTGTTGATCGTCACGCCAAACGGGGCCACCTGCCGCGAGGTGCCCGCGACATAGCCGGTCAGCCCGGTGCGCGCGGCGTTCGACAGGCCAAGCTGCGGAATCGGCGCCTTGACCGATTGCGAGGTGATGTTGACCACCCGGCCCCAGCCCCGGTCCATCATTCCCGGCAGCAGCGTGGTCATCAGCGCGATGGGGGTCAGCATGTTGGCATCCAGCGCCCTGATGAAATCCTCGCGCCGCCAGTCCTGCCACAGGCCCGGCGGCGGGCCGCCCGCGTTGGTCACCAGGATGTCGATCTGGCCCGCCTGTTCCAGCACCGCCTCGCGGCCCTCGTCTGTGGTGATGTCGGCGGCCACCGCCGTCACCTCGATGCCATGGCGCGCGCGCAGCATTGCCGCCGCCGCGTTCAGCGCATCGGCGCCGCGCGCGTTGATCACCAGATCGACGCCCGCCATCGCCAGTGCCTGCGCGCAGCCATAGCCGAGCCCCTTCGACGAAGCGCAGACCAGCGCCCGCTTGCCGCGTATTCCCAGATCCATGGCATATACCCTCCTGCGTTCCGGCGTTCAGTCCTAGCAGGCGTGGGCCTGCCGGGAAAGGGCGACGGGTGATTCGCCCTGCCGCTGCGCGCCCCTTGCCCCCTGCCGCCACGTTCCGGCACTGTGGCGCCGGACGCGACAATCCGGCCGGTCCCGTCGCAGCCGTTTCGCATCTTCACGGATCAGTGTGCCCCGGTTGACGCGGGGCCAGAGACCTTGATACCTCTGCAAGGGCTTGGTGGGGACCGGAGCACGCCCGAAACTTCGATGAACCCTGGATTGGCCGCCGACATGACCGCCCCGAAAGCACCCTTGCCAGACCGCCACGCCCTGCCCGGCCACGCCTGTCAGGTGTTCGAGGCCGACTCGATCTTCGTGTCCTCCGGGGCGAACATCGGTGACGGCATCGGCGGCACCGAGGCGGCCTGCCTCGGCGATGTCTATGAACTCGACCGGAACGCCCGTGCGCTGCGACTGGTGGTGACGCGCGTGGCGCAGGGCGGGGTTCAGCATGTGGCCCCCGGGTCCGAGGTCGGGGTGCCGGGCGAACCCGTGCGGCTGGACGCGCGCTTCACCCTGCTGGCCCCCGACGGCGACCGCGTCGAACTGCTGATCCTGCGCCATGGCGGCGCGGCGGGGGGCTGCTTTGCGCTGCCCCTGTCACCGATCGGGGCGCGGATCGACTACACGCTGGTCAAGATCGACCCCGAACCCGAAGCGGCGCTGCTGGCCGACCTGATGTGCGTGTCCTTCGCGCGCGGCACGATGATCACCCTGGCCAACGGCGAGCAGCGCCCGATCGAGGCATTGTCGCCGGGCGACCGGGTGCTGACGCGCGATCACGGCGCCCAGAAGGTGCGCTGGGTCGGGCGCGCCGCGCTGAAGGCGCTGGGAGCCTTTGCCCCGGTGGTGATCTCGGCCGGGGCGCTGGGCAACGCGGGCGATCTGATGGTAAGCCAGCACCACCGGATGTTCCTGTATCAGCGCGACCGCAGATCGGGTCTCGCGACCTCGGAACTGCTGGTGCAGGCCAAGCACCTGATCGACGGCGACCGGATCTTCCTGCGGCCCGGCGGCTATGTCGACTACTTCAGCCTGGTGTTCGACCGGCACGAGATCATCTATGCCGAGGGCATTCCCGCCGAAAGCCTGCTGGTGACCGAGGCGACGCTGTCGCGCCTGCCCGCCGATCTGGCCGACGAGGTGAAGGCCCGCTTCCCCGGCCTGAACCAGAACCAGCATTTCGGCACCGAGGCCGGGCGCAACCAGCTTGACGCGATTGCCGTGCCCGCGCCCGCCAAGCCGCCGCGCGCCGGGGCTGCACGCTGACCGCCCTTCCTGCCTGCCCTGGACGGTAGACGCCGCGCGCCGCTTGGGCTAAAGCCCCTGCCATGTTGGACACGCCGAACCGCCCCGCCCTGCCGCCCGAAATCGCCCGCCGCCGGACCTTTGCGATCATCTCGCATCCCGACGCCGGCAAAACCACGCTGACCGAAAAGTTCCTGCTGTTCGGCGGCGCGATCCAGATGGCGGGGCAGGTCCGCGCCAAGGGCGAGGCGCGGCGCACAAGGTCGGACTTCATGAAGATGGAGCAGGAGCGCGGGATTTCGGTCTCCGCCTCGGCCATGTCGTTCGACTTCCGGCAGTATCGCTTCAATCTGGTCGACACCCCCGGCCACTCCGATTTCTCGGAAGACACCTACCGCACCCTGACGGCGGTCGATGCCGCGATCATGGTGATCGACGGGGCGAAGGGCGTCGAGTCGCAGACCCGCAAGCTGTTCGAGGTCTGCCGCCTGCGCGACCTGCCGATCCTGACCTTCTGCAACAAGATGGACCGCGAATCCCGCGACACCTTCGAGATCATCGACGAGATCCAGCAGAATCTTGCGATCGACGTGGCGCCGGCCTCCTGGCCGATCGGCATGGGCCGCGATTTCCTCGGGTGCTACGACATCCTGCATGACCGGCTGGAACTGATGGACCGCGCCGACCGCAACCGGGTGGCGGAATCGATCAAGATCGACGGGCTGTCGGACCCGAAGCTGGCCGACCACATACCGGCCGAACAGCTTGCCAAGCTGCGCGAGGATCTGGAGATGGTCGAGGCGCTGCTGCCGAAGTTCGACCGCGCGTCGTTTCTGGAAGGCCACATGACGCCGATCTGGTTCGGCTCGGCGATCAACTCGTTCGGGGTCAAGGAACTGATGGCCGGCATGGGCGAATACGGGCCCGAGCCGCAAATCCAGAAAGCCCGCGAACGCCAGATCGCGCCCGAGGAAACCACGGTCACGGGCTTCGTGTTCAAGGTGCAGGCCAACATGGACCCCAAGCACCGCGACCGGGTGGCCTTCGTGCGCCTTGCCTCGGGGCATTTCCTGCGCGGGATGCGGCTGAACCACGTCCGCACGAAAAAGCCGATGGCGATCACCAACCCGGTGCTGTTCCTTGCCGCCGACCGCGAGCTGACCGAGGACGCCTGGGCGGGCGACATCATCGGCATCCCGAACCACGGGCAGTTGCGGATCGGCGATGCGCTGACCGAGGGCGAGGCCCTGCATTTCACCGGCATCCCCAGCTTCGCGCCCGAACTGCTTCAGGGCGTGCGCGCGGGCGACCCGATGAAGGCCAAGCATCTGGAAAAGGCGCTGATGCAGTTTGCCGAGGAAGGCGCCGCCAAGGTGTTCAAGCCGATGATCGGCTCGGGCTACATCGTCGGCGTGGTCGGTGCGCTGCAGTTCGAGGTGCTGGCCAGCCGGATCGAGCAGGAATATTCGCTGCCGGTGCGGTTTGAAGGCTCCAACTTCACCTCGGCCCGCTGGGTCAGCGGCCCGAAGGCGGAAGTCGAGCGGTTCGTGAACGTCAACAAGGGCCACATCGCGCAGGACAGTGACGGCGATCTGGTGTTCCTGACCCGCCTGCAATGGGACATCGACCGGATCGGGCGCGACTACCCCGAGGTCAAGCTGACCGCGACCAAGGAAATGATGGTGTGACCGAAGGGCAAATTGCCCTTTCCGGGCGGTTTGCTATCCTGTGTCCCTGGATGCGGCGGGTCGGGATGCCCGGGGCTAAAACCGGGGAAACGGGATGAATCCGATCAATACGGCAATCGGCCGCGCACTGGCCAGTTTTCTGGAAAAGCAGACCGCGGGCTATGTGCCCTTTGCCGTCACCCCACCGCACAGCCTGCTGTCCACCCTGCGCCCCGGCGACGTGCTGCTGGTGGAAGGCGACCGTCGGGTTTCGGCGGCGATCAAGTATCTGACCCATTCCACCTGGTCACACTCGGCCTTCTATGTCGGCGGCGATGCGGCGACCGCGCTGATCGAGGCCGACCTGCAGGCAGGCGTGCGCGCCGTGCCGGTCGCGACCTACCAGAACCTGAACACCCGGATCTGCCGCCCGGTGGATCTTGCCCCCGAGGATCTGGCGCGGGTGATCGGATTCATGCAGGCCAGCATCGGCAAGAGCTACGACCTGCGCAACGTCGTCGATCTGGTGCGCTATCTCTTGCCGCACCCCCCCGTTCCGCAGCGCTTTCGCCGCCGGATGCTGGCGCTGGGGTCGGGCGACCCGACGCGCGCCATCTGTTCGTCGCTGATCGCAGAGGCGTTCCAGAGCGTGCGCTACCCGATCCTGCCCGAACCACGCCCCGACCGCGACGATGCCTTCACCGAGGAAATGGACCGCATCCGCCACCATTCGCTCTACACCCCGCGCGATTTCGACCTGTCGCCCTATTTCCGCGTGATCAAGCCGACGGTGGAAGAGGCGTTCGACTACCGGCAACTGCGCTGGTACGGCGGCTGACCCGGCGCGCGGAAAGGTTTTTTTTCGCACAGCAACCCGCCCTTTCTGCACGGCACAACCGCGCATCCTGCCGGGTTAAACGCCACATTTCGCCAGGGTTGCCTGACATTTCGCCCGATCTTTCGGCCATTCATGCGGCCATGGTGCCGCACCCGCCCCTTGCGCACCCGCCCGCGACCCGATCTTAGTCCGCCCGATCCCTAGCGCGAGGCTGCAATGACCCTGACCGGCAATGTCCATTCCCTGCTTGAAACCCTTGGCGTGACGCTGACGGCGGGCCCCCTGCCCGCCCGCAGCCCGATCACCGGCGAAACGCTGGCAGAGATTGCCGAACATTCCCCCGCCGAGGCCGACGCCGCCATCGCCGCCGCCCACGCGGCCTATGCCGAATGGCGCAGCGTGCCAGCCCCGCAGCGCGGCGAACTGGTGCGGCTTTTGGGCGAGGAGCTGCGCACCCACAAGGCGGCGCTGGGGCGGCTGGTGTCGATCGAGGTCGGCAAGGTGGTTTCCGAAGGGGCCGGCGAAGTGCAGGAGATGATTGACATCTGCGATTTTGCCGTGGGCCTGTCGCGCCAGCTATACGGGCTGACCATCGCCTCGGAACGCCCGAGCCACCGGATGATGGAAACCTGGCACCCGATCGGGGTGGTGGGCATCATCTCGGCCTTCAACTTCCCGGTTGCGGTGTGGTCGTGGAACGCGGCGCTGGCGCTGGTCTGCGGCAATGCCGTGGTGTGGAAACCGTCGGAAAAGGCGCCGCTGAGCGCATTGGCGACGCAGGCGCTGCTGGGCCGCGCGATTGCGCGCTTCCGCGCGGCCGGGGGCCAGGCACCCGAGGGGCTGGCCGCGCTGCTGATCGGCGGGCGGGCGCTGGGCGAGGCGCTGGTGGAAAGCCCGTCGGTCGCGCTGGTGTCGGCCACCGGATCGACCGCGATGGGCCGCAGCGTCGGCCCGCGCGTCGCCGCGCGCTTCGGGCGCAGCCTGCTGGAACTGGGCGGCAACAACGCGGCCATCGTCACAGCCTCGGCCGACCTGGACCTGACGCTGCGCGGCGTGGCATTTTCCGCCATGGGCACCGCGGGCCAGCGTTGCACCACCCTGCGCCGCCTGTTCCTGCATGACAGCATCGCCGCCAGCTTCCTGCCGCGCCTGAAGGCCGCTTACGGCTCGGTCAAGGTCGGCAACCCGCTGGAGCAAGGCGTGCTGATCGGCCCGCTGATCGACGCGGCCGCGCTGGGGGCGATGCAGGCCGCGCTGGACGATGCCCGCGCGGCCGGCGGCACCGTGACCGGCGGCGAAGTGGTTGACGGCCCGGGCGGCGCCTATGCCCGCCCGGCGCTGGTCGAGATGCCGCAGCAATGCGGCCCGGTGCTGCGGGAAACCTTCGCGCCGATCCTCTACGTCATGACCTACAGCGATCTTGATGCGGCGATGGCCGATCACAACGCGGTGCCGCAGGGCCTGTCGTCGTCGATCTTCACCAACGACCTGCGCGAGGCCGAGGCCTTTCTGTCGGCAGCCGGGTCGGATTGCGGCATCGCCAACGTCAACATCGGGCCATCGGGCGCCGAGATTGGCGGGGCGTTCGGTGGCGAGAAGGAAACCGGCGGCGGGCGCGAAAGCGGGTCGGACGCGTGGAAGGCCTACATGCGCCGCGCAACCAACACGATCAACTACGGCCGCACCTTGCCGCTGGCGCAGGGCGTGACCTTCGACATCGGCTGACCGGCTGCAACCGGCGGGTGCAGGGCGGCATCAAACACCCTGCCCCGCCGCAGATCGCAAAAATTTCCTTCAAGATCATATCGAAAGGGCCTTGCCACAGGCCCTGTCGCCATGCTGACATCCCCGTCGAATTCAGGGGGAAAATGGATGGCAATTGCGACTTTCGGTTCGGGTGTGGCCAGTTCGATCAGCACCATTCTGTCCGGCATCGACCGCTTGGCAGGGGATGTGGACTTCGTATCGGCCACCCCGACCGCTGCCGTCGTGACTGACGGCATTTCGGTTTTCACCGTAAGCGGAACTGGGCTGCAATACGGCCTCGTCGGCGGCTCGCCCGCGCTGATTGGCGGTGTGATCGACAGCGTTGTCGAGACGATCAATGGTGTGATGCAGGTTTCCATTGCCGATCTGAAAATGAACGCCGCGGATTTCTCGAATGCGGTCAGGCTTGAGGTTACGGGTTCCGACAACGGCGCGATCGAGCGGCTGTTTCTCGACCTCGACTGGACCTACATCGGAAAGGGGAATGCCGACATCCTGAACCCCGGCACAAGGTCGCCCGACGGGATCGAACTCAATCTGATGGGCAATGATCTGTTTCGCGGCAACGGCGGCAACGACCGTTTCGCGCTTGGCGACGGCAATGACCGGGGCTATGGCGGGGCCGGAGCAGACCGGATCTGGGGCGGCGCAGGCAACGACAGGCTTTACGGCGATGCGGGCAATGACGTGCTGACGGGCGATGCCGGTCGTGACATGCTTTATGGTGGCCGCAATGCCGATACGCTGACCGGCGGTGCGGGCAAGGACACGCTGGATGGCGGCACCGGCAACGACGTGCTGGCGGGCGGTCCGGGCGCCGACACGTTCGATTTCCGCACCGGAGACGGTGCCGATGCGATCACCGCCTTCAACGCGGCGCAGGATGTCATCAGGATCGACTCCGCCTCGGCGCCGGCGGTGACGGCGCTGCAACAGGGCAACGGGGTCAGCATCGAATACGGCAACGGCGACACCATCCTGCTGATGGGCGTCAATGTGGCCGACATCGTGATTGGCGACAACCTTCTGCTGGTCTGACGCTTCGCCGGGGGCCGATCATCATCCGGCCCCCGGCGGGACTTGCAAGCGCAGGGCTTCGCCGCAATGATCGCGCCTGATGAAGTCGCCAAGGATCGCAGCGTGACCGCCACCCAGGCCACCTACCCCGACGCCCCGGAAAGCCTGATCACCCATTGGGAAAGGCGCCGCGCCCGGCTGACCTTCGCGCCGGGCGAGGCCCTGCCGCCGCTTGATGTCGATCTGGCCGCGCTGGCTGCGGCCAGACTGCCGGCAGAGGTGCCGCCCCTGGCCAAACCGGCCAGTCCGCACGCGCAGAAACGCCATGCCCTGATGCAGGAACTGGCGGGGCAAAGCGAACTGGCGCTGTTGAATGCCCTGCTGATCGCGCATCTGCGCAAACGGCGCTATCCGCGCAACACCACCCGCCTGTTCCGCCGGATCTGGGTCGAGCAGGGGCCGTTCCTGATGGGCGAGTTGTCGACGCGCTGGCTGATCTCGTCGATGATCACCTTTGCCGACCATGGCGAAACGGAAGCGCAGCGCCGCCTCCGGCAATCGCTCAACATCCTGTTTTCGCTGATGAAGCTTTACGAATATGAACGCAGCTACACCGGGCTGGAACCGTCACGCCCCTTCAGGAACGGCCCGCGCAACATCGCACCCCTGCCGCTGGGAATGCCGGAATTCGCGCTGGCGACCGGCGGGCTCGACATCAACCTGCTGGCGCCGATCTGGAAAGAGGCGCAGGAAGAACCGGTGATCGGGCCGCTGGCCTGCCACCTTCTGGCGGCGCTGAACGCCGACCCCGGCAACCTGTTCCGCCGCATCACCCAGATGCGCGTCAAGCTGCGCCGCCGCCGCGCCGCCCGCGCAACCGCGGATTGAAGCCGAATCACCCCGCCCCTCCCCTGCCACCAGACCGCCGCCGGAGGTCAGAATGGCGCCCGCCCCACCCCTGACGGGCCAGATTCGGCGCCATGCGACACGAAAAGGCAGAAACCTTGACCTTGGAGGGAAATTCGGATAATCCGCAGGCGAGCCTTCGGGCCAAAGACGCCGGGGCGCCCGGATATGCAGCGTCCCTGAATTCAATGCGGTCCGATACCGCATCCACAGGACGCACATGACCAAGTTTTCCGACCTTGCGCTGGACCCCCGCGTGCTTCAGGCCGTGCAGGAAGCCGGCTACGAAACCCCGACCCCGATTCAGGCCCAGGCCATTCCCCATGCGCTGGCAGGCCGCGACGTGCTGGGCATCGCCCAGACCGGCACCGGCAAGACCGCGAGCTTCGTGCTGCCGATGATCACGCTGCTGGGTCAGGGCCGCGCCCGCGCCCGGATGCCGCGCAGCCTGGTGCTGGCGCCGACCCGCGAACTCGCCGCCCAGGTGGCCGAGAATTTCGAGACCTACGCCAAATACACCAAGCTGACCAAGGCGCTGCTGATCGGCGGCGTGTCGTTCGGTGAACAGGACAAGCTGATCGACCGTGGCGTCGATGTGCTGATCGCCACGCCGGGCCGCCTGCTCGACCATTTCGAGCGTGGCAAGCTCTTGCTGACCGGCGTGCAGATCATGGTGGTGGACGAGGCCGACCGGATGCTCGACATGGGGTTCATCCCCGACATCGAACGCATCTTCAGCCTGACCCCCTTCACGCGCCAGACCTTCTTCTATTCGGCCACCATGGCGCCGGAAATCGAGCGCATCACCAACACCTTCCTGACCAGCGCGGTCAAGATCGAGGTGGCACGGCAGGCGACATCCTCGGAAACCATCGAACAGAAGCTGTTCGCCATCACGCCCTCGCGCAAGGACCAGAGCTTTGCCGACAAGCGCGCCACCCTGCGCGCGCTGATCCGGGCCGAGGGCGAAAGCTGCACCAACGCGATCATCTTCTGCAACCGCAAGATGGATGTCGACGTGGTTGCCAAGTCGCTGAAACAGCACGGCTTCAACGCCTCGCCCATTCACGGCGACCTTGACCAGTCGGTGCGGACCCGCACGCTGGACGGGTTCCGCGATGGCACGGTGCATCTGCTGGTCGCCTCTGACGTGGCGGCGCGCGGCCTGGACATTCCGGCGGTCAGCCATGTGTTCAACTTCGACGTGCCCTCGCACCCCGAGGACTATGTGCACCGCATCGGCCGCACCGGGCGGGCCGGGCGCAAGGGCAAGGCCTTCACCATCGCCACGCCCTATGACGACAAGTATCTGGCGGCGATCGAGCATCTTGTGAAACAGCCGATCCCGCGCGGCACCCTGCCGGAAGGCTTTGCCCTGCCCGAACCCGGCGAGGCACGCGCCACCACGAAACCCGAAGGCCGCAGCAGCAGCGGGTCGAGCCGCAGCCGGGGCGGCAGCAGTTCCAGAAGCCGCGAACGGGGCGAAGACCGCCGTCCGCCGCGCGATGCCGAAGCGACCGAGGTGCCAGCCGTCGAGGCCGCGGCCACCGAAGCCGTTCGCGAAGAACGCATCCCCCAGCCCCGCCGCGAGGAACCCCGCCGGGAAGAACCTGTGCGCGAGGACGCCCGCCGGGAAGAACCGCGCCGCGACGACCGCCGCCGCGATGCGCCGCGCGATGACCGCCGCGACCGCTATCCGCGCGACAACAGCCCCGGCGTGGTCGGCATGGGCGACCATGTGCCCGATTTCATCCTGCGCAGTTTCCGCATCGAGACCGTCACGCCCGACGAGCCGGAAACCGAATCGGTCGGTGAAGCCAGCGAAAGCTGACGACACCAACGCTGACGTTACCAACAGAAAGGGGCGCCGCAGCGCCCCTTTTTCTTCATGCGCCGGTCAGCAGGTCATTCCGCCAACAGGCGGCTGACGACCACCGTGACCTCGGGCTTCTTGCCGATCTCCTCCATCGAGACCTGACGCACGATCCGGCGCGTGGCCTCGTCGAGCTTGTCATCGTCGCGCAGCACCTTGGCCCCGGCGCGGCTGAGAAACTCGCCCAGTTCGGATTCCAGCGTTTCCGACAGCACAGCCCCGGTCTTGCCGCGGGCAGGCAGGCCCATCAGTTCCACCCAGGCATCGCCCAGCGGCGCGTCGGATTCGTCAAGCAGCACCGTCACCAGCGCATGGCCGTTCAGCGCCATGCGGATCCGGTCGCGCACCACCCCGTCACGCGCCCCGATCATCACCGAACCGTCAAGGTAGGTGCGGCCGGTCTCGATGAACTCGGCCACTTCCGGCGTCCTGCCGGTCAGGTCGATCAACATGCCGTTGGTCACCACTTCCGAGGCGATGCCCTTGGCGGTGGCGATGCGGGCATGTTCGCGCAGGTGGCGGTGTTCGCCGTGCATCGGAATCAGCATCTCGGGGTTCAGCGCGTGATGCATGGTTTCAAGGTCAGGCCGGTTGGCATGGCCCGAGACGTGGTAGAGCCCGTTGCAGTCATCGACAATGTCGACGCCCATCTCGCTGAAGGCGTTCATGATGGCGATCACGCCGCGTTCGTTGCCGGGGATGGTCTTGGACGAGAACAGGAACAGGTCGCCCTCCTTCATCTCCATCCCCAGATACTTGCCGCGGCTGAGCTGCGCCGAGGCGGCCCGGCGTTCGCCCTGGCTGCCGGTGACGATCAGCATCAGGTTGCCGCGCGGCACCTCCATCGCCTGTTCGGGGCTGAGCATGGGGGGGAAATCGGTCAGCACGCCCGACTCCTGCGCCGCCGTGACCATGCGCTTCATCGCCCGGCCCAGCAGGCAGACCGAACGGTCCGCCGCCCGCGCCGCCTCAGCCAGCGTCTTCAGCCGGGCGACGTTGGAGGCGAAGGTGGTGGCGACCACCATGCCGCGCGCGCCCTTGATCAGGTCGCGCAGCGGTTCGCGCAGCGTGGTTTCCGACCGGCCGGGATGGGGCGAGAACACGTTGGTGGAATCGCACATCAGCGCCTTGACCGGCACCTCGGCCGCGATGCCCGCGAAATGCGGCGCATCCCAGGCCTCGCCCACCACCGGGCTCGCGTCGAGCTTGAAGTCGCCAGTATGCACGATCCGCCCGCCGGGCGTGTCGATGATCAGCGCCGAGCTTTCCGGGATCGAATGCGCCACCGGCACGAACTGCACCTTGAACGGCCCGGCCTCGACCACGTCGGGGCGGGTGCCGACCACGGTAATCGCATCCTGCGGATGGCCGTGTTCCTCGAACTTCAGCCGGCCGATGGTGGCGGTGAAGCGGCGGGCGTAGATCTTCGATTTCAGCCGGGGCCAGAGGTGGCCCAGCGCGCCGATGTGGTCTTCATGGGCGTGGGTGATGAAGATCGCCTCGATCCGGTCGCGCCGGGCCTCAAGCCACGAAATGTCGGGCATGATCAGATCGACGCCGGGGGTTCCATCCATGTCGGGGAAGGTCAAGCCCAGATCGACCACGATCAGGCGTTCGCGGTCTTCCGGCCCGTAGCCGTAAACATAGCAATTCATCCCTATCTCCCCCGCGCCACCGAGGGGGAGGTAGATCAGTCGGTTCTTGGCCATACGTTTTCCAGTTCCTTGTTAACGTCCGTTCAGGACGACGGTCTTTCCGCGGTCACGCGGCATTCAGTTGGCTGATCAGGACGAGACCATGCATGGTCAGATCGTCCTCGACAGCGTCAAATAGGTCGGTTCCCTGATCGAACAGGGGGGCAAGCCCCCCCGTGGCAATCACCCGCATCGGGCGTTCGCGCTCCAGACGGATCTGGCGCACGATGCCTTCGACCAGGCCGATGTAGCCCCAATACACGCCCGATTGCATACAGGCCACCGTATTCGTGCCGATGGCGGATTGCGGTTTCGTGACATCGACATGCGGCAGCGCCGCAGCGGCCATATGCAGCGCCTCCAGGCTGAGGTTGACGCCGGGGGCAATGACGCCGCCGATATAGGCTCCGTCGATGTCCACCACGTCGAAGGTGGTGGCGGTGCCGAAGTCGACCACGATCAGGTCGCCGCCATGCCGGTCAAACCCCGCCACGGTGTTCACCAGCCGGTCCGGCCCGACCGTGGTGCCCTGATCGACGCGCGGGGCCACCGGCAGCCTGCATTCCGGCTTGCCCACCACCAGCGGGCGGCAGTCGAAATAGCGGTTGCAGAGCACCCGCAGGTTGAACACCACGCGCGGCACGGTGCTGGAAATGATCGCCTCGTTCACCAGCGCCTCGGTCCTGGTCAGCATCATCAGCGACGACAGCCAGACGAAGTATTCATCCGCCGTGCGCTTGTGGTCTGTGGCGATGCGCCAGGTCGCGAGGAAACGGCTGCCATCCCAGATGGAAAACACCGTGTTGGTATTGCCGCAGTCGATCGCCAGAAGCATGTCTGCCCCCTTTTCAGAAGAAAACTTCGGCCGCCGGAATCGCCTCGCGCCCGGTGGCGGTGTTCAGGATCAGCGCGCCACTCTGGTCCAGGGTCTCGAAGATGCCCTCGCGGGTGTGGGTTCCGGTGCGGGCGCGGATCGGCTGGCCCAGCCGGGCGGCGCGCGCCAGCCAGGCGGCGCGGATCGGGGCAAAGCCGTGGTCCACAAACGTCGCCTCGCGCGCGGCATAGGCCGGGGCCAGCGCATCGAGGAACGCCTCGGGCGTCACGCGCAGCCCGGTCTCGCCCAGCAGGCTGACCGGGCGCAGCGCGCCGACTTCCACCAGCGCGGGGTCGGGGGCAGCAATCAGGTTGACGCCGATGCCGATCACCAGATGCGTGACCCGCCCGCCCTGCCCGGCACTTTCCAGCAGAATCCCTGCCAGCTTGCCACCGTTCAGCAGCACGTCATTGGGCCATTTCAGGGTGAAGGCATCGGCCAGCCCGGTCAGCCCGGCGCAGGCGTCGTGCAGCGCCAGCGCCGCCACAAAGGACCGCAGCGCCACCTGTTCGGCAGGTTCGCCCGGGGTCATCACCAGCGAGGCGTGGAAATTGCCGCGCGGGCTGGCCCAGGGCCGACCGCGTCGCCCGCGCCCGCCGGTTTGCGTCAGCCCCAGCACCCAGGCGGGGCCGGGGGCGCGGCGGGCGGCCTCGGCGTTGGTGCTGTCGACCTCGTCCAGCACGACGCGCGCAACACCGGCCGGCCAGGCGGCCTTAGCGGACAAGCGATTCCGCCGCGATGGCTGCCAGCGGCTCGATGCCCAGCAGGTTGATCACGCCGAACACCATGATCAGCGCCGACCCCATCAGCATGACCCATTGCACCGGCACCGTGCGGCTGATCATGGATTCGCCGTCCTTGCCGAAATACATGAAAAACACCATCCGCAGGTAGTAGTAGGCCCCGATCACCGAGGCCAACGCCCCCGCCACCGCCAGCCAGACCATCCCGGCATCGACCGCGGCCTTCAGCACGAAGAACTTGCCGAAAAACCCGACCATCGGCGGCACGCCCGCCATGCTGAACAGCAGCACCAGCAGCGCCAGCGCCTTCAGGGGGTCACGCCGGGCGAACTGGTTCAGCCCGTCGATGGCGGTGATCGGCTTGCCATCCCGTTCCATCGACAGGATGAAGGCGAAGGTGCCGATGTTCATGGTGACATAGATCGAAATGTAGACCAGCGTCGCCTGCACCCCCTGCGCCGTTCCCGAGGCCAGCCCGACCAGCGCATAGCCCATGTGGGCGATCGAGGAATAGGCCATCAGGCGCTTGATGTCGCGCTGACCGATGGCGGCAATCGCGCCAAGGAACATCGAGGCCACCGCCAGCGCCGCCAGCACCTGCCCCCAGTCGCCGGGGATGCCGCCAAAGGCGTCATGCACCACCCGCGCGATCAGGCAGATCGCGGCGACCTTGGGCGCGGTGGCGAAGATCGCGGTGATCGGGGTCGGCGCGCCCTCATAGACATCGGGCGTCCACATGTGGAATGGCGCCGCCGAAACCTTGAACGCCAGCCCCGACAGCATGAACACCAGCCCGAACAGCAGCCCCAGCGGCACCTCGCCGCCCAGCGTGCTGAGGATGCCCGAAAACAGCGTCGTCCCGGCAAAACCATAGACCAGCGACGCGCCGTAAAGCAGCAGTCCCGACGACAGCGCCCCGAGCACGAAGTATTTCAGCCCCGCCTCGGTCGACTTGATGGAATCGCGCCGCAGGGTGGCGATGACGTAAAGCGCCAGACTTTGAAGCTCCAGCCCCATGTAAAGCGTCATCAGGTCGCCCGACGACACCATCACCATCATGCCGATCACCGACAGCGCGACCAGGATCGGGTATTCGAAGCGCAGCAGGCCCCGCCGTTCCATGTATTCCTGCGTCATCACCAGCACGGCGGCGGCCGACAGAAGCAGCGTCACCTTGGCATAGCGCGAGAACGGATCGTCGACGAACATGCCGCCAAAGGCCGTGCGCGCGCCGGTGCCTGCGACCCCGGTCCACAGGGCCAGGGCGGCAAACAGCCCCGCGGTGGCCCAGACCAGCGTTGGCGCGGTGTTGTCCTTGCCCATGAAGGCCCCGAACATCAGCGCAGCCAGCGCAAAGACCGCAAGCACCACCTCGGGCAGCACGGTATAGAAATCGGCGGGGGTCATCGGTCGCGTCCCTTAATGCATGGCCACGTCGCTGCCCGGAACAACGGGCAGCGCGGCGCGGTAGTCGGCGGTCAGCTGGGCGACCGAAGGACCGATGATGTCGGTCACAAGGCTCGGGTAGACGCCCAGCAGCAGGGTCATGGCCACCAGCGGCGCGAAGATGGCCTTCTCGCGGCCGGTCATGTCGGTGATGGTCTTCAGGCTTTCCTTGATCAGCGCGCCGAACACGACGCGGCGGTAAAGCCACAGCCCGTAGGCCGCCGACAGGATCACGCCCGAGGTCGCCACGGCGGCAACCCAGGTGTTGACCTGGAAGATGCCGATCAGCGTCAGAAACTCGCCGATGAAACCGCTGGTCCCCGGCAGGCCGACGTTGGCCATGGTGAAGAACATGAACACCAGCGCATAGACCGGCATCCGGTTGACCAGCCCGCCATAGGCGTCGATCTCGCGGGTGTGCATCCGGTCATAGATCACGCCCACGATCAGGAACAGCGCGCCCGAGATGAAGCCGTGGCTGATCATCTGGAAGATCGCGCCATCGACCCCCTGCTGGTTGGCGGCAAAGATGCCCATGGTGACAAAGCCCATGTGCGCCACCGAGGAATAGGCGATCAGCTTCTTCATGTCGCTTTGGGCCAGCGCCACCAGACTTGTGTAGACGATGGCGATGGCGCTCATCCACAGCACCAGCGGCGACAGCAGATCCGACCCGACCGGGAACATCGGCAGGCTGAAGCGCAGGAAGCCGTAGCCCCCCATCTTCAGCAGGATGGCCGCCAGCACGACCGACCCCGCCGTGGGGGCCTGCACATGCGCGTCGGGCAGCCAGGTGTGCACCGGCCACATCGGCATCTTCACCGCAAAGCTGGCAAAGAAGGCCAGGAACAGCAGCGTCTGCAGCCCCCCGATGATCGGCAGGCCCAGAAGATGCATCGTGTCGCTGCTGAAGTTGTGGGTCAGCAGCGTCTCGATGTCGGTGGTTCCCGCATCGAAATACATCGCGATCATCGCGACCAGCATCAGCACCGAGCCGAGGAAGGTGTAGAGGAAGAACTTGAACGCCGCATAGATCCGTTCCTTGCCGCCCCAGATGCCGATGATCAGGAACATCGGGATCAGGCCCGCCTCGAAGAACAGGTAGAACAGCACCAGATCCAGCGCGCAGAACACGCCCAGCATCAGCGTTTCCAGCACCAGGAACGCGATCATGTATTCCTTGACCCGCGTCTTGACCGGCCAGCAGGCGGCGATGGTGATCGGCATCAGCGCCGTGGTCAGCATCACGAACAGCACCGAGATGCCGTCCACCCCCATCTTGTATTGCAGCCCGATGATCCAGTCGTGCTGCTCGACGAACTGGAAGCCGGTGTTGGACGGGTCGAACCCCGCCAGCAGGAACAGCGACACCACGAAGGACGCCGAGGTTGCCAGCAGCGCCAGCCATCGGGCGTTCTTCTGCGCCGCCTCGTCATCGCCGCGCAGGAACAGCGCCAGGATCAGCGCCGCCACCAGCGGAATGAAGGTTATGATGGAAAGCAGGTTTTCCATTATTCAGCGCCCCCCGTGAGCGTCATCCAGGTCACGAAGATCACAATCCCGAGGAACATCGCGAAGGCGTAGTGGAAGATGTAGCCAGACTGCGCCCGCCCGGCCAGGCGGGTCAGCAAGGGAATCAGGCCCAGCGCCACCCCGTTGATGGAGCCGTCGATCACGCTGCCGTCGCCGCGCCGCCACAGAAAATCGCCAAGCCAGCGGGCGGGGCGCACGAAGATGATCTCGTAGAGCTCGTCAAAGTACCATTTGTTCAGCAAGAACAGGTAGAGGGGGCGCTGCTGCGCAGCCAGCTTGCCCGGCAGCGCCGGATTCGCGATGTAGAACAGCCAAGCCAGCGCAAGGCCCAGGACCATCGCGACGAAGGGCGACAGCTTGACCCAGGCGGGCACCAGATGCGCCTCGTGCAGCACATGGTTGTCCGGCCCCATGGCAATCGCGCCCTTCGGGGCCGCGCCATGGACAGCCGGTGCCGCGTGCGGTGCGGCGTCGGTGACCGCAGGCTCTGCCGGAACGGCCGCGCCGTCGGTGACGACAGGCGCATCTGCCGGGGCCGCAGGCTCTGCCGGGGCGGCCGCGCCGTCGGTGACAACAGGCGCCCCGGCCGGGGCAGCGGGTTCGGCCGGGGCGGCGTGGCTTTCCACCGCGGCATGATCGCCCGCCCCAGCCTCGTGCTGTGCAGCCTCCATCCCGAACCAGTTGCGGACCTGATCCTCATCGCCGAAGAACACGTTGTACCAGATCATCCCCGAGAACACCGCCCCGAGGCCCAGCACGCCCAGCGGAATCAGCATGGTCTTGGGGCTTTCGTGGGCATGGTCATGGGTGTGGTGATCGCCGCGCGCCTTGCCGAAGAAGGTCATGAACATCAGCCGCCAGCTGTAGAAGCTGGTCATGAAGGCCGCGACCACCAAAAGCCAGAAGGCATACTGCGACCCGACGAAGGCAGACTCGATCACCGCATCCTTGGAAAAGAAGCCCGCGAAGCCGATGTAGGTGAAGGGTATCCCCACCCCGGTGATCGCCAGCGTGCCGACCAGCATCGCGGCGAAGGTGTAGGGGATCTTCTTGCGCAGGCCGCCGTAGTTCCGCATGTCCTGTTCGTGGTGCATGGCATGGATCACCGAGCCCGCGCCAAGGAACAGCATCGCCTTGAAGAAGGCATGGGTGAACAGGTGGAACATCGCCACCGAATAGACCCCGACACCCGCCGCCACGAACATGTAGCCAAGCTGCGAACAGGTCGAATAGGCGATGACGCGCTTGATGTCGTTCTGCACCAGACCGACCGTCGCGGCAAAGAACGCCGTCGTGGCACCCACCACCACGACCATCATCGCGGCATCGGGCGCATATTCGTAGATCGGCGACATGCGGCAGACGAGGAACACCCCCGCCGTGACCATCGTCGCGGCATGGATCAGCGCCGAAACCGGCGTCGGGCCTTCCATCGCGTCGGGCAGCCAGGTGTGCAACCCAAGTTGGGCCGACTTGCCCATCGCCCCGATGAACAGCAGGACGCCGATCAGGTTGGCGGCATTCCACTCGCCCCAGAGAAAGTGCAGGTTGGTCTCTGCCAGTTCGGGCACGGCGGCGAACACGTCGTCAAAGCGGATGCTGTCGGTCAGGAAGAACAGCGCAAAGATCCCCAGCGCAAAGCCGAAATCCCCGACCCGGTTGACGACGAACGCCTTGATCGCCGCCGCATTGGCGCTTGGCTTGCGGTAGTAGAACCCGATCAGCAGATAGGAGGCGACCCCCACCCCTTCCCAGCCGAAGAACATCTGCACCAGGTTGTCGGCGGTCACCAGCATCAGCATGGTGAAGGTGAAGAACGACAGATACGCGAAGAACCGCGCCTTGTAATGCTCGTGATGGCTCCAGTTCTCGTCATGCGCCATGTAGCCGAAGGAATAGAGGTGCACCAGCGCCGAGACCGTGGTCACCACCACCAGCATGATCGCGGTCAGCCGGTCCAGCCGGATCGCCCATTCCGTGCTGAGGCTGCCGGATTCGATCCAGCGCATCAGCACGACCTGCGTGGTCACGCCGTCGAAGGTCAGAAAGATGATCCAGGACAGCAGCGCCGCCAGGAAGACGAGGCCGGTGGTGATCACCTGCCCGGCAAATTCGCCGATGTAGCGCCAGCCGAAGCCGCAGATCAGCGCGCCGAGCAACGGCGCCAGTAGGATGATCGTTGCCATTGCGTCAGCCCTTCATCACGTTGACGTCTTCGACATCGATGGTGCCGCGCATCCGGAAGAAGCTGACGAGGATCGCCAGACCCACCGCCGCCTCGGCCGCCGCAACCGTCAGCACGAACAGGGTGAAGATCTGACCCACCAGATCGCCCAGAAAGCTGGAAAAGGCGACGAGGTTGATGTTGACGGCCAGCAGCATCAGCTCGATCGACATCATGATCACGATGACGTTCTTCCGGTTCAGGAAGATGCCGAAGATCCCGATGACGAACAGAGCAGCCGATACCGTCAGGTAATGTTCAAGTCCCACCATTTTCGTCCCTCCGGGTCATGCGCCCGTTTTTCCGTGTTCAGGGCGGTCCCGCGCGGGGGCCGCTGGAATGCGTCTCTCAGAGCCCCTGCCCCGGTTTCACGTCTTTCAGTTCCATCGCCTTGGCCGGATCGCGCCACATCTGGTGCAGCACGTTCTGGCGCTTGACATCGGTGCGGTGGCGCAGCGTCAGCACGATCGCCCCGATCATCGCCACCAGCAGGATCAGCCCGGAAAGCTGGAACAGCAGGATGTACTTGTCGTAGATCAGCAGGCCCAGCGCGCGGGTGTTCTCGACCTCGGCGAGGTCGGGTGCCAGCGCCTGGCGCAACCCCATCGCGCTGTCCGACTGGACCCAGACGCCCATCGCCAGCGCGAACTGCATCAGCAGCACCACCCCGATCAGCAGGGCCAGCGGCATGTATTTCGACATTTCCGCCTTCAGCTTGGCGAAATCCACATCCAGCATCATCACCACGAACAGGAACAGCACCGCCACCGCGCCGACATAGACGATCACCAGCAGCATCGCCACGAACTCTGCCCCGCACAGCAGGAACAGCCCCGACGACCCCATGAACGACAGGATCAGCCACAGAACCGAATGCACCGGGTTGCGAGCGATCGTGACCATCAGCCCGGCGGTGATCACGATCAGGGCAAAGGAATAGAAGGCGACATCGGGAAAGCTCATGCCTCGTCCTCCCCGGTTTCGGCAAAGACCGACTGCGCGATTTCCAGCGCCTTCTGCATGGCGGGCAGGCCGCCGAACATGCTCATCTGATAGATGACCTCGGCCACCTCGCGCTTGGTCGCCCCGGCGGCAAGCGCGTGGCGGATCGTCAGGCGCAGCTGCGGTTCGGCCTGCGCGCCCAGCACGGTCAGCGCGGCGATGGTGACCAGAAGCCGGGTGCGGGCATCAAGGCCTTCGCGGTTGAAGGTCTTGCCGAACCACATCTCCAGCATGTCCTTCGACATGGTGGGAAACAGCTTCTCGAAGCCCTTGACCTGGAAGTTCTCCAGCGCCGGGTTGAAGGCGCGGGCCATTTCCTGGCTCTGATCCATCATTGCCTTGAACATCTTGGAAAATTCTTCGGTCATACCTCAGCCCTCCAGCCGGTCTGTGATGCGCTGCATGTGGCCCGCCAGAAGCGTCAGGATCACCGACAGCCCGTCGGTCATCTGGCCCTGCTCGGCGCTTTCGCGGCGCAGCACGGCCATGTCGGCCCGCAGGGCGGCGATGTCGGTGCGCAGGGCCCTGATCTCGTCGAGGATATTGTCATCCATCGGGGTGCTCATCTGTAGGGCGCATCGGTTTCAAGGTTGCGGGCAATCTCGGCTTCCCAGCGGGCGCCGTTTTCCAGCAGGCGGTCCTTGTTGTAGAACAATTCCTCGCGGGTCTCGGTCGAGAACTCGAAGTTCGGGCCTTCGACGATGGCATCGACCGGGCAGGCTTCCTGGCAGAAGCCGCAATAGATGCATTTCGTCATGTCGATGTCGTAGCGCGTCGTGCGCCTGCTGCCATCCTCGCGCGGTTCGGCGTCGATGGTGATCGCCTGCGCCGGGCAGATCGCCTCGCACAGCTTGCATGCGATGCAGCGTTCCTCGCCGTTGGGGTAGCGGCGCAGCGCGTGCTCGCCGCGGAACCGCGGGGAAAGCGGCCCCTTTTCATGCGGATAGTTCAGCGTGACCTTGGGGGCGAAGAAATACTTCATCCCCAGCCCGAACCCCTTGATGAAATCGAACATCAGGAAGTACTTCGCCGCCCGCGTGTAGTCTATGGCACGATTGTCGCCCACGTCAGCCTCCCACGGTCCAGCGGGCCCAGGCCCCGCCCATCACTTCGAATTTCGCCAGGAACGCCACCAGGATCACCCAGCCGAGGCTCATCGGCAGGAACACCTTCCAGCCGATCCGCATAAGCTGGTCATAGCGGTAGCGCGGCACGATGGCCTTCACCATCGCGAACAGGAAGAAGAAGATCGCCATCTTGCCCACCATCCACAGCGCGCCATCGGGCAGGCCGGGAATGGGCGACAGCCAGCCGCCGAAGAACAGCACGCTCATCAGGCCGCACATCATGAAAATGGCGATATATTCGCCGGCCATGAACAGCAGGTAGGGGGTCGAGGAGTATTCGACCATGAACCCCGCCACCAGTTCCGACTCTGCCTCGGGCAGATCGAACGGCGGGCGGTTGGTTTCGGCCAGCGCCGAGATGAAGAACAGCACCACCATCGGCAGGTGCGGCAGCCAGTACCAGTTGAACAGCCCCAGATCGCCGTCCTGCGCCCGCACGATGTCGCTGAGGTTCAGCGACCCGGTCGAGATGATCACCCCGATGATGATCAGCCCGATCGACACCTCGTAGGAGATCATCTGCGCGGCGGACCGCAGCGAGCCGAGGAACGGGTATTTCGAGTTCGACGCCCAGCCCCCCATGATCACGCCGTAAACCTCCAGCGAGGACACGGCAAAGATGAACAGGATCGCCACGTTGATGTCGCCCAGCACCCAGCCGTCTGCGAAGGGTATGACCGACCACGCCATCATCGCCAGCACGAAGCTCAGCATCGGGGCAAGGAAGAACACCGCCCGGTCGGCCCCGGCGGGGATGACGATTTCCTTGACCACGTACTTCAGCGCATCGGCCACCGATTGCAGCAGCCCGAACGGCCCCACCACGTTCGGCCCGCGCCGCATCTGCACCGCAGCCCAGATCTTGCGGTCGCCATAGACGAGGAACAGCAGGCTGATCATCACGAAGGCCACGACCAGCAGGCTTTGCGCCGCCAGCAGCAACACCGTCCCCAGCCCCGTTTGCAGAAAGTCAGCCATGATGCCCCGTATTCCTCAGCGCCCTGTTGCTTGGCGCGGCCCCAGTCGTGCGATGCCCTGTCGGGCACCCCTTGTCAAACCGTCGGTATGCCCTGCTCGCCACAATCGCGCACCGTCACTTCGGCGTCGATGGTCTTGAGCCCGCGGGGCAGCGCCGACGAAATCGTGTAGACCGCATCGCCGCGCCAGCCGTCCCCGGCACGCGACACGTTGGTGCGCAGATGCCGGGCGAAACCGAACCCCCGGATCAGCGCATATTGCGCCGCCGCACAGCGCCCGTAGGCCGCCACATCCTCGTTGTTGCGCGCGCCTTTCATGGCGACGCGAAAGTTCACCAGATCGCCGTCCAGCAGGATGGTCTCGATCCCGCCATAGGCCGGGCGGAAGCCCGAAGTCGAGGGCGCCTCCTGCGGCGCACAGCCCGCCGCGAGGGCGAGCGTCAGGCCAAGGCAAAGGCGCGTGCCGCAAGTCATGCCGTCACTCCGCCGCAAGCGGGCTGTTGCGCCGCGCCGCCACGCCCGCCGAAAGCTCGGCCATCAGCGCGCTGGCGCGGGCAATCGGGTTGGTCAGGTAGAAATCGGCCACCGCGGTGCGGAAATCGGCCCTTGCCGCATCGCGCAGCGGCAAGGGTTCCCAGACGTTCACCGGCACCGCGTCGATCCGGGCCAGATACGGCACCGCCTGCACCAGCGCCCGACGCAGCGCCGCCAGCGAGTCCCACGGCTGCACCACGCCCAGTTCGGCCGACAAGGCCCGCAGGATCGCCCAGTTCTCCTTGGCCTCGCCAGGCGCAAAGCCCGCGCGCGAGGCGCGCTGCGGCCGGCCTTCGGTGTTGACGAAGATGCCGCTTTCCTCGGTCCAGGCCGCGCCCGGCAGGATCAGGTCGGCGCGGTGCGCGCCCCTGTCTCCGTGGCTGCCCTGGTAGATCACGAAGGCACCGGCGGCGATTTCCACCTCGTCGGCCCCCAGATTGTAGATCACCTCGGCACCGTCCAGCGCGGCAGCCAGACCGCCTTCGGTCACCGCCCCCACATCCATCGCGCCGACCCGTGCGGCGGCGGTGTGCAGCACCAGCAGCTTCCCGCCCTGCGCCCCGGCAAGCTGCATCGCCTGCGCCAGCACGGCCTCGCCATCGGCCTCGGTCAGCGCGCCCTGCCCGACGATCACCAGCGCGGGCTTGTCCATCGCCTGCGCCCCGGCCGCCATCTGCGCCAGCGCATCGCGCCCTGTGCCTGCATGGGTCACGTCATAGGTCAGGTCGGCGGCGGGCCCGACAAGCGTGATCTCTGCCCCCAGCGTCCAGGCCTTGCGCAGCCGCGCGTTCAGCACTGGCGACTCCAGCCGCGGGTTGGTGCCGATCAGGGTGATCACCTTCGCAGCATCGATGTCGGCAATCGTCGCGGTGCCGACATAGGCCGAGCGGTTGCCCGCAGGCAGCTTCGCGCCATCGGTGCGGCACTCGATCCGCCCGCCGAGACTGTCGATCAGCGCCTTCAACGCAAAAGCCGCCTCGACCGGCACCAGATCACCGACCAGCGCCGCCACCTTGCGCCCGCGCATCGCGGCGGCGGCAGCCACCAGCGCCTCGCCCCAGCCCGCTTTGCGCAGGCGGCCGTTCTCGCGGATGTAGGGCGTGTCGAGCCGCTGGCGGCGCAGGCCGTCCCAGACGAAGCGGGTCTTGTCGGAAATCCATTCCTCGTTCACGCCGTCATGGTTGCGCGGCAGGATGCGCATGACTTCGCGGCCCTTGGTGTCTATGCGGATGTTCGACCCCAGCGCATCCATCACGTCGATGCTTTCGGTCTTGGTCAGTTCCCACGGCCGCGCCGTGAAGGCATAGGGCTTGGAGGTCAGCGCGCCGACCGGGCACAGGTCGATGATGTTGCCCTGAAGGTTGCTGTCCAGCGTGCCGCCAAGATAGGTGGTGATCTCGGCATCCTCGCCGCGCCCGGTCTGGCCCATCTGGGTGATCCCGGCGACTTCCGAGGTAAAGCGGACGCAGCGCGTGCAGGAAATGCAGCGCGTCATCTTGGTTGCGACCAGCGGCCCCAGATCCAGGTCTTCCGACGCGCGCTTGGGCTCGCGGTAGCGGCTGAAATCGACGCCGTAAGCCATCGCCTGATCCTGCAGGTCGCATTCGCCGCCCTGATCGCAGATCGGGCAGTCGAGCGGGTGGTTGATCAGCAGGAATTCCATCACCCCCTCGCGGGCCTTCTTGACCATGGGCGAGTTGGTCCGGACCACCGGCGGCTCGCCGTTGGGGCCGGGCCGCAGGTCGCGCACCTGCATCGCGCAGGAAGCGGTGGGTTTCGGCGGCCCGCCCACCACCTCGACCAGGCACATGCGGCAGTTGCCCGCGATGGTCAGCCGTTCATGGTAGCAGAAGCGCGGCACCTCCACCCCTGCCAGCTCGCAGGCCTGGATCAGCGTCATCGCGCCGTCAACCTCGATCACGGTGCCGTCGATGCTGATTTTCTTGAGGTTGGTCATAGGCTTACTCCGCCGCCGCTTGGGCACAGCCGTGGGTTTGCCACAGGCTTGTCTCACTCAGATGCGACCGGCCGAACGCCTGATCGCTGTCACCATGGTCGTGCATCCCGGTCATGCGCAACCCTCCACGAAAACCCAGCCGCCACCGTCGAACCGGTCGTGGATCGAGCTTTGCACGCCGCCCGGGCCGCACAGCGCGTCGGCCGCGCGCCGCGCATCGGCGCCCTGGTCATAGGCAAAGGGCACCGGCCCCGTCCGGGTAACCCGCACGCCGCCGCCCGCCACCGGTTTCAGCACCGCCTGCACCGGGGCCGCGCCGACGGGCATCGCCACCGGCGCCGGGGCCGCGCAGGCCGCCAGCACCGCCGCCGGAACCAGAAGGGTTGTTGCCCGCTTCACCGCCTACCCCGCCGCCATCGCGCCCATGCGCCCGGTCTTCTTCGCCTTGATGCGGTCCTCGATCTCCTCGCGGAAATGCCGCACCAGCCCCTGGATCGGCCAGGCCGCGGCATCGCCCAGCGCGCAGATCGTGTGGCCCTCGACCTGCCTGGTCACGCTCAGCAGCATGTCGATCTCCTCGACATCGGCCTCGCCGGTCACCAGCCGTTCCATCACCCGCATCATCCAGCCGGTGCCTTCGCGGCAGGGGGTGCACTGGCCGCAGCTTTCGTGCTTGTAGAACTTCGACAGCCGCCAGATCGCCTTGATTACGTCGGTGCTCTGATCCATCACGATCACCGCCGCCGTGCCGAGGCCCGACTTCTGCTCCCGCAGCCAGTCGAAATCCATGATCGCATCGTCGCATTGCGCGGCGTTCAGCATCGGCACCGACGACCCGCCGGGGATCACCGCCTTGATGTTCTTCCAGCCGCCCCGCACGCCGCCGCAATGGCGGTCGAGCAACTCGCGCAGGCTGATCGACATCGCCTCCTCGACGACGCAGGGGTTGTTGACGTGGCCCGAGATGCCGAACAGCTTGGTCCCGGCATTGTTCGGCCGACCGAAGCCCGCGAACCACTCGGCGCCGCGCCGCAGGATGGTGGGCACCACCGCGATGGATTCGACGTTGTTCACCGTGGTCGGGCAGCCGTAGAGGCCCGAGCCTGCCGGGAACGGCGGCTTCATCCGCGGCATCCCCTTCTTGCCTTCAAGGCTTTCCAGCAGCGCGGTTTCCTCGCCGCAGATGTAGGCCCCGGCGCCGTGGTGCAGGTAAAGATCATAGTCATAGCCCGACCCGCAGGCGTTCTTGCCGATCAGCCCCGCGTCATAGGCCTCGTCGATCGCGGTCTGCAGCGCCTCGCGCTCGCGGATGTATTCGCCGCGGATGTAGATGTAGCCCGCCACCGCGTTCATCGCGAAACCGGCGATCAGGCAGCCTTCGACCAGCGTGTGCGGGTCGTGGCGCATGATCTCGCGGTCCTTGCAGGTGCCGGGTTCGGATTCGTCGGCGTTCACCACCAGATACGACGGCCGCCCGTCCGATGCCTTGGGCATGAACGACCATTTCAGCCCGGTCGGAAAGCCCGCCCCGCCGCGGCCGCGCAGGCCCGAGGCCTTGATGCGGTCCACCAGCCAGTCGCGGCCCTCGCCGATGAAGCCCGCCGTGCCCGACCAGTGCCCGCGCTTGCGCGCGCCCGCAAGACTGCGGTCGTGCATCCCGTACAGGTTGGTGAAGATCCGGTCCTGGTCTTTCAGCATCATGCGTCCTCAATTGTTCCGTGGGCCGGCCTTCTGTCGCCGCCAGAGCCGATAGGTGACAACCAGCGCCCAGACGAACGCGGCCAGTGCGGCAAGGTCGAACAGGAAGGCAAAGCGGCTGTCCCAGCCCAGCCGCCCGCCCAGCCATTGCGCCCCCACCCACAGGATCATGGTGCCCGCGATCATGAACGCGACCATCCGCGCCTGCTTCGCCAGATACCTGTCCTCGGGGGTGGGGGCTTTTGTCATGGGTCAGTGAATCCGGCCGGCCCGGACACCGGCCGAATGTTCGGTCTTGCCCCCGGCGGCCAGAATCTTCGCTTGCTCCACCCAGTCGTCACGGGTCACGCGCCCATTGAAGCCTTCCAGATTGTCATCGACCCAAGCGATCTCTTCCGGGGTCCAATGGGCGATCTGGTCGAAATGGTAAAAGCCGAGGCTGTGGCAAAGCACTTCAAGCTTTGGCCCTATACCCTTGATTTCCTTCAGATCATCCGCCTTGCCCTCGCGCGCCATGCTCAGCCCTTCGGGTTTGCGGGCCGGTGCCCCGGTTGCGGCGGCGGCGGTCACCGCGGCGGGCGCCATGGCGGCGGGCGCGGCACGGGCCGGCGTGGACGCGGCAGGAACGGGCGCCGTGGCCGGTTCGGCCGCAGGCACCACGGGCGCCGGCGGGGCCATGCCCGGTTCACCCCAGCGCAGGCCGATCACCAGCCCGAGCACGGTCGTCAGCACGATGCCGGTGAATGACGCCTGCATCAGGTTGAAGTCGCCGATCACACTGGCGACGCCACCGGCCACCAGACCCGCAGCCACCGCAATAACCCACCCGTCCAGCAGGGGGCCGTTCTTGAATTCTGCACTACTCATTGGTTCGGTCTCCACTTTATTGCCCGTCACCGGGTCGTGTTGCCTATGTGTCGAGATCGTCACAGTCATCTTGCGGGCCGAAGGTCAGCTCTGGCCGCCCGCTGCCAGTCGTTTCGCCTGCGCCACCCAGTCGTCGCGGCTCACGCAACCGGCCGGGCCTTGCAGATTGTCATCCATCCAGGCCACTTCGGCCGCCGTCAGGGCCGCGATCTGGTCGAAATGGAACAGGCCCAGATCGTGGCACCGGGCTTCAAGTCCGGCGTCCATCCCCTTGATCTGCATCAGATCGTCGGGTTTGCCACCGCGCGGGGCGGCAAGCGCCTGCGGCTTTTCGCGGGTCAGCGGTTCGGCGGGCGCGACCGAGGGCTGGCGCTCCGGCATCCCCTTGGAAAGCGCCGGCGCCTCCTGCACCGTGATGCCGGTCGCATCCACGGGAACGCCTTCGCCCGGCGTCGGTTCGGTTTCCTGCCCCTCGGCAGGGGTCGCGGGTTCGGCGCGGCCCAGCCAAGGCGTCAGCAGAGGCACTTCGCTGCCGTCGATCCGCTTCACCGTGTCGCCAAGGTCCACCGCCGCCTGCACGCTGGCATTGTATTGCGTGCGCCCGCTTTCGAAATCCTTCAGCGAGGTCAGCCCCGACAGCGGTTCCGAGGCATAGCGCCCGTTCTGGGGCCCCGGCACCGGCACCTCGCCCGCCGCAAACCGCCCGATCAGCTCGCGCAGCCGGGCTGCCGTCAGGTCTTCGTAATAATCCTTGCCGATCTGGGCCATCGGCGCGTTGGTGCAGGCGCCGAGGCACTCGACCTCTTCCCAGCTGAACCGGCCATCGGCCGACAGCGTGTGCGCCTTGGGCGAAATCAGTTCCTTGCAGACCGCGATCAGTTCCTCGGCGCCGCAGATCATGCACGAGGTGGTGCCGCAAACCTGAACATGTGCAATGGAACCAACGGGTTGAAGCTGAAACATGAAGTAGAACGTCGCCACTTCCAGCGCCCGGATACGGGCCATGCCCAGCATGTCGGCGACATGCTCGATCGCCGGGCGGGAAAGCCAGCCCTCCTGCTCCTGCGCGCGCCAGAGCAGCGGAATGATCGCCGAAGCCTGTCGCCCATCCGGGTATTTGGTGATCTGGCCCTTGGCCCAGGCGAGGTTCGCCGCGGTGAAGGCGAAACTGTCGGGCTGGGTGTGGTTCAGGCGGCGCAGCATCAGTTCATCCTATTGCAGATCGCAGGCCGAAGCCCATTCCAGACAATCAGCGAGGCTGGCACCAGAGTGGCGAGCACCGTTCCCGCCACCAGACCCGCCCAGAGCACGGCGCGCCAGTATCCCCCGCCCCAACGCGCCGCTGCGGTGCCGCCCAAGAGCGCCAGTCCGAAGGGCGTCAGAGCGATCAGCAGGCCGAGGATCTTCCACTTCGTGCAGTAGTCCATCGGGCACCATCACCGGTCGATCTCCCCGAACACCACATCCATCGAACCGATGATGGCCGACACGTCGGCCAGTTGGTGACCCTTGGCCATGTAGTCCATCGCCTGCAGGTGCAGGAAACCCGGCGCGCGGATCTTGGCGCGGTAGGGCTTGTTCGTCCCATCTGCTACCAGATAAACGCCGAATTCGCCCTTGGGCGCCTCGACGCAGGCGTAGATTTCGCCTGCGGGCACATGGAAGCCTTCGGTGTAGAGCTTGAAGTGATGGATCAGCGCCTCCATCGAGGTCTTCATCTCGGCCCGCTTCGGCGGCGTGATCTTGCCGCGCGCCAGCACCTCGCCCGGCTCGACCCGCAGCTTGGCGCAGGCCTGGCGGATGATGCTGGTCGACTGCCGCATCTCCTCCATCCGGCAGAGATAGCGGTCGTAGCAGTCGCCGTTCTTGCCCACGGGAATCTGGAAGTCGAATTCGTCATAGCATTCATAGGGCTGGCTGCGCCGCAGATCCCAGGCAAGGCCAGAGCCCCGCACCATGACGCCCGAAAAGCCCCAGTCGAGAATGTCCTGCTCGGTCACCACGCCGATGTCGGCGTTGCGCTGCTTGAAGATGCGGTTCTCGGTCAGCAGGCCGTCGATGTCGTCGATCACGCGGGGGAACTCGACCGCCCACTGGTCGATGTCCTCGATCAGCTGCGGCGGCAGGTCCTGATGCACCCCGCCGGGGCGGAAATAGGCCGCGTGAAGGCGCGCCCCACAGGCCCGCTCGTAGAACACCATCAGCCTTTCGCGTTCTTCGAAGCCCCAGAGCGGCGGCGTCAGCGCGCCCACGTCCATCGCCTGCGTCGTCACGTTCAAGAGGTGGTTCAGCACCCGGCCGATCTCGCAGAACAGCACCCGGATCAGTTGCGCCCGACGCGGCACCACCGTGCCGGTCAGCTTCTCGATCGCCAGACACCAGGCATGTTCCTGGTTCATCGGCGCGACGTAATCGAGCCGGTCGAAATACGGCAGGTTCTGCAGGTAGGTGCGGCTTTCCATCAGCTTTTCGGTGCCGCGGTGCAGCAGCCCGATATGGGGGTCGCAGCGCTCGACGATCTCGCCGTCAAGCTCCAGCACAAGACGCAGAACGCCATGCGCCGCAGGGTGCTGCGGGCCGAAGTTGATGTTGAAGGTGCGGATCGACTGTTCGCCGGTCAGCGCGTCGTCATAATGCGCGTCCATCACTTCGCCCCCGCCTTCTGGTCACCGGGAAGGATGTAGTTTGCCCCTTCCCACGGGCTCATGAAATCGAACTGGCGGTATTCCTGCACCAGCTTGACCGGCTCATAGACCACGCGCTTCTTTTCCTCGTCATAGCGGACCTCGGTATAGCCGGTGGTCGGAAAGTCCTTGCGCATCGGGTGGCCGCGAAAGCCGTAGTCGGTCAGGATGCGGCGCAGGTCGGGGTGGCCGGTGAACAGGATGCCGAACATGTCGAACACCTCGCGCTCGAACCAGTTGGCGCTGGGGTGGACGCGGTGCAGCGAGGCCAGCATCTGGTCTTCGCGCAAGGCCAGCTTCAGGCGGATGCGCTGGTTCTGGTACATCGACAGGAAGTGGTAGACCACCTCGAACCGCGCCACCCGGTCGGGATGGTCGATCGCCGTGATGTCCACGAGGCTGGAGAACCGGCACGCCGGATCGGTCTTGAGAAATTCGACCAGCGCCACCAGATGCGCCGGCAGCACCTCCAGCGTCAGCTCGCCATGCGTCACGGCGGCCGAAACCACCGCATCGGCGCGTTTCATCCGGATCAGGGCACCAAGTTCGACAAGCGCATCAGACATCGGACGCCTCCTCAGCGGGTGATGGTGCCGGTGCGGCGTATCTTGCGCTGCAACTGCAGAATGCCATAAAGCAGGGCCTCGGCCGAAGGCGGGCAGCCGGGCACATAGATGTCGACCGGCACGATCCGGTCGCAGCCGCGCACCACCGAATAGCTGTAATGATAGTAGCCGCCGCCATTGGCGCAACTGCCCATCGAGATCACGTAGCGCGGTTCCGGCATCTGGTCATAGACCTTGCGCAGCGCGGGGGCCATCTTGTTGGTCAGCGTGCCCGCCACGATCATCAGATCCGACTGTCGCGGGCTGGCGCGCGGGGCGGTGCCAAAGCGTTCGAGGTCATAGCGCGGCATCGAGGTGTGCATCATTTCCACCGCGCAGCAGGCCAGACCGAAGGTCATCCAGTGCAGGCTGCCGATGCGCGCCCAGTTGATGACATCCTCTGTCGAGGTCAGAAGAAAGCCCTTGTCGGCCAGTTCCGCATTCAGGCTCCGGGTTGCGACCTCGGCATCGGGCCCGGCCGCGTTGACGCCGGTGCTCACGCCCATTCCAGTGCCCCCTTCTTCCATTCATAGACAAATCCGACGGTCAGAACGCCCAGAAACACCATCATCGACCAGAAACCGACCATCGACATCTCGCCGAAGGCGACGGCCCAGGGGAAGAGGAACGCCACTTCCAGATCGAAGATGATGAACAGGATCGACACGAGGTAGAAGCGCACGTCGAACTTCATCCGCGCGTCGTCGAAGGCGTTGAAGCCGCATTCGTAGGCCGACACCTTCTCGGGGTCGGGGTTGCGCACCGCCAGCACGAAGGCCGCCAGGATCAAAATGATCGCGAGCCCCCCCGCCACGATGAGGAAGATCAGGATCGGCAGATACTCTCGGAGAAGGTCGTTCACGAGTGGCTCCTTCGGCTGTCAGCTGACCTGAATACAGGGGCGCGCGCTTCGATTTGCTGGGGACCGTTTACTCTGCCCCCCGGGCTGGGTCAACCGAAGGTGGCTGCGCCAAGTCCAGCAAACGCTCTGTCCGACCTCAGTGTATTCCATTGTGTGCCGTCGACCACGACAAAATTGCCGCTGTGACATGCTGTCCCGCAGCATCACCGCGACTCACACCCGCCGCGCCGCCCGGGGCGCCGCCGATTCCCCCCGCCAACCACCCGACCTTTCATCGCCTGAAACCGGCCCCACGGCCCGGCCGGGGCCGGTTCTTCGGCACGGATCGTCGCACCAGCCACCAGCCGCCCCGCGCCGGCCCAAAATTCTTCAAAGAATTTTGCAAGAATTTTCGAAAATTCTTGCCGCGTCCCACCGGCAGTTCCCGGGCCACCGGCGCGGCGTCTGCCCCGGCGTCAGCCGGCCTTGCCGCCCTCTGCGCTTGTAACGGCGCGCAAAGCGCGCATCCTGCGTCCACAAGCAACCATTCTGGGATCAGACGCCATGCCCCGCCACATCCGAACCAGCCTCGCACGGACCACCCTGGCCTGCGCCGCCCTGACCTGCGCCGCCCTGCTGGCCACCCCCGCCACCGCGCAGGAGGTTGGGCGCGTCGGGGTCGACTGGGTCGGCAACGACATCATCATCGAAGCGATTGCCGACCCCGGTGTGCCCGGCGTCACCTGCCATGTCGCCTATTTCGAACGCTCGCTGATCGACCGGCTGTCGCAGGGCAACTGGTTCGAAGACCCGTCGAACGCCTCGATCGCCTGCCGCCAGACCGGGCCGATCACCATCGGCGACATAAGGCGCGGCCCGAAGGGCGAGCAGATCTTCCGCGAAAGCCGGTCCATCGTGCTGAAATCGCTGCGCATCACCCGGATCTTCGACGAGGCGAACCAGACGCTGATCTATCTGGCTCATGCCGCCGAACTGACCGAAGGCTCGGCCAAGATGTCGATCTCGTCGGTGCCGCTCTATCGCGGCAACTAGTCGGCGGTCCCGGTGGCGGATACCGCAGCCGCCCCCTGCCAGACGGCCGAAACCTCGGCCCGGAGGATGCGCCCGATCTGGGCGGCGTCGTCCAGGCTGAAGGTCAGCGGCAGGCGCAGGTCGATCAGCCCGGCCAGCACCCGGTCGGTCTGCGGCAACGGCTCTGGCTGCGCGTAGTGCCAATGGTCATAGCGCGAGGTGAAGGCTGCCGGTTCCGCCGCGCCGAACCATTTCAGCTCCACCCCCCGCGCCAGGGTCCGCGCCAGCAGCGCCTGAACCCGCGCGCCTTCCCACCCCGGCAGCAGGAACTGGAAGGACGAGCCGACATAGCCCTCGTGTTCCGGCCGCGTGATCAGTGCCAGCCCCGGCGTGCCCGCCAACCCCGCCTCCAGCACCCGGTAAAGCGCCCCCCAGCGCGCCACCCGGTCGGGGAGGCTGGCCAGTTGCGGCCGCAGGATCGCGGCGCGCAGGTTGTCCATCCGGCCCGAGATGTTGGGCATGTCATATTTCAGCCCCTCGAACACCTCGGGCGGCGGCGCTGCGCGGTGGCGGGCATAAAGCATGTAGCTGCCCGACAGCAGGATCGCGCGGGCCATCGCCTCGGCATCATCCGAGATGATCAGCCCGCCCTCGCCGGAATTGGCGTGCTTGTAGGTCTGGGTAGAAAAGCAGGCCATCCGCCCGTGCCGCCCCGAAGGCACCCCGCGCCACGCGGCCCCCATGGTATGGGCGCAATCCTCGACCACCTGCACCCCCGCCGCATCGCAAAGCGCCATCAGCCGGTCCATGTCGCAGACATGGCCGCGCATGTGGCTGAGCAGCAGCACCTTCGCGCCGCAACCAAGCTTGGCCGCCAGATCGTCCAGATCAATCGTCAGATCGTCGGTCACCTCGACGAACACCGGCACCGCGCCGACCGAGGCAATCGCCCCCGGCACCGGCGCCAGGGTGAAGCCGTTCGACAGCACAAGGTCGCCCGCCCCCATCCCCAGTGCGCGCAGCGCGCAGGCCATGGCATAGCCGCCCGAGGCCACCGCAAGGCAGTAGCGCGCCCCGGTCAGGGCGGCGAACTCCTCCTCCAGCAACGCGGCCTCGGCCACCTCGCCTGGGGCGGTATTGTAGCGGTGCAGGCGACCGTGGCGCAGCACGGCCATGGCGGCGGTGATCGCCGCCTCGGGGATCGGTTCCTGTTGGGTGAAACTGCCGGTGAATACTTCCATGGCGCGGGTCTGGCTTTCTGACGAAGGACGGGATGACCCCATGACAGCCGATTGTATCACGCAGGCGACAGCAGCCGTTCGGCCAGCGCCGGCAGGTCGTCGAAATGGTCGAGCAGCGCCTCCGGCTGCATCCGCGCCACGCCGCCGCCCTCGGGACCAAACGTCACCAGCGCCACCGGCACCCCGGCAGCGCGCCCGGTGTCGCGGTCGGTTCCGGTATCGCCCACCAGCATCGAACGCGCCACCGTTCCCCCCGCCCCGCGCACCGCCGCGATGTAGGGCGCGGCATCGGGCTTGCGGGTCGGCAGGGTGTCGGCCCCGATCAGCGCGCCGAACAGGTCGCGGATGCCCATCCGGCGCGTCAGGGTCTCGGCCAGACCTTCGGGCTTGTTGGTGCAGATCGCGGTGGCAAAGCCTGCGCGCAGCAGGGCCTGCACCGCCGCCACAGCACCCGGATAAAGCGTGGTGTGGGTGTCGATCGCATCGCCATACGCCGCCAGCAGCCGGGGGTACTGCGCATCCACCTCGGCCTCGCTCACCTGCCCGAGCCGCCCGAACCCCAGCCGCAGCATCGCCCGCCCGCCGTGAAAGGCGGTCAGCGCATCGCCCGGCCCCAGCAGGTCGCCATGCCCCAGATGCCGGAAGCAGGCATTCGCCGCCGCCAGCAGGTCGCCCGAACTGTCCACCAGCGTGCCGTCCAGATCGAAAACCACCGTCCGCATACCCTGCCCCCTGAAACCTGCCGAAAGGTGGCGTGATGCCATCGCGCCTTGCGGCCCGTCCAATCCCGGTTAAAACGGGCGCAAGCCAAAGAAAAGGGGTGCCATGCCAGTTTCAACCTCGTTGTCGCTGATTGTGCTGGCCGCGGGCCAGGGCTCGCGGATGAATTCGGAACTGCCGAAGGTGCTGCACGGGCTGGCGGGCGCACCGATGCTGCACCATGCGCTGGCGGCGGGGCGCGCGCTGGAACCCGACCGGCTGGTGGTGGTCGCGGGCCATGGCGCCGCCGCGGTGCGCAAGGCCGCGCTCGCCTATGACGACACGGCCGAAATCGTCGAGCAGACCGAACAGCTTGGCACCGCCCATGCCGTAGCACAGGCAGCCCCGCTGCTGGCCGACGTGCCGGGCGATGCAATCGTGCTTTACGGCGACACCCCCTTCATCCGCCCCGAAACGCTGGAGGCAATGCGCGCCGCCCGCAGCCGCCATGCGGTGGTGGTGCTGGGCTTCCAGCCGCGCGAGGCGGGCCGCTACGGCCGTCTGGTGATGGATGGCGACACGCTGGAACGGATTGTCGAGTTCAAGGACGCCACGCCCGAAGAACGCGCCATAACTCTTTGCAATTCAGGCGTTATCTGCGCCGAAACCCGGCTGCTGCTCGATCTGGTTGCCGCCGTCGGATGCGACAATGCCGCGCGCGAATACTACCTGACCGACATCGTGGCCCTCGCCCGGGCGCGCGGCCTCTCCGCCGGGGTGGTGACCTGCGACGAGTCCGAAACGCTGGGCATCAACACCCGCGCCGAACTGGCCGCCGCCGAGGCCGCCTTCCAGACCCGCGCCCGCGCCGAGGCGCTGGAAAACGGCGTCACCCTGACCGCCCCCGAAACCGTGTTCTTCGCGCTCGACACACACATCGGCCGCGATGCCATCGTGGCGCCGCATGTGGTGTTCGGCCCCGGCGTCACCGTCGAATCCGGCGCCGAGATCCGCGCCTTCTGCCACCTTGAAGGCTGCCACATCAGCCGCGGCGCCACGGTCGGCCCCTTCGCCCGCCTGCGCCCCGGCGCCGAACTGGCCGAGGATGTGCATGTCGGCAACTTCGTCGAGATCAAGAACGCCATCCTCGACGAGGGCGTCAAGGTCGGCCACCTGACCTACATCGGTGACGCCGACATCGGAGAGCATACCAACATCGGCGCGGGCACCATTACCTGCAACTACGACGGGGTGAACAAGCACCGCACCAGCATCGGCGCCAACGTCTTCATCGGGTCCGACACCATGCTGGTTGCGCCCGTCAGCATCGGCGCCGGCGCCATGACCGGCTCGGGCTCGGTCATCACCGAAGACGTGCCGCCGGGTGCGCTTGCGCTGGGGCGTGCCCGGCAGGTCAACAAGCCGGGCTTTGCCGCGAGACTCCTGTCCCTCTACCGCGCCGCGAAGGCCGCGCGCCAGAAAGGCCCCCAATAATGTGCGGCATCATCGGCGTTCTGGGCGATCACGAGGTCGCCCCCCTGCTGGTCGAGGCGCTCAAGCGCCTCGAATATCGCGGCTACGATTCCTCGGGCATCGCCACCGTCAACCACGGCCGCCTCGACCGTCGCCGCGCGGTCGGCAAGCTGGTCAACCTGTCGGACCTTCTGGTGCATGACCCGCTGGCGGGCAAGGCGGGCATCGGGCACACCCGCTGGGCCACCCATGGCGCGGCCACCGTGACCAACGCGCACCCGCACCTCTCTGGCCCGGTTGCGGTGGTCCACAACGGCATCATCGAGAACTTCCGCGAACTGCGCGCCGAACTGGTCGCGGCGGGCCTTGCCTTCGAATCCGAGACCGACACCGAAACCGTGGCCCTGCTGACCCGCCACCTGATGGATCAGGGCATGACCCCGGTCGAGGCCGCCCGCGCCACGCTCTTGCGCCTGCGCGGCGCCTTCGCCCTGTGCTTCCTGTTCGACGGCGAGGAAGACCTGCTGATCGCCGCCCGCAAGGGCAGCCCGCTGGCGATCGGCCACGGAGATGGCGAGATGTTCGTCGGTTCCGACGCCATCGCGCTGGCGCCGATGACCGACCGCATCACCTACCTGGAAGAAGGCGACTGCGCCGTGGTCACCCGCGCCGGGGTCGAGATCTTCGACGCCGCGGGCCGCCATGCCAACCGCGCCCTGACCCGCATCCAGATCGACGCGACCCGGATCGACAAGGCCGGCTTCAAGCATTTCATGGCGAAGGAAATCGCCGAACAGCCGCTGGTGATCGCCGATGCGCTGCGCCACTACCTGACGGACGGCGGACACGCCCTGAACCTGCCCGGGTCGCTTGATTTCACGGGGGTGGACCGGCTGACGATGGTCGCCTGCGGCACCGCCTCCTATGCCTGCATGGTGGCGAAATACTGGTTCGAGCAGATCGCGGGCCTGCCCTGCGATGTCGATATCGCGTCGGAGTTCCGCTACCGCGACCCGCAGCTCTCGCCCGCCTCCTGGGCGGTGTTCGTCAGCCAGTCGGGCGAGACCGCAGACACGCTGGCAGCCTTGCGCCACGCCCGCGACCGGGTGGCCAAGGTGGTCGCGGTGGTCAATGTCGCCAGCTCCTCCATAGCCCGCGAAAGCGATCTTGCCCTGCCGATCATGGCCGGGGTCGAGGTCGGCGTGGCCTCGACCAAGGCCTTCACCTGCCAGCTGACGATGCTGGCGCTGATGGCCCTGAAGGCCGCCGCCGACCGCGGCCGCCTGGCCCCCGGGGCGCTGGCCGCCCACCTTGCGGCGCTGGCCGCGCTGCCCGGCCTGATGAACCACGCCCTCGGTCTCGCGACCGAAACCGCCGCCATCGCCGACGATCTGGCCGAGGCGCAGGACATCCTGTTCCTCGGACGCGGAGCGCTCTATCCGCTGGCGCTGGAAGGCGCGCTGAAACTAAAGGAAATCAGCTACATCCACGCCGAAGGCTATGCCAGCGGCGAGCTGAAGCACGGCCCCATCGCCCTGATCGACGCCCGCGTTCCGGTGATCGTGATGGCACCGCACGACGCGCTGTTCGAAAAGACCGTGTCCAACATGCAGGAGGTCATGGCCCGCCATGGCCGCGTGCTGCTGATCTCGGATGCGCCAGGCATCGCCGAGGCAGGCAGCGGCTGCTGGAAAACCCTGACCCTGCCCGAAGCCACCGCCCTGACGGCCCCGATCCTCTATGCGGTCCCGGCGCAGCTTCTGGCCTATCACACGGCCATCGCCAAGGGCACCGATGTGGACCAGCCGCGCAACCTCGCCAAGTCGGTGACCGTGGAATGACCGCCGCCGCCATCACCGCCCCCGAAGCCATCGCCGCCATCGCCGCCCGCGCCCTGCCCGGCAAGGCCGCCGAAATGGCCGCCTACCACAAGGTCGCGCGCCCCTACCTCGGCACCGCAAACCCCGAGATCGACGCCCTGACGAAGGAATGGCGCGCCGACCTCGGCCTCGACGACCGCCTGGCCCTCGCCGCCGACCTCTGGGCCAGCAACATCCACGAGGCCCGCATCGCCGCAGCCAAGCTGCTGACGCAAGCCCGCATCCGCCCCGACGACAGCGCCGCCTGGGCGCTGATCTGTGGTTGGTTGGCCGAAGCCGACGCCTGGGCCATCGCTGATCACGCCTGCATCGCGGGCCAGAAGCGCGTGACCGCCGACCCGTCGCGGCTGGACGAGGTCGAGACCTGGACGCAAAGCCCCAACCTCTGGACCCGCCGCGCCGCCCTCGTCGTCACCCTGCCCTTCGCCAAGATGCCCAACCCCAAGCCCGCCGACCTCGCCGCCCGCGACCGCATCCTCGACTGGGCGGCCAACCTTGCCGACGACCGCGACTGGTTCATCCAGAAGGCCGTCGCCTGGTGGCTGCGCGACCTCTCGAAACACGACCCCCGGCGCACCCGGCTTTTCCTGAACGAACACGGCGACCGCCTGCGCGGCTTCGCCCGCAAGGAGGCCGCGCAATACCTGCCCGCCGTCCACGACCCGGAGCCGACGGCCCCCGAAGCCTGACCCTTCCCCTTCTCATTGGCCCAAATACCCTCGGGGGTGGGGTCCGGGGCGGGGGCAGACAGCCCCCGCCCCGGCGGCCGGCGAAAAGACTAGCGCGCCAGAACCCGCACCTCCGGCAGATCGGTCAGCCCCAGGCCCAGACTGCGGAACGCCGCCAGCGACAGTTGCGCCCCCCCGGTGCCCGGCCGCAACTCGACCTGCACCGAGGCACCCGCCGCCGTCACCACCCGCCCCGGGCCCTTGGCGGTGACCAGCGGCGATTGCAGCCAGAAGCCCGGCTCGGTCACCGACCCCAGCCCGACGACCACCCGGCCCAGTTCGCGCTCGCCCGCAGGGGCAGGCAGCGCTGCTGCCGCCGCGCGCTCGGCCGGGCTGGTGGTGTCCAGCGCTGCGGCCGAGGCGCCGCCGGCCCCGACCATCGGTGCGGGGCGCGGCATCGGGGCGGCAGCGGTCGGCGCCGGGGCTGTGGGGGCGTTGCCCTGGAAAATCGGCAGATCGCAGCCCGACAGGGCAAGGGCGGCCAGAACGGCGGCCAGAACGGAGGGGGGGGATGAATGTTTCATACCCCGACGATAGTCCTGCCCCCGCCTCGGGGCAATCCCGGCATTGGCGCTTGCCCGACGGGTGCGGCGCGCCTACCTTGAGAGGCATGGAACCGCTCATCGACCCCTTTGCCCGCGCGATCGACTATCTGCGCGTCTCGGTCACCGACCGCTGCGATTTCCGCTGCGTCTACTGCATGTCGGAAAACATGACCTTCCTTCCCAAGGCCGACCTCCTGACGCTGGAAGAGCTTGACCGACTGTGTTCGGCCTTCGTGCGGATGGGGGTGCGCAAGCTGCGCATCACCGGCGGCGAGCCCCTGGTGCGTCGCGGCATCCTGACCTTCTTCCGCGCCATGACCCGGCACCTCGACAGCGGCGCGCTGCGCGAACTGACGCTGACCACCAACGGCTCGCAACTGGTGAAATACGCGTCCGATCTGGCGGCCTGCGGGGTGCGGCGCATCAACGTCTCGCTCGACACGCTCGACCCCGCAAAGTTCGCGGCGATCACCCGCTGGGGCCGCCTCGCGCAGGTACTCGACGGGATCGAGGCCGCCAAGGCGGCGGGGCTTCGGGTCAAGATCAACACCGTGGCGCTGAAGGGCTTCAACGAGGACGAGCTGTTTTCGCTGCTCGACTGGTGCGCCCGCGAAGACCACGACCTGACCTTCATCGAGGTCATGCCGATGGGCGATCTCGGCAACGAGAACCGGCTCGATCAATACTGGTCGCTCAAGGAAATGCGGGCGCGGCTGCGCGAGCGCTTCACCCTGACCGACCTTGCCGAACGCTCTGGCGGCCCGGCGCGCTATGTCCGCATCGAACAGACCGGGCAGAAGCTGGGCTTCATCACGCCGCTGACCCACAATTTCTGCGAAAGCTGCAACCGGGTGCGGCTGACCTGCACGGGCGAGCTTTACATGTGCCTTGGTCAGGAAGACATGGCCGACCTGCGCGCCCCCCTGCGCGCCAGCCCCGCTGATGCCGGGCTGGAACACGCGATCCGGGCGGCGATTTCGCGCAAGCCCAAGGGGCACGATTTCGACTATTCCCGCCAGAACGTCGCCGGCCAGATGACCCGGCACATGAGCCATACCGGCGGTTAGTCTTTCGACAGGCAGCGGGGGGCTGTCTGCCCCCCGCACCCCCCGAGGATATTTGAGCCAAGATGAATGAGGGACTGACGGACCTGCACTCAGGCGGCGGGCATCCGGCTTTCGACCATCCCGGCATACCAGCTTGACCCGAAGGGGATCGCGGCGTCGTCGAAATTGTAGGCGGGGTGGTGGACCATCGCGGTATCACCGTTGCCAAGGAAGATGTAGGCGCCGGGGCGTTCGTTCAGCATGAAGCTGAAGTCTTCGGCCCCCATCAGCGGGGCGGTGTCGGTATCGACCTGGCCCGACACCTCGGCCGCGACCTGTGCGGCGTATTCGGTGTTGGGGGCGGCGTTGACGGTGACGGGGTAGCCGCGCTGGTAGTTCACCTCGGCCGTGGCGCCGAAGGTGGTGGCGACACCCGTCACGATCTCGGTCACCCGGCGTTCGACGTAGTCCTGCACGGCAGGGTCCATGGTGCGGACGGTGCCCTTCATCCTGACCATCTGCGGGATGACGTTGTGCGCCGGGCTGTCGGTCGAGAAGGTGCAGACCGACACCACCACCTGTTTCAGCGGGTCCACCCCGCGTGAGGCGATGGATTGCAGCGCCACCACGACATGCGCGCCGACCAGCGTGGTGTCGATGCACTCGTGCGGCTTGGCGGCGTGGCCGCCCTTGCCGGTCAGCGTGATCTCGAACTGGTCGGCCGCGGCCATGATCGCGCCGGGGCGGATGGCGAAATGGCCGACCGGGATGCCGGGCATGTTGTGCATGCCGTAAACCTCCTGGATCTTCCAGCGGTCGATCATGCCGTCTTGCACCATCTCGCGCCCGCCGCCGCCGCCCTCTTCGGCGGGCTGGAAGATCATCACCGCCGTGCCGTCGAAATTGCGGGTTTCGGCCAGATACTTCGCGGCACCCAGCAGCATCGAGGTGTGGCCGTCATGGCCGCAGGCGTGCATCTTGCCGGGGGTCTTCGAGGCATAGTCGAGCCCGGTCGCCTCGATGATCGGCAGCGCGTCCATGTCGGCGCGCAGGCCGATCACCCGGCCGGCGGTGTCGGTCCTGCCCTTGATCACCGCCACCACCCCGGTGCGCCCGATGCCCGTCACCACCTCGTCGCAGCCGAACGAGCGCAGCAGGTCCGCCACCTTTGCCGCCGTGCGGTGCACCTCGAACAGAAGTTCGGGGTGCTCGTGGAAATCGCGCCGCCAGGCGGTGATTTCGGGCAGCATCTCGGCGAAGCGGTTCTTGGGGGGCATCGGTCGGCTCCTTCTGGGTCGGGCTTTGGTCAGCCTGTTACAATCCCGTGAGGTCTGCAAGGGTCAGAGCGACGGCCCGAGCTCGATTGCCGACCCGTCGGTAAAACGCGACAGGCGGAAGCGGTGCAGGTCATGGCCGGGCGGGTTGCCCGCCACAAGGTCGGCCACCACGCGGCCCACGCCGGGGCCGATGCCGAAGCCGTGGCCGCACATTCCCGTCGCCAGCGTAAGGCCGGGGATCGCCGCCACCCGGTCGATCACCGGCACGACATCGGGCATGGTGTCGATCATTCCCGCCCAGGTGGCCGTCAGGCGGGGGCGGCCAAGGTCTGGGAAAAGGGCTGCGAAGGCATCCTGCACCCGGCCAAGGCTTGCCAGGTTCGGCGCGGGGTTCAGCACGCGGATCGCCTCGAACGGGCCGGGGCGGTCAGCGGGCCAGCGGCGCGGCGTCGTCCAGCCGTCGGGGTAGCCTTTGGGTGCTAGCGGGCGGAAATGGGTGGAGCGGAAGTCCTTCTTCAGCAGCTTCAGGTATTTGCCCGCATGGCGCAGCGCGTCGGGGCCGGGGAAGAAATCATGCTCGGCCCCCGGCGCGATGGTATAGCCGCCATCGTTGCGCCGCCGCACGCCGAGGTCATCGGTCGCCACCGCGCCGCTGAACACGTCCGGCAGGGGTTCAGTCGCTGCGACCGACGCCAGCACAGAAAGCTGCGGGATGCTGACCCCATGCGCCCGCGCGAACAGCGCCGACCACGCGCCCCCCGCCAGCACCACCTGCGCGCAGGCGATGCGGCCGTGTTCGGTCACCACCCCGGCCACCCGCCCGCCCGCCAGATCGAGCGCGCGCACCGCGCAGCCCTCGCGCAGCACAACGCCGCGCGCCATGGCCCCTTGGGCCAGCACCGGCACCGCCTGCCAGGGTTCGGCCCGTGCGTCCGATGGCGTCCAGAGCCCGCCCGGAAAATCGCCCCGCGCCCCCGGAAACCGCGCCGCAATCTGCGCACGGCCTTGCATCACGGAATCAATTCCGTTGGCCCGCGCATGGTCCAGCCACGCCTCGTACCCCGCCATCGCGCCTTCCGACCCTGCCAGATACAGCACCCCGGTCTGGCGGAAGCCCAGCGCATCGCCGAATTCCTGCGCCAGCCCTCGCCACAGTGCCAGGCTTTCCACCATGATCGGCAGTTCGCCCGGATCGCGGCCCTGCTGGCGGATCCAGCCCCAGTTGCGGCTGCTCTGTTCGCCCGCGATGCGGCCCTTTTCGCAGAGCGTGACCCTGAAGCCGCGCTCGGCCAGATAGAACGCGCTCATCACCCCGATCACGCCGCCGCCGATCACCACCACGTCGCAGGCGGCGGGCAGCGGGGCGTCGAAGCGGATCGGCGAACTTTCGGAAATCGGGAAAGGCGTCATTGGCAAAGGTCGTCCACCAGTCGCTGCATGAAGCCCCATCCCGCCTGAAACTGCGTCACCTCAAGGTATTCGTCGGGCTGGTGCGCCTGCGCGATGTCGCCCGGCCCGCAGATCACCGCCGAATAGCCCTCGGCCTGGAACTGCCCGGCCTCGGTGCCGTAGCTGACCACAAGGGAGCCGTTGTCGCCGGTCAGGCGGCGCACCAGCGCCTCGGCCGCGCCGCCCGCCTCGGGCACCAGCGGCGGCACCACGAAATACTGGTCCAGCGTGATGGCCGCCTCGGGGCGCACTGCCTGCAATTCGGCCTCCAGTGCCGCCACTTCGGCACGGTAAGCCGCCACCCAGTCCTCCAGCCGCTCGCCCGGCACCACGCGGAAATCGAGGCCGAAGCGGCAGTCGCCCGCCGTGATGTTGTGCGCCGTGCCGCCCTGGATGGTGCCGACATGCACCGTCGTCCACGGCGGGTCGAACATCGCGGCCAGCGCGCCCGGCACCAGCGCGCGGTTGGCGATGTTCTGCCGGTTGGCCCAGTCGATCAACCGGGCGGCGGCCATGACGGCGTTGACGCCGGTGTGCATGATCGAGCTGTGAACTTCGAACCCCTTCACATGGGTCTTGAAGCCGGTGCCGCCCTTGTGGCCGTTCACCGCCTTCATCAGCGACGGCTCGCCCACCACCACGGCGCGGGCTTTCGGCAGCCGCCGCACCATGTCTGCGATCATCGGCGGGGCGCCGGTGCAGCCCACCTCCTCGTCGTAGCTGAGCGCGATCTGCAACGGGCGCTTCACCCCCGCGGCCAGCGCCAGCGGCACCGCGGCCAGCGCCAGCGCGTTGAAACCCTTCATGTCGCAGGTGCCGCGCCCGTAAAGCCGCCCGCCGCGTTCGGTCACCGTCCAGGGGTCGGAGGCCCAGGTCTGGCCATCGACCGGCACCACGTCGGTGTGGCCGGAAAGCACAACGCCGCCAGCAACTTCCGGGCCGACATTGGCGTAAAGCGCGGCCTTGGTGCGGTCGGCATTCCACACCCGGTGCGAGGGCACGCCGTGACCGGCCAGATAGGCTTCGACCCAGTCGATCAGGTCCAGATTGCTGTCGCGGCTGACGGTGCGAAAACCCACCAGCCGGTCGAGGATCGCCCGCGCGTCCATCGTCATTGCTCCATCAGCACGAAATGCTTCGGGGCCACCTCGACATAGGTCGAGGGTGCCGGCTGATAGCTGAGCGGGAAGATCGGCGAAACGATCGGCTTGTGCTCGACCTCGCCGCGCAGCACCCGGCGGCGCGGATCGGCCACCGGCACCGCCGACAGTAGCGACATGGTATAGGGATGCGACGGGTTGCCGAACACCGAGGCGCGGGGACCAAGTTCGACGATCCGACCCAGATACATCACCCCGACCGTATGGCTGACCCGCTCCACCACCGCCATGTCATGGCTGATGAACAGGATCGAGATGCCCAGATCCTGCTGCAACTCCAGGAGCAGGTTCAGCACCTGCGCCTGCACCGAGACATCCAGCGCCGACACGGCCTCATCCGCAATCAGCAGCTTGGGGTTCAGCGCCAGCGCGCGGGCGATTGCCACCCGCTGGCGCTGCCCGCCCGACAACTCGTGCGGAAAGCGGTTGAGGAAGCTGCGCGGCAGTTCCACCCGGTCGAACAGCGCCGCCACCCGGTCGGTCAGCGCCTGCCCGGACACCAGATTGTAGTTGCGCAAGGGTTCTGCAACCTGGTCGCACAGCCGCATCCGGGGGTTGAGGCTGGCGAAGGGGTCCTGAAACACCATCTGCATCTCGCGCCGCGCGGCGCGCAGGTCGCTGTCGTCCAGCTTCAGCACATCCTTGCCGTCGATCAGCACCTCGCCCGAGGTCGGCTCGACCAGCCGCAGGATCGACCGGCCGCAGCTCGACTTGCCGCAGCCCGATTCGCCGACCAGCGACAGGGTCTGCCCGGCGAGGATGGAGAACGACACATCCTCGACCGCATGGACATTCGCCACCAGCCGCCGCAACAGGCCACCGCGCACCGGAAAGCGCGTCGTCAGGTGCTTCACGTCCAGATAGACCTGCCGCCCGGCCGTGCCGAAATCCTTGGGTGCTGGCCGTGCCACCGCCGCCCGCGCCCCGCCGGGGCCGCCGCGTGCCAGCAGTTTCATCGGCTCGGGGGCGTCGCGCCCCGCCATCTCGCCCAGACGCGGCACGGCGGCGATCAGCGCCTTGGTGTAATCGTGCTGCGGGTCCTCGAAGATCTGCTCGGCCAGCCCCTCCTCGACCTTCAGGCCGCGATACATCACCACCACGCGGTCGGCCATCTGCGCCACCACCGCCATGTCATGGGTGATGAACAGCACCGCCGTGCCCTTTTCGCGCTTCAGCCGGTCGATCAGCGCCAGAATCTCGGCCTGGATAGTGACATCCAACGCCGTGGTCGGCTCGTCGCAGATCAGCAGGCGAGGCTCGCAGGCCAGCGCCATCGCGATCACCACGCGCTGCCGCATCCCCCCCGAAAGCTCGTGCGGGTATTGAAGCATCCGCCGTTCCGGTTCCGACATCCGCACCATGCGCAAAAGGTCCAGCGCGCGCACCTCGGCCTCATCCTGCGTCATCTCGCGGTGGACGCGCAGCCCTTCGGTCAACTGCCGCCCCACGGTGAATACCGGGTTCAGGCTGGTCATCGGTTCCTGAAAGATCATCCCGATCTCGTTGCCGCGGATCTGGCGCATGGTTTCGCCATCTGCCCCGACAAGGTCGATCTGCCCGCCATCCTTGCGTTTCAACAGGATGCGCCCGCCCGCGATGGCACCGCCGCCGAATTCCACCAGCCGCATCACCGACAGCGACGACACCGACTTGCCCGACCCGCTTTCGCCCACCACGCAGACGCACTCGCCGGGCCGGATGGAAAACGACACATCCTCGACCCCCGTCACCCGCCCGTCATTGGTCTCGAAATCCACCCGCAGATTCTCGATGGTCAGCAACGGCGTGTCGAGCATGGGGCATCCTTTGCGGCGGAAGGGGCATCCGGGCAGGCTAGCGACAGGGCGGGGGGCAAGTCAAACCCTGACGCAATCTGCCCGGCAACGGTCGCGCGGTCTGCCCGCCATGGGGCAGCCCTGCCCTGCCCTTGTGCAGCCGACCCGACGCAGCGACACCCGGCGCACAAGTCTCTTGCTTTTTGGAATGAAATGCGCGGAGACTTGGCGTCAAGTCATCACGACCCAAACAAAATCCTGATCAAGGATATGCGCCCTGACCCGACCTGCCCGCCGCAAAACCCCGTCTGCCGACCGGTCGCTTTCATCGGCAGACATGGCCGTGACACAAGCAGCACACGGCAGGGCCGAAGACTTCCCAACAAGGAGATTCCGATGAAACTCAAGACCCTGCTTCTTGGCGCCGGTGCGGCTTTGGCCCTTGCACCCGCCGCCTTTGCCGAACGCGGTGCGGACGGCAACGTGAACATCATCTACTGGCAGGCGCCCTCGACGCTGAACCCCTACCTGTCCTCGGGCACCAAGGATGTCGAATCCGCCAGCCTGGTGCTGGAACCGCTGGCCGGGTTCAACGAACTGGGCGAGGTGATCCCGCGTCTGGTGACCGAAGTGCCGACGGTCGAAAACGGCGGCGTCTCGGCCGACCTGACCACGATCACCTGGAAGCTGATTCCGGGGCTTCTGTGGTCCGACGGCACGCCCGTGACGGCGGAAGACGCGGTGTTCACCCACGCCTATTGCACCGACCCGGCGGGCGGCTGCGCCCAGCTCGCCCGCTACGAGGGCGTGCAGTCGGTCGAGGCGGTGGATGCGACCACGATCAAGGTCACCTTCACCTCGCCGAAACCGAACCCCTATCAGGCCTTTGTCGGCGCAACCTCGCCGCTGCTGCAGAAGGCGCAGTTCGCCAACTGCCTTGGCGCCGCCGCATCCACCTGCACCGACGCCAACTTCAAGCCGATCGGCACCGGGCCGTTCGTCGTGACCGAATTCCGCACCAATGACGTGATCCAGCTTGCCGCCAACCCGAACTACCGCGACCCGGCAAAACCGGCCTTCGCGACCGTCAACTTCAAGGGCGGCGGCGATGCGGCGGCGGCGGCGCGGGCGGTGCTGGAAACCGGCGAGTTCGACTATGCCTGGAACCTGCAACTGGCCCCCGACGTGCTGGCGGGAATGCAGTCGGCCGGCAAGGGCAAGGTGATCAACGCCTTCGGCACGCTGGTCGAGCGCATCGAGATGAACATGACCGACCCCTCGCCCTCGCTGCCCGAAGGCGAGCGTGCCACCGCCAAGCATCCCCACCCGATCCTGTCCGACATCCGGGTGCGGACTGCGCTGTCGAAGGCCATCGACCGCAACCTGCTGGTCGAAATCGGCTACGGCCCCGCCGGCCGCGCCACCTGCAACCTCGTGCCCGCGCCTGCGATGTTCGCCTCGGACAACACCGGCTGCATCGAGCAGGACATGGAGGGTGCGAAGGCGCTGCTCGACGAGGCCGGCTGGGTGGTCGGCGCCGACGGCAAGCGCGAGAAGGACGGCAAGAAGCTGTCGCTGCTGTTCCAGTCCTCGACCAACGCCGTGCGCCAGGATTTCCAGGCGCTGATCAAACAATGGTGGGATGAACTGGGTGTCACGACCGAGTTGAAGAACGTCGATGCCTCGGTGTTCTTCGGCGGCGATGCGGGATCGCCCGACACCTTCCAGAAGTTCTATGCCGACGTGGAAATGTACGCCAACAACTTCGACGGCACCGACCCCGAGCCCTACCTTGCGCAATACACCTGCGACAAGGCCCCGCGTCCGGAAACCCAGTGGCAGGGCGAAAACGTCAATCGCTTCTGCGACCCGGCCTATGACGCGCTGGTCGTCGAACTGGGGCAGACCGGCGAGATGGACAAGCGCGCCGAACTGGCCAAGAAGATGAACGACATGCTGACCAAGGACAGCATGGTGGTGGTGCCGCTGGTGGACCGCGGCCGCAACTCGGGCCAGTCGGTGACGCTGGGCGGCGTGATCCTGAACACCTGGGATTCCGAACTGTGGAACGCCTCGGACTGGTACCGCGTGAAGTGATCTGACGCCGGATTGCCGGGAGGTTTGCCCGGCGGGCGTCGTGATCGCGGCAAAGGCCGGGGGGCTGTCTGCCCCCCGGACCCCCCGAGGATATTTTCAAACAGAAGAAGGGGAAGGGCGCGGCTGCCCCTCCACGTGGCTCCTGAACCGAGGTGTTGCCCATGCTGACCTACACGTTGCGACGGTTGCTGCTGGCGATACCGACGCTTCTGTTCATCAGTCTTGTCATTTTCCTGCTGCTGGACCTGGCACCCGGCGACCCGATGAGCCAGGTGCCCCTGACCGTGCCGCCCGAGGTCAAGGCCAAGATGCGCGAGGCGCTGGGGGCGGACCAGCCGATGGTGGTGCGGTATCTGTTGTGGCTGAAGCAGTTCTTCGTGATCGAGCCGCTGCATGTGATCGACAACCTGTTCGGCAGCAATTTCGCCGACGGGGCGCAGCGCATCGTTTCCTGGCAGTCGCGCAGCCCGGTGGCCGACACCATCGCCGAGCGCCTGCCGCAGACCCTGACGGTGATCGGCTGTTCCTACCTGCTGGGGGTGGCGATCGCGCTGCCGATCGGGGTCTATTCGGCCTACCGGCAATACAGCTGGTTCGACCAGATCGGCACCTTCGTGTCGATGGTCGGGTTTTCGGTGCCGACCTTCTTTACCGGCGTGCTGCTGATCGTGGTCTTTTCGGTCAACCTCGGCTGGTTTCCCTCGATCTACGACACCACGCTGCAGGTCACCGACTGGGAGAGTTTCGGCCGCCAGGTGCGGCAGATGGCGATGCCGGTGGCGGTGCTGGGGCTTTACAATGCGGCGCAGATCAGCCGCTACATGCGGTCCTCCATGCTGGAAAACCTGAGCCAGGACTATGTGCGAACCGCGCGCGCCAAGGGGCTTTCGGAACGGGCGGTGGTGCTGCGCCATGTGCTGCGCAACTCGATGATCCCGGTGGTGACGGTGATCGCCATGGGCATCCCGACCATCTTCGGCGGTGCGATCATCACCGAGCAGGTGTTCAAGGTGAACGGCCTCGGCGCGCTGCTGATCACCGCGATCTATGCCAACGACATTCCGATGGTGCAGACGCTGACCTTCATCTTTGCCGTGCTGATCGTGATGTTCAACCTGGTTGCCGACATCCTGTATGGCATCCTTGACCCGAGGATCCGCTATGACTGAGGCCGCCACGACCGAACCCGTCGCGAAGAAATCCCGCAGCCAGTGGCATGACGTGTGGCGGCAGTTCCGCTCGCATCGCGGGGCGCTGATCGGGGCGGCGGTGTTCCTGCTGCTGGTGGCGGGGGTGCTGCTGGGGCCGCTGGTCTGGCAGGTGGAGCCCACCTTCATCGACATCCGGGCCCGCAACCTCGGCCCCAGTCTGGCGCATCCGTTCGGCACCGACCAGCTGGGGCGCGACATCCTGGCCCGGATGATGGCGGGCGGCAAGGTGTCGATCGCCGTGGGGCTGACGGCGATGGTGATCTCGATCCTGCTGGGCAGCACGATCGGGGTGCTGGCGGGCTATTTCCGCTGGCTTGACAACATCCTGATGCGGACCACGGACCTGTTTCTGGCCCTGCCGCTGCTGCCCCTGCTGCTGGTGATGGTGATGCTGTTCCGCGAGACGCTGTCGGGGATGTTCGGGCCCGAGATGGGCACCTTCATCCTGATCGTGTTCGCCATCGGCGTCACCTCGTGGATGCAGTCGGCCCGCATCGTGCGCGGCGAGGTGCTGGCGCTGAAGGAGCGGGAGTTCGTGCTGGCGGCGCGGTCGATCGGCACCTCGCCCGCCAAGATGATCCTCCGCCACATCCTGCCCAACGTGATGTCGCCGATCATGGTGGCGGCGACGCTGGGCATCGCCTCGGCGATCATCACCGAAAGCGCGCTGTCGTTCCTCGGGCTGGGTTTTCCGCCGGACTTCCCGACCTGGGGGCGGCTGCTGTTCGACGGGGTGGACTACCTGCAGCAATACCCCGAGCGGGTGATCTGGCCCGGCCTTGCAATATCGCTGACGGTGCTGAGCGTGAACTACATCGGCGACGGGCTGCGCGACGCGCTCGACCCGCGGATCCGGGGGCGGTAAGCGCGCTCAGTCCACGCGGTTGCGGATGCGGCGGACGGTTATCCAGACGGCCAGCACCACCAGCGGCGTCAGCACCGCCGTGGCCAAGCCCTTGGAGATGCCGAAAGGCTCGGTGACGGGATAGACGGCATAGGCCGCGAGGCTGACCGCGTAATAGCTGATCGCCACCACCGAGAGTCCCTCGACCGTGTGCTGCAGGCGCAGGGCAAGATCGGCACGGCGGTCCATGCTTTCCAGCAGCTTCTGGTTCTGCGCCGACCGGTCGACATCGACCCGCGTGCGCAGCAGTTCGGCGGCGCGCTGCGCCCGTTCGGCCAGCGATTGCAGCCGCCCTTCGGCCGATTTCACCGTCCGCATCGCCGGTTCATAGCGGCGCATCATGAATTCGCCGAAGGTCTGGCGGCCGTTGATCCGCACCTCGCGCAGCACCTCGATGCGCTGGTTCATGATCGCCTCGTAGGCCGCCGTCGCCCCGAAGCGGAACGAGAACTGCACAGCCAGGCTTTCCAGTTCGGCCGAGATCGCCAGCAGCTCGTGCAGCGTGTCCTCGGGGCTGCGGGCATCGCCGTCGATGGTGTTGACCAGCGCCGACAGCTTGGGGTCAAGCTTGTTCAGCTGCTGCGTCAGGATCTGCGACCGTATCAGCCCCAGCATCGACATGGCACGGTAGGTCTCGATCTCGCACAGGCGCTGCACGATGCGCCCGACCCGCCGCGCCCCGGTGCCGGGTTTCACGAACACCGCCATCCGCATGTGGCCCGCCGCGTCGATGCGGAAATCGCAGGCCACGACGGCCACCTCATCGACCACGCGCGACGAGGCGAGGCTTTCGGGAACGAACCAGCTTTCCAGCCGCGCGGTGATCTCGGCCTCGTCCTCGGGCATTTCCTCGATGTGGATCAGCAGCGACACCAGCCGCTTGCCCGGGGCGCGCGACAGCCAGTCCTCGGGAAAGACCGCGGCCATGGCCGGATCGAACGGGCGCCCGGGCAGGCCGGGGGCAAAGCCGGAATAGGTCACGAATTCGCTGTGGCTTTCCCAGGTCAGCAGGTGCCGCCCCATCGGGCCGGCGAAATGCGTGGCCTCGGGCTGCGGCTGCGTGCCGCCGAAGCGGGCCAGCAGGTCCAGCAGGTGCGCGCGGTCCGCCGTGCGGTCGCGGTTGGCGGCGTCGACCGGCTCCTTGATCGCGATGAACACCGCCTGGCTCGGAACATCCAGTTCGGGGAACGGGCGGGCGTGCAGTTCGTTGGCAAGGCGATAGCGCAGCGGATGGTCTTCGATCGGGGACATGGGGGCCTCTGGCGCAGCGGGGGCATGATCCGGATGTAGTCGCCTTTTCCGGGCGATTCCAGCGAATTGCCGGAATACATCGGCATGCCGGGCGCATCGCACCTGCGGCGGCGGCACGACGCCCCCGGCCTTGGTCGGGCCGGGGGCGGTGCAGGAATTTTCGTAGAAAATTCGCGGCGGTCGCGATCAGTCGATCATCGGCAACAGCGAGTCGAGGGATTTCTTTGCGTCGCCATAGAACATTCGGGTGTTTTCCTTGAAGAACAGCGGATTCTCGATGCCGGAATACCCGGTTCCCTGGCCGCGTTTCGACACGAACACCTGTTTGGCCTTCCAGCATTCCAGCACCGGCATCCCGGCGATCGGGCTGTTGGGGTCTTCCTGTGCCGCCGGGTTCACGATGTCGTTCGAGCCGATCACGATGGCCACATCGGTGGTGGGGAAATCCTCGTTGATCTCGTCCATCTCCAGCACGATGTCATAGGGCACCTTGGCCTCGGCCAGCAGCACGTTCATGTGCCCCGGCAGACGCCCCGCCACCGGATGGATGGCGAAGCGCACCGTCTTGCCCTTCGCACGCAGCTTGCGGGTCAACTCGCTGACCGACTGCTGCGCCTGCGCCACCGCCATGCCGTAGCCCGGGATGATGATCACCGAATCCGCATCGTTCAGCGCGGCGGCCACCCCTTCGGCGTCGATGGCGATCTGCTCGCCCGCGATTTCCATCGCCGGGCCGCTGGTGTTGCCGAAACCGCCCAGGATCACCGAGATGAACGACCGGTTCATCGCCTTGCACATGATGTAGCTCAGGATCGCGCCCGAAGACCCGACCAGCGCGCCGGTCACGATCAAGAGGTCGTTGCCCAGCGTGAAGCCGATCGCCGCCGCCGCCCAGCCGGAATAGCTGTTCAGCATCGACACGACCACCGGCATGTCGGCGCCGCCGATGCCCATGATCAGGTGATAGCCGATGAAGAACGCCAGCAGCGTCATCAGCAGCAGCGCCCAGATCCCGGCATCGTTGAAGTAAAGCACGCCCAGCGCCACAGACCCCGCCGCGGCGGCCGCGTTCAGGATGTGCCCGCCCGGCAGCTTCTTCGCCTTGCCGTCAACCTTGCCCGCCAGCTTTCCGAAGGCCACCACCGACCCGGTGAAGGTCACCGCCCCGATGAACACGCCAAGGAAGACCTCGACCCGCAGGATGGCAATCTCGACTGCGCTCTTCTCGGCCAGCTTGCTGGCAAAGCCGATCAGGCTCTGGCGTGCCGTGTCGTCCATGCCCAGCACGCGGGCGAGTTCGATGTCGGCGTTGAAGCCGATGAACACCGCCGCGAGGCCGACGAAGGAATGCAGCGCCGCCACCAGTTGCGGCATTTCCGTCATCTGCACCCGGGTCGCCACCATCACGCCCAGCACGGACCCGATCGCCACCATCACCGCGATGATCCAGACGTTCGCCACGTCGGGCGAAAACACCGTGGCCGCCACCGCCAGCGCCATGCCGACAATGCCGTACCACACCGCGCGCTTGGCGCTTTCCTGCCCCGAAAGCCCGCCCAGCGACAGGATGAACAGAACAGCCGCCGCGATATAGGCAGCCTGTACGATACCAATGCTCATGGCCACCCCTCCTTACGACTTCTGGAACATGGCGAGCATCCGGCGCGTGACCAGAAAGCCCCCCACGATGTTGATCGTGGCGATCAGCACCGAAATTGCGGCCAGTATGACCACCAGCCAGTTGCCCGACCCGATCTGCAACAGCGCGCCCAGGATCACGATGCCCGAGATCGCGTTGGTCACCGCCATCAGCGGCGTGTGCAGGCTGTGGCTGACATTCCAGATCACCTGGAAGCCGATGAAGCAGGCCAGCGCAAAGACGATCAGATGCGCCATGAACTCGCCCGGTGCATAGGCGCCGATCAGCCCGATCAGCGCGCCGCCCCCCACCAGCATCCCCACCTGTCCGAGGGTCTGCTTGCGGAAGACCCTGATTTCCTGCTCGCGCTTCTCGGCGGGCGTCAGTTCCTTTGCCTTTTCCTTCGGCTTGGCGGCGGCAATCGCCTTCACCTTCGGCGGCGGCGGCGGGAATGTGATCGCGCCGTCATGGGTGACCGTGGCCCCCCGGATCACGTCATCCTCCATGTTCTGGAAGACCGCGCCATCCTTCTTCGGTGTAAGATCGGTCAGCATGTGGCGAATGTTGTTGGCATAAAGCGTCGATGCCTGCGCCGCCATCCGGCTGGGGAAATCGGTATAGCCGACGATGGTCACGCCATTGTCGCTGACCACCTTCTGGTCGGGCACCGTCAGGTCGCAGTTGCCGCCGCGTTCGGCGGCCAGATCGACCACGACCGAGCCGGGCTTCATCAGCGCCACCATGTCGGCGGTCCACAGCTTCGGCGCGGGCCTGCCGGGAATCAGCGCGGTGGTGATCACGATGTCGATCCCGGGCGCCAGCTCGCGGAACTTCGCCAGCTGCTTTTCCCGGAACTCGGGGCTGGAGGGCGCGGCATAGCCGCCGGTCGCCGCCCCGTCCTGGCTTTCCTCGAAATCGAGATAGACGAAATTCGCCCCCATGGATTCGATCTGCTCGGCCACTTCGGGCCGCACGTCGAAGGCATAGGTGATGGCGCCAAGGCTGGTCGCCGTGCCGATCGCCGCAAGACCGGCCACCCCGGCCCCCACGACCAGCACGCGGGCCGGCGGCACCTTGCCCGCCGCCGTCACCTGCCCGGTGAAGAAGCGGCCGAAGTTCGCCCCGGCCTCGATCACCGCGCGGTAGCCCGCGATGTTGGCCATCGACGACAGCGCATCCATCTTCTGCGCGCGGCTGATGCGGGGCACCATGTCCATCGCGATGACGGTGGCACCCTTTGCCTTGCACTGCTCCAGCAGATCCGGGTTCTGCGCGGGCCAGAAGAACGAGATCAGCGTCTGCCCCGGCCGCAGCATTTCGGCCTCGGCAGGCTCGGGGCCGCGCACCTTGACCACGACATCCGCCGCCGCGAACAGCGCCGCCGCATCGGGCACAACCTCGACCCCCGCCGCGCGGTAGGCCTCGTCCGAAAACCCGGCCTTCGCCCCCGCGCCGGATTCGACGACACAGACATGACCCAGCTTGTGCAGCAGCACGGCCGAATCCGGCGTCATGGCGACGCGCGCCTCGCCTTCGAAAATCTCTCTGGGTGCCCCGATCTTCACTGTATCTCCCCCGTTTTGCGCCGCCGTCGGGCGCCCGCATCATTCAAGCCGTTTCCTTTAACACTGCGCAACAATATTTCGCAAGCGGCTAGCCGCCCTGCGGCAAGCTGCGCATTCCGTCCGCCGTGTCCCGGCTACATCCAGCGCCGCGTGCGGGCAGCCCAGGCTTCGAACTCTGCCCCGAAGGCGGCGCGCAGCCGGCTTTCCTCGGGCAGGATGAACCGCGCCTGGATGACCAGCATGAAGATCGCCAGCAAGGGCGCGGCCAGCGGCACGTCCCACCACAGGATCGCCGCCGCCAGCAGGAAGGTGTCGCCCAGATAGATCGGGTTGCGCGTCAGCCGGAACACCCCGCCGGTGACCAGCGCGCTGGGGCGCCGGTGCGGAATGACGGTGGTGCGCCGCCGCGCCATCTGCGCCGCCGCCACCACCGAAAGCCCGACCCCGATGATCGCCAGCACCGCCCCCACGCTGCGCCCCGACGACCCGAACACTCCCCAGGGCAGCACCAGCGACGAAAGCTTGACAGCCCCCACGAAGGCCAGCAGCCAGACAGGTGGAAAATCCAGCAGTTTCTGCACCATTCTCTCCCCGCCCGCTTCGGTCATCGCTCGCAGATAGTCACGCAGCCCCCCGTCTTGGCAATGCCATTCCGGGGGCGCGACACCAAATCGCGCCCCGATAAGGTTCAAGCTTGAAATACCTGCCAGTTGCCGCTTGAATGCGCGCCGTTCCGGGTGCAGCCTGCCCCGAAAGAATGGGAGCCCCCGATGACCACCGACTTCACCGCCACCCGCGCGCTGTTCGACCTGCCCGAAGGCGTGATCTACCTTGACGGCAACTCGCTCGGCCCGATGCCGAAGGCCGCCGCCGCCCGCGTGGCGCGCACCATAACCGACGAATGGGGCAAGCTGCTGATCACCGGCTGGAACAAGGCCGGCTGGATGGACCAGCCCGCCCGCATCGGCGACCGCGTGGCGCGGCTGATCGGGGCCGATGCGGGCACCGTGGTGATGGGCGACACGCTGTCGATCAAGGTCTATCAGGCGCTGGCCTCGGCGCTCGACCTGCGCCCCGACCGCCGGGTGATCCTGTCCGATACCGGCAACTTCCCCTCCGACCTCTACATGGCCGAAGGGCTGGTGAGAACACTGGGCCCCGGCTACGCGCTGAAAACCGTGGCGCCCGGGGATGTCGAGGCCGCCATAGACGAAAGCGTCGCCGCGATCCTGATCACCGAAGTCGATTACCGCACCGGCCGTCGGCACGACATGGCGGCACTGACCGCGCGCGCCCATGCGGCGGGGGCGCTGGCAATCTGGGATCTGGCCCATTCTGCCGGGGCGTTGCCGGTCGAACTGGCCCGCGACGGCGCCGACTTCGCGGTGGGCTGCACCTACAAGTACCTCAACTCCGGCCCCGGCGGCCCGGCCTTCATCTACGTCGCCCCGCGACACGCCGAAACCGCCCGCCCGGCACTGTCGGGCTGGCTCGGCCACGAGCAGCCCTTCGCCTTCGACCTCGGCTACCGCCCCGGCCGGGGGATCGAGCGGATGCGAGTCGGCACCCCGCCGGTGCTGCAACTCGCCGCCCTCGACGCCGCGCTCGATGTCTGGGATATCGCCAGCATCGCGGACGTGCGCGCCCAGTCCTTGCGCCTGACCGACCAGTTCATCGCCGGGGTCGAGGCCGCCTGCCCCGGCCTGACCCTTGCCACCCCGCGCGACCATGCTACACGCGGCAGCCAGGTCAGCTTCCGCCACCCCGAAGGCTACGCCATCATGCAGGCGCTGATCGCGCGCGGCCTGATCGGCGACTTCCGCGCCCCCGACATCCTTCGCTTCGGCTTCACCCCGCTCTATATCGGCGAGGACGAGGTTGCCCGCGCCATCGCCATCCTTGCCGAGGTGATGCACCATGACCTGTGGGACCGCCCCGAATACCGCACCCGCGCCCGCGTGACCTGACCCCGGGGTTTCACCTTGCCCAAATATCCCCGCCGGAGGCATCCGGCCCCCCGGGGCCGCAGCCCGCCCTGCGGCGTTGCGGCCCCGTCCACCCGCGCGAACCGGCTGGGCTTCCCCGGCAAAACCCGCCAGAACCGCCCCGAACCGCAGGCGATCCGATGCCCAGACTTCTGCCCATCTCCGACCTCTGGCTTGCCCCGCACCGGCCCTTGTTCCTTGCGGCGGCGCTGTGGTCGGTGGCCGCGCTGGCATGGTGGCAGTGGGGGGCGCTGGCGGGCCTCGCCAGCCCGACCCTTGGCACCACGACGCTCTGGCACGCGCACGAGATGCTGCTGGGCTTCGGCGGCGCGTCGATGGCAGCCTATTTCCTCACGGCCGTTTCAAGCTGGACCGGGCGGCCCGCGATCACCGGACGCACGTTGCAGGCGGTGGTGGCGCTGTGGCTGCTGGCGCGGCTGGCGATGGCCTTTGCCGACCACCTGCCGACGCCTGTGCTGCTGGCGCCGGGACTTGGGTATTTCGGCCTGGTGGCCGGGCTGCTGGCGCGCGAGATCGTCGCCACCCGCGCCTGGGGCAAGCTCGGCTTCCCGGCGGCGGTGGCGGCGCTGGGGGTCGGCGACGCGCTGTTCCTGCTCTCTACCCGCGGCTTGGAGGGGCTTGATACCGCCACCCTGACGCGGGGCCTCGTGATGTTCTTCGTCATCAAGGTGTCGATCATCGGCGGCAAGATGCTGCCCGCCTTCACCGGCAACTGGCTGCGCAGCATCGGGTCCGACGCCGCCCCGCGCGAAAACCTCATGGCCGACCGGCTTGGTCTGGCGCTGCTGTTCACCGCCCTTGCCCTGACGCTGGCCGGGGCGGAAGCGCCCAGTGCGCTGGCGCTGATCGCGGCGGGGGCGGCGCAGCTGTGGCGGCTGGCGGGCTGGCAAAGCCGTGCGGGCTTGCGCAACCCGCTGCTGGCGATGCTGCACCTGACCTTCCTGTGGCTGCCCGTCGGCCTTGTGCTGACCGGCCTTGCCCGCCTGCTGCCCGACCTGATGCGCGAGGCCGATGCGCTGCACGCCCTGACCATGGGGGCGATGGGCGGGATGATCCTGTCGATCGCCGCCCGCGCCGCCGCCCGCCGCACCGAGGGCGCGTTGCAGGCGGGCCCCCTGCTGATCGCCGCCTATGCGCTGATCTGGGCTGCCACGGTCCTGCGCCTCGCCACCCTGCCCGCCGCGAGCCTTGCCCCGGCGCTGGTGCCCGACCTGACCGACGGAGCGGCGCTGGCGTGGGTCACGGGCTGGGGGCTGTTCGTGCTGGCCTTCCTGCCCACCCTGCGCGGCGCGGTGCAGCGCCCGGTGTTCAGCGGACCCCGCGCCTGACCAGCGCGCTGGACAGAATGCCGCAGGCATCCTATCACCAGAGAACCGACAGAAAGGCCGCCATGCCACGTCCCGCCGCCAACGCCTTGCCGCTCTGCCGCCCCTCGGGCTGGATCAGCCTGTGGCGCAAGCTGGCGCAAGGCGCGGTCAGGAACGCAAGACCCGCCCCGCAGTCCGCCTGAACCCCTCCGCCCGGCGGAGGCCCTGCCCGCTGACGGAGCACACCCATGACCACACCCCCGCGCTGCCCGATGAACCCCGCCGATGACGGCGCCGAAATGTCGTTCGACGGCCGCATGTCCTACGGCGACTACCTGCACATCGACCGGATCCTGACCGCCCAGCACCTGCTGACCGGCGCGCATGACGAGATGCTGTTCATCATCCAGCACCAGACTTCAGAGCTGTGGATGCGCCTCGCGCTGCACGAGCTTGACGCCGCCCGCCGCGCCATCGCCGCAGGCGAGGCCCGCGCCGCCTTCAAGATGCTGGCCCGGATCGCGCGCATCTTCGAGCAGCTCAATTCCGCCTGGGACGTGCTGCGCACCATGACACCGTCGGAATATACCCATTTCCGCGACGGGCTGGGGCAGTCGTCGGGCTTCCAGTCCTGGCAATACCGGCTGATCGAATATGCCGTGGGCAACCGCAACGCCGCGATGCTGCGCCCCCACGCCCACCGCCCCGACATCCTGGCCCGCCTGCAGGCCGAACTTGCCCGCCCCTCGCTTTACGACGAGGCGCTGCGCCACCTGTCGCGCATCGGTCTGCCGGTGCCGCAGGATGTGCTGACCCGCGACCTCGCGCGGCCCTGGGTGGCGCACGCGGGCGTGCAGGCGGTGTGGGAAACCGTGTACCGCGACCCCGAGGCACACTGGGAAGCCTATGAACTGGCCGAGAAACTGGTGGATTTCGAAGATTATTTCCGCCGCTGGCGCTTCAACCACGTGACCACGGTCGAACGGGTGATCGGCTTCAAGCGCGGCACCGGCGGCACGTCGGGCGTGCAATATCTGCGCCGGATGCTGGAGGTCGAGCTTTTCCCCGAACTTTGGCACCTGCGCACGACATTGTGACCCTTTGACGCGGGCACATGGCTCCAGTATCGATTAGGGGAGGCAACAGAATCCGGGCCGCGTGGGCTGGCCCGGCAGGTCAGGGAATTTGCGGATGCGGCGTATTGGCATGAATATCTTTGTGGCGGCGGGCATTGCCGCGATGCTGGGGGGCTGCGTGCCCGACCCGGCGCTGGTCGAGGCGGGGCTGGTCCAGCCGCCGCCGCCGCAGACCTTCACCGACCCCTATGTGGCGACCAAGGACGGCAGCTTCACCGTGCCCGCCGTGCCGGTGGAAAAGGTGCCGCCGCAGTTCCAGCGCCAGACGATCTATTTCCCGACCGAGGAAGCCCCCGGCACGGTGATCATCAACCCAGGCCAGCGCGTGCTGCATCTGGTGACCGGCCCCAACCAGGCGATCCGCTACGGCATTTCCGTCGGGCGCGCCGGGTTCGAATGGTCGGGCGAGGCACTGATCACCGACCGCAAGCACTGGCCGACCTGGACACCGCCGAAAGAGATGATCGAACGCGACCCCAAACTGGCGAAATGGGAAAAGGGCCAGCCGGGCGGGCCGACCAACCCGCTGGGCGCGCGGGCGCTTTACCTGACGACCAACGGCGTCGATTACGGCTACCGCATCCACGGCACGCCGGACTGGCAGTCGATCGGGCGCAGCGCCTCGTCGGGCTGCATCCGCATGATCAACCAGGACGTGATGGACCTGTATCAGCGCGTGCCGAACGGGGCCAAGGTGGTGGTGCTGAATGCCGACGGCACCGCGCCATCGGGCCTGAAGCTGCCGCCGCCCGCGCCGAAGAAGGTGGCCAAGGCCCCCGCCCCGGTGGTGACCCCGGCGGCCGCGCCGGTCGAAACCCCGGCCCTGCCGGAAGCCGCACCCGCCGCTGCCCCCGCCACCACGCCGCCGAACGGGATGCCGCTGTTCGTGCCCGCCCCGCTGCCGCTGGTGCCCCCGGCGCTGCAACTCTGAGGCGACACCCCGGGCCGCCTTGCGCCCGGGGCCCTACCCCAGCCAGCGCGGGTAGTCGCTGACCAGCAGGTGCAGCGGCGGCTCGTCCTCCTCGATCTCGGCAAATCGCCCGATCGGATCGCGGAAGATGTTGTCGGTGACATCGTCGTTCACGGTCGAGACCTCGCCGATCAGCACGTCGCCGCCCTCGCCCCAGAAGGCGTGCCAGTCGCCAGGCATCAGCGTGACGCTTTCGCCCGGTGCCAGCCGCAGCACCTCGCCCGGCGCGAACGCCCGCGCGATGCCGTCGCAGCGCACCATGCCCCCCGCCCCCGCATCGAACGCCCCCGCCGCATCCGACCCGAACAGCTCGACACACAGCGTGGCGCCGCCGCGGTTGATGATGTCTTCGGCCTTGATCACATGGGTGTGCATCGGCGAAAGCTGATCCTGCCGCGAAATCAGCAGCTTCTCGGCATAGCACATGCCACCGCCGCGCCGCAGGTCGGCAAGGTCGCCGTTGCGCAGGGTGAAGAGGAACAGCCCCAGCTCGTCGAACCGCCCCTGCCCGTAGTCGGTGATGTCCCACCCCATGCGGGCATCGACGATCCGCCCGGCATCGCGGCGTGCTGCAAAGGCTTCCGGCGCCCAGTAGGCAAACGGCGGCAGCACGAAGCCGAACGAGCGGATGAATGCGTCCGCCTCTGCCATGATCCGGTTGATACGACTGCGCTGCATCCCCGCCCCCTGCATCCCGGGGCCAAGCTTTGCCCGGCACCCGGCAAAACGCAAGGCTCAGGCGGTCAGCCGCACCGGGGTGTCGCCCGCCGCAAAGGCCGCCACCGCCCGCCCGAAGGCGGCGAACAGCGGCCGCGACACCGGGTCGTTGCAGGCGTTCCATTCCGGGTGCCACTGCACCGACAGGGTAAAGCCCGGCGCATCCGCGACATAGATCGCCTCGGGCGTGCCATCGGGGGCCACGCCGTCGATCACCACGCCCTTGCCGGGCCGGTTGATGCCCTGCCCGTGCAGCGTGTTGGTCATCACCTCTTCCGCTCCCAGCATCCGGTGGAACGGCCCGCCGGTGGAAAACCGCACCTTGTGGCGCAGCGCGAACTTTTCCTCGATCGAGCCATCGGGCGGCATCCGGTGGTTCATCCGCCCCGGCAGGTCGCGGATCTCGGGGAACAGGGTGCCGCCCAGCGCGACGTTCACCTCCTGAAAGCCGCGGCAGATGCCGAGGAAGGGCTGCCCGCGCTCGACGCATGCCCGCACCAGCGGCAGGGTGATCGCGTCGCGGCAACGGTCGAAGGCGCCATGGGCCGGCGTTTCATCCTCGCCGTATTCCGAAGGGTGAACATTCGGTCGGCCGCCGGTCAGCAGGAAACCGTCGCACAGGTCGAGCAGTTCATCCACCGTGACGAAACGCGGATCGGTCGGGATGATCAGCGGCAGGCAGCCCGCAACCTGCGACACCGCTTCGGAATTCATCGTGCCCCCGGCGTGGACCGGATAACTCTGCTCCAGCAGGTTCATGTTTCCGATGATGCCGACAACGGGGCGGCGGCTGGACGGGCGGGGCATGGCTTGTCCGGAAAATGTTACGCGCATGTCACATGATAGGGCGTCGCGGGCCGGTGGAGAAGGGGCCATGGCACGGTTCCGGCCGCGAATGCCCGTCATTCGGGCAGGGGGCGCCGCCGCCCTGGGCGGCTGCCCGCCGATTGGGCATCACGCAGGCCGGCCACGGATCACCCGGACGTGACTTGCCTTCCCGCAACGGGAAGCCTGCATCGTGCGACCTCAACAGTTGGAGACCGCCATGACCCGCCTGACCGCCCTGGCGCTTGCCCTTGCCGCAAGCCTTGCCGCCCCGCTGACCGCCCAGACCATGGACCATTCCGGCCACGCCATGACCGGCAAGGAAAGCCCCGCCACGCTGGCCTTCATGGAAGCCAACGCCAGGATGCACGCCGCCATGACCCTGCCCTACACCGGCAACCCGGATGCCGATTTCATCCGGGGCATGATTCCGCACCATCAGGGCGCGGTCGAGATGGCGCAGATCGTGCTTGACCATGGCACCGACCCCGAGGTGCGCAAACTGGCCGAGGCCGTCCTCGCCGCCCAGACCAGCGAAATCGCCTGGATGACCGACTGGCTGGCCCGAAACGCACCCTAGGCGCGGGCCCTCTGCGTCAGCAAGGCGCAGGCAGAAGGGCACGACATGTCTAAATAGACAAGTTGTATCCTTTTGATATTTTATCTAGTCCTCAAGGAGTAGTGAGTCCGACAGTGCCGCAAAGTCATCGAGGGACAGATGCCAAATACAGCCTGGATGCCAACCCGTGCGATGCGAGCCCTTGTCGAAGCGGTCAATGATGCCATCCTGATCACGACCGTGCCCGAAACCGACCCCAATGGGCCATCCATCGTCTACGCCAATCCGGCTTTCTGCCGGATCGCGGGTTATCGGCAGGACGAGCTCATCGGCAAGTCGCCGCGGATAATGCAAGGCCCCGGCACCGACCAGAACGCCCTGCGCCGGATCCGCCATGCGCTGGACCGGCGTCAGGGCTGCCGCGAAGAGGTGCTGAACTATTCGCGCGACGGCACGCCCTACTGGCTCGACATGCACATTGTTCCGCTGTTCGACGACGACGGCCAACTGCAGTATTTCGGCGCCATCCAGCGCGACGTGACCGAGGCGCGCCACACCGTGGACCGCCTGAAGCGGCTGGCGCACGAAGACGTGCTGACCGGGCTTGGCAACCGCGCCGCGCTGCACCACCGGCTGGAGACGCTGTGGGAAAGCGGCGCCGGGACGGATACTCCGATCTGGTTCCTGCTGTTCGACATGGATGGGTTCAAGGCGATCAACGACACACTGGGCCATCTGGCGGGCGACAACATCCTGCGCACCTTCGCGGCCCACGTGGTGTCGGCGCTGCAGCCGGACGATTTCGTGACGCGGCTTGGCGGGGATGAATTTGCCGTGATCCTGAAGGGCTATACCCGGCGGCAAGCCACCGACTTTGCCGAACAGGTGATCGCCAGCCTGTCCACCATGCCGGTCAGCGGATCCGACCGCATCGGCGTCAGCGCCGGCATGACCGCCCTGTGGCAGTCCGATACGTTCGAGACGGTCTTCTCCCGTGCCGACGCCGCGCTTTACAAGGCAAAGTCATCCGGGCGCGGCGTGCTGCGCCTGCATTCCGGCCCCTGGGCGCCGCAAGGTGGCCAGAAGCATTCGTCGATGCTTTGACGGCGATGGGGGCAGCGCCCGCAGTTCCGGCCCCGGGCCCCACAACGCGTGATGCACCCGATTTGCCGTGACGGCGCGATGCGGCGCCTTCAGTCCGGCCCCGCACGTCGGCCGGACGCTGTCTTGGATGCCATGACTGCGTGACGGCGGGCGGCAGCCCAGCCGCCGGTCAGGCCCCTGCCACAACCCGCGCTGCCGCCAAGATGCCGCCCGATTGATGCGGGATGCCGAGCGCCAGCATCCCCGCCTCCATCACCGCCAGCGCGCCCAGCGTCATGTGGGCATTGACATGCCCCATGTGGGCCACCCGCAGGAAGCCATGGTATTCCGGCTCTGACGGCAGCGCCATGCCCAGCCCGATGCCCAGCGTGACCCCCGCCTGATGCTCGGTCCATTCGCGCAGCCGTGTGGCATGGGGTGCCCCCAGCCGCGCCGCGGTGACCGACCGGCCCCGGAACGCCCGGTCCGCCACGTTCAGCGCGATGGCGGGGTTGCCCTGCCCCCAGGTCTCGAACGCGGCCCAGACAGCACCCGCCAGCACCTCGTGCCGCGCCCAGACATTCTCCAGCCCCTCCTCGTGCAGGATCATGGTCAGCGCCTCGCGCAGGCCGAACAGGTGGTGCGTCGGCGCGGTGCCGCCGAAGAACTGCCAGAACTCGGTCCCCATCGCGCGCGGCTCCCAGTTCCAGTAGGGGGTGCGCAGGTCCGACCCGGCGCAGCGTTCCCGCGCGCGGTCGGAAAACCACACGAGGCCAAGCCCCGGCGGCGTCATCAGCCCCTTCTGGCTGGCCGCCACCGTGACATCGACGCCCCAGTCGTCCATCCGGTATGCGTCGCAGGCCAGCGAGGCGATGCAATCAACCGCCAGCAGCGCCGGATGCCCCAGCGTGTCCAAGAGCCGCCGCACGCCCTGCACGTCGTTGCGGATCGAACTGGAGGTATCGACATGGGTCAGCAGCACCGCCTTGATGCCGTGGGCGGCATCGGCCCGCAGCGCATCCTCGACCCGCGCCAGATCGACCGGCGCCGACTTGCCGAAATCCAGCAGATCGACCGCCACCCCCAGCGCCCGCGCCGATTCCGCCCAGCCGACCCCGAACCGCCCCGTCGCCAGCACCAGCGCGCGGTCGCCCCGGCTGAACAGGTTGGCATTCGCCGCTTCCCACGCCGCATGTCCGTTGCCGGAATAGATCGCCACGTTCTGCGTGGTGCAGGCCACCGCCCTGAGGTCGGGCCACAGGCCGGCCACCAGATCGTGAAGGCCCCCTTCATAGATGTTGGGCGCCGCCCGGTGCATCGCGGCCAGCACCCGGTCGGGCATGACCGAGGGGCCGGGAATGGCAAGATACTGGCGTCCGTTCGACAGGTTCATGGGGGGCTCTCCGCGCTGCTTTGCCTTGGCTACGCCTGGGGCCGGGCAAGGTCAATGCGCCGCACCCGGCGTGGCCCGCGCCTTGCAACCGGGGGGCATTTCACGCTAGACGCGGCCCATGCCCGCAGGCCCCGGCCATGGCGGGCGGCACAGGAAAGGCCAGCCCCTTGCCCCCCGAACCGACCGACGCCGCCTATACCTCGGCCCACCTGATGCGCAGGCTCTGGGGCCGCTACCTGCGGCCGCACACCGGGATGGTGGCGCTGGCCACGCTTTTCATGTTCATCGAGGGCAGCACGCTGGGCGCGCTCAGCTACCTGATCAAGCCCCTGTTCGACAAGGTGTTCGCCCCGGGCGGCAGCGACCTGCTGATCTGGGTCGGGGTCGGGATCCTCGGGCTGTTCATTGTGCGGGCGGTGACATCCGTGGTTTCCAAGGCGCTGCTGACGGCGGTGGCGCAGAAAAGCTCGACTGCGATGCAGGAAGACCTGCTGCGCCACATCCTGACGCTGGACGCGGGCTTCTTCCAGACCAACCCGCCCGGCGCGCTGATGGAACGGGTGCAGGGCGACACGGTCGCGGTGCAGCGGGTCTGGACGATGCTGATCGCGGGTCTGGGGCGCGATGCCGTGGCGCTGGTGTCGCTGTTCGCCGTCGCGGTCTCGATCGACCCGTGGTGGACGCTGGCCGCCCTGATCGGCACGCCGCTGCTGCTGTTGCCCACCGTGGCGATACAGCGATACATCCGGCGCAAGACCATGCAGATGCGCGAACAGTCCGGGATGCGCGCCACCCGGCTGGACGAGATATTCCACGGCATCCAGGCGATCAAGCTGAACCGGATGGAGGGCTATCAGTCCGACCGCTTCCGCCGCATCGTCAAGGCGATCATCCGGGGCGAGCTGCGCATGGTGATGGGGCGCAGCATGATCCCGGCGCTGATCGACGTGGTGACCGGCATCGGCTTTTTCGCCGTGCTGATGCTGGGCGGCGCCGAAGTGGCGGCGGGCGAGCGCACGACCGGCGAGTTCATGGCCTTCTTCACCGCCATGGCGCTGACCTTCCAGCCCTTGCGGAGGCTGGGCGACCTGTCGGGCCTTTGGCAGACGGCGGCGGCGAGCCTCGAGCGGATCTTCCGGCTGTTCGACCTGCCCCCCGCCACCCTGCCCCGCCCGCTGCACGGCCCCGCCCTGCCGAAAGGCGCGCCCGAAATCCGGCTGGAGGATGTGCGCTTCGCCTATGGCAACCAGCAGGTGCTGAACGGCGTCAGCTTCGTGGCCGAGGCCGGGCGGATGACCGCGCTGGTCGGCGCCTCGGGGGCGGGCAAGAGCACGGTGTTCAACCTGCTGACCGGCCTTGCCGACCCTTCGGGCGGGCGGATCACGCTGGCGGGCGTCGATGCCGCCACGCTCGACCTTGGCACGCTGCGCGGCATGTTCGCGGTGGTCAGCCAGGATTCGGCGCTGTTCGACGAAACCATCCGCGAGAACGTCACGCTGGGCCGCGACGTGCCCGAGGCGCAGCTGCGCGCGGCGCTGGAGGCCGCGCATGTCGCCGACTTCCTGCCCGCGCTGGCGCATGGGCTGGACAGCCCGGCCGGGCCGCGTGGCTCGGGCCTGTCGGGCGGGCAGCGCCAGCGCGTCTCGATCGCCCGCGCCGTGCTGCACGACGCGCCGGTGCTGCTCTTGGACGAGGCGACCTCGGCGCTGGACGCGCAATCCGAGGCACTGGTGGCGGCGGCGCTGGCAAGCCTTGGCCGCGGGCGCACCACGCTGGTGATCGCCCACCGGCTGGCGACAGTGCGCGAGGCCGACCGCATCGTGGTGATGGATCATGGCGTGGTCGTCGATCAGGGCACGCATGACGAACTGATCGCCCGTGGCGGGCTTTACGCCGACCTCTGCCGGTTGCAGTTTCAGGGCTGAGGGCTGGCACCGGGCGCACGCCGCCCCATATCCAGATGTGATTTGCAGGAGACGTGACGATGCAGGGTGAAACGGTCACGGGGCGGCGGGTTGTGGCGCTGGAGGGTGGCGATGCCCTGCCCTTCCTGCAAGGCCTCGTCAGCAACGACGTGCTGCCGCTGGGGCGCGGGCCGGGGATCGTCTGGGCGGCGCTGCTGACGCCGCAAGGCAAGTATCTGGCCGATTTCTTCGTGGTGGCAACCGGCGCGGCGCTGCTGCTCGATCTGCCCGAGACGCTGGCCGACGCCACGCTGCGCCGCCTGACGATGTACCGGCTGCGCGCCGATGTGCGCTGGACGCCCGCAGACCTGACGGTGACGCGCGGCCTCGGGGCCGCGCCGGAAGGGGCGATGCCCGACCCGCGCCACCCTGCCCTCGGCTGGCGGCACTACGGGGCGGCGGGCGGCGACGCGGCGATCGACTGGGATTCGATCCGGGTGGCAGAGATCATTCCCGAAACCGGGATCGAACTGATCCCCGATGACACCTTCATCCTTGAAGCCGGGTTCGAGCGGCTGCACGGCGTCGATTTCCGCAAGGGCTGCTATGTCGGGCAGGAGGTCACGGCGCGGATGAAGCACAAGACCGAACTGCGCAAGGGGCTTGCCCGCGTGGCGGTCGATGGTTCGGCCCCGGTGGGCACCGAGATCACGGCGGGGGCCAAGGTGGTGGGGCGGCTTTTCACCCGGTCGGGCGGCTTCGGCCTCGCGCACCTGCGCTTCGATCAGGCGGAGGGCGAGATGCAGGCCGGGCCCGCGCGGCTGCGGCTGGCCTGAAACGCCCCGCACCGCCTGCGATTTTTCTACGAAAAATCAGAATTTTCGTAGAAAATTCGCGGCGCGGCCCGACCGCGTCAGGCGCGTTCCGAATATTCCATCAGTTCGGTATGGACCACGATCATCTCGTCCACCCCGACAAAGGGCGGCACCATGATCCGCACGCCATTGTCGAGGATGGCGGGCTTGTAACTGTTGGCCGCGGTCTGGCCCTTCTGCACCGGCTCGGTCTCGACGATCTTGCAGACCACCTTCTGCGGCAGCGACACGGCCAGCGCCTCGTCCCCGAAATACTGTACCGAGGCCATCATGCCGTCCTGCAGGAACGGGCGGCGGTCGCCCAGCAGCTCGGCGTCGATCTCGATCTGCTCGTAGGAGGTGTTGTCCATGAACACCAGGCGGCCGTCGGTTTCATAAAGGAACTGCTGGTCCTTCATCTCCAGCTGGACCTGTTCGACCTTGTCTTCAGAACGGAAGCGTTCGTTCAACTTGCGGCCATCACGCAGGTTTTTCAGTTCAACCTGAGCGAAAGCCCCGCCCTTGCCGGGCTTGATATGGTTCACCTTGACCGCAGCCCACAGACCGTTGTCATGCTCCAGGATGTTGCCGGGGCGGATTTCGTTGCCGTTGATCTTGGGCATTTTGGACAAAACCTTGTCAAAAGGTTGAAGAAAGGGATCGTGTCCCTATATATGTGCATTGAACCGCTGGCAAGACGACTAGATGCTGTGGTCCACCGGGATGAGCCATGCACGCCACGCATGACAGTCATTCCAAAGTGGAAGCCCCGAATCGTCTCCAACTCGCTAGGTTCGCCAGACGCAAAAAAGACAAGAGCAAGAATAAAGGACGAAGAGATGGTCGATTTCGTTGATGGGACCGCCTTCAACTACGAACAAGGGCAGCGCGCGCGCAAACTTTTTGCGGCGGTTGTTCTGGCTGCCCTCGATGATGCCATCGCGGACGACAAGAAGTATGGCAACGGCCCCGAGCAGATCGCCCGCTGGGCACGGTCGCGCGACGGTCGCGAAGTGCTGTCCTGCGCCGGCATCGACCCCAACGAACGGGTGGTCAAGGGGCTGATGGAATTCGTCAGCAAGGGCGTGCGGACCTCGGTCGCGCTGTCGCGCGAGGAAAGCGAACGTCGCCACGCGGCAGAACACGATCAGGCGGAAGCCGCCTGATCTTCCTGCCGACGGGCCCGGAAATGCAGATCGCGCGCCTCGCGGCGCGCGCTTTTCATTGTCGGCCGCGGCGGCCTCTCAGTCGAAGTCGCGGCTTGCCAGCGAGCGGTTGATTTCGGCCCGCACCAGCTTGCGTACATTGCGGGTGATCCGTTCGCCCAGGGCGCCCTGCAATTCCTCGCGGATGATGTCGCGCACCAGATCGCGCAGCATCTCCTCGTCCAGCACCGGGTCTTCCTCGTCGAAAACCCCCACCGTCTCGGCCGGTTGCGGTTGCGCGGCCGCCTCGGCCCCCAGGATCTCGGCTACCGCCTCGGCCTCGGCCTGATCGGCACGGGCCTGGGTGGCCCGCACCCTTGCGGCCCAGTCGGGTTCCGGCGCGCCGAGGCCGTCCTCGGCCACGGCTGCCGTGCCCCGGTCGGGTTCCGGCACCCGGGCCGGGGTTTCGCCAATCACCTCGGCATCCTCGACAGCCCCGGCCCTTGCCGCATCGGCAGGCTCGGGCGCCCGGATATCGAAGTGATCCGGAGGTGCAGCGGCTTCGGCCTCCCAATCCTCGTTCCGGTCGCTGACGGCGGCCCCCATCGCCGCCACCGCCGCACCCAGCGTGCCGGTCGGGGCGTCGGGGTCGGTTTCCGCCTCGGGCGGGGTGCGGCCGGTCAGCCCGTCGAGCAGGCTTTGCAGGTCGCTCCCGGCTTCGGGCATGTCGTCGGACGGATCGTCTTCTGCCTCGGGCATCCAGTCTGCGGCGATCTCGGGTTCGGCAGATGGCTCCGGCGCCGGAACCGCCCTGTCCTGCGCGCCCGCAGCGGGCCAGGGGCAGGCCGCATCCTTGTCGCCGCCCTGCCCCCCCACCGCGCCGGGCGCAGGCTCTTCCCGGGCCACCACGCGCAGCGCCGGAGTCAGGATCAACTTGTCCGCCCCATCCGCCTGGGGCGCCGGGCGGGGCGCGGGGCGCAGATCCTCCGACACCAGACGGCGGATGGAGGACAGGACATCCTCGATATCATGGGTGGTCATGGGTTCAGACATGGGATTCCCGGACATGCGGACAGATGAAAAAGCCTAGTCCGCCCGTATGACCGTTACAACAAAAGGACGCAGACCCGGTTAACGATTTGTCCGCCTGTGTCAGTTGCGACCGATGGATTTCATCACCCGGTCCAGACTCTTGCCCTGACTCGACGTGGCCGGGGCATTCCTGACCGCATTGTAATAGGCCGCAGGGTCATAGGTCGGGATGCCAAGCCGCAGATGGTCGACCGTCAGCAGGCCCATCGACTGCAGCAGGGTATAGACCGCGATGTAGCGCGTCGCCTCGGCCGACAGGCGCGAGGCCTTGGCGTCCAGCAGTTCCTGCTCGGCGTTCAGCACGTCGAGCGTGGTGCGCGCGCCCAGCGCCGCCTCCTCGCGAACGCCGTCATAGGCGGTTTGCGCCGCGCGGATCTGGCGGTCGGTCGCCTCGATGCTGGCGCCTGCGACCGACAGGTTGGCCCAGGCGTTGCCGATTGACTGTTCGATCAGCAGCACGGTCTGCAACAGGTTGGCCCGCGACGAGTCGCGCCCGGCCAGTGCCCGGCGATACAGGGCCGACAGCCTGCCCCCGGCATAGATCGTCTGGTTGTAGGTCAGCCCCAGCGATCTCGTGTCCTCGCCGTTGTCGTCGGTCGAGAGCTGGGCACGCGCGCTGAGGGTCGGCCCCATGTTGGCGGCGGCAATCTGCACGCTCAGGTCGGAAATCGTGACCTCGCGCTGCGCCTGCCGGATGGCCGGATGGCCGCGGCGGGCCACAACCCGGGCATCCTCCAGCGAGGCGGCGCGGCGCGGCGCGGCGGGCGGAGGGGCCAGACGGCCCGGATAGGCCCCGGTCGCCACCTTGTAGCTTTCGCGGGCCAGCGCAAGATTGCCCTGGGCCTCGGCCAGATTGGCGCGCGCCGATGCCAGCCGCGATTCCGCGATGGCCACATCGGTGCGCGTGACCTCGCCCACCTCGAAACGGTCCTCGGCGGCGCGCTGCTCCTGGGTGATCACCCGGACGTTGCTCTGGCGCAGCAGGACGATTTCCTCGTTCAGCCGCACCCGCACATAGGCATCGACCGCAGCCAGCAGCACGCGCTGTTCCAGGTCGATCAGCGCCTCGCGCGTCGCCAGAACGGATTCCTTGGCCGAAGATACCGCCAGCGCCCTGCGACCGTAGTCATAAAGCATCAGCTCGGCCGCCAGGACGAACACCGTGCTCAGCGTCTCGGACACCGTCGCGGCACCCAACAGGTTCTGCCCTTCGGCATAAGTATAGGTGGACCGTGCGGTGAAATCGATAACCGGCCGCAGGTTCGACACCGCCACCGCCAGATCCTCGTCGGTGGCGCGCAGCAGGGCGCGGTTCTGGTCCAGCAGGTTGCTGTTGCGATAGGCCGCGATCAGCGCATCGGTCAGCGTTTCCGCCCGCAGCGCAGGTGCCGCCATCAGCGCCACCGCGGCGAGCGCCGCCGTCATGTATCCCCTGATACCGCGCATGGTCCGTTCCTTCTTCCGCCCGGCTGTATGGTCTGCCGGGGTCACAGGGTGAATTTTCTCGGTGCGGCGAATCCCGGCAGGACCGGGGCCGTCGCATTGAAGGCAAACCGCCAGGTCACGGACCCGTCGATCTTGTAGCCGATCCGCACCTCGCCCAGCGCGCCCATCATGAACAGACAGCCGATGCGGCCGCCTTCCCGCAGTTGCGCCAGCAGTGCATCGGGCACGATCTCGACCCCGCCCTGCACCGTGATCACATCGTAAGGCGCCTGTTTCGGCGCGCCGTGCGCCAGGGCACCCTGCAGCACGGCGGCATTGTCCACCCCCTCGGCCGACAGGGTGCGCTGCGCCTCGTCGGCCAGCCCCGCGTCCTCCTCGACCGCGATCACCGCTTCGGCCAGCCGGGCGATCACCGCAGTGGAATAGCCAAGCCCGCAACCCAGGTCGAGCACGGTTTCCACCGGTTGGATGTCGAGCGTGTCCAGCATCTTGGCCAGGGTGCGCGGTTCCACCAGCACCCGCCCTGCCCCGATCACCAGGTTTTCGCCCATGTAGGCCGCCTCGCGCTTCTGGGGCGGCACATAGACCTCGCGCGGGACGGCCAGCATCGCGGCGATGATCGGAAACTTGGTCACATCCGACGGGCGGACCTGGGTATCGACCATCATCGTGCGGCGTAAGTCGAAGTCGGTCATGTCTGAACTCATCGGTCTAGTTCGGGTTCACTAGGTCTTGCCACAGAACCGGGCGCCGGGCAACACGGGCCGGTCATGCGGCGCGCCAAGGCGCAAAAATTGCGGCGACAGATGCATGATTGATACGCCAGGGGCCCCGTTCGGCGGTGCCGAAGGCGGCCAAGCGCCTGTCCGCGCAGCGGATTGCCGCGGCACCGCGTCAGCGGTCGGCCGGCGCTGGGGCGCAGGCGGCGGCCATGGCGTGGGCCAGATCATCCATCCGCACCGGCTTGGCGACGCAGGCGGCAAAGCCCGCGGCATGGTATTCCGCGACATGCTGGGTCATGGCATTGGCGGTGACGGCCAGCGCCGGTGGCACGCCCGCCCCGGCCAGCGCCGCCTTCTCGCGGATGTCGGCGTAGGCAGACACGCCATCGCGCCCGGGCATGGAGATGTCGAACAGCAAGACGTCGAACAGCCCCGGCAGCCAGGCCCGCACCGCCTCCTCGCCGTCGCAAACCATGGTGTGCGCCACACCCAAAGCGGCCAGCATCGACTTCAGGATGAAGCGGTTGGTGGCATTGTCCTCGGCCACCAGCGCGCGCAGATGCGACACGTCGGGCAGCGCACCGACCGAAGGCAAGGGGCGCGGCGCGGCCTTCGGCACCATGGCCGCCACAGGCGGGATGTCGGGGCGCGGGGCGTCGGGGCGCGGGGGGGCCTCGGGGCCTGCGGTCGGCGGAGCCTCGGCGCGAGCGGTCGGCGGGGCATCGGAGGGCACGGCCGACGGAGCCTCAGCGCGCACGGCAGGCGGAGCCTCGGGGGGCACGGCAGGCCGGGCATCTGCCCCCCTGGCACGGCGCTTGTCTGCCGCCAATGCGGGTTCGCCCCCGGACCGCACGGCGTCGGGCCGCACGGCATCGGGCCGCACGGCATCGGGCCGCACGGCTGGTCGAACAGCGTCGGCTCTTGCGGCGTCGGTTCTTGCGGCGTCGGTTCTTGCGGCGTCGGGCGCCTCGGGCGCGGCGTCGCCCGGCCGGTCGTCCAGCGGCAGCGGCAGGTGGACGCGGACCCGCGTGCCCCGCCCCGGCGTGCTGTCCAGCGTGATCTCGCCCCCCATCAGCCGCACCAGCCGCCGCACGATCGGCAGGCCAAGCCCGGTGCCGCCGAAGCGCCGGGTGATCGAGCCGTCGGCCTGCGTGAACTCGTCGAACACCCGGCCAAGCTGGGCCTCGTCCATGCCGATGCCGGTATCGCTGATCTCCAGCACGAGGGGCCCATCGTGCCGGGCCGACAGCAGCAGCCGCACCTCGCCGCTGGGGGTGAACTTGATCGCGTTGCCGACCAGATTGTGCAGGATCTGCAACAGCCGGTTGGCATCGCCGCGCCGGTGCAGCCCGGCCCCGCTGTCCGACATCACCACCAGTCCGATGCCCCGCGCCCGCGCCGCCGGGGCGTGCAGGCTTTCGACCCGCGCGGCCAGCGCGGCCGGGATGAAGGGGCGGTTCTCGATCTGCATCCGCCCGGCTTCGATCTTCGCCAGATCGAGGATGTCGTTGATGATCACCAGCAAGAGCTCTCCCGATTGCCGGATGGTGTCCAGCATCTCGCGCTGGCCGGGCGCCAGTTCCGTATGGCCCAGCACTTCGGCCATGCCCAGCACGCCGTTCAGCGGGGTGCGGATCTCGTGGCTCATGGTCGCCAGGAATTCCGACTTGGCGCGGTTTCCTTCCTCGGCCCGCTCCAGCGCGGCCTGCAACGTCGCCTCGGCGGCCAGCCGGTCGGTGATGTCGGTCACCGAGCAGACCACCGACGCCGACATGCCGGGCGCCGACAGCGGTGCCGCGTTGACCGACAGGATGCGGCGCGTCCCGTCGGGCCAGGCGATGCTGAAGCGCAGGTCGCGCAGGGTGGTGCGCTCGGCCATGGCGCGGGCGAAGGGCAGGTCGCGCCCCGCCAGCGGCCGCCCCGCCAGATCCGACGCATCCCACAGCGGGTCGTCGTAGGGCCGCCCCTCGATCTCGCGCTGGCTGCGGCCCAGCACGGCCTCGGCCTCCTTGTTGGCAAACACCATCCGGCCCTGCGCGTCCATCGCGATGATCCCCGAGGCCGAGGTTTCCATCAGCCGCGCCAGCGTGTCGCGCTCGCGCTGCAGCGCGAATTCAAGGTCCTTGCGGGCAGTGATGTCGATATGCACCCCGGAAAGCACGCGCGGCGCGCCTGCGGAATCGCGCGCGGTGACGCTGCCGCGCGACAGGATCCAGACCCAGTGGCCATGGGCGTGGCGCAGCCGCAGCTCATACTCGAACCGGTCGCGCCCGGCGGCGAAATTGGCGGCCTCGGTGGCTTCCATCACCGACAGGTCATCGGGATGCAGCAGGCGGCGCCAGGTCTGCACGGTCATCGGTTCCAGCGATGCCCGCGGCCGGCCCAGCATCGCGGCCCAGCGGTCGTCGATGGTGTTGACCCCGGTTTCGGCATCCAGCGTCCAGGTTGCGACCTGCGCCCCGTCGATGATCTGCGCCACCCGCTGCTCGGCGGCCTTCAGCGCCGACACGTCGATATGCACCCCCGCCATCAGCAGCGGCGCGCCGCCCGGCCCCCAGCGCAGCACCCGCCCGCGCGACTGGATCCAGACCCAGTGCCCGTCGGCATGGCGCATCCGCAGCAGGTATTCGAACTGCTCGATCTCGCGCGAGAACACCTGCGCCAGCGTCGCCGCGACCACCGGCCGGTCGTCGGGATGCACCAGCGCGTGCCAGGTCTCGATGGAGGTCGGCACGAGGTCGGCCGGCTCATAGCCCAGCATCGTCGCCCAGCGGTCGTTGACGCTGTTCTCGTCGGTGGTCAGATCCCATTCCCAGGTGCCGACCTGCGCCCCCTCGATCACGTTGGCCAGCCGGCGTTCGTTGTCGCGCCGCGCGGTCATGTCGACCCGCAGCCCGACGCGGCCACCGCTCGGGGTGGACCGCTCGATCACCCAGATCAGCCGCCCGTCCGCCAGTTCAAGCAGCCCCGACCATTCCGGCTGGCTGCGGACGGCCAGCGTCTCGGCCAGGAACTCCGCCTCGCGGCCAAAGGCGGCGGCATAGTGGCCCTGCCCGATACCATGGCGCAGGATGGTCTCGAACGTGGTGCCGGGCACCAGGATGCCCGCCATCCTGGGGTAGATCTGGCGGTAGCGGTCATTGCACAGCACCAGCCGGTCTTCGGCATCGAACAGCACGAAACCGTCGGGCAGCGCGTCCATCGCCGTCACCAGATGGGTGCGGGCATCCAGCGCCTCCTGCCGCTGCGCCTCGATCGTCGCGATCTGGTGGCGGGTCTGCGTCACGTCCTCGACAAAGCTCCAGATCAGGCTGCGCCCGGTCGGGTCCTTGACCAGAAACCCGCGCACCACAACCGGATAGCGGCTGCCGTCGCGGCGCAGGTATTCCTTCTCCATCGGGCCATAGCGTCCGGTAGCCGCCAGTTCCTCCAGCGCCAGCGCGACCAGCGGCCGGATTTCCGGCGGGATCAGCTGGGTGTAGGTCTGGCCCAGAATCTCGTCTCGGTCATGCCCGCCCGCCGCCAGAAAGGCCGCGTTCACGTCCAGAAACGTCCCGGTCGCCAGATCGTTCAGCATGATGCCGATCGGCGACAGGTCGAACAGCCCGCCCAGCAGCGTCTCGCGGTAGCGCAGCAGCGCGTCGGCCTCGGCGCGCTCGGTGATGTCGCGCACCGCAAAGACATAGCCGTGCGCCCCCCGCCCGTCGGTGGGGGCGCGGCGGGCGGCCGAAAGCTCGTACCACCTTTCCCCGTCGGGCAGGGTCATGGCATAGCGGTAGCCCTGCGCCGGGGCGCCGCGATCGACATCCGCCATCGCCTGCCGTCCGACCGCAGCAACGTCGGGCGGCAGAACCTGCTCCATCGTCAGCCCCATGAACACCTCCGGCCGCGTCGCCAGCGCCTCGGGGCGGCTGGTGTGCCAGGCGACGAAGCGCCCGTCGGTGTCGCTTTCCAGAATCAGGTCGGGTATCGCCGACAGCGTGGCGCGCATCCGGTTGCGCTGATCCTCCAGCGCCAGGCGGGCGGCCCCGGCGGCGGCATCGGCGGCGTGGCGCTGCATCATGGCCGCGATGCCGTTGGCGACGGAGCGCAGCAGAAACGCCTCCTCGTGCAGCGGGACACGCAGGGTCCGCACCGTGTCATAGCCGATGAAGCCGGCAAACCGCCCGCCTTCCAGCAGCGGCACCAGCAGCAGCGACTGCCCCCCCTGGAAATCCAGTTCGCCCCGTGCGGGATGGTCGGGCGGCAGGTCCGCGACGCTGGGCACGAACACCGCGCGGTCGGCCTCGAAGTCGGGCAGCCACGGCGCGATGATGTCGCGGGAAATCCCCTGCAGGCGGTCGCGCATCGGCGCTATTCCGGGGGCGACCCATTCGTGCGTGTTGTCAAGCCGCCCGTCCGGGCGCAGCACGAACAGGTAGGTGCGCTCGAACCCGCAGGCCTGCCCCAGCCGCGACAGGGCGCGTCCGATCATGGCATCGGCATCGGCGGCCGCGCAGCGCAGCACGTCGTTCAACAGCTCGATCACGATCCGCTCGACGCTCACCCGTCAGTTTCCTTTTTCCGGCCCCACCACCCCTTTCGGGGAATATATCGAACTTCCCCGGCATTACCAAGGGTTGCACCGCGAAGATGCAATGCAATTCGCGCCGCACCTGGCAACCGCAGCCCGGCGGGACGATTCCGGCCCGCCGCAGCGTCAGGGCAGCGGGTCCGCGGAAAAAAATGTCGCATCCGGGCCGGGCCGGATCCGGCGCCAAGGCTGGGCCGCGCAATGCCGCCATGCGCCGCGAGAGTGCCGAAAATCGCCCGAAAACCCGGCATTCCGCCAGGCCGGGCAGGCAGATGCACGAAACGCCCCCGCCGCCTGCCGCACCCGCCCGGCCCGTCGGCCGCAGCCGCGGCCCAAAGCCGCCGCCGCGCAAACTTCGCCGCCTTGATGATTGTAAACAAGAGATTTTTACAGCACTTTCAACCCTACTCCGCCCCGGCACCGGCCACTGCCTGCCGCCCGGCCGCCCGGCGCCGCTGTCACATAATCTTCTTGCGCTTGACCGCGATGTTCCCTTCTATGCCGCGAGGTGCGGCAAGCCGCACAAAAAGCTCTCAGGGAGTATGTTTCATGTTCAACGCGAAGTTCTACGCCGCCACGGCGATGGCGCTGGTTCTGGCATCCGGCGCGGCCTCGGCCAAGACGCTGGTCTATTGCTCGGAAGGGTCGCCCGAAGGGTTCGACCCCGCACCCTATACGGCCGGCACCACCTTCGACGCCTCGTCGCGCCCGGTCTACAACCGCCTGGTCGAGTTCGAGAAGGGCACCACCACCGCCGTTCCGGGCCTGGCCGAAAGCTGGGAAGTCTCGGAAGACGGGCTGGAATACACCTTCAAGCTGCGTCAGGGCGTCAAGTTCCACACGGTCGAAGGCTTCACGCCCACCCGTGACTTCAACGCCGATGACGTGATCTTCTCGTTCAACCGTCAGGGCAAGACCGACGATCCGTGGAACCAGTATATCCCGGGCATCACCTACGAATACTATTCCGGGATGGAGATGGCGACCGTCATCGCCGACATCGAGAAGGTTGACGACTACACCGTCAAGTTCAAGCTGACCCGCCCCGAAGCGCCGTTCATCGCCAACCTCGGGATGGATTTCGCCTCGATCCTTTCGGCCGAATATGCCGAGACGCTGCTGGCGGCCGACCGCAAGGCCGATCTGAACCAGATCCCGGTCGGCACCGGCCCGTTCCAGTTCGTTGCCTACCAGAAGGACGCGGTGATCCGCTACAAGGCCAACGCCGACTACTGGGCCGGCAAGCCCGCGATCGACGATCTGGTGTTTGCCATCACCACCGACCCGGCGGTGCGCGTGCAGAAGCTGAAGGCCGGCGAATGCCATGTGATGCCCTATCCGTCGCCCGCCGACATCGACGGGCTGAAGGCAGACGAGAACCTGACCGTGATGGAACAGGCGGGTCTGAACGTGGCCTACCTTGCCTACAACACCACGGTCGCGCCGTTCGACAACGCCGATGTGCGCAAGGCACTGAACATGGCGATCAACAAGCAGGCGATCATCGACGCCGTGTATCAGGGCTCGGGCCAGCTGGCCAAGAACCCGATCCCGCCGACGATGTGGAGCTACAACGACGCCGTGACCGACGACGCCTATGATCCCGATGCCGCCAAGGCGATGCTCGATGCGGCCGGCGTGTCGGGCCTCAGCATGAAGGTCTGGGCGATGCCGGTGCAGCGCCCCTACATGCCCAACGCCCGCCGCACCGCCGAGCTGATCCAGGAAGACTTCTCCAAGATCGGCGTCACGGTGGAAATCGTGACTTACGAATGGGGCGAATATCTTGCCAAGTCGTCGGAAAAGAACCGTGACGGCGCGGTGATCCTGGGCTGGACCGGCGACAATGGCGACCCGGACAACTTCATGGGCGTGCTGCTGGGCTGTTCTGCCGCGACCGATGGCGGGGCGAACCGGGCGCAATGGTGCGATGCGGACTTCGACGCGCTGATCCAGAAGGCCAAGGTCACCGCCGACACCGCCGAACGCACCAAGCTCTATGAAGAGGCGCAGGTCGTGTTCAAGGACAAGGCACCCTGGGCGACGCTGGGCCATTCGACCGTGTTCATGCCGATGTCGAAAAAGGTCACGGGCTATGTCATGAGCCCGCTGGGCAGCCACCAGTTCGACACGGTGGACATCGCAGAGTGATCCTGTCAAAGGATCACGATCAGGAAGCGTCGTGATCCTGTTGAAGGATCACGATCGGGAAACGTCGTGATCCTGTTGAAGGATCACGATCGGGAAGCGTCGTGATCCTGTTGAAGGATCACGATCGGGAAACGTCGTGATCCTGTCAAAGGATCACGATTGCAACAGCGGCGTGACCCTGCAACAGGATCACCACCGCAACACCGACGCGCCGGGGGTTCCGGCGCGTCTGCTTTTGGGGACCGGCGGATGCTGAAGTTCATCCTGGGCAAACTGGCCTACCTGATCCCGACCTTCCTCGGGATCACCATCGTCGCCTTCGGGTTCGTGCGGGTGCTGCCCGGCGACCCGGTGCTGCTGATGGCGGGCGAGCGCGGCCTTACCGCGGAACGCTACGAAATCCTGCTGGCGCAGCTCGGCTTCGACAAGCCGATCTGGCAGCAATACCTGATCTACCTCGGCAACCTGTTCCAGGGCGACTTCGGCACCTCGCTGGTGACCAAGAAGCCGGTGCTGGGCGAATTCATGGCGCTGTTTCCCGCCACGATGGAGCTTGGCCTCTGCGCCATCATCCTCGCCACCTGCGTCGGCATTCCGCTGGGCATCCTGGCCGCGATCAAGCGCGGCTCGTGGTTCGACCAGATCAGCATGGGCACCGCCCTTGTCGGCTATTCGATGCCGATCTTCTGGTGGGGGCTGCTGCTGATCATCCTGTTTTCCGGCATCCTCGGCTGGACCCCGGTCTCGGGGCGCATCTCGCTGATGTATTATTTCCCCGACGTGACCGGCTTCATGCTGATCGACAGCCTGCTTTCGGGCCAGTCGGGTGCCTTCCGTTCGGCGCTTTCACACCTGATCCTGCCCACGATCGTGCTTGCCACGATTCCCATGGCGGTGATCGCGCGCCAGTCGCGTTCGGCCATGCTTGAGGTGCTGAGCGAAGACTACGTCCGCACCGCCCGCGCCAAGGGCCTCAGCCCGTTCCGCGTCGTCACCGTCCACGCGCTGCGCAACGCGCTGATCCCGGTGATCACCACCATCGGCCTGCAAGTGGGCGTGCTGATGGCCGGGGCGATCCTGACCGAGACGGTCTTTTCCTGGCCCGGCATCGGCAAGGCGATGGTCGACTCGATCTCGCGGCGCGATTATCCGGCGGTGCAGGGCGGCCTTCTGCTGATCGCGGCCATCGTGATGCTGGTGAACCTGACGGTCGATCTGCTTTACGGGGTGATCAACCCCCGCATCCGGCACAAGTGAGGGCGCGATGACCGACACAACCGAAATCACCGCCCCGAAGCCGCCCTCCGCCCTGTCGGAGTTCTGGCACTATTTCAGCGAGAACCGCGGCGCGGTGATCGGCCTGTGGGTGTTCGGCCTCTTGGTGCTGGTGGCGCTGGCCGCCCCGCTGATCGCACCGCACAACCCGACGCTGCAGGCCCGCGACGCGCTGCTGCTGCCGCCGTTCTGGGCCGAAGGCGGGCGGGTGGAATACCTGCTTGGCACCGATGCCATCGGGCGGGACATGCTGTCCCGGCTGATCTACGGCGCGCGCTTCTCGCTGTTCATCGGGCTGGTGGTGGTCACCATCGCCCTGACCGGCGGCATCGTGATCGGGCTGGTGGCCGGGTTCTTCGGCGGCTGGGTCGATACCGTCATCATGCGGGTGATGGACGTGATCCTCGCCTTCCCGTCGCTTCTGCTGGCGCTGGTGCTGGTGGCCATCCTCGGCCCCGGCCTGACCAACGCGATGATCGCCATCGCGCTGGTGTTGCAGCCGCATTTCGCCCGGCTGACGCGCGCCTCGGTGATGGGCGAGCTTGGCCGCGAATATGTCATGGCGGCGCGGGTGGCGGGGGCGGGCCGGTTGCGGCTGATGTTCCGCACCATCCTGCCCAACTGCCTTGCCCCGTTGATCGTGCAGGGCACCCTGTCGTTCTCCAGCGCGATCCTCGACGCGGCAGCCCTGGGTTTCCTCGGGATGGGCGCGCAGCCCCCCACGCCGGAATGGGGCACCATGCTGGCCGAGGCGCGCGAGTTCATCCTGCGCGCCTGGTGGGTCGTCACCTTCCCCGGCCTTGCCATCCTGATCACCGTGCTGGCGATCAACCTGGTGGGCGACGGGTTGCGCGACGCGCTCGACCCCAAGCTGAAGCGGAGCTGACATGGCCCTTCTGGAAATCCGCAACCTCTGCGTCACCTTCGACACCTCTGGCGGCCCGTTCCGCGCGGTGGACGGCATCGACCTGAACGTCTCGTCGCGCGAGGTGCTGGCGATCGTGGGCGAAAGCGGCTCGGGCAAGTCGGTGGCGATGCTGGCGACCATGGGCCTGCTGCCCGCCACCGCCACCGTCACCGCCGATGCGATGACCTTCGACGGCCGCGACCTGCTGACCATGCCCGCGGCCGAGAAACGCAGCATCATCGGCCGCGAAATCTCGATGATCTTCCAGGAACCGATGGCCAGCCTGAACCCCTGCTTCACCGTCGGCTTCCAGCTTGAGGAAGTGCTGCGCATCCACATGAACATGGGCCGCGCCGAACGCCGGGCGCGCGCGGTCGAACTGTTCAAGGCGGTCGGCATCCCCGACCCCGAGTCGCGGCTTGCCTCCTTCCCGCACCAGATGTCGGGCGGCCAGTGCCAGCGCGTGATGATCGCCATCGCCATCGCCTGCAACCCCAAGCTGCTGATCGCCGACGAGCCGACCACCGCGCTTGACGTGACGATCCAGAAGCAGATCCTCGACCTGCTGATGAACCTGCAGGAACGCTTCGGCATGGCGCTGATCATGATCACGCACGACATGGGCGTAGTGGCTGAAACCGCCGACCGGGTGGTGGTGCAATACAAGGGCCGCAAGATGGAAGAAGCCGCCGTGCTCGACCTGTTCGAGTCGCCGCAGAACCCCTACACCCGCGCCCTGCTCTCGGCCCTGCCCGAGAATGCCAAGGGCGACCGCCTGCCCACCGTGGCCGATTTCATGCGCGACCTTGATGCGCAGGCCGGGGATACGAAGGCGGGGGATAAGAAGGCCGGGGCCGCGCAGGCCGGGGCCGCCCGATGACCCCGGTTCTGGAAGGCCGCAACATCACCCGCGACTATGCAAGCGGCGGCGGCCTGTTCGGCCGGGCAAAGACGGTGCGCGCGCTGAAGGGCGTCAGCTTCTCGGTCGCGCGCGGCAAGACGCTTGCCATCGTCGGTGAAAGCGGCTGCGGCAAGTCCACCCTCGCCCGCATCATCACCCTGATCGACCCGGCCACCAGCGGCGAGTTGCTGCTCGACGGGCAGGCCATCGCGATCGGCAAGGGCTCGCTGCCGCGCGAGGTGCGGCGCAAGGTGCAGATCGTGTTCCAGAACCCCTACGGCTCGCTGAACCCGCGCCAGAAGGTCGGTGACATGCTGATGGAACAGCTGATGCTGAACACCGACCACACGCCTGCCGAACGGCGCGATCTGTCGATGCAGATGCTGGCCAAGGTCAACCTGCTGCCCGAACATTTCAACCGCTACCCGCACATGTTTTCCGGCGGCCAGCGCCAACGGCTGGCCATCGCCCGCGCGCTGATGGTCAACCCGAAACTGCTGGTGCTGGATGAACCCGTTTCGGCGCTTGACCTGTCGGTGCAGGCGCAGGTGCTCAACCTGCTGGCCGATCTTCAGGACGAGTTCGACCTGACCTATGTCTTCATCAGCCACGACCTGTCGGTGGTGCGCTACATCGCCGACGAGGTGATGGTGATGTATATGGGCGAGGTGGTCGAGGCGGGCACGCGTGACGCCGTGTTCACCGACCCGCAGCACGCCTATACCCGCACCCTGTTCGCCGCCACGCCGCAATCGGATGTCGCCAGCATCCGCGCCCGGGTCGAACGCCGCCGCGCCGCGAACGCCGCCCGCTGAGGACCGCCATGATCTTTCACGACCGCCTGACCCGCCTGCGCGCCCGGATGCGCGACACCGGCACCGATCTGGTGGCGGTGGGGCCGACCTCGAACATGGTCTGGCTTTCGGGCCTTGCCCCGCATGGCGACGAGCGCCCGGTGATGCAGATCGTGACGCAGGGGTTTGCGGGCTTCCTGATGCCTGCCCTGAACGCCGACAGCCAGCGCCCGGCCACCGACCTGCCGTTCTTCTGCTGGACCGATGACGTCGGCCCCGTGCAGGCGCTGGCCGACCTGCTGGCCGCCGCCCTGCCCGCAGGCACACCCTGCACCGTCGCGCTCGATGAAACCATGCGCGCCGATTTCGCGCTGCTGCTGCTCGATGCTTTGCCCGTCGCCCGGCGGGGCTTTCTGGGCGACACGGTGGGCTGGCTCCGCAGCCGCAAGGATGCCGCCGAATATGATCTGCTTAAGATGAACGCCGTGCTGAACGACTCCGCGATGCGCGCCGGTTTTGCCGCCCTGCGCGACGGCATCACCGAGTCCGAGGTGGCCGCCGCCATCGCCGCCGTCTACACCGCCCACGGCGCGCGGGCCGAGTTTCTCAGCGTCTGTTTCGGCGGCAACGGCGCCTTCCCGCATCACGCGACCGGCGACACGCGGCTGGCCCCCGGCATGGCCGTGCTGATCGACATCGGCGGGCGCAAGCAGGGCTATCCCAGCGACATGACCCGCGTTGGCCATTTCGGCCCGGCCCCCGAAGGCTTTGCCGAGGTTCACGCCATCGTCAACCGGGCCGTCGCTGCCGCCGTCGCCGCCGCCCGCCCCGGCGTGGCGGCCCGCACCGTCGATGCCGCCGCGCGCGATGTGATCACGGCGGCGGGCTATGGCGACCGTTTCCTGCACCGCACCGGCCACGGCCTTGGCATCGACATCCACGAGGCCCCCTACATCACCGCCACCGCCGACACCGTGCTGGAGGAGGGCATGGTGTTTTCCATCGAGCCCGGCATCTACCTGACCGGCCGCTTCGGCCTGCGGCTTGAGGAAATCGTGATCCTGCGGGCCGATCACGCCGAGATCCTGTCGGACCTGCCGCGCGATGCCTTCGCCCAAGGCTGACCCTTTCGGCCTGCCCGGCATCGCCTGCCACCAAAGGCGCTTCACGGCCGCCGATGCCCTCGCCGCACCCGGCATTACCCTGCCCCCCAGCGTGCTCGCCGCCGTGCCGCTGCGCCGCGCCGAGTTCCTCGCAGGCCGCCTTTGCGCCGCGCTCGCGCTCCGCGACCTCGGCTGCTCGACGCCCGATGACGTGCCCGTCAACCCCGACCGCAGCCCGCGCTGGCCGCCGGGGTTTCTTGGCAGCATCAGCCACAGCGCCGGTCACGCCATCGCCGTGGCCGCCACGACCCGCACCCACAGCCTGCTCGGCATCGACCTCGAACCCCTGATGCCCCCCGACGTGGCGCAAGAGGTCGCCCCCGACATCCTCTCGCCCGGCGACGCCGCCCACTGCCCGCCCGGCCTGCCCTTCGCCGCCTTCGTCACCACCGTCTTTTCCGCCAAAGAGGCGCTCTACAAGGCCATCCACCCCCGGCTTCTCCGGGTGATCCCGTTCCACGCCGCCCGCCTGACCGCCTTCGGCCCGCACGACCTGCGGCTGGCGCTGGACGAAGACCTGCGCGCCGCCCTCGGCCTTGCGCCCGACCTTGGCCTGCGCATCCACCAAGGCGCCACGTCGTGCCTTTGCCTGCTGGCCGCCCCCGCGTGACCGTCCCAACCGACCGAGACCGGACAGAACGCCCCGAAGCCCCGTGCATCAATGCACAGAAGCTGTGCCGCGCCTTACAATCTGGACGAAACGGTTTAAGTCAAATCCAAGCGCTCGGTCTGCCCCGCAGACCGCCCGAATGATTCAAACCGAAGGACTGCCCATGTCAACCCAGCCGCTGTTCACCCCGATCACCGTCGGTGCGATGCACCTTGCCAACCGCGTCGCCATGGCGCCGCTGACCCGCAACCGCGCCAACCCGGAAGATGACACGCCGACCGATCTGCATGTCGAATACTACAGCCAGCGCGCCGGTGCCGGGCTGATCATCACCGAGGCCGCCCAGATCTCGCCCGAGGCCAAGGGCTATGCCTGGACCCCGGGCATATACTCCCCCGCGCAGATCGCGGGCTGGAAGAAGGTGACCGACGCGGTCCACGCCAAGGGCGGCAAGATCGTGATCCAGCTCTGGCATGTCGGCCGGGTGTCGCACACCAGCCTGCAACCCGAAGGCCGCGCACCCGTGGCGCCTTCGGCCATCGCCGCGGCGACCAAGACCTTCGACGGCACCCAGTTCCTTGCGACCTCGCTGCCCCGCGCGCTGGAAACCGCTGAAATCGCCCGCATCGTGGCCGATTATGCCCAGGCCACGCGCAACGCCCGCGAGGCCGGTTTCGACGGCGTCGAGATCCACGCCGCCAACGGCTACCTGATCGACCAGTTCCTGCACGCCGGGTCCAACACCCGCACCGACGCCTATGGCGGCAGCATCGAGAACCGCGCCCGCCTGCTGGCCGAGGTCATCGCCGCCAGCGTCGCCGCCTGGGATGCGGGCCATGTCGGCATCCGCCTCAGCCCGTTCTCGGGGGCTAACGGGGTTTCCGACAGCGACCCGATGGCGCTGTTCAGCCATGCCGTCGATCTGGTGAACGCGGCGGGGCTGGCCTACCTGCACATGGTCGAGGGCCAGACCGGCGGCAGCCGCGATCTGGCGCCGGGGCATGACATCGGCGCGCTGCGGGCCCGGTTCAGCGGGGTCTATATCGCCAACAACGGCTATACCCGTGAAATGGCGCTTGCCGCCGTGGCCGAGGGCCGCGCCGACATGGTGGCATTCGGCAAGCCCTACATCGCCAACCCCGATCTGGCCGAGCGCCTGAAGGCCGATGTGCCGCTGAACGCGCTCGACACCACGACGATGTATGGCGGCGGGGCCAAGGGCTACACCGACTATCCCGCGATGGAAACGACGGCTGCGTAACGCCTGAACCGAAGCCGCGAAACCCTACCCGAACTTCGCGCGGGCATCGAGCGCAAGCCCGGTGCCCACGCTGCCCAGAAGGTCGCCGGTGGCAACCGCCACCCCCGGCAGCACCGCCGCCACCGCGCCATGCAGCACCGGCAGGCTGCTGGAGCCGCCGGTCATGAACACCGTCCCGATCTGGTCGGCCCGCACCCCGGCCTGCGCCAGCACGGCGCGCAGGGTCGCTGCGATACGCTCCACCGGCACGGCCACCGCCGCCTCGAAACCCTGACGGGTCGCGCGCAGGTCCGCCCCGCCGGTCAGGTCCGCCACCGCAATCCGCGCCTCGCCCGCATCCGAAAGCGCAATCTTCGCGGCCTCCACCGCCATCGCCAGCGCATGACCCGCACGCTTTTCCACCACCCGGATCATCCGGTCCAGCGCCACCGGCTTTTCGGCAATCTGGCGCAACGCCTTCAGGTCCGACAGGCTGCGCTGGGTGTAAAGCGCGTTGATGCGGTGCCAGGTGGCAAGGTCGAGCCAGTAGTGCTTCGGCATCAGCCCCTTGCCGTCCGCCGTCCGCGTGCCGAACCCCAGTTGCGGCATGACGCGGGCAAGGCTCAGCAGCCGGTCGAAATCGGTGCCGCCGACCCGGATGCCGTCATTGGCCAGAATGTCGGCCGTCCGGTCAGCGCGCCGTGCCCGGTCGGGCGAGACGCGCACGATGGAAAAATCCGACGTGCCGCCGCCGATATCGACAATCAGCACCAGTTCCTCGGCGGCCACCCCCTGTTCGTAATGCAGCGCCGCCGCGATCGGTTCGTATTGAAACGCCACGGTGCGGAAACCCTGCGCCCGGGCGATGCCTTCCAGCACATCCTGCGCCGCCCGGTCGCCTGCCGCATCGTCCTCGACGAAATGCACCGGGCGGCCCAGCACCACCTGATCGACGCCCGCCGCCGCGGAGTCGAGCCGCGCCTTCAGATGCCCGAAGAACCGCCCCAGAATCTCGGTGAAGGCCAGCGCGCGGTTGCCGACGCGGGTTTTCTCGTGGATCAGCGCAGACCCCAGCGCGCTTTTCAGCCCGCGCATCAGCCGCCCGTCGTCGCCCTCGGCGTAAGCCCGGATCGCCTCCCGCCCGAATTGCGGCGCGCCGCCATCGGCCTCCCAGAACACCGCGCTTGGCAGGGTGACGTGATCGCCCTCCAGCGCCACCAGCCGCGCGCCGGCCGCGTCGGCCAGCGCCAGCGTCGAATTCGACGTGCCGAAATCTATCCCGCAGTAGGGTTGCATCGGGGCTCCGGGGTTGCAGGCAGGGCCGACCCGGATAGGCGCAAGCGGCGGCGGTGTAAAGCCGCTATTCGGCGGGGGTCTGCGCGCGCATCACCCGCGCCGCCTCGCCCAGTTCGCGGTGCAGCAGCGCCGCCTCCTCGGCCTTGGGCTTCGACAGCTCCGCCAGCAGCAGATAGGCCACCGGCGTCAGGTAAAGCGTAGCCACCGTCGCCAGCCCCAGACCGCCGACGATGATCCAGCCCAGCACCGCCCGCGCCTCGGCCCCCGCACCGAAGGCCAGCACCAGCGGCAGCCCGCCCAGCACGGTTGCGACCATCGTCATCATCACCGGCCGCAGCCGGATGACCGAGGCGCTTTCGATCGCCTGCCGCACCGTCGCGCCGCCATCACGCAACTGGTTGGCGAATTCGACGATCAGAATCCCGTTCTTGGCCATGATGCCCACCAGCAGCACCAGCCCGATCTGCGAATAGACGTTCAGGCTGCCCCCGGTCATCACCATCGCGAACACGGCGCAGGCCAGCCCCAGCGGCACCGTCGCCATCACGATCACCGCCGACACGAAGCTTTCGAACTGCGCCGCCAGCACCAGAAACACCACCAGAATCGCAAAGCCGAAGGTCAGCAGCAGGCCCGACGAGGTTTCCCCCAGCGTCGCCGCCTCGGCCATCGGCACGATGCGGCTGCCGGGCGGCAGGATGTCGGCCGCCAGCGCCTGCACCTGCACCAGTGCATCGCCCAGCGCCAGATCGGGTGTCAGACCCGCGGTGACCGGAACCGAGCGCATCTGCGCCTCGCGCCCCAGTTCAGGGGCCACCGCACGTTCTGTCAGGGTGACGAAGGTGGAAATCGGCACCATCTGCGGCCCGGCGGCCGATCCGGCACCGGCCTGCACGAAGATCCGCTCCAGATCGCCGGGGTCGTTCACCGGGTCGCTGGTCGAAACCATCTTGATGTCATAGCTGCTGTCGTCCAGGAACACCGTGCCGACGGTGCGCCCGTCCAGCACCGCCTGCAACGCCTCGCCCAGCCCGTCGATGTTCACACCAAGATCCGAGGCCCGCGCCCGGTCCACCTCGATGAAAAGCTGCGGCTGCGTCGTGTCATAGCCCAGCCGCACCTGACCGAAGGCCGGGTTCTTCTCCATCTCGGCCACCAGCGTCCGCGCGCTTTCGGCCAGCCCGTCGTAATCGTCGCCCACCACCGCAAGGCTCAGCCCCTGCCCCGCACCGCGGATGCCCAGCGAGTTGGACTGGATGGCAAAGGCCCGGATGCCGATCACGCCGCGCAGCTTTTCGTTGATCTCGGCCACGATCTCCTGCTGGCTGCGGCTGCGGTCGGCCCAGTCGGCAAGGCTCAGCACCATGAAGCCGCGATTGTCCGACCCGCCCTGCCCTGCGATGGCAAAGACATTGGCAATCTCGCCCGAGGCGCGCAGCGGTTCCAGCAGCGCCTCGATCTCGCGCATCTTGGCGTCGGTATAGTCGAGCGCCACGCCCTGCGGCGCCTGCACGCTCAGCATCGCCAGCGCGCGGTCCTCGGACGGGGTCAGTTCCTGCCGCAGCGTGGTGAACAGCATCCCCGCCGTCAGCGCGAACAGCACCGCCAGCGCCACCACCACCATCGGCGCCTCCAGCGCGGCGTGCAGGGTGCGCGCGTAAAGCCGGGCCAGCCGGTTGCCGACCCAGGTGACCGGCCCGCGCGCCGGAGCCGCCACATCCACCGGGCGCAGCAGGCGGCTGGCCAGCACCGGGCACAGCGTCAGCGCGGTGATCGACGACAAGAGCACCGCCATCGCCAGCGTGAAGCCGAACTCGCGGAACAGCCCGCCCGTCTGCCCCGGCAGGAACGACAGCGGAATGAACACCGCCGCCAGCGTCGTGGTGGTGGCGATCACCGCAAAGAACACCTGCTGCGTGCCCAGCACCGCCGCCGCCCGCGCGCCCATGCCTTCCGACCGCCGCCGCACGATGTTTTCCAGCACCACGATGGCATCATCGACCACCATCCCGGTCGCCAGCACCAGCGCCAGCAGCGTCAGGATGTTGATCGAGAACCCCACCAGCCAGATCGCGGCCAGCGTGCCGACCAGCGCCACCGGCATGGCAATGGCCGGAATCAGCGTCGCCCGCACGTCGCGCAGGAACAGATACATCACCGCCGTCACGATCAGCACCGAAAACACCAGCGCGATCTCCACCTCGTGAATTGCGCCGTTGATGAAGGTCGCGGTGTCGCTGGTGATGAAGATCCGCACGTCGGGCGGCAGGATCGCCTGCACCTCGGCCACGATCTTCGTGACCGCGGCCGAGATGTCCAGCGTGTTGCTCTGCGCCTGCCGGATGATGCCCAGCCCGATGCCGGTCTGCCCGTTGGCCCGCAGGATCGACGCCCCCGGTTCCGGCCCCAGCGTCACCTGCGCCACGTCGCCCAGCCGCACGCTGGCCGCCACCTCCAGCGCCTCGAACTGCGCGGCGGTGGTGACGGCGGCGGTGGTGCGGACCAGAATGCTCTGGCGGTCGGAACTCAGCGCCCCGGCCGGGGCGTCGAAGGCCACGTTGCGCAGGCTGTTGCGCAGGTCGGCCAGCGTCAGGCCGCGGCTGGCAAGCTGCATCTGGTCGATGTCGACGCGGAACACCTGCTCGCGGTCACCGAATATCTGGATGTCGGCCACGCCGGGGGCCGACAGCAGCCGGTCCTCGACCAGATCCTCGACCAGCAGCGTCAGTTCCTGCGACGAACGGGTGGCCGAGGTCATGGCAATGCGCAGCACGGCTTCGGCATTGGCGTCGGCCTTGACGATGCGCGGGGTGTCGGCATCATCCGGCAGGCTGTTGGCAATCCGCGCGATGGCGTCGCGCATGTCGGTCGCGGCCACGTCCAGATCGACGCTGTCGCTGAACTCCACCGTCACCCGGCTGCTGCCGAAGCGCGACGAGGACGAAATCTCCTTGACCCCCGCCACCCGCCCTGCCGCCCCCTCGATCACCGCCGTGATCTCGCGGTCGATGGTTTCGGGCGCGGCACCCGAAAAACTGGTGCTGACGGTGACCACGGGGCGATCGACATCGGGCAGCTCGCGCACTTCGGCGCCGGAAAGCGCCGCCAGCCCCGCCAGCACGATCATGGCGTTCAGCACGAAGGCGAGGATCGGGCGGCGCACGAACAGCGCGGTGCCCGATCCGGCAAGGGCGGCTTCGTCAATCGGCGCTTCGTGGCTGGACTCGGGGCCGGACTCGGGGCCAGTATCGGGGCTGGACATGGCGGCTCCTCAGGTCTTGGGGGCGGGGTCGGGGGCGCCGGCCACCGTCACATCGACGCCGGGGCGCAGGGCCTGCACCCCTTCGACCACCACCAGATCGCCGGGCAGCAGGTCGGCCCGGATCAGCACCGCATCGGAATTGCGCTGCACGATGCGAACCGGCAGCCGCGCCGCCTTGCCCTCGCGCACCAACCAGACAAAGGCGCCCTCGGCCCCCCACTGGATCGACAGCGGATCGACGGCGGGCAGGCTTTCGCCCGCAAATTCCAGCGTGATGGCAAAGGCCATGCCGGATCGCAGGCTGTCGTCGGCATTGCCCAGCGCCGCCTGCACCCGCAGGCTGCGGCTGGTCTCGTCCACCCGGTTGTCGAGCGCCGAAATCGCGCCCTCAAGGCGCACGCCCGGCTGCGCCAGCGGTTCGGCGCTGACCGGGTCACCCAGCTTCAGCAGGCTGACCACCCGTTCCGGCACCCGGAAATCGACGATCAGGCTGGATCGGTCCTCGATCCGGGTGATCTCGACCGAGGGGCCGATCTGGTCGCCGGCCTCGACCGCCAGAATCCCGACCCAGCCCGACACCGGCGCGGTGATGCGGTGCTGCGCCAGATCGAATTCCGCCTGCCGCAGCGCCAGTTCGGCGGTTTTCAGCGCCAGTTCGGCATCGCGCAGCGCAAGCTCGGTCGTCGCCCCCCGGGCCTGCAACTGCGCCTGCCGGGCCGAGGTGGCCCGCGCATCGGCCAGCATCAGCTCTGCCCGGTCCAGCGCGATCCGCGCCGCATCGCTGTTCAGTTCCGCCACCAGCGCCCCGGCCTCGACATAGTCGCCCGAGGTCACCGCCAGCGCCACGATCTGCCCCGAAACCTCGGGCAGCAGCGTGACCGACCGCACCGCCCGCGCCGACCCGATGGCGGAAATGATGTCGTTCATCACCTGCGGCGCGGGGGGCGCGGCCACCACCGCCACCGCCGCGCCACCCGGACCGCCCGGCCCGCGGGCACCTGCGCCCGCCGCCGCGCCCTGGCCGGCCGCCTCGGGCGCAGGCACGGCGATGCCGAGCCGCACCAGCGGCTCCAGCACGCCGATCCGCGCCAGCACCGGCAAGGCGGCCGGCACGAAACCGACCCAAAGCACCAGTGCCACACCGAGGACCGCAAGGCTCAGCAGGGCTTGTTTCCACAACGCCATTCAGGTCTCCCAAATCCGGCCCGGCCGCTTCGCCCGCAGGCCCCGCCGCACCCGTCATCCTGACTTCCCGGATACCGCAAACACAGCCCGAACCCGGAAAATAGCAGGCCCGGCCTCGAAGGGAAGCCACCATGTCGTGACCGCCCGCCGCCAGCCTACCCCGCCAGCAGCGGAAAGGTCACCCCGATGGCCCAGGCAAAAGCCACCGCATTGGCGATGCCCGCCACGAAGGGATGCCCGGTCGCGCGGTAGGCCCAGCGGCTGATCAGCCCGTGGATGATGAAGAACAGCACGATCACCGGCACGATGATGATCAGGAAGAACAGCCGTTCGAAATCCAGCGCCACCGCAAGGCCAAGCGACCCGAGGAACGCCAGTTTCGACGCCGGATAGGCAAAGCGCCCCTCGCCCACCCCCCGCGTCAGCCATTCATCGGCAAGGAAATAAAGCGCGGTGCCCACCAGCATCACCGCCAGCAGCACAAGGCGCCCTTCGCCCGGCACGAAAGAGGTGACGTAGGTGTTGATCGGCCAGACCAGTGCCGCGAGGAAATACGCCGTCACCCCCAGCGCCCCCAGCGCCAGCGCGGGCAGCGACAGCGGCTGCGTCACCGCGGGCCGCACCTGCCCCCGCCGCACCCAGATCAGACAGGCCGCCGTCAGCAGCCCGTAAACCGCGAAATGCGCCGCCAGATAATCGCCCACCAGCACCGGCAGGAAATGCGTGGGCAGCACCCGCAGCAGCAGCGGCGTGGCCACCATCGGCAGCAGCACCGGCAGCGCCAGCCGCCGCCACACCAGCCCCGCCCCCGCCCGCGGCCGCACCACCACCGGCAGCAACCGCTCCAGCGGGCGCGCGAGCAGCAGGGCCCCCGCGATCAGCAGCATGATCCATGGCCCGCGGCCCTCGGTCACCGGCCCACCGGCGCGCTGCACGCCGAACACTGCATCCAGCCACGCCACCGCCTCGCGCAGGCTGGTCTGGCTGAACAGCACGCTCGCATGTTCGACATGCGGGCTGAACACCACCCGCCGCCCGGTTCCCGCCGCCGGGTCGCCATAGGTGACGCCGGGTTCCGGGTCTGCCCTCGCCAGCCCCACCGCCCGCAGCGCCTCGCGCTTCAGCGTGCCCTCCCAGTCGCCCACGATCACCAGCAGGTTGCGCGGGCTTTCCGCCGTCACCTCGGGCGAGAACATCGACACCGCGATGGTCGCGGCGATCCCCGCATCGGCCTCGGCCGCGCGCACCACGATGTCCGAGGCCATCGAATGCCCCAGCACCGCCAGCCGCCCGTCGCCCAAAGTCCGCGCATGGTCCGCCACCTGCGCCACCTCGGCCATCAGCGTCAGCGTCGCGCCATCGACCTCGGTGATCGAGCCGCCCAGCGGCACCGGGTTTCGCCCATGCCCGGCGAAATCGAAGGTCACGGCGGTGTAGCCATTGCGCGCGAAGGCCAGCGCAAACGACTGCATCAGTTGCTGCGACCCGGCAAAGCCATGCGCGATCACCACCACCGGGCCCTGATCCCCCCCGGCAGGCGTGAACACCCGCGCCGGAATGTGCCCGATGCGGATATCGGCAACCCCGACCCCCTGCCCCGACGCACGCAGGTTCACCAGCGCCAGCGCAATCGCCACCACCGCGACGAGCAGCATCGCCGCATTGACCAGCCCGAACCCGGCGCGGCGGTTCATTCCGCGCCCGTTTTCGCGCGCGGCAACTCGTCCTCGGCAGGCGCCAGCCCATAGGGCGCCACCAGCGCCCAGACATGCGCGGGCACCATGTTGCGCATCCGGCGCGGCATCTGGCGGCGCAGGTGCAGCACGGTTTCCACCGCCTTCATCTCGACCCGCGTGCGCGCAAACTCCAGCCCGCGCGGACCGACGCGCGGCATCAGCCAGCCCATCAACGGGCGCAGCCAGTCGGGCATCGCGCGCAGCGGCAACCCGCCCGCCGCCCGCGCCACATTCTCGGCAAAGCCCTTCACCGCGCCCTGCCGCTTGCCCTTGCTGCCCGGTTCGGAAAGCCGCACCTCGGCGCCCAGCAGGGCCAGCAACTGCTCCCCACGGTCATTGCGCACCAGAAGCCACTGCTCGTCCTGCCCGCCCATGTAGCCCACCGTTATGTCGGCCAGCACGTTGGTGTAATCGACGCAGGTCCGGCAGGTCAGCGGAAAGAAATCGGGCGGCAGCTTCGAGATCGGCAGTTGCAGGAACGGCACCGTCTTCACCCGGCCATCGGTGAAACGCAGCTCCACCCGGTAGTCGGCGCGAAACTCCAGATAGGTGATCGTATCCGGGTCATCGGCCAGCAAGGCCAGGAAATCGTGGAAGTTTTCGGTCGTGGTGTTGTCGGAACAGGGCGTGCCGACGACATAAAGCCGCTCGAACCCCAGTTCCGCCTCCAGCGCGCGCAGGGCATAGACCTGACAGGGAATCCCGATGATCGCCAGCCGCCTGTAGCCCCGCGCCCGCGCCGGTTCCAGAAGCGCCAGCAGCGGCGCATAGCCCATCCGCATCCCGCGGCAGGCGGCCATGTCCTCGGCCTTCGTCACCAGAACCGGCAGCGGGCGCCAGCGGTCGGCGGGGTCGGCGGCCATGGTCAGCACAGCGTCCACCGCCCCGGTTTCCAGCAGGCGCTGCGCGATGCGGGTGGTTATGCCGGTCCATTGCGCGCCGGGCAGCGGATCGACCATCGCGGCGCGGACCATCCGCCGGAACGGGCCGAAGAACAGCTCGTCGGTGCGGGCGGGGTCGCGGGCGCGGCCATGCACCTGCGCCTCCAGCGCCGGATAGTCGGGCTTGATGAACTGGCACGCCCGGCCGCAGCGCCCCGGGTCGGACGACCGCGAGATGCCGCAATCGGTGCAGAGGTCGCGGAACGCGGCAGGCCCCGTCGCCGGGGCCTCCAGTCCGGCAGGCAGCGCGTGCCCCGAAGGCAGCGCGGGCCCCGAAGGCACGGGTCGGGCTGTGGAATAGGTCACGTCGGTCAGTCACCCTTGCAGGCCCGCCACCGCTTGCGGGATCGGCGCAAGGCTGCGCCACCTGCGGGCCGGTGTCAACTGACCCCCCGGCCCGCAGCCTTGTCGGCAGCCCCGTTCAGCCCCGGCGCGACAATTGGCGCGCCAGAACAAAGGCCGCCACGAACACAGCCGTCGTCATCGGGTCGGCCGCCGCCGCCCGCGCCTGCGGCGCATGGTGCGCTGCGGCCGCGGCCACCGCCTGTTCGACGGCCAGCGCCACCGATGTCGCCGGCGGCTGCCTGCGGGCCCGCAGCGCGATGATCCCCGAAACCGCCAGCAGTCCGGCACCGATGATCGCGGCCGCCGCAACCGCGCCGACCTCGGGCACCAGCGCGATGTAGCCCGCAGCCAGCACGAAGCCCGCGCCGACAGCCGCGAACACCCCCGCAACGACCAGCGCCGCAAGGTTTCGCAGCGCCCCCCGTTGCAGGGCGCCCGCGATCTCGGCCGCCCCGGTCACCCAGGACAGCAGGCCCTGGCTCACCGGCGGCTCAGCGCGCCCAGCAGAAGCCCCACCCCGGCCGCTATCCCCAGCGCCATGTAAGGGTTTGCCGCCACAGCGCCTTCCAGCCGCACATCCGCCGAATGGCCCTTGCGGGCAACATAGTCGGCAGCTTCCGACATGCCTTCCGTGACATCCTTTGCCAGCGCCTGACCACGGGTCAGCGCGGCAGCGTTCACCGACTTGGCAAGCTTTGCCATGTCGTCGCGCATGGCCGCGAGCTGTTCGACCAGGGCTTCATAATCCGCGGCGACCGCAGCGGTTTTCGAGGAAAGATTATCTTGGGCCATCGGGCATTCCAGACTTCGTTGTTTCAGAAAGGTCGTTTGCGTTCAGCAGGATCGACATCGGACGCAAGCGCCGCCGCAGGCGCCGGATCGACAGGGGGCGATTGCCGAACAGCGCCATCACGCCACCGGCAGACACCGCCGCCACTCCGGCAAACAGCATCAGCGTCGTCGCAGAGACCGCTTCCGCCCTGCTCACCGCGTTCAACGCACCGTCTGCCGCCCCGGTTCCGGACAAGGCGAAAAAAAGCAGCACGCAACCGACCGCAAGGCTGAAGACTCCGATGACGAAAGGAAGTCGCATGGCATCCTCCGGGCTCAGGGATGGCGTGCCACGGGCTGCGGCACCGGCCATCCGGCATCACGAAAGCAGAAACCCGGTGTCCCGCACCAATCTGGATCAGTCCTGCCGCCCGTGCGCCGATCAATTCCCGCCCGCCCCGGCCCGCCCCGGCCCCCGGCAAGGGCCGCCCCGGTTCCTGCCAGACCGAGCACCGGCCCGCCCGCCCCCAGCGGCGAATCGCGGCCGGGGCGCGGCCGCTCCGGCCGCCCGTGCCGCGCCCCGGCCGCCGTGAAGTCTTGCCGGATGCTTAACGGAAAAATGTATTGACAGCTTTTCCAATGACTTGCCGCGATTTTCACGCGTGAAAGGCCCCCGCCCGCCCGGCAGGCCCGCAAATTTTGTCAGAGTGATATGCAAGACACCAACATGGATCAGCGCGCCGCCCCGCCCGCCGATCCATTGTAAGGCGTGTCGTCTCTCCGCTGCGTCGGCATGTGTCAGTAAAGAGTAACGGCAAGGCCCCGCGCCACGTATCCGGTCAGACTTGGGACGGATATCCGGCGCGGGCCTTGCCACGACACCCCCACCCCCCCTCGGAACCCCACGCCCCCTCAGCGCAGCAACGGGCCGTCGTGATCCAGATAGCTGCGATCGAAGTCGGTCAGCCGCACCAGCCCGGCATAGTCGTCGAAGGTGACGCGGCTCTTCTGGAAGGTCAGCAACTTCTCCTCGCGCAGTTCCCGCAGCACCCGGTTGATGTGGACCGCACTCAGCCCCAGCGCGTCGGCCAGCAGATACTGCGACAGCGGGCAGTCATAGCCCTCCTTGTCGCCCAGCCCGACCAGCCGCAGCCGCGCCCCCAGTTCCAGCAGGAAATGCGCCGTCCGCTCGACCGCGTTGCGCCGCCCCAGCCCGACCAGATGCTCGACCACCATCGCCTCGTCGCGCGACATCGCCCAGAGCACGGCGGTGGCCAGCCTCGGCGTGTCGCGGAAGGCCGCCATCAGGTCTTTCACCACCACCTGCGACGCCTCGACCCGGGTGATCGTCTCGATGCTGTGATCGGCCGTGCGGAACAGGATCGACCGCAACCCGAGGAAGTCGCCCGGAATCTGGAAATCGACGATCTGCCGCGTGCCGCCCGACAAAAGCTTGTAGGAACACACCCGGCCATCCGCGAGGATGTAGGCGGACTGGTCGATCTGCCCCTCCACCATCATGTCGCGCCCCGCCGCGAAGGTGCGCCGACGGCGATACATGTCCGAGAGCACCGTCAGCTCGTCATCCGCGAGCGCGACAAATGCCCCGAGCTTGAGCGCCAGCGGGCTTTCCTGGATCGACAACATCGGCACACCTTCCTTCGCCGCGACCGTCCTGACGGCGACAGTCCCTGCGTCACCCACTCAATCGACCATGGAAGGCCGCGACGCTGCTGTGCATCAGTGCAGCATACGGTTTTTCTGCAAAAATGACAAGGTTGATCGCGGTGTCAGCGGGAATGTCCCGCTTTCTGCGAGACGCATGGAAAGTACCCTCGAATGGCCCTTTTGAACGACGTGTCTGGCACCGCAGCACTCGCGATCTGCGAGTCGCTCCTGCTCGCGCTCAACGATCGCAACGTCCTTCCCGAGCGGGAAATCGTCGGCATCCTTCAGGATGCGGCCGACGCCCACAAGGACGCGCCCCGGATCGACGGATCCGGCGCTTTGCACGAGGCGGTGGTGGATCTGATCGAGACGATCCTGGCCGGCGGCAATTCGGTGCGCCGCCGCTGATCCATGCGGCCGGACCCGCATCCGGGGCCCGGCCGGTCTTGGAATTGCCGCTTGCGGCAGAACCCCGCAGGCCGCCCCCTGCGGGCAGACCGACGGGTGTCGCGTCTGGCTGGCGCGTCCGGTCGTGGCGGGCCGGGGTCAGATCCGCCCGGTCAGCACGAGAATCAGCAGGATCAGCAGCACCAGCCCCAGGCCGCCGCTGGGGCCGTAGCCCCAGGAGGCAGAATGGCCCCATCTCGGCAGGGCGCCGATCAGCATCAGGACAAGCAGCACGATCAGAATGGTACCAAGCATGAAATGCACCTTTTCGGGTTGGGCCCCCGGAAGGGCCGTGTTCATCGTTGCGGCTCTGCCCGGTCGGGCGGAGCCGCTGCTTCGAGGGCCTGTCAGATCTTGCGCAGATTGTCCTTGGCCTCGCCGACGGCCGAGCGGACCTTGCCTTCGGCCTTGTCAAGCTGACCCTCGACCTTCAGGCCGGTGTCGCCGGTCGCCTTGCCGACGGCGACCTTGATGCCTCCCTTGGCCTGCTGCGCCGCGCCCTTGATACGATCCTTGTCCATGATGTCTTTCCCTAGCTTGCCGGCGATGATGTCCGGGTTCACGACCTGCCCCGGCCGTTGCGGCCTGCGGAAGGGCCCGCCGCAAAGGCAGGGCGGTCAGGATCATGATGGCACCCTGCGCCCGGGGCGGCACTAACTTCGGTCAGCACCGCAGGCCACACTCCTGCCGGACCCGCCCCGGCGGCCACCGCGCCATGTGCGGACTGCCCTGCGCGGCGCGATTTTTCTACGAAAAATCAGACCGCTCCACCGGGCCGGCGCGGGATTCTTCGTAGAAGAACCGGGGTCGTCGCAGGGCTGCGTCAAAGCACCGCCCCTGCCCCTCAACCCGGATCGGCGATCACCGTCTGGCGCTGGCGTCCCAGCCCGGCGATGCCCAGTTCCACCACATCGCCCGCCCGCAGGTAGTGCCGCGGCCTCATCCCGTGCCCCACGCCGGGGGGCGTGCCGGTGGAAATCACGTCGCCGGGGTGCAGCGTCATGAACTGGCTGAGGTAGCTGACCAGATGCGCCACGCCAAAGACCATGGTGCGGGTGCTGCCATTCTGCATCTGCCGCCCGTTGACCGTCAGCCACATCGCCAGATCCTGCGGGTCGGGCACCACGTCGCGGGTCACGAGCCAGGGGCCGAGCGGGCCGAAATTGTCGCAGCTTTTTCCCTTGGTCCACTGACCCGCCCGTTCCATCTGGAAGGCGCGTTCGCTGACATCGTTGGTCACGGCATAGCCCGCGACATGGGCCATCGCCCCGGCCTCGGTGACGTATTTGGCCCGGGTGCCGATGATGACCGCCAGTTCCACCTCCCAGTCGGTCTTTTCCGAGCCGCGCGGCAGCGGGATCGGGTCATCGGGGCCGCAGAGCGCCGAGGTGGCCTTCATGAAGACCACCGGCTCGGGCGGCACCGCCATGCCCGATTCCGCCGCGTGGTCGGCGTAGTTCAGCCCGATGCAGATCACCTTGCCGGTGCCCGCGACGCAAGGCCCCAGCCGAGTGCCCGGCGCGACCTCCGGCAGCCCGGCCGGATCGAGTGCGCGCAACGCCGCCAGACCCGCATCCGACAGCACGTCGCCGCCGATGTCGGCCACCACGCCCGACAGGTCGCGCATCGTGCCGTCTGCCGCCAGCATCCCCGGCCGTTCGGCCCCTGCCGCCCCGTGTCGCAACAGTTTCATCGCCGTTCCCCCTCAGACATTCGCCCAGCCGCCGTCGATCACATGCGCGACCCCGGTGGTATAGCTTGACTCGTCGCTGGCAAGATAGACCACCAGCGCCGCGATTTCCTCGGGGCGGCCGATGCGCCCGATCGGCTGGCGCGCGACGAAGGCGCGGCGGGCCGCGTCGTAATCGCCGGTGGCGCGCAGGCGGTCCTGAAGCGACGGGCTTTCCACCGTGCCGGGGCAGATGGCGTTGGCGCGGATGCCCTGGCCGATGAAATCGGCGGCAATCGCCTTGGTCAGGCCGATCACCCCGGCCTTGCTGGCACCATAGGCAAAGCGGTTCGGCGCCGCGATCAGGGCCGAGACCACCGACGCCATGTTGATCACCGACCCGCCGCCCTGCGCGATCATCCCCGGCAGGAAGGCCCGGCACATGCGATACATCGCCGTCAGGTTCAGATCGAGGCTGGCGGCCCACTGATCCTCGTCGCAATCGAGAATCGTGCCAGACGCCACCATGCCCGCGCAGTTGAACAGCACATCCAGCGGCCCGACCGCCGCCACCGCCGCCGCGATGTCGGCCGCATCGCGCACGTCGAGCCTGCGCACCTCCATCCCTTCGGCTTCCAGCGCGGCCAGCGCCGCCGCGTTGACATCGGTCGCGATCACGCGTGCGCCTTCGCGGGCCATGGCCAGCGCCGACGCCCGCCCGATGCCCTGCCCCGCCGCCGTCACCAGCGCGGTCTTGCCTTGCAGTCGCCCCATGTGTCCCCCCCCCAGGCCCCGCGCCGGACCGGCCTTTCAGACCAAGGTCGGTTCCCCGCGCCACTTCGGCGTTGTAACACTGGCGCGATGAAGACGGAACATGCGCCCACCCTGCCCCCGCGCGGCCTGTCCTGGCCGGACTGGTCGCTTGCGGCCCAGTTCGCCGTTGCCGGGGGCGTGGTGATGCTGCTGGCGATGCTGGTGGTGGGCAGCGTGGTCGCGGGGCGGATCGAGGATGCGGTGGTGCGCAACACGGCCAATGCCACGGCGCTTTACATGGAAAGCTTCATATCGCCGCTGAGCCAGGATCTGGCGCGGGAGGAAACCCTGTCGCCGGGGGCGCAGCGTGCGCTGGACGAGATCTTCACCAACACCCCGCTGGGCGAGCGCGTCGCGTCCTACAAGATCTGGAAACAGGGCGGCCTGCTGGTCGATGCTTCGAACAAGGCGCTGGTCGGGCAGCGGTTCGAGGTGACCGAGAACCTGAGGCTGGCATGGCGCGGCGACGTGCGGGCCGATTTCGAACAACTGGGCGACCCCGAGGATGCGGGCGAAAAGGCGCTTGGTTTGCCGCTGCTGGAAATCTACAGCCCGATCCGCGAGGTCTGGTCGGGCCGGGTGATCGCGGTCGCGGAGTTCTACGAGGTTGCGACCGGCCTGAAGCAGGATCTGGCGCGCGCCCGGCGCAACAGTTGGGGCACCGTGGCGCTGGTGATGGTGCTGATCGGGGCCAGCCTGTTCGCCATCGTGCTGCGCGGCAGCCGCACCATCGACCGCCAGCTTGCCGCGCTGACCGAGCTTTCGGCCCACAACACCGCGCTGCGCCTGCGGGTGCAGAATGCCGCCGCGCGGTCCTCGGCGATGAACGACCAGGCGCTGCGCCGGATCGGGGCCGACCTTCATGACGGCCCGGCGCAACTGATGGGCTTTGCCGCGCTGCGGCTCGACGCGCTGCGCGGCGCTGTGGCGACCGAAGGCGCCCATGCCGATCTCGACGCGGTCGAGACGGCGGTGAAGGACGCCATCCGCGAGATCCGCACCATCTCGCGCGGGGTGGCGCTGCCCGACATCGACCAGCGCCCGGTGCCCGATCTGGTGCAGGGGCTGGCCGATGCCCATGCCGCGCGCAGCGGGATGCCGGTGGCAGTTTCGTGCGATCTGCCCGAGGGCACCGACCTTCCCGCCGCCGTGAATATCTGCGTCTACCGCTTCGTGCAGGAAGGGCTGAACAACGCATGGCACCACGCGGGCGGCATCGGGCAGGAGGTGCGGCTGCGGGTCGGTGACGGTTTCCTGCGCCTGTCGGTGCTGGATCGCGGGCCGGGTTTGGGGCCGGGCCTCGGGTCGGGCCTCGGGTCGGGCCGTCCGGCGGGCGACGGCGGGCTGGGCCTCAGCGGCCTGCGCGACCGGGTCGAAAGCCTTGGCGGCCAGTTCGAGGCGCGCAACCGGACCGATCCGCCTGACGCGGGCGGGGCCGAACTGAGCATGGTATTGGACCTGAGGGGGGCTGCATGACCGAAGTGCGGATCGTCGTGGCGGATGACCATCCGCTCTATCGTGAAGGCGTGGCGCGCAGCCTGTCCGACGACCCCGGCCTGTCGGTGGTCGGGCAGGCGCAGGACGCCGGGGCCACCATCGAGCTTGTGGCGCGGTTGCGGCCCGATCTGGTGCTGCTCGACATCTCGATGCCGGGGGGCGGCGGCATTGCCGCGCTGCGCGAGATCATGGCGATGGACAGGCCGCCGCAGGTCGCGATGCTGACCGCTTCGGAAGAGGACGACGACGTGATGCAGGCGCTGAAGGCCGGGGCATCGGGCTACATCCTGAAGGGGGTCGGGTCGCGGGAACTGGTGCGGCTGGTCAAGGATATCGCGGCGGGCCAGTCTTACGTCTCGCCCGCGCTGGCCGCGCGCATCCTGAACGCGATGCGGGTCAATGCCGGGGTGCTGCAACGCCCCTCGGGCCCGATGGACGACCTGTCGAAACGCGAGGAGGACATCCTGCGGCTGGTGGCGCAGGGCAAGAGCAACAAGGAGGTCGGGCGCGACCTCGACCTGCAGGAAAAGACCGTCAAGCACTACATGACCTCGATCCTGCAGAAGCTGCATGTCCGCAATCGGGTCGAGGCTGCCGTGCTGGCGCGCGAGCATCTGAAGAAATAGCCCCTGATCGGGGTTACAGCCCCAGCGCGGCGCGGATGCGGGCCAGATCGCGCGGCGTGGCGCTGCGGCGGGTGACGCGGTTGCCGTTGGGGTCGGCAAGCTGGTAGGTGCCGCCCGAAAGCGTTTCGGTCCAGCCGCTGGAATCGATGATCTGCACCCTGCCCTGCCCGCCGCTGACCACGGCCACGCCGATCGCATCGCCGCGCCGTGCCGGATCGCGGATCAGGTCGCGGTAGGCCGACAGGCGCCCGAGGTCGGCCTGCGTGCCCGGCCTGCGGTCGCGCACCCGGCCCCTGGCGTCACGCCGTTCATAAATCCCGCCCCGCAGAGATTCGGCGCTGCCGTCGGCGTGGAACAAGTGAATCCCGTCGCCGCCGAAGCCGCCACCGGCCTTGCCGTCGCGCGCCGGGTCGGGGCGTCCGGCGCCGGGGTTGCCGTCATCCTCGCCCGCGCCCCCGCCGTCGTCGTCGCCGTCGCCGTCGTCGTCATCATCATCATCATCGTCGTCGTCGCGATCGGCGTCGCGGTCCGACCCGTGCCCGCCGCCATCACGGTCGCCGCCCTTGGCCCAGGCTGCCGCCCCGCCGCCCAGTTCGCCGGGCAGGCAGGCAGGAAGGCCGGCCCAGAGGGCGAGGGCAAGCATCATGATCCATCTGCGGGTCATCCCCGTGGTCTCCGGTCTTTGAAATGTGCGGGGTCGGCGCCGGGGCGAACCCGGCACCGACCCGTCGTGATCCTTGCGCCGCCCGGTGTCCTCACCCCGGCGGCGCGGCGGTCCGGCCTCAGCGCAGGGCCATCAGCCGGTCGATGTCGGCCTGCGTCGCGGGGCGTTCCTCGACGGTCCGGTTCGCGGCGTTCTTGCGTTCGTAGATGCCGTTCTCGATCTCTTCCTTCGAGCCGTTGCGATACTCGACCTCGATGCCCCGGGCCGAAACCTCGACCTTCGCCACGCGTTTGCCGCCCATGCCGGGCTGGTGATGGGCGCCGCCGCTGCCGTGGCGCGGCCCGCGGCCGTCGATCCCGGCATCGTCGCGGCCGCGGCCGCGGCGGTCATCGCGGCCCCGGTCGTCGGCGCCGTGGCGGGCCTCGGCCGTGGACGGGGCAAGCGTGATCATGCCGTCGGGGGCTTTGGAAAGATGCACCGGGGCGGCGGCCATCAGGGCGGCGGCACAGAGCATCGGCAGCAGGCGGAAGGATCGGGTGGTCATCGCGTTTCTCCTCGTGGTCGTCCGCAACCACTGCGGACTTGCCCCCTCTCCATGCACCCCCCGCGGGGCCTTGCGAAGCCGGGCGGGACCGATGCCGGGCCGCGCCCGACCTCCTGCGGATCAGACTGCGCCGAAGGTCGGGGAAAGGCATCGGACCAAGGTCGGGCGGGATGGACGGTTGTCAGGCGAACAGCCGCGCCTCGACCGCGCGCAGGTGCTGGCGCATCGCCGCCTGCGCCAGTTCGGGGTCGCGCGCGGCGATGGCGGCAACGATCCGGTCGTGCGCGTCGAAACTGTCGTGGCCGGCGGGCGGACGGGCACCTTGGCGCACCATCCGGCCCCAGGACACCATGCGCCGCAGCGTGTTGAGCTGGTCGAACAGCGCCAGCAGCGCCACCGAGCCGCTGGCCTCGGCGATCTGGCGGTGGAACTCGTTGTCGAGCGCCTCGTATTCGCGCCAGGTGGCCGCCTGCCGTGCCCGCGCTGCCGTCAGGGTCATCGCGGCGATGGCGGCGGCCGGTGCATGAAGGGCCGCGTCGCGGCAGATGGCGGGTTCCAGCGCAGCGCGGGCGCGCATCACGTCGGCGGGGCTCAGCTTCTGCGCCAATTGGCCGAAATCATTTTGGCTGGATTGGTTGGCATTGGTTGCCAGAAAGGTTCCCTTGCCGACATGGCGCCACAGCGCGCCCTCCTGCTCCAGCGCATCCAGCGCCTTGCGCAACTCGAAACGGCGCAGGCCAAGTTCGACGCAGAGAATCCGTTCCGGCGGCAGTTTTTCCCCATGTTTATAGCCACCACCGGCAATGAATGCCCGCAACTGGGCCAGCGCCGCGCTGTCGGACAGCACGGCAGGCCCACGACCGGAGTTGTCACTTGCAGGCGGGGCATCAGGGGCGGTCAGCGTCATGGGGTCAACATTGATCATTGTTCCTGCGAGCCAAACTACATTGATCCGGATTGATTGGCGAGCGGAAATCTGCCATGCAAGGCAACCAGCACAAGGGAGACCCGAGTCGATGCCATCCTATGCGATCACCCCGCCCCCCGTTGTCGCAGCCCCCATCGAGGGGTCGGACCAAGTCTTCCCGGTGCGTCGGGTCTATTGCATCGGGCGCAACTACGCGGCCCATGCCATCGAGATGGGCCATGATCCGAACCGCGAACCGCCGTTCTTCTTCCAGAAGAACCCCGACAACCTGGATTTCACTGGCAGCTTTCCCTACCCCGACAGATCGTCCGACGTTCATCATGAAATCGAGATGGTGGTGGCGCTGAAATCGGGCGGGGTCAACATCCCGGTCGATCAGGCGCTTGATCACGTCTGGGGCTACGGGATCGGGCTGGACATGACGCGGCGCGACCTGCAGGGCATCGCCAAGGACATGGGCCGCCCGTGGGAAATCGGCAAGGCTTTCGAGCGTTCGGCCCCGATGAGCCCGCTGAAGCCGGTGTCGGCGGTCGGGCATCCGGCGGCGGGAATGGTGCAGCTGAAGGTCAACGGCACGGCGAAACAGACCGGCGACCTGAACCAGATGATCTGGAAGGTGCCCGAGATGATCTCGTACCTGTCGGACTATTTCGAGCTGGCGGCGGGTGACGTGATCATGACCGGCACGCCGTCGGGGGTGGCGGCCATCCAGCGCGGCGACGTGATGGAGGCCCATGTCGAAGGCGTCGGCATCCTGACGGTCACGGTGGTCTGAGCCATGCGCCTGTCAGCTTGTCCGGGCGGGCGTCAAGGCACCGCCATATGGAAATCAGTCCGGCAGCCGGTTTGGCCGAACAGACCGGGGACCGGCAGCGAGAAAAGGGAAAATCATGCGCCTCGCCACTGCCGATCTGAACGGCACCCCGACCTGCGTCGCCCTGCTGGCCGATGACCGTCTGCTTGCGCTGGCGGCTGCGGCACGGGCGGCGGGCGATGCCGATGCCGCGCTGGGGGCGGGCAGCCTGCAGGCGCTGATCGACGGCGGGGCGGCGACGCTGGCCCGTGCCCGCGCCCTAGTCGAAAAGGCCGAGGCCGGCGGGCTTGCCGCCTGCATCACCCCGGCCGGGGGGGCGGCGTTCCTGGCACCGCTTCCGCGCCCGGAAAAGAACGTGTTCTGCGTCGGGCGGAACTACATCGAGCATATCGCGGAAGGCGCGCGGGCGCAGAACACCACCGTCGCCGTGACCGACGTGCCGGTATTCTTCACCAAGCCGCGCACCGCGGTGATCGGGGCATCGCAGGACGTGCCGATCTTTCCGCATGTCTCGACCCAGATCGACTACGAGGTCGAACTGGCGGTGATCATCGGCACGCCGGGGCGCGACATCGCGAAAGCCGATGCGATGGCGCATGTTTTCGGCTATACCATCCTGAACGACATCACCGCCCGCGACGTGCAGCGCCGCCATGGCGGACAGTATTTCAAGGGCAAGGGGCTGGACGGGTCATGCCCGATGGGGCCGTGGATCGTCACCGCCGACGATCTGCCCGACCCGCAGGCGCTTAAGATCGCGCTGCGGGTAAATGACGAATTGCGCCAGAGCAGCACCACGGCGGCGATGATCTTCGACATCGCCACCCTGATCGCCTCGCTGTCCGAAGGGCTGACGCTTGAGCCGGGCGACATTCTGGCCACCGGCACGCCTTCGGGCGTGGGCTACGCGATGACACCGCCGCAGTTCCTGAAGGACGGCGACACGGTCACCTGCGAGATCGAAGGAATCGGGCGGCTCGGCAACCGGGTCCGCACCGTTGCGGCCTAGGGGGCAAAGACCCCCGGGCCGACACCGCACTGCAACTCAGGGAGGATACCATGCTTACCAGACGGTTCGTCACCACCTCTGTTCTGGCCCTCGCGGCCCTGTCACCGCTGGCGCTGCCTGCCGCTGCGCAGGATCTGTCGCCGGTTGTCTTCGTGCAGCCCAGCCCCTCGGCGATCAACTCTTTCCCGGTCTTCGTGGCGATCGGCGAAGGCTACTTCAAGGACGAGGGGATCGAGGTCCGCGTCGAGTCGATCAACGGCTCGGGTGCGGTGCTGCAGGCGCTGTCCTCGGGGCAGGCGCAGTTCGGGCGCCCCGGTCCGGGGCCGGTGCTGGCCGCCCGCGCCCGCGGCGAGGATGCGGTGTTCATCTACAACGTCGCCGCGCGCAGCAACTTCGGCGTGGTGGTGCCCGCCGACAGCGAGATCCAGACCCCGGCCGACCTGAAGGGCAAGATCATCGGCACCGGCACCGCCGATGGCGCGGAAGTGGGCTTTGCCCGCAACGTGATGCTGGGCGCGGGCCTGAAGGACGGCACCGACTACACCTTCCTGACGGTGGGTGATGGCGGCCCGGCCACGGCGGCCTTCAGCAGCGGCGAGATCCAGGCCTATTCCGCCTCGACCGCCGATGCAGCGATCCTGAACCAGCGCGGCGTGCCGGTGCGCGAGATCACCCCGCCGGAATACGCGCGCTTCTTCGGCAATGGCATCGCCACCATGGGCGCCACGGTGCGCGACAACCCGGAGCTGGTCGAGAAGTTCGGCCGGGCCTTCGCGCGCGGCCATGCCTTCGCGCTGGACGACGCCAACCGCGAAAAGGTGCTGGCGCATCTGGCCACCGGCAACCCGCAGGAAAGCGAGGACGCGGCCTTCGCCTCGGCGCTGTTTGATGCGGTCCGGTCCAAGACCGTGCCGATCGACGCGTCCAAGGGGCTCGGCTACCAGCCGCCCGAAGTCTGGGAAGAATGGCAGGCCAGCATGATTGCGGGCGGTGACCTCGCGGGCCCGCTGCCCGACCTGACCGCCGCCTACACCAACGACTTTGTGGCCGCGTGGAACGAAGGTCTGAAATAATGCAGGCATCCGCAGCCGCAACCCCGTCGCTGACGCAAGGGGAAGCCGTCTATCAGTTGACCAATGTCGGCAAGACCTATGCCCGCAACGCCATCAAGGCGCTGGAGGCGGTGAACCTGACGTTGACCAGGGGCAGCTTTTCCGCAGTGATCGGGTCGAGCGGCTGCGGGAAATCGACGTTGCTGAAGATCATGGCGGGCCTGATCCCGCCCTCCACGGGGCGGGTGGTGCTGCAAGGCCGCCCCGTGACCGGCCCGCGCCGCGACATCGGCATGATGTTCCAGCAGGCCACCCTGTTTCCCTGGCGCACCACGGTGGAAAACATCGTGCTGCCGATCGAGATCCGCGACGGAAAGGCCGCGGCAAAGGCGGCACAGGAGCAGGCCCGCGCCCTGCTGGAACTGGTGGGGCTGAAGGGCTTCGAGACAGTGTTCCCCAACGAGCTTTCCGGCGGCATGGCGCAGCGCGCCGCGATCTGCCGGATGCTGATCACCGAACCCGCCGTGCTGCTGCTGGATGAACCCTTCAGCGCGCTGGATGAATTGTCGCGCGATTTCATGAACATGGAACTGCAACGCATCTGCACGTCGCGCAATGCGACGGCGTTTCTGGTCACCCATTCGATCCCCGAGGCGGTGATCCTGTCGGATGTGGTCTATGTGATGAAGCCCCGCCCCGGCCGCATCGCCGAGGTGGTGCCGATCGACCTGCCCCGCCCGCGCACGCTCGACATGATGACGACCCCGAAGTTCGGCAAGCTGGTCGAGCACATCCGGGGTCGGCTGGACAAGGAGGCTTTCCTGTGAGCAACCTCGAACGCATTGCCGACCGCAGCCCCGCATCGGAAGCCGACACGGTCTGGACCGAACAGGTGTCGTGGCTGGACCAGGTGCCGCGCAGCCTGCAGATGCTGTTCGTCTTTGTCGTGTTCATCGCGTTCTGGGACGTGATCACCCGCTTCGGCTTCGTGTCGCGCATCATCCTGCCGACGCCGCTGGAAACCTGGCATGACCTGATCTTCGTCGGGCGCAACCTTGCCACCGGCGGCTACATGCTGGCCGCCCTGTGGATCACCCTGCAAGAGGTGTTCTACGGCTTCGTGCTGGCCATCGCCATCGGCTTCACCCTTGGCGTGATCGTCGGCGAGACGGCGTTCGGCGAACGGGCGATCATGCCCTATCTCGTCGCCATCGACACCATGCCCAAGGTCGCCTTCGCGCCGCTGTTCGTGGCCTGGCTGGGGTTCGACATCGACAGCAAGGTGGCGCTGGCCGCCTTCATCGCCACCTTCCCGATCGTGGTCGGCACCGCGGCGGGGCTCCATGCGGCCGATGCCAACAGCCGGATGCTGTTCAAGACCATGGGCGCCACCCGCTGGCAGACGCTGGTCAAGATGAAGCTGCCGATGGGGCTGCCGCAGATCTTCACCGGGCTGAAGATCGGCTCGGTCGGCGTGATGGCCGGGGCGATCACCGGCGAGTTCCTTGGCGGCGGCAAGGGCTTCGGCGAGCTGATCCGCACCGCCGCCTCGCAGCTCAACACGCCGCGGGTGTTCTCGCTGATCCTCTACCTGTCGGTGGTGGGGCTGGGCCTGTTCGCGCTGGTCAGCGAAGTCCAGCGCCGCGTCGTGTTCTGGCACAAGGACCGCGTTGCGGGCGGCGAGGTCTGACCCGCCCGCCCGGGGGCTTGCCCTGCCAGGGCCTCTCGCTTACCCTTGCCACGGGGCCCGGTGCAATCCGCCGGGCCCCACGGTTCCCCACCCTCCCCCGCCCTGTCCGCAAAGGCCGCCCCGATGACCGCAACCCTTGCCGCCCTGATCGCCCGCGCCCCCGACGACGCCCCCGCCATCGGCGCGCCCGACCGTCCCTGGCTGACGTTCGGCGCCCTGCGCGCCCTGACCGGCCGGACCCTTGCCGCGCTGCACGCCGCAGGCATCGGACGCGGCGACCGGGTGGCCATCGTGCTGCCGAACGGGCCGGAAATGGCGGCGGCCTTCGTGACGGTGGCGCAAGGGGCCGTCACCGCACCGCTGAACCCGGCCTACCGGCTGGAGGAGTTCGATTTCTACCTGTCCGACCTCAGGGCCAAGGCGATCATCCTGCCCGAAGGCTATGACGGCCCGGCACTGGCCGCTGCGGCAACTGCGGGCCTCGTCGTGCTGCGCCTGACGTTCGATGCCGCAGATGCCGCGGGCAGCTTTGCCCTGCGTGCCGAGGCCACCGCGCCGGGCACGCCCGACACCGCCGCCGCCGGGCCGGACGACATCGCGCTGATCCTGCACACCTCGGGCACCACCTCGCGGCCCAAGATCGTGCCGCTGCTGCAGGCCAACGTGGCGGCCTCGGCGCTGCATATCGGCACGTCGCTGGCGCTGACGCCCGCCGACCGCTGCCTGAACATGATGCCGCTCTTTCACATCCACGGGCTGATCGCGGCGGTGTCGGCCAGCCTCGCCGCCGGGGCTTCGGTGTGGTGCGCGCCGGGGTTCGACGCGCTGCGCTTCTTTGGCTGGCTCGATGCGGCGCGGCCCAGCTGGTACACGGCGGTCCCGACCATGCACCAGACCATCCTGGCGCGCGCCGCCCGCAACGCCGACATCATCGCCCGCGCGCCGCTGCGCTTCATCCGCTCGTCCTCGGCCTCGCTGCCCGCGCAGGTGATGCTGGAACTTGCCGCCACCTTCCGCGCCCCGGTGATCGAGGCCTACGGCATGACCGAGGCCGCGCATCAGATGGCCTCGAACCCGCTGCCGCCGCGGGCGCAGAAACCGGGCTCTGTCGGCATCGCCGCCGGCCCGCAGATCCGCGTCGCGCACGAGGTCGAGAACCGCCTGCTCGATGACGGCATCGGCGAGGTGGTGATCTGCGGCCCCAATGTCACGCCGGGTTACGAAAGCAACCCCGAGGCCAATGCGAAGAACTTCTTCGAACAGGACGGCCGGCGCTGGTTCCGCACCGGCGACCTGGGCAGCCTTGACGCCGAGGGGTATCTGTCGCTGACCGGCCGGCTGAAGGAAATCATCAACCGCGGCGGCGAAAAGGTCTCGCCGCTGGAGGTGGACGGCATCCTGATGGACCATCCGGCGGTGCAGCAGGTCGTCACCTTTGCCATGCCGCACGCCAAGCTTGGCGAAGAGGTGGCAGCGGCGGTGGTGCTGCGCGACGGCATGACCGCCGACGAGGCCGCGATCCGCGCCTTCTGCGCCACCCGCCTTGCCGATTTCAAGGTGCCGCGCCGGGTCATCGTGCTGACCGAGATTCCGAAAGGCGCCACCGGCAAGCTGCAACGCATCGGTCTGGCCGAAAAGCTCGGCCTCGCCTGAGGCCTGCGCTTTCATCTTTGCCCAAATATCCCCGCCGGAGGCATAATATCTTGAAAATCTGCATCTTCGGCGCCGGGGCAATCGGCGGTTACATGGGGGCAAAGCTCGCGCAGGCCGGGGCCGAGGTGTCGCTGGTGGCGCGAGGCCCGCATCTGGCGGCGATGCAGGCCGACGGCCTGACGCTGATCGAGGATGGCCGCACCACCACCCTGCCCGTGCGCGCCTCGTCCGACCCCGCCAGCCTCGGCCCGCAGGATTACGTCATCCTGACGCTCAAGGCGCATTCGGTGCCTGCCGTGGTGCCGCAGATCCTGCCGCTGCTGGGGCCGGACAGCACGCTGGTCAGCGGGGTGAACGGCATTCCGTGGTGGTATTTCCACAAGGCCGGCGGGGCGCTGGAGGGCACGCAGTTGCAGTCGGTCGATCCCGGCGGCGTGCAATGGGCGGGCTTCGGCCCCGACCGGGTGCTGGGCTGCGTGGTCTATCCCGCCGCGGAAGTCTCGTCCCCCGGCGTGATCCGCCACATCGAGGGCAACCGCTTTTCGCTGGGCGAACCCTCGGGCGAGAAATCGGCCCGCGCGGTGGCCCTTTCCGAGGCGCTGGCGGCCGCCGGGCTGAAGGCCCCGGTCCGCCCGCGCATCCGCGACGAGATCTGGGTGAAGCTCTGGGGCAACCTGTCGTTCAACCCGATCTCGGTGCTGACGCTCGCCACGCTCGACGTGCTTTGCACAGACCCCGGCACGCGGGCGGTGGCGCGGGCGATGATGGTCGAGGCGCAGGGGGTGGCTGAAAGGCTGGGGGTGAAGTTCCCGATCGACGTTGATCGCCGCATCGACGGCGGCGCAGCGGTCGGCGCGCACCGCACCTCGATGCTGCAGGATCTGGAGGCCGGGCGACCGATGGAGATCGACGCGCTGGTGGCCTCGGTCGCGGAACTGGGCGTGCTGACCGGGGTGGCGACGCCGACCCTAGACACCGTGCTGGCGCTGGTGCGCCTGCGGGCGCGGATGGCGGCGCAGGGCTGAGGGACGGTCCTGCGGCAGGCCCCGGCGACGGGCGGGAGTGCTGGGCCGGAATCCGGCCTCGGTTAGCCCATTCGGGCGCCCGTCCCGCCCGTGGGCTGTCCGGTCGGCTGCGAAGGGCGGGCGGCTGGTTGCGGCGAGCCCCCGGTCAGCCGACGCGCTGACGCATCATCGCCCGGATCTGCCGCGCCGTCTCGGCCGGGGCGACGGTGCGAAAGATGTCGCGCATCATGTGCAGGTCGGCCTGCACGCCCGGCCAAAGCCCGCGCTTGGCACTTTTCGACGGGCTGTGGACCCCCGGCCAGCGGACGACGCCGATCCGGGCGTTCTGGTCGATCCATATCCGGTTCAGGAACACCTCGAAGCCGAACTTCGGCAACTGGCGCAGGGCGTCGATCCGGCCCGCAATCTGGGCCCGGGGCAGGATGCGTTCGCCCGACAGGTAATCCAGCCCGATGCCGCGCCACAGGCCGGGAGCGTTCTGCCGCAGACTTATGCCGACATCGGCGCGCCCCGAGGTGACCACCCCGATCAGCGCGCTAAGATGGCGGGTCTCGAGTCCCACCAGATCGCTGTCGACCAGCAGCAGCAGCGGGTGCCGCGCCGCCGCGATCCCCGCCGCAAGCGCCCAGGTCTTGCCCCGGTTTTGCGGCAGGCTGATCAGCGTGACGCCCGCGGTCTGCCGCACGATCTGCGCGGTGGCGTCGCTGGACCCGTCGTCGATCACGATCACCTCGGCGATGCCGGGGTGGTCGGTCACCGCGCGCAGCACCGCGCCGATGCGGGCCGCCTCGTTGAAGGCCGGGATCAGACATGACACGGCGGGCGCGGTCATCTTGCCACCCCGCGCCGCAGCCGCAGCCGCAGCAGGACCACCAGCCCGATCAGCAGCACAACCGCCAGCGAGCCCCAGGAAATCCAGCGGTCGATCTCGGCAAAGGCGTGGCCCGCGCCGTAGCCGATGGCAAGGAAAGCCAGCGTCTTCGGAATCGTTGCCAGCAGGTTGAACCACAGGAACGGCAGAAACGGCATCCGCGCGATGCCCGCCGCGACGAGGATGGCGGCACCGGCCGAATGGGTCAGCTTGCCAAGGATCAACGTGCGCCCGCCATGCCGCCCGAAATGCGCGGCAAGCTGCGCCAGCCGCGTGCCGTCGGCATCGACCAGACGGCGCAACCGGCCCGGCAGCGCCCCGCCCCACTTCCTGCCAACCCCGTAAAGCAGCGAGTCCCCGACCAGATCGGCAATCACCAGCACCACGAAGGCCGGAACCAGCGGAATGTGCGACAGGCTGGCCAGATAACCCGCGATCACCGTGATGATCGGCCCTTCCAGCACCGCGATCGGGGCCAGCAGGGGCAGGCCCTGGGTCGCCAGCAATGCAATCGCGCTTTCAAGTCCGATCATGTCCGGCTCACTCTGCCGTCGCGCCATGCGCCGCGCTGTCCGATGCAATCGGCGTGCCACGCCACACGAAGCCGCGCCGCGCAAAGGTGGCAATCCACAAGGGCGCCAGCATCAGGTCGCGCACCGCCCATGCCAGCACGTCGACCGGCGCGGCACGCCAGCCCCGGCGGGCCGCGAGCAGCGCCTCGATACCATACCACAGGGCGACAAAGCCAAGCGCCGCAGCCACCGGAACCGCGCCGGACAATGCCAGCACGGCCGCCCCCAGCGCCGGAAACGCCCCGCCATTCAGCAATTCCGGCACGAACAGCCAGAAAAACCCCTCGCGGCGGACGCGCGACCAGCGCAACTGCCGGTCCCAGACCTCGGTCAGGGTGCGCCGACCGATCGGGTGCGGCACCGGGCGCGGCATCAGGCGCACCTTCAGGCCCTGACCGCGCACGATCCGGGTGGCGGCGACATCCTCGGCCATGTTGCGGCCAAGCGCGGCAAGCCCGCCCGCATCCTCCAGCACTTTGCGGTGCCAGAACAGGGTCTTGCCCTGCGCAAAGCCGAGGCCGCACTGGTCGGCGGCCAGTTGCCAGCGCGCCTGGTAGGTATTCAGAAACGCGCATTCCACCGCCGCCCAGAAGCCCTCGGCCTGCACGCCTTCCGGCGGGGCCGTCACCAGGCCGGTGCCGGGCGTCCAGCAGGCCAGCAGGGTTTCAATATAGTCGGGCGGCAGCAGCACGTTGCTGTCGGCCATCGCGATCCATTCGGCGCCCGTGCCGTTCCAGCCCTTGGAAAGGTTGTTCAGCTTGGGGTTGCCGCTGATCGCGTCTTCGCCGATCAGCAGCCGGGCGTTGCATCGGGGGTGCGCCGCGATCAGCCGCCGCACCAGCGGCACGACCGGATCGTCGGCCGAGGCGGCGCAGAACACGATGTCGAGGTCGGGATAGGTCAGACGGAAGGACGAGGCCAGCGTTTCCTCCTCGAACGCGTCCACGCCGCAGACCGGGCGCAGCAGGCAGACCAGCGGCGGCGGCACCGGCATCCTGCCGCCCGGCCTGTCACGGCGCCAGAGCACGGCCAGGATGGTGGCGACATGCAGCGCCAGCGCCAGCGCGCAGAACACCGCCACCGCCAGCAGGACCGGCCCGGCCGCCATCACGCAAACCCCGCCAGCGCATCGTCGAAGCCTGCTCCCTCGGGCGCGCGGGCGGTCTGGCGTTCATCCTGCCAGGCCAGACGCATCAGCGTGCCGTCGCGGTGTTCGGCAATGGCCGTGCAACTGTCCACCCAGTCGCCGCAATTGGCGTAAACCACGCCGTGGTCGCCATGCAGGGCGGCCTTGTGGAAATGGCCGCAGATCACCCCGTCCTGATCGTGGCGGCGCGCAAGGTCGGCCAGCCGGGTCTCGAACCGGGTGCCGAAGGACAGCAGGCCGTTGACGCAGGACAGCAGCATCTGGATCGTGGTCGCACGTTCGGGGTCTGCCCGGTTGCGCAGGCGCCGAAGCCAGGCGTCAAGGCTGCGCAGCGACTCGTCGGCGCGGCTGCCCAGACGGGTCAGGGCGTGCCAGCGCAGCCAGCGCGCATCGCAGACATCGCCGTGCAGCACCAGATAGCGGCGCCCGTCGGCCGCGACGTGGAACGCATGTTCGGCAACCTCGACCGGGCCCAGAAAGCCTTCGTGATGCCGGTGTTTCGCCGCATCGTGGTTGCCCGACAGATAGACGATCCGCGCCCCCCGCTGCGCCCGCGTCCGCAGGATCGCCACGATCGCGTCATGCACCGGCGTCCAGTGCGGTTTGCGCACATGCCAGATGTCGAAGATGTCACCGACCAGGTAGAACGTGTCGGCGTCATGCTCGGTCAAAAAGCCGAGGATGCGCCCGGCGTCGCAGTTTCGCGCGCCAAGATGCAGGTCCGACAGGAACAGGCTGCGATGGTGGTGGCGGGCGCGTCCCGGCCGCTGGGCCGGGGGAAATTCCGCAGGATTCGTTGTCAACAGGTCTCGCATCGTAGTTCCGCCCCCTGATTGGTGCGTCCGGCTCCCAGACTTGGCGATAGATGCCAAGCCGATGACAAGATTTTGTGACCGATGCCGATGTCACCAGAATTTCATCATCACCGGGTGGAGCCTGTCAAGGTTGTTGGCATCGGGACGCTGCCCGGGCGGGAGCCGATCTGCAAGGCGCGGCCTGGTTGGCGGCTGCCTTGCGCCGGTGTGGGGCCGGGCACGCCCGCCCGCGCGCGGGTGGGTCGGCCGGTCAGGGGCGGCGACCGGGCGGCGCGGCCTAGTAGTCGCCCTTGCCGGTATGCTTGCGCAGCCGCGAGGGCGTCGAGAAATACCGGCCCTTGAAGGGGTTCTTGTCGCCCTGCCCGCGCAGCGTCAGGCGGATCGGAGTGCCCGGCATGTCGAAATGTTCGCGCAAGCCATTGACCAGATAGCGTTTGTAGCTTTCGGGTGTCTGTTCGGGCAGCGAGCACATCACGATGAAACCGGGCGGCCGGGTCTTGACCTGCGTCATGTAGCGCATCTTGATGCGCCGCCCGCCGGGGGCCGGTGGCGGATGCGCCTCGACCATGGCGCCAAGCCAGGTGTTCAACCGCGCGGTCGGGATGCGGCGGTTCCACACGTCATGCGCCTTGAGGATCGCCTCGTGCAGCCGGTCCAGCCCCTTGCCGGTCTTGGCCGACACCGTGACCAGCGGCGCACCGCGCAACTGCGGCAGCAGCCGCTCGAAGCTTTCGCGCAGCTCTGCCAGTTTTTCCTGCTTTTCGCCTTCCAGATCCCATTTGTTGACCGCCAGCACCACGGCGCGGCCTTCGGATTCGGCATAGTCTGCAATCCGCAGATCCTGCTGTTCGAACGGAATCTCGACGTCGAGCAGCACCACCACCACCTCGGCAAAGCGCACGGCGCGCAGACCGTCCGACACCGACATCTTTTCCAGCTTGTCGCTGATCCGGGCCTTCTTGCGCATTCCGGCGGTGTCGAAGATCCGGGTCGGCGTGCCAAGCCATTCGGTCTTGACCGAAATCGCGTCGCGGGTGATGCCCGCCTCGGGGCCGGTCAGCAGCCGCTCGTGGCCGAGGATCTTGTTGATCAGCGTCGATTTCCCGGCGTTGGGCCGCCCGATGACGGCGATCTGCAACGGCTTGTCCAGCGTCGGCTTGTGCGCATTGGGGTCGGCCTCGACCTCGGCCTCCTCCTCGGACACATCGACATCGACCACCGGGGCGTCGGCTTCGGCGCGTTCGCGGAAGGTGTCGCCGATCGGCAGCAGGATGCGGTAAAGGTCGTCCATCCCCTCGCCATGCTCGGCCGACAGGCGCACCGGGTCGCCGAGACCAAGGCTCCACGCCTCGATCGCGCCGGCATCCCCGGCCTTGCCTTCGGACTTGTTCACGCCAAGGATCACATGCGCGTTCTTCTTGCGCAGGATGTCGGCGAACACCTCGTCGGTCGGCGTGACGCCGACCCGGCCGTCGATCAGGAAAAGGCACACGTCTGCCATGCTGACCGCACGTTCGGTCAGGCGGCGCATCCGGCCCTGAAGGCTGTCGTCTGTCACCTCTTCCAGCCCCGCCGTGTCGATCACGGTGAAGCGCAGGTCAAACAGCTTGGCATCCCCCTCGCGCAGGTCGCGCGTCACGCCGGGCTGGTCATCGACCAGCGCCAGCTTGCGCCCGACAAGGCGGTTGAACAGGGTGGACTTGCCCACATTGGGCCGCCCGACGATGGCGAGGGTAAAGGTCATGCTGCCCTCCGGGGGCGGGTTCGTGCGTCAAGCCTGCTGCCTTACACGCCCCCGCGCCTAACGGAAAGCGTGAAGTTGCCCGTTGCCAGACATGACATACATCACGCCCCCGGCAAAGGCCGGCGCCGAAGCCGCCCCGCCGGGCAGCTCGACGCTGCCGACCAGCGCGCCGTTGACCGGGCTGAAGAAGCGAATCAGGTTGTCGGACGAGGCGACCACCAGCCGCCCACCCGCCAGCACCGGGCCGTAATGGGCAAAGATCGCCTTGCGGCGCTTGATCTTTTCCTTGGTGAAATAGGGCATTTCCACCGACCAGATCACCGCGCCGCTTTCCGCATCCAGCCGCACCAGCCGCGCCTCGTCGTTGACGAGGAACACCGAGCCGCCGACCGCAGCCACCGGCCCCAGCGCGCCTTCGGTTGCCGTCCACAGCTTTTCGCCGGTCGCGGTGCTCAGCGCCGCGGTGCGCCCCGAGGGCGTGCCGACATATGTCACCGCCCCCGCCACCACCGGATCTGCGGTCACGCCGCCGATGGTGCCGTAGGCGCGGCCCGCACGTTGACCGGCGACGACGCCGCCCCACACCCGCTCGCCGCTGTCGCGCCGCACCGCGACGATCTCGCCGCTGGAAAACGGCAGGATCACGGTGTCGCCGGCAATCGCGGGGCCGGCCGAACCGATCATGCCCGTCGCCTGCGGCACGGCCGGCACCTGCCAGCGCACCCGGCCGTTGGCGGTATCGACCCCCCAGGCCGAGGAATCGCGCCCGACCACATAGACCATGCCGCCCTCGACCGTGGGCGCGCCGGTCACCGGCGCTTCCAGTTGCTGGCGCCAGATCACGGCGCCGCTGGCCGGGTTGACCGCGATCAACTCGCCATAGCCGGTCGCCACGAACACCTTGCCGTCGCCATAGCCGAGGCCACCGCCCGACGCATCGCCCGCACGGTCGTTGCCGGGCGTCAGGTCGACCGACCACAGCGCCCCGCCGCCGGTCGAGGTGGCCGCCAGATGCGACTGGGAATCCAGCGTGAAGACTCGCCCCCCCGCGACAATCGGGATGGTCGCCGACCGGTAACGGCGGCTGTTGCCGGTGCCGATGTTGGCGGTCCACACCCTGACGGGGGCGGCGCTCAGGGCTGCATGGGGGGGCAGATGGCGGCTGTTGCCGGCGCGATGCGTCCAGTCGGCATTGGCCGTGACCCCGGGCAGCGAGATCGGCTGGCTGACGTTCTGGACGAAACGCGAGGTGTCGCGGGGGGCGGGCTGGCCTTCGACCGGCAGGCTGGCCTCCAGCGGCGCGCGCAGGTCGAACCTTTCGCCCGGCAGGATCAGTTCACGTTCGGCGCAGGCACCCAGCAACCCGAGAAGCGCCAGACCCGTCACCACTGCATTCCGCTTCACCGTGAAACCCCCGTCCCTGCCCCGTTGTTCCTGCCCGCCAAGGCGTCGTGCCGCCCGTTCAGCCTGCGGTGACCTCGCCGCCCAGCGCGACAATCATCTGCGACGCGCGCTGACGCAAGCCCGACGGGGCCTGCTGATCGACGACCAGCGCCTGCAGCGCCGTGATGGCCGCAGCGGTGTCGCCGGCTTCCGCCTGCAGATAGGCGAGTTGTTCCAGCGCCAGCGGCCGGAACGGCCGCCCTGGTGCGGCAATCGCGTCCAGCGCGGCGCGGCGGTCGGCGGCGGGCATGTCGGCCCCCGCCAGCAGCACGCGGCGCAACACCGCCAGATCGCGGTAGGCAACCGGCAGCGCCGCATCCGCCGCCACCTTGTCAAGCGCCACCAGCGCCCCGGCGCGATCGGTCCCCGGGTCCGAGGCCAGCAGCAGGTTCTGCACCGCCGCGCGGTCGCCCGCGGCCGAAACCGCCGCTAGCGCGCTGCTGCGCGCCTCGGGGGTGGCCGCTTCCATTGCGCCCATCACCGCGTCACCGAAGGCTTGCGCCTGCGACTGCCGGTTGGCCTTCTGCCATTCATTGAACCCGGCCCCGCCGACGATGAGGATCACCAGCAGCACGGCGATCCAGCCATAGCGGCGGAACATCGCGAAAAGCCGGTCGCGCCGGACCTCTTCGGTCACTTCGTTGATGAAGCTGTCGGGGTTGCTCACAAGGGTTCTCCGTGCCTTTGTGCTGTCTTACACGCAAGGGCTCGGGCTTGCCAAGCCCTGCCGCCGCGGGCGGGCGTCAGGCCGCCTTGCCCGCGGCCTCCTCCTCCGAGGATTGCCGGGCCCACATCGAGGCGTAGCGCCCGCCCTGCGCCAGCAGCACCTCGTGCGTGCCCTGTTCGGTGATCCGCCCGTCCTCCAGCACCACGATGCGGTCGGCGTCGGCAATCGTGGACAGGCGGTGCGCTATGGTGATCACGGTCCGGCCCTTGCCCATTTCCAGCAGGCTGTCCTGGATGTCGCGCTCGGTCTGGGTGTCCAGCGCCGAGGTCGCCTCGTCCAGCAGCAGGATCGGCGGGTTCTTCAGCAGGGTGCGGGCGATGCCGACCCGCTGCTTTTCGCCGCCCGAAAGTTTCAGGCCGCGCTCGCCGACCGTGGTCTGATAGCCGTCGGGCAGGCTGGTGATGAAGTCGTGGATCCGCGCGGCGCGCGCTGCGGCCTCGACCTCGGCACGGTCGGCCTCGGGGCGGCCGTAGGCGATGTTGTAATAGATCGTGTCGTTGAACAGCACGGTATCCTGCGGCACCACGCCGATCCGCGCGTGCAGGCTGTCCTGGGTGATGTCGCGCACGTCCTGCCCGTCGATCCGCAGGGCACCCTGCGTCACGTCGTAAAACCGGAACATCAGCCGACCGATGGTCGACTTGCCCGACCCCGACGGGCCCACCAGCGCCACACGCTCGCCCGCGCCGACATGCAGCGTGATGCCCTTGAGGATCTCGCGCCCGGATTCATAGCCGAAATGCACGCCCTCGAAGCTCAGCGCGCCGCCCCTGACCACCAGATCCGGCGCGCCCGGCTTGTCCAGCACCTCGGCCGGCTGCGCCAGCAGGCCGAACATCTCGCCCATGTCGACCAGCGCCTGCCGGATTTCCCGATACACCGTGCCGAGGAAGTTCAGCGGCAGGGTGATCTGGATCATGTAGGCGTTGACCATGACGAAATCGCCGACCGTCAGCTTGCCGGATTGCACCCCCATTGCCGCCATCACCATCACGATGATCAGGCCCGCGGTGATCAGGAATGCCTGACCGAAGTTCAGCAGGCTCAGCGACTGCCCGGTCTTGACCGCCATGCGTTCGTAATCGGCCATCGAGGCGTCATACCTTTGCGCCTCGCGGCTTTCGGCGCCGAAATACTTGACGGTCTCGAAGTTCAGCAGGCTGTCGATCGCCTTCTGGTTGGCCTCTGTGTCGCGGTCGTTCATCTGGCGGCGGATCCTGACCCGCCATTCGGTGACCTTGAAGGTGAAGGTCACGTAAAGCGCGATGGTGACCACCACGACCAGCATGTATTCGACGCCGAACAGGAAGGCGAACAGCACAGAGACCATGCTCAATTCCAGGATCAGCGGCCCGATCGAGAACAGCATGAAGCGCAGCAGGAAATCGACGCCCTTCACCCCGCGCTCGATGATCCGGCTCAGGCCCCCGGTCTTGCGGCTGATGTGGTAGCGCATCGACAGGCGGTGGATGTGGGTAAAGGTTTCCAGCGCCAGCTGCCGCAGCGCCCGCTGGCCGACCTTGACGAACACCACGTCGCGCAACTCGTTGAACGCCACCGCCCCCAGCCGCGCCACGCCGTAGGCGACCGTCAGGCCGACCGCGCCGTACAGCAGCAGCCAGGCGTCGCCGCGCGACTCGCCCGCCAGCGAATCCACCGCCGCCTTGTAGAAGAACGGTGTTGCGACCGCGATCAGCTTGGCCACCACCAGCGCCAGCAGCGCCAGCACCACCCGCCGCTTCACCCAGCCCTGCCCCGCAGGCCAGAGGTAGGGCAGGACGCGGCGCATGGTCTGCAGGCCGCTGGCGCTGGGGGGCCTGCTGTCGGCGCTGGTGGCCGTACTCGTCAACTTGCGCATCGCGTCGTCCTTGGGCTGGCGGATCGCCCGGCGGGGCAAGGGGCATTGATCGGCGCCGGGGATTGGGCTATGACTGGATCGTTCAACATTTCATGAGTAGTTGAAGCATGGAGCAAAGTAAAGTCCTCGACGCCCTGTCGGCGCTGGCCCACGCGGCACGGCTTGATATTCTGCGCCTTCTGATGGCGCAAGGGGCGGATGGACTGCCGGCAGGCCAGATCGGGCAGCATCTGGCGCTGCCCGCCTCGCGGCTGTCGTTCCATCTGGCGGCGCTGGAACAGGCCGGGCTGATCCGCTCGCGCCGGTCGGCGCGCAACGTGATCTATGCCGTCGATCTGGCGGCACTGGGCGGCATGATGTCCTATCTGATGAACGATTGCTGCCTTGCCCACCCCGAGGTGATGGCCTGCTGCCGCCACCACCCCGAAGACCCCGCGCCCGGCCCGGTCAGTTCCTTGCAGGCAAAGTGAACACCTGCCCCGGATAGATCAGGTCGGGGTCGATGATCTTGTCGCGGTTGGCGTCGAACACCTGCACATACAGGATGCCGTTGCCCATGTTGTCGCGCGCGATGCGCCACAGGCTGAAGCCGGGCTGAACCGTCACCACCACGGGGGGCCGCGGTGCGGCGGGGGCAGACTCGGGGGCCGGGGCAGGCGCGGCAAGCGGTGCCTGGTCCGACCCCGGCACAGGCTGGGCGGGCGGGGCGATGCCCGGCGCGGCCGCTGGTTCGGGTGCAGGCGGGGCCACTGGCGCATCGGCCGCCACCACGGGCGGCTGCGCCGCGCCGGTCACCGGGCGTGCCCGTGGCGCCGAAGATGCAACCGGCTCAGACCCCGCCTCCGGTATGGATTCGGCGGGCTGCGGCGCGGGTTCGGCGGGCGGCGCAGGTTCGGCAGCGGCCATCGGGGCGGCAGCGGGCGGCGGGGCGGGCTGCGCTGTCGCCGCCTGCGCCAGCGTCAGCAGCGTTTCGCGCTGGAACGGCGTCTCGAACCGAGCGTTCACCCTGCCCGCCGCGTCAAGCTGATCGGCGCGCAGCGTGTAGATCCCCGGCACGACGGCGGGCAGGGTCGCGGCCCAGTTGCCATCGCCCGCCACTGTCGCCACCTGCGCTTCGGCATTGTCGAGGTAAAGCCGGATGGTCGCCCCTGCCACACCCCGCCCGGCCAGCACCACCGCGCCCGCGCCGGAATAGGAAATCGTGTCGATCGTCACGCTGTCCGCCCCGGCGGCCTCGGCACCGGCGGCGGGTTGCAGCACGCGGGCTCCGGCGTCGGTCACCAGCAGCGCCGCGGGCGGCTGCGGCTGCGGGGCGGAAGCGGCTTCGGGCGCTGGCGGCCGGGCCGACCCCGCGGGCTCGGGTTCGGGCACCGGCCCGGAAGCCGCAGCCACCGCCGTCGCGGGCAGCGGCGCCAGCATCACGCCCTCCGCCGAGGCGATGGGTGCCCCCCCCGGCATGGTCATGACGAGGGTCAACAGCCGCGCGTCACCGCCGGGCGGCAGATCGAACATCGCGGCAAAGCCGCCGCGTGCATTCGCCACGGCACGGGCCACCTCTGCCCCATCGACCAGCAGCGCCACGCCGGACCCCGGCTGCGCCCGCCCCGCCACCACGACCGATCCGCCCGGCTCGACCCGCACGGTGTCGAAGGCAGGCGGCGCCGCATCCGGCAGGGGCGTCGCCCCGGCGTCCGGCGCCGCGACCCCAGGCGGGTCCGGCGTGGCAAGCGGTGCCGGGTCCGGCTTGGCAGGCGGTGCCGGGTCCGGCGTGGCAGGCGGTGCCGCAGCCGGCTCCGGCGCGGCAACCTGCGCGGGCACACCGGGCGCGGCAACCCGCGCAGGCGCCACGGCCAGCGCCAGCGGCGCGGGGGGCGGGGTCTTGCCCGGCGTCGTCACCCACCAGGCCACGCCTGCCGCCGCAACCGCCCCGAGCCCCAGAACCGCGGCCCATGCCCCGGTTCCCATTCCCTTCCACACCGCCATCGGACTTCCCTTCGCGGGGCCGGTTCCGGCCCCAGCTTCCTTTCAGACAGGAACCCCTATATCAGGGGGCAAATCAACAGGTTTCCGAAGGTTGACCCATGATCACGCTCCGCTCCGTCTGTGTTTTCTGCGGTTCGCGCGCCGGGCACAGCCCCGCCCATGCCGAGGCCGCCCGCGACCTGGGGGCGCTGATCGCGGCGATGGGCTGGCGGCTGATCTATGGCGCGGGCGACGTGGGGCTGATGGGCGAGGTGGCGCGGGCCGCGCAATCGGCCGGGGCCGTGGCGATGGGGGTGATACCGATCCATCTGATGGAACGCGAACAGGGGCGGCGCGACCTTGCGCAACTGGTCATCACCGAAGACATGCATGAACGCAAGAAGGTGATGTTCATGAATTCGGACGCCATCGTGGTGCTGCCGGGCGGGGCCGGATCGCTCGACGAGTTCTTCGAGGTGCTGACATGGCGCCAGATCGGCCTGCACGAGAAACCCATCCTTCTGCTGGACATCGAAGGCTACTGGCAGCCGCTGGCCGCCCTGCTCGACCATGTGATCGCCGCAGGCTTCGCCGACGCCAGCCTGCGCGACTACTACACGCTGGTGCCCGACTCCGCGACGCTGGCAGACCGGCTGCGCGCCGCCCTGTCCTGACGCAGGCCGCCCAGCGAAAGACGCGCAAGCGCCACACGAACGGCCCGGCGGCAACCAGCACGGCAGAGCGACGTGGCGGCCACGCCCTTCCGCTTCCCGGTCATCCGCCGCCCGCGTTGTTGCGCCTGTGGCACGGAACGCGGCCGGCGTGCTGCGGCGCTTCAGGCCACCGCCAGCGCCTCGACCACGATGTCGGCGATCTTCGGCAGCGGGTGCTTGGTCAGCGTCTTGGGAATCTCGGCCACCACCACGGCCTGCAGCGCGGGCGGAAGCCGGTCGCGCACCGCCCCCAGCACCTGCGGCGGCGCGATCAGCACCAACTGCTCGAAACCGGCCTTGCCGACCTGCTCCAGCAGGTGCGCCACCACATCCGCCGCCAGCCCATCGGCCGCCAGCCTTGCGAAATCGGGCTGTTCCATGGCCGAGCGCTGATTGGGTCCGTTGTCGGCCATCCGGCCCGGCCGGTCCGATGCCCCGACGACCGCCGCAGCCGTCAACGCCTTTCTCTGGCGCAGCACGACGTCGCGGGTATCGCCGGCATTCTCAAGAATCATTGCCCGCTCGCCGTCGGCCACCATGATCCAGGTCTTCGATGTCAGCATCGCCATACCGTCCTCCATTGCTTCCCGGGCGCTTCCGCCCCGGCAAAGATGGCAAGCCGCAGGACCGATTTCCAGCCGCACCAGCAAAAAGGCCCGCCCGGCTGTCCGGGCGGGCCCCTGTCTCGCCATGCGAAAATCACATGCGGGCAGCGACCGCTTCCCAGTTCACCAGCTTTTCCAGGAAGTTGGTCAGGTACGCCGGGCGCTTGTTGCGGAAGTCGATGTAGTAGGAATGTTCCCACACGTCGCAGCCCAGGAGCGCGGTCTGCCCGAAGCACAGCGGGTTCACGCCGTTCTCGGTCTTGGTGACCTTAAGCGCGCCGTCCTTGTCCTTGACGAGCCAGGCCCAGCCCGAGCCGAACTGCCCGGCCCCGGCGGCGGCGAAATCGTCCTTGAACTTCTGTACCGACCCGAAGCCCTCGACCAGCGCCTTCTCAAGCTCACCCGGCATCGCGGCGCCCTTCGGCCCAATCACCTCCCAGAACAGCGCGTGGTTCCAGTGCTGCGAGGCGTTGTTGAAGATGCCGTTCTGCGCCACGGCGCCCGCGGCATAGGTGCCGACCACGATTTCCTCGACCGACTTCGCTTCCCACTCGGTGCCCGCGATCAGCTTGTTGCCGTTGTCGACATAGGCCTTGTGGTGCAGGTCATGGTGATATTCCAGCGTCTCCTTCGACATGCCAAGCGACGCCAGCGCATCGTGGGCATAGGGCAGATCCGGAAGGGTGAAGGCCATGGTGATATCCTTTCGCGTGTGAAACATCCTGCATGGACTTAGAAGCGCCATGCCCGCAAGGTCAAGTGTCCGCCCGCCTTTTGCGCCCGTCCGCATTTCATCTTGGCGCAAATATCCTGCGGGGGGGCCGCAGGCGGGGGGCGCAAAGCCCCCCTCCCTCACCGGCCAGCGCAAGCCAACGCCGTCACCCCGGCCAGAGTTCCGACCCCGGCTGCGCGGCGTGGGACAAAAGCCCCATCACATAGCCCGCGACCGAGCGGAACGCGACCAGCGTGATGCCGTCGCCCTCGCGCCACAAGGCACAGGCAACCTGCGCCGCGCGGCTGCGGCGCAATTCGCCTGCGGGCAGCGTCGCCAGATCGACCGGGCAGAGCTTCATCACCACCTGATCGGCCAACGGCCCCTTGATGCGGAACACAGACCGCGCGTCGGACACATCGACCGCCAGATGATGCACCCCGGCCAGCGTTTTGCTAAGCCTTTCCAGCGCGCCCGGCACCTCTGCATGGGGCAACAGCAGCAGGTATTCGTCCGGCGACATCCAGCCCGCCGACCGCCCGCCGTCCTGCACGATGGCGCGCGGTCCGGGCAGCGCCAGCCCCACCGCCGCCTGCACCGCCGCCGCCAGCCCCGGCGCATCGCGCTTGCAGCGCAGGGAAATCATGCCCAGCGGCCCGATTTCGCTGATCCGGGCAAAGCCGTCGAAACGCGCGTCCTGCAGCGCCGATACCGGGTCAGACATCCTGCTTCGCCCCTTCCTTGTCGAAGAACACCGGGTCCACGATCCGTGCCGTGACGGAACCGCCGCCGACCTTGGGGAACGTCACCGTCTCGCCCATACGCTCCGGCCCGCGCCGCACCAGCCCCATCGCGATTCCGCGCTTCAGGGTTGGCGAATGGTAGGTCGAGGTCACCCGGCCTTCGGTATTGCGCTGCCCGTTGGCATTGACCCCCGGCGCCACGGCATAGGCGCCATCGGGGATCACCGAGCCGTCAAGTGTTTCCAGTCCCACGAGTTTCCACCGCTCCGGGTCGGTCAGATGCACCCGCTCCTGCCCGCGCTTGCCGAGGTAGTCGGCCTTCTTCTTGGAAATCGCCCAGCCCAGCCCCAGATCCTGCGGGATCACCGTGCCGTCGGTTTCGTCACCGATCATGATGAAGCCCTTTTCGGCCCGCATCACATGCAGCGCCTCGGTGCCGTAGGGCATCAGGCCGAACTCGGCCCCGGCCTCGACGCAGGCATCCCAGAAGGCGCGGCCCTGACCGGCGGGGATGGCGATTTCATAGGAAAGCTCGCCCGAAAAGCTGATGCGGAACACCCGCACCGCAAAACCGCCAAGGGTGCCGTCGGCCCAGTGCATGAACGGCAAGGCCGTTTTCGAGACATCCATGCCGCCCAGTTTTTCCAGCAATTTCCGTGCGTTGGGGCCGACGATTGCCACCTGCGCGAACTGCTCGGTGACATTGGCGACGTAGACCTGCCAGTCCCACCATTCGCATTGCAGCCAGTCTTCCATATGGGCATGGATCCGGTCTGCGCCGCCCGACGTGGTGTGGCAAAGCCAGGTGTCGTCGGCCAGGCGTGCCACCACGCCGTCATCCGACAGGAAGCCGTTCTCGTTGCACATCAGGCCGTAGCGGCACTTGCCCACCGGCAGCGTGCTCATCACGCCGGTATACAGCATATCGAGGAAACGGCCGGCATCCGGGCCCTTGACGATGATCTTGCCAAGGGTCGAGGCGTCGAGCAGACCCAGCGCCGCGCGGGTGTTCAGCACCTCGCGGTGGACCGCCTGTTCGTGGTTTTCCCCGGCGCGGGGATAGCAGTAGGGCCTGCGCCACAACCCGACGGGTTCAAAGTAAGCCGCTGATTTCTCATGCCATTCGTGCATCGGCGTGCGGCGCAGCGGCTGGAAGATCTCGCCGCGCGCCTCGCCTGCCAGCGCGCCGAGCGTCACCGGCGTGTAGGGCGGGCGGAAGGTGGTGGTGCCGACCTGCGGAATGTCTTCATTCAAAGCCTGAGCAAGCACCGCCAGACCGTTGATGTTGCTAAGCTTTCCCTGATCTGTCGCCATGCCGAGCGTGGTGTAGCGCTTGGTATGTTCGACGCTTTCGTAACCCTCGCGGGCGGCAAGCTGCACGTCGGAAACCTTGACGTCGTTCTGGTAGTCGAGCCACATCTTGGCGCGCAGCGCGAGGCCCGCCCCCTGCGGCATCACCCAGATGCCGGGTATGTTTCCGCCATGATTCCCGTATGCATCCGATGCAGACGGGTCGGCCATGTCCGGCACTGCCAAGCCTGCGGCGGCGATGGCGCGGCGGGCGGCGGCGGTGGCGTCTGCCATCACCTCGCCCGCGTCCAGCGCGCCATTGGCCGTCCCGGCGGCAATCACCAGCGCCGAGCCGTCATGGGTCAGCGGCGGGCGGTCGGGGTCGGGGCGGAAGGCGGAACGGTCGGCGTCCCACGTCAGCTTGCCGCCGCAGTGGCTCCACAGATGCACGACCGGCGACCAGCCGCCCGACATGGCGACGGCCTCGCACGGCACCTCCTCCATCACGGCGCCTTCGCCGGCTTGCAGGCAGAGGGCGACGCCGATCACCCGTTTGCCGCCTTTGACCTTGGCGATGGCGCGGCCGGTTTCGACCCGGATGCCCAGCGCGCGCGCCGCCTGCGGCAGCGGGCCATTCGCCTCGGTCCGGGCATCGACGATCACCGGCACCGCCAGTCCCGCCTGATGCAGCGCGATGGCGGTCAGATAGGCGTCGTCATTGTTGGTCACAACCACCGTGCGGTCGCCGGGCGAGACCGCGAAGTTCACCACATAGTCGCGCATCGCAGCGGCCAGCATCACGCCCGGAACGTCGTTGCCCGCGAAGGAAAGCGGGCGTTCGATGGCGCCCGTGGCGGTCAGGATGCGCCCGGCCCGGATGCGCCACAGCCGGTGCCTGGGCCGCCCGTCGCCGGGGGTGTGATCGGCCACGCGTTCATCGGCCAGCACATAGCCGTGGTCATAGACCCCTGCCCCGGCTGTGCGCAGCCGCAGGGTGACATTTTCCATGTTCGCAAGGGCTTGCACGGCATCCTTCACCCAGTCGTCCGCGGTCTTGCCGTCAATCCTCACCCCGTCGACCGGGGCGCGGCCGCCCCAGTGGGCGGTCTGTTCCAGCAGCATGACGCGCAGCCCCGCCCGCCCGGCCAGCAGCGCCGCCTGAAGCCCCGCGATGCCGCCGCCGACCACCAGCACGTCGCAGAACGCATAGACCTGTTCGTAGCGGTCGGCGTCGCGGTCCTTGGGCGCGCGGCCAAGCCCGGCCGACTGGCGCACGATGGGTTCGAACACATGCTTCCAGAAAGCGCGCGGGTGGATGAAAGTCTTGTAGTAGAACCCCGCAGGCAGCAGCCGCGCGGCATAGTTGTTCAGCACGCCGATGTCGAAATCAAGGCTGGGCCAGTGGTTCTGGCTGGCGGCCTGCAACCCGGCGAAAAGCTCGGTCGTGGTGGCGCGCTGGTTCGGCTCCAGCCGCGCCCCGTGCCCGAGGTTGACCAGCGCGTTCGGCTCCTCCGGCCCCGCGGCGACGATGCCGCGCGGGCGGTGATACTTGAAGCTGCGCCCGACCATGACCTGATCGTTGGCAAGCAGGGCCGAGGCCAGCGTGTCACCGGCGAAGCCGCGCAACCGCTTGCCGTTGAAGGTGAATTCCTGCGCGGTGTTGCGGTCGATCAGGCGGCCGCCAGCGGAAAGACGGGTGCTCATCAGAACCCCTCCCATGCCGGGCGGCGGGCCTTGATGCGGGCCACCAGATCGGGTGGCGGGGCGGCGGTCTGCGCGGGGTAGGTGCCGAACACCTCCAGCGTGGCGGTGCAGCGCGCGGCGAGGAACCACTTGCCGCAGCCATAGGCATGCCGCCAGCGCTCGAAATGCACGCCCTTGGGGTTCTTGCGCGCGAACATGTAGGCTTCGAAATCGTCATCCGAAGCACCCGGGCCGAAGCGCTTGAGATGCGCTTCGTAGCCCGGGGTCAGTTCGGTTTCGTCGGCTTTGACGCCGCAATAAGGGCATTCAAGGATCAACATGCGCGTGCTCCGGTCAGCTTGTAAGGGGGGCTGACGGGCGCGGTGCGGGCTGCGTCAGTTGGTCGAGGGTTGGACCACCGCCGCGACCGGGCCATCGGACAGCCCGCCGGTATAGGAGGCGGCGACAAGGCCGAGCAGGGCCAGCTGCACCACGACCCCGGCGGCAAAGCCGACATAACCCGCCGACTTGCGGTCAAGCTTGGCCGAGATGACGATGGTATCGACCAGATCGTGATCCGGCTTGGCGGGTTTGGCCGCAGCGACGGGCGCGGCTGGCGCAACCGGGGCTTGCGGTTCAGCGGCGACCGGGGCTGACGTGACGGCTGCTGCTGCGGCAGGGGCCGCAACAGCAGGAGCGGCAGGGGCTGTGGCGGCCGGTGCGGCGGCGACAACCGGTGCGGCGGCCGGGGCGGGTGCGGCGGCCGGGGCAGCAACCGGGGCCGGGGCAGCAACCGGGGCGTGCGCCTGGCCGTGCTTGCCCTTCCGTCCGGCCTTGCCTCTGTGGGCAGAACCGCTGGCGGCTGCGTCGTCTTCAGGGGTGAGCGGTTCGTCAGGCAGGGGACCCATGGGGCATACTCCATCACATTTTCTCTAGGGGATAACGTGCGCTGCCGAATGGTCAACGCAAATCCGCGTGGAGCGACAAAGGGTCCCGTCCCGCGCCCCGCCAGTTGCAGGCGCCACGGCATCAGTGGGCCACCCCGGCGGCCACGGATTCGTCGATGAAGCGGCCTTCGCGGAAGCGGTCCATCCCGAAGGCGGCGGCCAGCGGCCCGGGTTCGCCGCGCGCCATCAGGTCGGCCATCGCCCAGCCCGAGCCGGGAATCGCCTTGAAGCCCCCCGTGCCCCAGCCGCAATTGATGAAGCAGTTGCCGAGCGGGGTTTTCGAGATGATGGGCGAGCGGTCGCCGGTCATGTCGACAATCCCGCCCCATTGCCGCAGCATTTTCAGCCGCGAAATCATCGGGAAGGTTTCGATCAGGGCGCGCAGCGTCTCCTCGATGTGGTGGAAGCTGCCGCGCTGGGTGAAGTTGTTGAAACCGTCGGTGCCGCCGCCGATCACCATCTCGCCCTTGTCGGACTGGCTCATGTAGCCGTGCACGGTGTTGGCCATCACCACGACATCCATGCAGGGCTTGATCGGCTCCGACACCAGCGCCTGCAGCGCCACCGCCTCGACCGGCAGGCGGAAACCCGCCATGTCGGCCACCTGGCCTGAATGGCCCGCCACCACGATGCCCATCTTGGCGCAGCCGATGAAGCCGCGCGAGGTTTCGACCCCGGTCACCTGCCCGGCATGGGATCGCACGCCGGTGACCTCGCACTGCTGGATGATGTGCATCCCCATGGCGCTGCAGGCCCGCGCGTAACCCCACGCCACCGCGTCATGCCGCGCCGTGCCGCCGCGCGCCTGGTAGAGCGCGCCCAGCACCGGATAGCGCGGGCCGTCGATGTTGATGATCGGCACCAGATCCTTGACCCGCTCGGGCGTGATCCACGAGGTTTCAACGCCTTGCAGCAGGTTGGCATGGACGGTGCGCAGGTAGCCGCGCACCTCGTGATGGGTCTGCGCCAGCATCAGCAACCCGCGCGGGGAGAACATGACGTTGTAGTTCAGTTCCTGGCTGAGCGTTTCATAAAGGCTGCGCGCCTTTTCGTAGATCGCGGCCGAAGGGTCCTGAAGGTAATTCGACCGGATGATGGTGGTGTTGCGCCCGGTGTTGCCGCCGCCGAGCCAGCCCTTCTCGATCACGGCGACGTTGGTGATGCCGTGATTCTTGCCAAGGTAATAGGCGGTGGCCAGCCCGTGCCCGCCCGCCCCCACGATCACCACGTCGTAAGACGCCTTCGGCTCGGGCGAGGCCCAGGCCCTTTCCCAGCCCTGATGGGAACGCAGCGCCTCGCGGGCGATTGCAAAGACCGAATAGCGTTTCATCGGGCACTCCTTGGGCACGGGCCGTCCCAGCCTTCTGGAACGGGGCGGAGTTTGAACCGCCGCCACAAGCGGCACAATCGGGAAAAATGCGACATCGCGGGCGCAGAGAACGGCACCGACTGCCGGGCCCGCCGGATCATGCGCCGTTTTCGCCCTTTTGCAGCGGCGCCCGCCGCATTACATGAGGGGCTGTGCGCAGGAGGCAACATGGCAACGGGCTTTGAAGAGTGGGTTTTCTGGGGCCTCGCCGGGGCGATGGCGCTGGGGGTCGGGCTGATCCTGGTGCTCACGCTGCTGCGGGCGCGCGGCACCGGCCTGTCGCCCGCCGCCTATGACCTGCGCGTTTACCGCGACCAGCTGTCCGAGATCGACCGCGATCTGGCGCGCGGCGTGATCGGCACCGACGATGCGGCCCGCCTGCGCACCGAAATCTCGCGCCGGGTGCTGGAGGCGGACCGCGTGCTGGGCACGGGCGATGCCGCCACCGGGCCGGGCCGGGGCGGGCTTGGCGTCGTGGTGCTGGTGCTGCTGGCGATCGGGGGCGCGTTTCTGGGCTACAACCGGCTGGGCGCGCCGGGCTATCCCGACATGCCGCTGCAATCCCGCATCGCCATGGCAGAAGAGCTGCGCGCCACCCGGCCCAGCCAGGCCGAAGCGGAGGCCGAGGCGCCCCAGCCCCCTGCCGCCGTCACACCCGACCCGGATTTCGCGGCCCTGATGGAAAAGCTGCGTGCGGCCGTGACGGCGCGCCCTGCTGATCTGCAGGGGCAGGAACTGCTGGCCCGCAACGAGGCGGGGCTTGGCAACTTTGTCGCAGCTCACAAGGCGATGGCACAGGTGATCGCGCTGAAAGACCCGCAATCCAGCGCCGAGGATCACGCGGCGCTGGCTGAACTGATGATCCTGGCCGCGGCGGGCTATGTCTCGCCCGAGGCCGAGGCGGCGCTGACCGAGGCGCTGCGCCGCAATCCGCGGAACGGCACGGCCCTGTATTATTCGGGGATGATGCTCGCCCAGACCGGCCGTCCCGACCTTGCCTTCCGCATCTGGCGGCCGCTGCTGGAAGACAGCGCCCCCGACGCGCCCTGGGTGGCACCGCTGCGCGCCCAGATCGGGCAACTGGCCGCCGCGGCCGGTGTTGACTATCAGGTGCCGTCCGCACGGGGTGCGACCGCCCTGCCCGGCCCGGATGCCGCCGCCGTGGATGCGGCCGGGGCGATGTCGGAAGCCGACCGCGGCGCGATGATCGCAGGCATGGTCGAACAGCTGAGCGCCCGGCTTGCCTCGGAGGGCGGCACCGCCGCCGAATGGGCCCGCCTGATCGGCGCGCTCGGGGTGCTGGGCCAGACCGACCGCGCCCGCGCCATCTGGGCCGAGGCGCAGACCCGCTTTGCCGCGCAGCCAAACGATCTGGCCGCCGTGCGCGCCGCTGCGGTGCAGGCCGGGGTGGCCGAGTGAACCTGCACGACAGCATCGAGGATTTCGGCACGCTGATCGCCCCGATGCGCGCCATCGCGGGGCTGGATTTCGGTGAAAAGACCATCGGCGTCGCGGTGTCGGACCTGACGCGCAGCGTTGCCACCCCGCTGCTGACCATCCGCCGGGTGAAGTTCACCGATGACGCCGCCGCGCTGCTGAAGATCGTGGAAGAGCGCCGTATCGCCGGGCTGATCCTCGGGCTGCCGCGCAACATGGACGGCTCGGAAGGCCCGCGCGCCCAGGCGACGCGGGCCTTCGCGCGCAACCTCGCGCGGCTGACGCCGCTGCCGATCGGCTTCTGGGACGAGCGGCTGTCGACCGTCGCCGCAGAACGGGCGCTGCTGGAGGCGGATACATCGCGAAAACGTCGCAAAGAGGTGATCGACCACGTAGCGGCCAGCTATATATTGCAGGGTGTGCTGGACCGTCTGGCGCATATTCGAAGGAGCGCCGAGTGAAGGACGACATCTGGCACCGCGACGAGATCCAGTCGCCCTGCGTCAAGCTTTGCGTCGTGCATCCCGAGGAACGGCTCTGCGTCGGCTGCCTGCGCAGCATCGAGGAAATCACCGCCTGGTCCAGCCTGACCCACGAGGCCCGGGCCGCGATCATGGCGGAACTTCCCGCCCGCGCCCCCCGCCTTGCGAAACGTCGCGGCGGCCGCGCCGGGCGGCTGGAACGCTGAACCTGCCACCAACGCACCCGGACCTGCGGGCGGGTGCCTCCGGCGGGGATATTTGAGAACAGAATAAGGGGAAGAGCGGGTCTGTCTGCGGCTTTCATCTTTGCCCAAATATCCTCGCCGAAGGCAAGAAGGTCTTCCCTACCAGCCCGCCACCTTGCGTAGCATGTTCAGCGCCACCACGATCACGAAGACCGCGAAGGCACGCTTCAGCGGTGCGGGGTTCATCGCATGGGCAAGTTTCACGCCCAGCGGCGTGGTCAGCAGCGTCATCGCGATGATCACGAGGAAGGCGGGCAGGTTCACCGCGCCGACCGTCCAGGGTGGCGCCGCGGCAATATCGAGCAGCAGGAAGCCCAGCACCGCGGGCACCGCGATCACCAACCCGAAACCTGCCGCCGTGGCCACGGCGCGATGGATCGGAATACTGTAAAGGCTCATCAGCGGCACGCCGAAGGTGCCGCCGCCGATGCCCATCAGCGCCGAGAAGAACCCCAGCGCCCCGCCCAGGCCCCAGCGCGCCGGGCCTTCGGGCATGGCACGCCCCAGCCGCCAACCCGGCTTTCCGAAGGCCATGTAAAGCCCGACCAGCAGCGCCAGCACACCGAAGATCGCCTGCAGGGCCACCGATTTCAGCGAGGACGCCAGCAGCACCCCCCCCACGGCGCCCATCGCCACCACCGGCCCCCAGCGCCGCAGCACCTCCCAGTCGACCGAGGCCTTGCGGTGATGCCCCAGCACCGAGCGCACCGAGGTGACGACGATGGTGGCGAGCGAAGTGGCCAGGCAGATCTGCATCAGGTAGGGGCCGCCATAGCCCAGCGACTCGAAGGCGAAGAAGAACGCGGGCACCAGCACAAGGCCGCCGCCCACGCCCAGCAGCCCGGCGATCACCCCGGCAAAGGCGCCGATCGCCAGCAGCATGGCAAGCATCGGCAGCAGCAGCTGGAGTTCGGGCATGGCGGCGGCCTTTCGGATGAGTCGCGCCCGACATATCCCGCGCGCGGGCCCTTTGCCAGAGCGGCCCGGGTCGGGCCCGATGGCGGATTCCCGGCGCGGGCCAGATGCTTGCGCGCCCTCCGGGCATGGATGCGCGGCGGATGGACACTGTGGCAATACGCGCCGGGGCGGCGGGCGAAATGACCGGGAATCGCGGGAAAACCGGGCGTCCTGCCGGTTTGCGCCGCCAGAGCGGCGGGCTACCAACGAAAGGACGCGGCGGGAAACGCACCGCGGGGCAGGAAAAGGAAATCATATGTCATTCAGCAAGGTGGCCGTTCTGGGCCTTGGCAAGGTGGGCCATCTGGCGGCGGAGTTGCTGGCCGGGGCGGGCTTCGAGGTGACCGGGATCGACTCGCGCGCCACGGCCGCCCCCTTCGCCACCCGCGTGGCCGATCTGGGCGACGCGGCCGGGTTGCAGGGCGTGCTGGCGGGGCAGCAGGCGGTGCTGTCCTGCCTGCCCTATGCGCTGAACAAGGGCGTGGCCTCGGCGGCACATGCGCTGGGGCTGCACTATTTCGACCTGACCGAGGACGTGCCGACCACCCGGCACATCCGCGCGCTGTCCGCGACCTCGAAGGGCCTGATGGCGCCGCAATGCGGGCTGGCCCCCGGGTTTGTCGGCATCGTCGGCGCCGACCTCGCGGCGCAGTTCGACCGGGTGCGCTCGATCCGGTTGCGGGTGGGGGCGCTGCCGCAGAACCCCACCGGCCTCTTGGGCTATGCGTTCAACTGGTCGCCCGAGGGCGTGGTGAACGAATACCTGAACGATTGCGAGGTGATCGAGGAGGGCGTGCTGAAATCGGTCTCGGCGATGGAGTGGATCGAGACCATCTATGTCGACGGGGTCAAGCTGGAAGCCTTCACCACCTCGGGAGGCTTGGGCACGATGTGCGAGACCTATGCCGACCGGATCGAGAACCTGGATTACAAGACGATGCGCTATCCCGGCCATGTGCAGCTGATGAACTTCTTCTTCCACGAGCTCTTGATGCGCGAGAGCAGGGCCGAGGCCGGGCGCATCCTTACCCACGCCAAGCCGCCGGTGGATGCGGACGTGGTCTATGTGCATGTCGCGGCCGAGGGCTGGACGGACGGCGCGCTCCGGCGGCACGAGTTCGTGCGGGCCTATTACCCGATCGAGATCGGCGGCAAATCAAGGACGGCGATTGCCTGGACCACCTCGGCCTCGGTGGTGGCGGTGATCGAGATGGTGCGCGACGGGGCGCTGCCGCAGCAGGGCTTCCTGAAGCAGGAGGACATCGCGCTGGCGCCCTATCTCGCAACCCGGACCGGCGGATTTTTCGCCACCGGCCATCGCGGACGCTAGGCAGGTGCCGGGGCGCGGTCGATCTCGGCCAGGGCGGCATCGAGCGTTTCCAGCCCCGCCCCGGGACGGGCCGCCCCTTCCGACAGCACCCGGCGCCAGCCGCGCGCGCCGGGGCGGCCCGCGAACAGGCCCAGCATGTGCCGGGTGACCTGGTGCAGCCGCCCGCCCTGCGTCAGATGCGCCGCGATGTAGGGGTGCATGTCGGCCACCACCTGATGCGCGTCGCGCCCCGGCGGGTCGCCCCACAGCGCATCGGCCCCGATCAGGGTGGCGCAGGGGTCGTGATAGGCGGCGCGCCCGATCATCACCCCGTCCAGCCCCTGTTCCAGCAACCCCCGCGCCTGCGCAAGGTTGGCCACGCCGCCGTTGATGCAGATCGTCAGATGCGGGAACTGCCGCTTCATCGCCAGCACCAGCGGATAGTCCAGCGGCGGCACCTCGCGGTTTTCCTTGGGGCTGAGCCCTTGCAGCCATGCCTTGCGCGCGTGGATGATGAAATGCCCGACACCCGCCGCCGAGACGGCTTCCAGAAAGGCGGGCAGCACGTCCTCGGGCACCTGATCGTCAACACCGATCCGGCATTTCACCGTCACCGGCACCGGGCTTTCGGCCTGCATCGCCGAGACGCAATCGGCCACCAGTTGCGGGCGTTCCATCAGCACCGCGCCGAAACAGCCCGACTGCACCCGGTCGGAGGGGCAGCCGACGTTCAGGTTGATCTCGTCATAGCCAAATGGCACCGCCGCCCGCACCGCCGCCGCGAGTTCGGCCGGGTCAGACCCGCCGAGTTGCAGCGCCACGGGATGCTCGGCCTGCCCATACCCCAGCAGCCGGTCGCGCGGCCCGTGCAGCACCGCCGGGGCGGTGACCATCTCGGTGTAAAGCATGGCGCGGCGCGTCATCAGGCGGTGGAATTGGCGGCAATGCCGGTCTGTCCAGTCCATCATCGGGGCCACGGCTAATCTAGCATTTTGATTTATCAGCATTCTTCTTGTTTCTTCAAACTGTTGGCGGCGGTTGTCGCTACGCTGGACTACGCCCTGATATCCCCGAATTCGCCCCTCTGCGACGACTCATTGCACATACAGCGCACGAAAATGGCCTCCATCACCAAACTCCCCTCCGGTGCATACCGGGTCCAGATCAGACGAAAGGGCCGCTACGCGAGCGAGACGTTTCTCCGCCGCGAAGACGCGCACCGCTGCCATCGCGCCAAGCCCGAGGTCGGGTGGCTCGAGGTAGGTCCGGGACAGCGCGGCCGAAAAGGCATCCGCTGCGGCAGCGCCGGCAGCCGTCGCTGCTCCCTCGAACGGGTTGCCGATCCGGCTGAGTTCTACTGGATCCAGCGTGCCGATCCGCAGCCGCACCTGGTCGGCGACATTGTCGAAAACTTCGCGCAGACCCTTCTTGTCGCCCCGGTTCGGCGTCGCCGTGACCCCGAAGATGCGGGCGTCGGGATTGCCCGCAGCGAAGGGGCGTCGGTTACTTTGACAGCCGATCCAGGCCCTGACGCTCTGCTTGGGGTTGTCTTCGTGTCTGCGAACGGAGCGACGATCTTTGCCCTCTGCGGTTCGGTAGAGAAATGCTCGCGAGATGGGCAAGGTCGTGTCGCGAATGCTGTGGAAATTCCCTGGCGGTGTGGTCCGGGCATGTGAAGGTTCGGTTTCTCAGGCGGCTGCGTCAAGAGGCATCGGGTCGAGGGGCTGGGAAAGCGTCTCCCAGCCGTCGACCTTGCGCATCTGGATCTGCCCGGAAGCCAGCAGCGCCCAGAGCAGCATCGGCACGGTCTCGGCGCAGGGCAGTGCGGTCTGGGTCTTGACGCGGCGACGGAACTCCTCGTTCAGCCGTTCGATGGCGTTGGTGGTCCGGGCCGACTTCCATTGCGACGGGTCGAGGCGGGTGAAGCTGAAGAGCCGGTCCCCTGCTTCTTCAAGGCTGTCGGCAACGGCCTTGCACTTGAGCTGCCACTTGCGCAGGAATGCCTTGCGGCGGGTCTCGATCCCGGCGGCGGTGTCGGCGCAGATCATGTCCCGGTAGTCCTCGGTCAGCTCGTCGTGCAGGTGCCTGGGCGCGTGCGCCAGCAGGTTGCGGTGCTTGTGGACCGTGCAGCGCTGGATCGGCAGAGCCTCGCCCCACAGCGCGACCAGAGCGGCTTCCAATCCGGGGGCGCCGTCAACAATGACGAACTCGGGCCGCTTCAGACCGCGGGCATCAAGGTCGTCGAGGAACTGGCGCCAGGCAGATGTGCTCTCTCCGCCCATGTTCTTGATGGATAACAATACCTTCTGCCCGTCGCGGCGGATGCCGATCGCCGCCAGCACCGAGATGTTGGTGGCCTTCCGGTCCAGCCGGGTCCGGATCACGGTGCCGTCGAGGATCAGCCGGACGATGTCCTCGTCGGCCAGGCTGCGGGCCGACCAGGCATCCCAATCCACCTTCACCTTGCGCCAGGCCCGGCTGACCACATCCTTGCTGACGGCGCCCTCGAACAGCCCGAACAGCGCCCGCTTGACGCGCCGGGTGTTGGTCCCGGCAAGATAGACCGCCGCGATCAGCGCCTCGGCCTTCTTCGTCAGCCGCTGGTAGCGCGGCAGCGCCTTCGAGCGCCATTCCTTCAGCCTTGCCGTCCTCGTCCTCGACCCGGGCGCGGGGCACGCGCACCGTTTCGGTGCCGAAGGTGCCGGTCAGCTGCCGCTCGCGGTGCCCGTGGCGATAGCCCTTCGCCTTCTCGTCGCCGCGACCGTAGCGCATGCGGCCGAGAAACTCGGCCAGTTCCTCTTCAAACATGGTCTCGATGGTCGCGCGGACGCTTGCCCGCAGGCGCTCCTCGATCGGGTCATACCCGGTCGTGTCGGGCAGTAGCGAAAAGGCCGAGCTGTCGGTAATGTCGTTCATGGCGTGATCTCCCTGGCGGTTGGCGCCGCCGGCTGGGTGGGTTTCAGTTCACCCGGAGATTACGCCGCCTTCAAATTTCCACCACTCCCGCGACACCTCCGGTCGGACATGTATAATCTCACTTGCTGGTCGTTGATGGGTTTGTAGGCCAACCCGGATCCTCCGTTTGACGGCAGAGGAACCCGGCTTACCAACCCGCAGCGACCAGCACCTTCCCCGAAATCACTCAAGCCGGTGGGGCTGCCCTCCAGACGGGCATGCCCGTCTTCGGTGGTGTCGCGGGAGTGGTGGAAATTTGAAGGCGGCGTAATCTCCGGGTGAACTGAAACCCACCCAGCCGGCGGCGCCAACCGCCAGGGAGATCACGCCATGAACGACATTACCGACAGCTCGGCCTTTTCGCTACTGCCCGACACGACCGGGTATGACCCGATCGAGGAGCGCCTGCGGGCAAGCGTCCGCGCGACCATCGAGACCATGTTTGAAGAGGAACTGGCCGAGTTTCTCGGCCGCATGCGCTACGGTCGCGGCGACGAGAAGGCGAAGGGCTATCGCCACGGGCACCGCGAGCGGCAGCTGACCGGCACCTTCGGCACCGAAACGGTGCGCGTGCCCCGCGCCCGGGTCGAGGACGAGGACGGCAAGGCTGAAGGAATGGCGCTCGAAGGCGCTGCCGCGCTACCAGCGGCTGACGAAGAAGGCCGAGGCGCTGATCGCGGCGGTCTATCTTGCCGGGACCAACACCCGGCGCGTCAAGCGGGCGCTGTTCGGGCTGTTCGAGGGCGCCGTCAGCAAGGATGTGGTCAGCCGGGCCTGGCGCAAGGTGAAGGTGGACTGGGATGCCTGGTCGGCCCGCAGCCTGGCCGAAGAGGACATCGTCCGGCTGATCCTCGACGGCACCGTGATCCGGACCCGGCTGGACCGGAAGGCCACCAACATCTCGGTGCTGGCGGCGATCGGCATCCGCCGCGACGGGCAGAAGGTATTGTTATCCATCAAGAACATGGGCGGAGAGAGCACATCTGAACCGCCCCGGGTTTACCGGAGGGTGGTTTGTTCAATGACTACGCGACCATATCGAGTGAGTTCAGGTTTGCATAGAACGCCTCCTCTGCTTCTGCGGGTGGGATGTATCCGATTGGGCCAAGCAGGCGGCGGTTGTTATACCAATCGATCCATTTCAGCGTTTCCCATTCGACCTCGCGCATTGATTTCCAGGGGCCGATCTGGTTGATGACCTCTGTCTTGAACAGGCCGATGACGCATTCAGCCAAGGCGTTGTCATAGGCATCGCCAACTGTTCCAACGGAAAGGTCGATCTCGGCCTTGGCCAGGCGTTCGGTGTATTTGATCGACAGGTATTGTGATCCGCGGTCCGAATGGTGGACCAAGCTCTTGTTATCCGGCGTCTTTCTTTGCCAGATCGCTTGCTCCAGCGCGTCGAGCACAAACTGGGTCTTCATCGATGTCGAGACGCGCCAACCGACAATACGACGTGCAAAGACGTCGATGACGAAGGCCACGTAGACGGTGCCGGACCATGTGGGCACATAGGTGAAATCTGAAACCCACAGCTTGTTCGGCCGATCCGCCATGAACAGCCGGTTCACCTTGTCGTCCGGGCAAGGCAGAGACGTGTCAGGATTGGTCGTGATGACCTTCTTGCCACGGACCACGCCCCTGATGCCCAGATGGCGCATCAATCGTTCCACGGTGCAGCGGGCGGCGTCTTCACCCTGCCGTCGCAAAACATGCCAGATCTTCCGCGCGCCATAGAGCTTGCGGTTGGCATCCCAGGCCGCGTCGATCTTGAGGCTCAGGGCGGCATCCGATTTGGCCCGGGCCGAGGCCCGGTCAGGATCACGCATGATCGCCCGCCGGTCATAAAAGGTGGAAGGGGCAAACTGCAGTGCCCTGCAGATCGGCTCGACCCCGAATGCCTCTCGGCTTTCCTCAATGAAAGCAGTCATTTGCGAAACGGGCGGTCGAGCTCCGCCTGGGCAAAATACGCTGAAGCTTTGCGCAGAATCTCGTTCGCTTGCCGCAGTTCCCGGTTCTCGCGCTCAAGCTCTTTGATCCGCGCGATCTCAGCGCTGGTAGGTCCCGGCCGTTCGCCACCATCGCGCTGGACCTGTCGCATCCAGACGCGAAGGCTGTCCGTCGAACAGCCCAATTTACCTGCAATCGCCGTCAGCGCCGCAGCCTCGCTCTGATAATCATCGCGGTGTTCCATCGCCAGCCGCACCGCACGCTCGCGGAACTCAGGTGAATACGGCTTCGAGGTCTTCTTCTTTGAGGTCTGTTCCATAACGGGCAATTCTCCGAGAGTTTTGCCCTCCGGTAAACCCGGGGCGGTTCACATCTGCCTGGCGCCAGTTCCTCGACGACCTTGATGCCCGCGGTCTGAAGCGGCCCGAGTTCGTCATTGTTGACGGCGCCCCCGGATTGGAAGCCGCTCTGGTCGCGCTGTGGGGCGAGGCTCTGCCGATCCAGCGCTGCACGGTCCACAAGCACCGCAACCTGCTGGCGCACGCGCCCAGGCACCTGCACGACGAGCTGACCGAGGACTACCGGGACATGATCTGCGCCGACACCGCCGCCGGGATCGAGACCCGCCGCAAGGCATTCCTGCGCAAGTGGCAGCTCAAGTGCAAGGCCGTTGCCGACAGCCTTGAAGAAGCAGGGGACCGGCTCTTCAGCTTCACCCGCCTCGATCCCTCGCAATGGAAGTCGGCCCGGACCACCAACGCCATCGAACGGCTGAACGAGGAGTTCCGCCGCCGCGTCAAGACCCAGACCGTGCTGCCCTGCGCCGAGACCGTGCCGATACTGCTCTGGGCGCTGCTGGCATCCGGCCAGATCCAGATGCGCAAGGTCGACGGCTGGGAGACGCTTTCCCAGCCCCTCGACCCGATACCTCTTGACCTCGCAGCTTGAAAAACTGAACCTTCACATGCCCGGAGTGAGCCGCCAGGGAATTTCCACAGCATTCGCGACATGACCCCACCAGCAGTTTGGCCTCGAGCAGCATGTCGGTCGCGCGGCGCGAAACCTGGTGCAGCGTCGATGCTTGCAGAGACGGGCTGCGGGCTTCCATGGCCCGCAGCAGGAGGTCGATCGCCCGCTTACTCAAGGACGTCGCCTTGGTCATTGTCGTCTTTCAGGATGCCCCAGAGGCGCAGGTACTTCTCGCCGATCAGGCGCTCTTGCGGCGTCATGTCCTTGAGGTTGCAGCCATGCGGCATCGTGACGGTCAGGGCCAGAGATTTGCCGCGACCGCCCGCAGGGCCGGGATGAAATCTGATGGTGAAGCGCGCGCGGGTAACCACCCATTCCGGCACGTCGCCTGCGTGACCGAAAACATGGGCACCGCCTCCGATGTCCAGTCCGATCCGGTGTTCCGCCTTCTGCCAGATCGTCCGGTCGGCGCCCAACATGGATTCGAGCGTGATGCGTTCCTTCGAATCCCCGAGATCCATCAGGCGCAATTCCTTGACCGTCACGCTTTCGATCCCATCGGCAGGGTCGGCCGGGAAGTCGAAAGGCCGGAACAGCATGCTGAGGTCGTATTCGCGCAGCGGCAGCGTCTGCTCCTCCGTAAGGGTAATGCCCAGCAGATCGCGTGCCATAAAGCGGGTGAGATCGATCCGGTCTTCACGGGTCTTGGCCACGACCTCGATCGCGCCGGTTGCGGCCTCGTAGGTGAGGGCAGCCTCGAAGACCGGTTTCACGATCCGGCGCGACAATGTGCTGTTGGAATCGAAGCCCAGCATGTCCTCAGGGCGTCCTTCCCGGTAGACCGCGACCTGGACGAGCTCACATTCTTCACCCTCGAGGATCACCCGGTGGCGGTCGAAGATGTCGACATGGACGTTGGGCGTTTCAAACCGCGCGCGGATTGCCGCCGTAAACGCCGCGAGCGAGATCGGATCCTTCTTCACCTCCAGCTCGGCATCAACACCAAACCCGCTCCAGGATCGCGTCCGGCGCCGCTCGTCGTTGTAGCGCACCTCTTCCGCCAGGCGGAACCGATCAGGCTCCTTCAGAAAAACCCACAGCGAGCGATTGTTGGCTCCCTCCAGCGTGTCGAAGACAGCGCGGTTCTGCACGACGTTCAGCAGGGCGTTCTGCCCCGGTTCATCAGCGAGAGCCGCGACACGGCCGGCATCGAGGACCACCCGCTGCTTTTCGTCGTCGGACATGCCGTCCACGGCCTTGATCAGCGGCTCGACGACGTCCGACTCGGGCTTGGTCCAGTCGATGGGCGAAAGAGAGGTGAACCCACCGGCAGCGAAGTAATCCTGCAAACGGGTGACGGGGGTCTTACGGAGGAAGGCGGCGATGGCGGTCATACGGGGCCCTTTCTTGGCCGGGAGGAGATAGGAATCAGCACAGCGCGATACGCTTGCGTTCGATATATATCGAACGAGCCGTCGAGTCTACTTGCGCCGCACGTTTTTGTTCGGCATACCGAACGCGCTTCCTGAAACCAAGGAAATCAAGGATGGAACGATGACCACGTCCCTCGGCGCCAAGATCAAGCGCCACCGTCAGGAAAAGGGATTCTCCCTCGACAAGCTCGCCGAGCTTACCGACTCGAGCAAGAGCTACATCTGGGAACTGGAGAACCGCGATACGCGCAAACCGTCAGGCGAGAAGCTGACCCGAATCGCCCAAGCTCTCGATGTCACGACCGATTACCTCCTCGATGACAGTGAAGAGCCCGGCGACGAGGTGTTGAAGGAGGCTTTCTTCCGCAAGTTCAGCAAGCTCGACCCCGACGATCAGGCCAAGATCAACCAGATGATCGACATGTGGGGGAAAAAGGATTGAGTCTGCCTGCGACGCCCAAGGGGTGGGCGATCCGCCTGACCCAGATTCTTTCGGCCGTTCAGAACACGCACGGGCTGCCGAGGTTTCCGATCGATGTGGCGGCGCTGGCGCAGGACTTCTCGCGGCAGGTCTTTCCTGACGCTCCGATCACGATGGTCGGCGGACTAAATTTGTCCAAGGGCGTCGAAGGCATGTTGATGCCACGCCCGGGTGGATCAGGCGAATGGGGTATCATCTATAACGAAACCATCCGGTCCGCGGGACGGCGCAACTTCACGCTGGCGCATGAACTGGGCCACTACCTGCTCCACAGACGTGCCCATCCCGGCGGCCTCAAATGCACCAACCGCAACTGGCTGACTGGGATGAGGCGCGGAACAGGATCGAAGGGGAGGCCAATACCTTCGCCTCCTACCTGTTGATGCCGCTCGATGATTTCCGTGAGCAAATCAAGGGACGGGTCATCGACATCGACGTGATGACCGAATTGTCGGACCGCTATGCCGTGTCGCTGACCGCGGCGATCCTGAAATGGATGACCATCACCGACAAGCGCGCCATGATCGTGGTCGGCAAGGAAGGCTTCATCGACTGGGCATGGTCCAGCGAACCGTTGATCTGGTCGGGCATCTACTATGCTGCCCGTCAGACCGTGGTCGAGCTGCCAGCTGCCTCCCTGGCTGCGCAAGAGGTGGACTGGGACACCGGGCGCCACGGCCGTCTGCACCCGGCTGGCATCTGGCTTGGCGCTGAACCCGTGCACGAAATGACCGTGTTCTCACCCGGCAACGAGATGTCGATTTCACTGCTGCTCTATCCCGACCGTGCCCCGTCGCGATGGGAGATGGCTGAACTCGAGGAAGAACCCACTCTCGACACCTTCGACAAGTTCATGAGCGGCAACGCAGGCTGATTCGCTGTGGCGATCGCCTTTGGCGGCCAACAAATCGGCAGCGATATTGCGCAGGGATACGCGGTACTTCTCATAAGCCGCGACTGTCCACAAGATACTGAAAGGCTTGTGTTTTCCGGATTTTGCGATACCTTTTGGCCATCATCCCAATCGCGAAAAGTCGCCATGTCACCCACATCAGAGAGCCCGATCTCGGGGCCCAACCCCCTATGCCCTGACCGGATGTCGGCCGAGGCGCGCCTCGCGGAGATCGGCCGCGTTCTGGCGGCTGGCGTCGCTCGCCTGAACGTCGCCAGGTCCAGCGATTTATCTGCCGACGGCGGAGACAGTTTCGTGGACTTATCGCCCCGAAAGAGCGGTGGTCGTCGTGCGAAACGTATCCGCATCGGAGGAATTGATGAAGCATCACAATAGGATATCACCCACGAAACCAGGCCAAGACCCACGCCTGGATCAGACGGTTCTGTCGCGCCTGGCCGCTTTGAAAGCCATGTCCGTGAAGGAGTTGAAGGCCGAATGGGAAAAGCTGATCGGCACCGCCGCCCCGAACAACAGCCGAGCGTTTCTGGAGCTTCGGATCGCGTATCGGCTGCAGGAGCTGACCTACGGCGGACCTGATCGCGAAACCCGCCGCATGCTTGACCTGCTGGCCGACGAGGTCGAAGGGCACAATCGGCGCAAGCACCAGATCGCCGATCCTCGCAATCCGGTGGTGGGCACAAAGCTCATCCGCGAATGGGATGGGGTCGAGCAGACCGTCACCGTGCTGAAGGACGGTTTCGACTGGCGGGGCCGGAAATTCAAATCGCTCTCGGCCGTGGCGCGTGAGATTACCGGCACGCGTTGGAACGGATACCGCTTCTTTGGTTTGCGCGAGCGGAAACGGGAGGAAGCGTGATGGACATCAACGCCCGCCCCAACCGCCGACTGCGCTGCGCCATCTACACACGCAAGTCGAGCGAGGAAGGGCTCGACATGGAATTCAACAGCCTCGACGCCCAGCGCGAAGCCTGCGAAGCCTACATCGTCAGCCAGCGCTCCGAGGGTTGGGTCGCCACGCGAGAGCGCTATGACGATGGCGGGTTTTCCGGCGGCACTCTTGACCGGCCCGGACTCAAGCAGCTGCTTGCCGACATCGAGGATGGGCTGGTTGACGTCGTCGTGGTCTACAAGATCGACCGCCTCAGCCGTTCGCTGATGGACTTTTCCAAGCTGGTCGAGGTCTTCGACCGCAATGGCGTGACCTTCGTCTCGGTAACGCAGTCTTTCAACACCACCACATCCATGGGGCGGTCGTGTCGCGAATGCTGTGGAAATTCCCTGGCGGTGTGGTCCGGGCATGTGAAGGTTCGGTTTCTCAGGCGGCTGCGTCAAGAGGTATCGGGTCGAGGGGCTGGGAAAGCGTCTCCCAGCCGTCGACCTTGCGCATCTGGATCTGGCCGGATGCCAGCAGCGCCCAGAGCAGCATCGGCACGGTCTCGGCGCAGGGCAGCACGGTCTGGGTCTTGACGCGGCGACGGAACTCCTCGTTCAGCCGTTCGATGGAGTTGGTGGTCCGGGCCGACTTCCATTGCGAGGGATCGAGGCGGGTGAAGCTGAAGAGCCGGTCCCCTGCTTCCTCGAGGCTGTCGGCAACGGCCTTGCACTTGAGCTGCCACTTGCGCAGGAATGCCTTGCGGCGGGTCTCGATCCCGGCGGCGGTGTCGGCGCAGATCATGTCCCGGTAGTCCTCGGTCAGCTCGTCGTGCAGGTGCCTGGGCGCGTGCGCCAGCAGGTTGCGGTGCTTGTGGACCGTGCAGCGCCGGATCGGCAGAGCCTCGCCCCACAGCGCGACCAGAGCGGCTTCAAGCCCGGGAGCGCCGTCAACAATGACGAACTCGGGCCGCTTCAGACCGCGGGCGTCGAGGTCGTCGAGGAACTGGCGCCAGGCAGATGTGCTCTCTCCGCCCATGTTCTTGATGGATAACAATACCTTCTGCCCGTCGCGGCGGATGCCGATCGCCGCCAGAACCGAGATGTTGGTGGCCTTGCGGTCCAGCCGGGTCCGGATCACGGTGCCGTCGAGGATCAGCCGGACGATGTCCTCTTCGGCCAGGCTGCGGGCCGACCAGGCATCCCAGTCCACCTTCACCTTGCGCCAGGCCCGGCTGACCACATCCTTGCTGACGGCGCCCTCGAACAGCCCGAACAGCGCCCGCTTGACGCGCCGGGTGTTGGTCCCGGCAAGATAGACCGCCGCGATCAGCGCCTCGGCCTTCTTCGTCAGCCGCTGGTAGCGCGGCAGCGCCTTCGAGCGCCATTCCTTAGCCTTGCCGTCCTCGTCCTCGACCCGGGCGCGGGGCACGCGCACCGTTTCGGTGCCGAAGGTGCCGGTCAGCTGCCGCTCGCGGTGCCCGTGGCGATAGCCCTTCGCCTTCTCGTCGCCGCGACCGTAGCGCATGCGGCCGAGAAACTCGGCCAGTTCCTCTTCAAACATGGTCTCGATGGTCGCGCGGACGCTCGCCCGCAGGCGCTCCTCGATCGGGTCATACCCGGTCGTGTCGGGCAGTAGCGAAAAGGCCGAGCTGTCGGTAATGTCGTTCATGGCGTGATCTCCCTGGCGGTTGGCGCCGCCGGCTGGGTGGGTTTCAGTTCACCCGGAGATTACGCCGCCTTCAAATTTCCACCACTCCCGCGACACCACCTGTCGTGCCAAAGGGGTTCATGAGAAATCCGAACAGTGGTCTTTGTTGCAACCGAATCAATAGTATGTGCCCTGTACCCTATTCCAGCCAGCTTGTGCTTTGGCAGCTGGTGGCTGCAACCTTGTTTCCGTGCCAGCAATCATGTGGATCGTTGCGGAGATTGGCCGCCATAATCTCCGCATGTCTTGCGGCGTTATGCCTTGCGGATGCGGTGAATGGCATGCATAATCGCCGCACTTAGCGCGGAGTTTAGGATGTACATCTGGGAAAGGCCGGACTGGCCGACGCTGACCTGGCGCGATGCGAGCATCGCGACACCGCTTGCGGCAGTGCGGCACGATCAAGGTCGCCTGATCGGCCGGATGGAATCACTTGGATTCAAGCTGCGCGAAGAAGCCGTGCTGCAGACCCTCACACAGGATGTGCTCAAGACCAGCGAGATCGAAGGCGAGGCGCTGGACGCCACACAGGTCCGGTCATCGCTCGCCCGCCGTCTTGGCATCGACATCGGGGCCCTGCCCCCGACCGATCGCAACGTCGAGGGCATCGTCGAGGTGATGCTAGATGCGACCCGGAATTACACGGCACTCTTGACGGCGGAGCGTCTGTTCGGCTGGCATGCCGCCCTGTTCCCCACCGGGCGCAGCGGCATGACACGCATCCGCGTCGGCGATTGGCGCGACGACAGTTCGGGGCCCATGCAGGTGGTGTCGGGACCGGTCGGCCGAGAGCGCGTCCACTTCGCGGCCCCTCCAGCCGACAGGGTCGCGGCGGAGATGGGCGCGTTCCTGACATGGTTCAACGCGCCGCTGGCCACCGATCCGGTGATCAAGGCGGCCCTGGCGCATCTGTGGTTCGTGACGATCCACCCGTTCGAGGATGGCAACGGCCGGATCGCCCGCGCTATCGCTGATCTTGCGCTTGCACGATCCGAGGGCAGCCCGCAGCGGTTCTACAGCATGTCGGCGCAGATCCGGGTGGAGCGGTCAGACTATTATGATGAGCTGGAGCGCACCCAGAAGGCGGCGACGGATGTGACGGAATGGCTGACCTGGTTCCTTTCCTGCCTTGGTCGGACAATTCATGGCGCCGATGGCGTCCTGGCAGCAGTTATCGCCAAGGCCCAGTTCTGGGAACGCGCCGCAGCACTGGCGCTGAACGAACGCCAGATCAGGATCCTGAACAGACTGCTTGACGGCTTCGAGGGCAAGATGACATCGTCCAAATGGGCGACCATCGCGAAGTGCTCTCAAGACACCGCGAACCGCGATATCGCGGCGTTGCTGAATCTGGGGCTTCTTCGCAAAGGGGAAGCTGGTGGCCGCAGCACAAGCTACGAGCTGGTGATTTGACGACCACGCGCGCCCGCCAGTAAGCGTCCGGCCTGACCGCTCTGCCGCGTTCTGATAGTGCCGGTTAGTGTCCACCAAGGTGGTGTCGCGGGAGTGGTGGAAATTTGAAGGCGGCGTAATCTCCGGGTGAACTGAAACCCACCCAGCCGGCGGCGCCAACCGCCAGGGAGATCACGCCATGAACGACATTACCGACAGCTCGGCCTTTTCGCTACTGCCCGACACGACCGGGTATGACCCGATCGAGGAGCGCCTGCGGGCAAGCGTCCGCGCGACCATCGAGACCATGTTTGAAGAGGAACTGGCCGAGTTTCTCGGCCGCATGCGCTACGGTCGCGGCGACGAGAAGGCGAAGGGCTATCGCCACGGGCACCGCGAGCGGCAGCTGACCGGCACCTTCGGCACCGAAACGGTGCGCGTGCCCCGCGCCCGGGTCGAGGACGAGGACGGCAAGGCTAAGGAATGGCGCTCGAAGGCGCTGCCGCGCTACCAGCGGCTGACGAAGAAGGCCGAGGCGCTGATCGCGGCGGTCTATCTTGCCGGGACCAACACCCGGCGCGTCAAGCGGGCGCTGTTCGGGCTGTTCGAGGGCGCCGTCAGCAAGGATGTGGTCAGCCGGGCCTGGCGCAAGGTGAAGGTGGATTGGGATGCCTGGTCGGCCCGCAGCCTGGCCGACGAGGACATCGTCCGGCTGATCCTCGACGGCACCGTGATCCGGACCCGGCTGGACCGCAAGGCCACCAACATCTCGGTGCTGGCGGCGATCGGCATCCGCCGCGACGGGCAGAAGGTATTGTTATCCATCAAGAACATGGGCGGAGAGAGCACATCTGCCTGGCGCCAGTTCCTCGACGACCTTGATGCCCGCGGTCTGAAGCGGCCCGAATTCGTCATCGTCGATGGCGCTCCCGGGCTTGAAGCCGCTCTGGTCGCGCTCTGGGGCGAGGCTCTGCCGATCCGGCGCTGCACGGTCCACAAGCACCGAAACCTGCTGGCGCACGCGCCCAGGCACCTGCACGACGAGCTGACCGAGGACTACCGCGACATGATCTGCGCCGACACCGCCGCCGGGATCGAGACCCGCCGCAAGGCATTCCTGCGCAAGTGGCAGCTCAAGTGCAAGGCCGTTGCCGACAGCCTTGAAGAAGCAGGGGACCGGCTCTTCAGCTTCACCCGCCTCGATCCCTCGCAATGGAAGTCGGCCCGGACCACCAACGCCATCGAACGGCTGAACGAGGAGTTCCGTCGCCGCGTCAAGACCCAGACCGTGCTGCCCTGCGCCGAGACCGTGCCGATGCTGCTCTGGGCGCTGCTGGCATCCGGTCAGATCCAGATGCGCAAGGTCGACGGCTGGGAGACGCTTTCCCAGCCCCTCGACCCGATACCTCTTGACGCAGCCGTCTGAGAAACCGAACCTTCACATGCCCGGACCACACCGCCAGGGAATTTCCACAGCATTCGCGACCTGGCCCTTCTCCCAGCCTGAGGCGGGTGTGCAGGCGACAGGTTGGACAAGGTAATGGCTGCACATCTGCAGAAAGCGGCGGTTGTAGTGCCGGTCCTTCCCGGTGAAGACCGCCTCCACAGCCGTCTTCATGTTGTCGTAGATGCCTCGCGTGCAGGTGCCCCTGAAGAAGGCGAACGCCCGGTCATGCGCGTCAAAAACCATCTCCTGGCTCTCGCGCATGTAGGCCCGCACGAACATCATCCGGCTGTGGCACAGTCAGAAGGTGGATTCGCTGCTGACAAGGACGAACACGGCGAGGGACGTCTGGGCCGATGCCGCCTACCACTCGGCCGAGATCGAGACGAAACTGCAGACCGCCGGCCTGCGGAGCCGGATCCACCGAAAGGGGCAGCGGAACCGCCCTATCGGCGAGCGCGGCAATTAGGGCAACCGGACGAAATCCAGCATCCGGGTGCGGGTCGAGCACGGCTTCGGCGCTCAGGCCAACGACATGGGTGGCGTGATCGAGCGCACGATCAGCCTGGGACGGGCGAAGGTGAAGATCGGCTTTAAGAACCTCGCCTACAACATGCGACGTCTCGGCCAGCTGCGGCGGTTGCACCCGAACCCGGCATGACCATGGCTCCACGGGGCGTCCGGCTCCGTGGTCGGCTGCCGACCGGACCGCCCTGTGCGGCACCCTCAACACCAGCAGTTCGCAGACTGCCTCGACGGTCGCCTGAACTCCGCCGTCATCTACCCGTTCTGTGCCGCGGGACCCGATTGATAGAGGTGCCCTACAGATAGTGCAGATTGGCCTGCAGAATGGTCTCAAGTGCAATCGGATCTATTCCGATAAAAAAGATCGAATTATCTTCTCCCAAGTCGAGCAAAGTGCCACCGTTGAATTCGGTAATGCGAGCCACGAGGCCACTGGCATCGAGATCTACAAGGCCATTTATCCGGGTCGTGATGTACAGATCGTCCTCGGCAGTAAAATCTGTGATAACATCGTTTCCATGCTGGCTGCGGAACTCAAAAATATCTGATCCGGCACCTCCCGTTAGGACATCGGTGCCAGCGCCACCGTTTAGTCTGTCATCGCCATCGCCGCCATAGACCAGGTCGTCGCCACGGCCGCCATGTATCCAGTCATTGCCGCCCTCGCCATAGATCACGTCGTCGCCGCGGCCAAGGTCATCGATGGCTGCAACAAAGTCATCACCGTCCCCCAAGAAGATCGTATCATCACCGTGTCCACCATCAACATGGTCGTTGTCGGCACCGGCCCGGATCACGTCGTTGCCAGACCCACCATAAAGAGAGTCCCGGCCATCGCCACCGTTGATCAGATCGTCTCCTGCATCGCCGTAAAGCGCGTTGCGCCCCTCACCGCCGAACAGAACGTCGTCTCCGGCACCGCCCCAGATTATATCGTTGCCGGCACCGCCATCAAGCTGGTCGGCTCCGTTGTCCCCACGCAAGGTGTCATTGCCGACCCCGCCGAACAGACGGTCATCTCCATCTTGGCCGCGCAGGGAGTCGTTACCCGCGTCGCCGTAGAGGATGTCCGTTCCGAACGACCCTTCCAGGATATCGTTTCCGTCGCCGCCGTACATCTCGTCCGTGGCAAGGCGCTTTTCGTCCCGCCAAAGACCAAAATCCTCGGTCCCGTTCTCGTAAGTCGACCAGCGGACATCAAGAATATCATCGCCTGCTCCCCCGAGAAGAAGGTTTGATCCGCCGCCGCCATGCAGTGTATCGTTGTCGTCGTCGCCAGTCAGAACGTCATTGTCAGCGCCGCCCAACAGCTGATCGTTCCCTGCGCCACCACGCAGAAAATCAAAGCCGGTGCCGCCAAAAATCAGGTCATCTCCCCCGCCACCACTCAGGAAATCATTGCCGCCTTTCCCCTCCATCCTGTCTGAAAAATCGGTTCCAAAAAAGACATCTCCGGACTCTGAGCCGGTAAACCAGATGAGTTGTGCGGTAATGGAGTTGGGAACCGCCGTTACGGCAGCGTTAGAGCGTTCAGACTTGACCGCGGCATTACTCATCTCGTCGCTCACAATTGGCGATACAGATGCATGCATGGACACTCTCCATCTTATGAACAGTTACGTCTTTCTTCCAATTGGTCTTTCAAATCAGCCCTACGCTTGCACTGAGTTGCAGATTTGCGTTCTACTTTTGCCTGATCAATGGCCATAAACCAAGCAATTTTCCAGATCGAATGATCCTACATCATTAGAATTTTGCCCATATTATTAAGAAATTGCCTTCAATTGCGGATCGTTTCGGTAAAATTCGAGGGGCCATCTTAGTAATTCAGCAAGGATTTGCGATGCAAAGATCAGTGGGTGCAGAGGCTGTTTACTTGGAGAAATACACATGGCAACAATTCCCGGTGGGGCTTTCAATGATTTTGTAGTCGGCACGTCAGCGAGTGACTTCATCAGAGCGGGAGATGGTCAAGATACAGTTATCGCAGGCTCAGGCGATGATATCATCGACGGCGGCAACGGATCGGACTTGCTCAATGGTGGATCCGGTGACGACACGATCGACGGAGGCGACGGCGACGATCTGATTCTGGGCGGGGCGGGTGACGACGACCTCGCTGGGGGTGAGGGTGCCGATACAGTGCTCGGCGGGGCGGGTGACGACGTCATGGCCGGTGGTGATGGTGATGACTCGATGGTCGGCGGGTCCGGCGACGACACGGTCGAGGGCGGCGCAGGCGACGACAAGGTTCAAGGGGGCACAGGCAATGATGTCCTGTCCGGCGGTGCCGGGGATGACATCCTTTACGGCGATGCCGGGGATGACGTAATCGACGGGGGGGCCGGAGACGACGTCCTATTCGGCGGAGCGGGGGACGACCTGTTTGTCTTTTCTGGCGGCGGTGACGTCATCATGGACTTCTCGGAAGGTGACCTGATCCAGATCGCAGGCTCGCTTGACGGTCTTACCCTCGAAAGTGCGGCGAGCGTCGCAGACTTTGCGATCGACCTTGGTGATGCGGGAACGCTGATAGATTTTGGGCAGGGCGACAGTATCCTCCTCAGGGGTGTTTCGTTTGACGATATCTCCGCCGATCCCGAGAGTTTCTTCACGATTGTCTAACGACTTTCATGTGATCAAGGTGGCCGATCTGACCCGCATAAATCAGATCGGCCCCATACCCCGAAAAAAAATTGCCGGTGCTCCAAAAATGGCCTTTCAGGCAGCGTTTTCGTCACCACCGCAACGGCCAGACACGACCGCATCGTCGGCGAGGATTGTCCCGCTGTCCGCGTCACGTTCTGCGGTCTTCTTCGATGCCAAGTGGCCTGCGCCCCACGGTCGGCAGCATTTGTCGGCATCTCTCGATGGCCGTTCGGTCGAAGGGCCGATCGCAGTCACAAGCCTTACCTTGACAAACGGCGGCGCGCGGCATGTCTTTCTCATGTCCCAGTCGGCAGAACATCTGTGCCGTCACGCGCTTGTTGCGCGACAACCATCTTGGCCGGTGCCGACAACCACCTTGGCCGGTGGGGCTGAACGGAAGACGGGCATGCCCGTCTGGAGGGCAGCCCCACCGGCTTGATTGATTTCGGGGAAGGTGCTGGTCGCTGCGGGTTGGTAAGCCGGGTTCCTCTGCCGTCAAACGGAGGATCCGGGTTGGCCTACAAACCCATCAACGACCAGCAATTGAGATTATACATGTCCGACCTCCGATATCACAGTCAGCGCACGTCGGCCGCCCGCGCCGGGTTCAGCGAGCGCACGGCCCGACGGTTCGATGCCAATCCGACGCTGCCCTCGAACCGCAAGATTGTTCACGGGCGCACGGTGGCCGATCCCCTCGAAGGCTTTTGGGAGGGCGACATCCTTCCTTTGCTGGAGAGGGACAGCGCCTTGCAGGCCGTCACCCTGCTGCGCCACCTTCAGGGCCTGCATCCGCTGGCCTTCCCCGATGACCGCATCCGGCGCACCCTGGAACGGCGGGTGCGGCAGTGGCGGGCGCTGAACGGACCCGAGCGCGACACCATCTTCCGCCAGACGCCGGAGCCGGGCCGCATGGCCCAGTCCGACTTCACTCATGCCGAGGAGCTGGAGGTGACGATCGCGGGCCAGCTATTCCCGCATCTGCTCTACCACTTCGTCATGGTCTACAGCCGGTGGGAACATGTCGCTGTGGTCCTGGGCGGGGAAAGCTTCACGGCCCTTGCCGAGAACCTGCAGCAGGCGCTGTGGTCCCTCGGCGGGGCACCACAGGAGCATCGCACCGACAGCCTCTCGGCCGCTTTCCGCAACCTGACGGCTGACCAGCGCCAGGATATCACCACGCGCTACAATGCCTTCGTCGGCCATTACGGCATGGAGGCCAGTCGCAACAACCGCGGGGAAGCTCATGAGAACGGCGCGGTGGAATCCCAGAACCGGCACCTCAAGAAAGCCATCGAACAGGCGCTGATCCTGCGCGGCAGCCGCGACTTCGCCAGCATCGAGGACTACCGGCGCTTCGTTCGACATTCTGGTGGCACGGCGCAACCGGCAGCGGGCGGCGGCCACGCAGGTGGAACGGGCGCATCTGAAGCCCCTGCCGCCCCGGCGCACCACCGACTTTACAGAGACCGTGGTTCCGGTCACCCGCACCAGCGGCTTTCTGGTCAAGAGCATCTTCTACAGCGCCCCGTCGCAGCTGATCGGGCAGCGCTTGCGGGTCCACCTTTACGACGATCGCCTTGAGGCCTTTCTCGGCAGCACCCTGGTCGTTAGCCATACAAGGGCGCGTGGTCGCGGCGATGGCCATCGCGTGCATGTCATCAACTACCACGTTTCGCCGGAGGCGAACCTCCGGTTCGACGTCATCCATGCCCTGCGGCGCAAGCCGCAGGCCCTGTGGAGTTCGATCTACCGCGACAGCCTGTTCCCGCGAACCGAATACGCTGAGGCCTGGAAGGTGCTGCAGCGCGATCTGCCCCGCCGCGACGCCTGCCGCCGGATGGTCGACCTGCTGTTCATCGCCCACGACCGGGCCTGCGAGGCGGAACTGGCACATCTCCTGGCGGACGATCTCGACGCCGGCCGGGTGCCGGACCCTGACCTGCTGACGCTCCGCCTGAGCCCCAAGCAAACGGCGCTGCCGACAGATGTCGCCGTCGCCCATCCCTCGCTCGACAGCTTCGATGCCCTTCTGGGAGCCTGCGCATGACCTCCCGCGAGATCGACATCCACACGCTGCCCAGCATGCTGACCGCGCTGCGCCTGCCCAGCTTCCACAAGCTTTGGGCCGACATCGCCACCCGTGCCGACACCGAAGGCTGGCCTGCCGCCCGCTTCCTGGCCGTCCTTGCGGAATACGAACTGGCTGAGCGCGACATGCGCCGCATTCAGCGCCACATGAACGAGGCACAGCTACCGGCTGGCAAGACGCTGGCGACCTTCGACTTCAAGGCGCTGCCAACCCTGCCGCGCGCCCGGGTGGAAGCTCTGGCGGCCGGCGACTGGCTGGAGGGTGGCGGCAATCTGATCGCCATCGGCAATTCCGGCACGGGCAAGACGCACATTCTCTGCGCGATAGGCCATGCCCTGATCGAGCGGGGACACCGCGTGTTCTATACCCGCACCAGCGATCTGGTGCAGCGACTTCAGGCCGCCCGCCGCGATCTGGTGCTCGAAGCCGCGCTCGCCAAGCTCGACAAGTTCGACCTGATCATCCTCGACGACATCACCTACGCCCACAAGGATCAGGCCGAAACCGGCGTGCTCTTCGAACTGATCGCCCGGCGCTACGAATACCGCAGCATCGCCATCGCCGCCAACCAGCCCTTCAGCGGCTGGGACCAGATCTTCCCGGACAAGGCGATGACCGTCGCCGCCATCGACCGGCTGGTTCATCACGCAGCGATCCTGGAGATGAATGCCGAAAGCTTCCGCCAGCGCGCGGCCGCCTCCAACAAAGAGGCGCTGAGCAGACCGCCAACGACAACCATCGCCGACAACAAGGACAAAGGAGAAGGCTGAGCGAAAAACAATTCCAGATACGCCAACCCAGCGGCCTAAAACCGGCCAACGTGGTTGACGGTCACGGACATGCTGGTTGACGCGCTACACGCGCTTGCGCTCTCGGGCAATAGCGTCGTTCTCGCGGCAATCGATCCCTTTGCCCTCCAATCTCCGCTCGCTGATCCTACCGCTCTTCTTGCCGGTCTTGACCGGGCAGGAAGCCTTCGTCTTCTGAAACTCCTGCTCACGACCGGTGCCTCTCTTTTCGGAAACGGCGAGATTGGCGAGTTCAGCGAATTGTCAGATCAGCTGATCAAGCGGCTTGGACAGCATGTTACACTCGCGGCACGCATCCCCGTGGGTCGGCGCGCGTGGATTCTCTCCTGGCACCTTCCCGTCGGCGTGGAACTGCCCCCCTTGGACGCCGTGACCTTGTTGGCGAACGGACGATCGCAGCGTGTCGCTGAGATCACCATGGCAGAGGAGGTTATTGACGGTCGCCGTTTGCTCCATCTTCTCGTTGCTCGGCCCCTCCCAAAAGACGCGGAAATCGTCACAGTCGGACAGACGCTCCTGTGCCTCGGCATGGCAGGTGACGTAACGCCGCGACCGCTTGCAGGCTGGCTCGCAAAACGCACCGCCGAGGTCCGCGATAAAGCGCTCGCCTTTGTCGAACGTCTCGCAGAAGCACAGGCGGACGTCGCGATCCTGAAGCGCGAGCTTGAATGCCCCCCTGCCTCAGAGCCGACAACAAAGATGCTGCATCTGTCCCAATCTTCGGCAGGTCTCCTTTACATGATCGGTGTGGATGATCCGCGCGAACTTCTACATGCTGTACGTCTGGACCTTCAGAGTGCTCTTGTCGACATTCCTTGCGATCGTCTTGAGTGGCATTCCTCACACGGGGCCGTTTTGGCTGGGCTCGTTGCGGGCGTTCCACGCTGCGCCGGATCGGCGACAATCGCTCCTCTCTATCTGTCCGGCAGAGTTGGTGCCGGAACCTCGCTAAACGACCCATTGACGAACGCGCTTTTACCTGACGTGTTCCGGGGCTTACCACTGGACGTGGCGGCGGTACCACTCGCGCGATGCTTGCCCGCCATGATGGCCGCCAGACCGGTCTGGCGGCACCGTCTCACCAAGTTCGGGCAGCGCCTGCGCCCGCCACGAATAGCCGTGTTGGTCGCGGCAGGATCTGCTCCCGAATACCTGCACACTGTCGTTGCATCGGTCGTCGCCGAAGCCGGTGGCAGGGCTGTCGAAATCGTCATTCATCATTGCGACGGGCCCACGACAAGGGCCACAAGGGATATTGCTGAAGTCCTTAGCGCAGTGCATCGCATCAGCCTGCGTATCATATCGGTCGCGCCCGAGGCATTGCCGAGCGAATGTCTGCGTGTTTCGCTTGATGGTGGGCATCGATTTCACGGGATCATGGGCAGTCATTTCGCGTGAAGCTGGGCACTGATTTCGCGGGATCGCGGGCAGGTCTGGTCGGCAAATTGAGGATAGTTGCGCCTTCAGGAATGAAGGGGTGGCTTGATGCCGACAGGACGATTGAACATGCGCCGGATACGAGATGTTTTGCGATTGAAGCTTGGGCAAGGCCTGAGCGAGCGGTCCATTGCCGCTTCCCTCGGTCTGAGCAAGGGGAGCGTCGGAAGCTACACCCAACGGGCGCGTCATGCCGGGCTCACGTGGCCCTTGCCGGAGGGGATCGATGACGACAGCCTTGAACTTCTTTTGTTTCCAGCCCCGCCCACGGTGCCGGACGCGGAGCGGCTTGTGCCCGACTGGGCGGAGATTGACCGCGAGTTGCGCCGCCCTGGGGTGACGCGGATGCTGCTCTGGGAAGAATACCGTGCCGCGCACCCCGGGGGTTTTGCCTATACTTGGTTTTGCACGCATTACGAGGCTTGGAAGGGTCGGGTGCGCCCGACGATGCGCCAGACACATGTGGGCGGCGAGAAGGTGTTCGTCGACTTTGCCGGCGACACCATCGACGTGATCGACCCCACGACCGGCGAAGCGCGGGCCATGAAGCTGTTCGTGGCGGCAATGGGGGCATCGAATCACACCTATGCCGAGGCGGTGGCATCGGAGGGGTTGGAAGATTGGATCCTCGCGCATATCCGGATGTTCGCCTTTCTGGGCGGCGTGCCAAAGGCGGTGGTTCCGGACAATCTGAAGTCCGCCGTGATCAAGGCAGACCGGTTTGATCCGGGGCTGAACCGGACCTATGCCGAGATGGCGGCGCATTATGGCACCGCCGTTCTGCCCGCCCGGCCGCGCAAACCCCGGGACAAGGCGAAGGTGGAAGTGGCTGTCCAAGTGGCACAACGCTGGATTCTGGCGCGGCTGCGGAACCACCGGTTCTTCTCATTGGCCGAGTTGAACGTGGCGATCCGGCGGCTGCTGGACGAGTTGAACATGCGCGTGATGCGCGGCTATGGCGCCAGCCGCGCCGATCTGTTTGCCACTTTGGATCGGCCCAATCTTCAGCCCCTACCGCCCGAACCTTATGTCTTCGCCCGCTGGAAGCGCGCCCGCGTGGCACCCGACTATCACGTTGAGGTCGACAGCTCATGGTATTCCGTGCCCTTCGCGCTGATCAAACAAGAGGTCGATGTTCGCACAAGCGGCCAGACGGTCGAGATATTCCATCGTGGTCAGAGGGTTGCGAGCCACGTGCGCACCCCGGGGCGGCGCAGCCATGTCACCGTGGCCGACCATATGCCATCGGCCCATCGTCGCTTTGCCGAATGGACCCCGGCCAGAATGCTGGCGCAGGCAACCAAGACCGGCCCCGCCGTCGCCGCCTTTTGCGAGATGGTGATGGCTGACCGCCCCCATCCTGAACAGGGGTTCCGCACCTGCCTGGGTGTGCTGGCCTTGGTCAAAACCTATGGGCCGGAGCGCGTTGATGCGGCCTGCCAGCGGGGTGTGACCATCCGGGCCCGCACCGTCACCTCCATTCGTTCGATCCTCAAGACCGGCCTCGATCGCGCCTTCCTGGAAGGCTCCGAAGAGGTCGCCCCCCTCCAGCACGCCAACATTCGTGGCGGCAGCTATTACCATTGAGAAAGGACTAAAATGCTGACCCATCCCACCCACGACCGACTGTTGGCGCTCGGCCTGACCGGCATTGCATCGGCGCTCGAAGAACAACGCAGGTCAACCGCCTTCGACGCCCTCTCGTTCGAAGAGCGTCTCGGCCTGCTGGTCGACCGCGAGGCTGCAGAGCGCGACACCAAGAAACTGGCCTCCCGGCTCAAGTTTGCGGCTCTGCGCCAAGATGCCAGCGTCGAGGATCTGGACCTGCGCAGCCCACGTGGTCTTGACCGCAGTGTCATGGCGCATCTTGCCGATGGCGGCTGGATCGCCCGGCACGAGAACCTGCTGATAACCGGGCCGACCGGTTTGGGCAAAAGCTGGATCGCCTGCGCCCTTGGCCACAAGGCGTGCCGGGATGGGCGGCCCGTCCTCTATCAACGTGCGCCGCGCATGTTCGAGGCCCTTGCTCTGGCCCGTGGCGATGGCCGCCATGAACGCATCCTCAAAACCATCGCCCGCATGGATGTGCTGATCATTGACGATTGGGGCCTCGCCGTCCTCACCGCCCCGGAGCGCCGTGACCTGCTGGAAATCCTCGAAGACCGCCACGGCCGCGCTTCCACCATCGTCACAAGCCAACTCCCCGTTGACCAGTGGCACGAAGCCATCGGCGACCCAACGCTCGCAGATGCCATCCTCGACCGCCTCGTTCACAACGCACACCGCCTCACCCTCTCAGGTGAAAGCCTGCGCAGGCGCTCCGCCGTCACAAAAAAGCTTGACCAAATCGTTCAAGCCTGACTCCATGAAAGCGTCGGCCAGCCTGCCCACGATCCCGTGAAATGACTGCCCAGAATGGCGCGAAACGCGTGCCCACGATCGCGCGAAATCAGCGCCCATTCTCCGCGAAATCCGCACGCTGTACATTGACAAGCCGATGAAGGCGCACACGCTCATGCAGGCCATAGCTCGGGCAAACAGAGTGTATCCGGGCAAGGATTTCGGCCTGATTGTGGACTACAACGGGATGCTCGCCAGCCTTCGGGCGGCCTTGGCCCAATACGCTCTGGGTGATGACGGATCGGGCGGGGAAGAGATTGTTGCCCCAATAGAAGAACGTGTGCAGGCGTTCCTCGAAGCCATCGAGGCGACCGAGGCACACCTGCGAGGCTTGGGGTTTGACCCTGCCACGCTGCTGGGATCGAAGGGCTTTGTCCGCATCAAAGGACTCAAGGACGCGGTTGATGCGGTCTATTCCACGGACGAATCCAAGCGTCGCTTCGAAATCCTCGCGCGCTTGGTCTTCATCCGCTTCAAGGCGTTGTTGATGGAGCCGAGCGCATGGGCCCATGCCGAGCGGCATGACAACCTCGAGGCGATCTACAAGAAGCTGACCGAAAGGCGCGACACCGCAGACGTGACAGAACTGCTGAAAGAACTGCATCGGATCGTTAATGAAGCTATCCGGACACAGGCACCAGGGGAAGACCAGGCGGAGGGATTGACGTTCGACCTAAGCCAGATTGACCTCGAAAAACTGAGAAGTGAATTTGCGAAGAAGGTCAGGCGTAAGTCGACCGTGCTTCAGGACATTCGCGAGATCGTCGAACAAAGGCTCGCGGAGATGCTTGCGCGCAATCCGGCCCGCATGGACTATCAGGTGAAGTACGAAGCGATCATTGCTGACTACAACAGGGAAAAAGACCGTACGACGATTGAGGAAACGTTCCGCAGGTTGGTCGAACTCGTAAACAGCTTGGACGAGGAACAAAAGCGAGCAACGAAGGAAGGGCTCGGAGAGGACGAACTCGCCCTTTTCGATCTGCTTCTGAAGGAGAACATGGACAATACGTCCCGAGACCGGGTTAAGCAGGCGAGCCGCGACCTGCTGGCCTCGATAAAGTCCCGGTTGGCCGAGCTTGACCGGTTCTGGGAGAAAGAGCAGACCAAAGCCGATGTCGAGGTCTTCATCTTGGACGAAGTATTCGCGAGTTTGCCATCTCCGCCTTTCACTCCGGATGAAAAGAAGGCGTTGGCGGCAAGCGTCTATGTTCACGTTTGGCAGCAAGCCGTGAGTGGTGGTTTCGCTAGAGCGGCATAATCAGAGCCATAGACCACCGTGGGTTCGACCAAGGTCCTGCGCGAATGGCGCCTGGCTTGTCGAACTTGCACGAGACCGTACACAAACATAATCGTTTAGATACAGAGCCTTGCATTTGTTCACCGAAACGGCGGCGGTTAACAGGTCTGGAGAATATCGGCCCGGAGAGAAAGCTTTCTGACCATCTCGGGGATGTGCCGGTTAAAAGCCCCTCCCGCATAACCCCCGAAAACAACGGAAAAATCCGGCCGCAGCCGGATCGAGAGACACGTTTCGCAAGGGCAAGTGGCGGAGGGAAAGGGTCTGGTAGCAAACCCTCTCTGATACCTAAGCCATTGTAATCATTGAGGCGGACATAAGTTCGAAAGTCATCCGGTTCGAAAGGTTCTGGCAGCGAACCGTAGCACGCGCCAAGTTGAGCTACTTCCGGGATCTTACTGAACAATGCGCTCGTGGCCACATCTGAGTTCTTCAGGCGGGAAGCAAGCTGTTGTCCGTAGTGTTACGGATGGCGAGTCTGCCGCAACAAAGCGAGGCGGCAAGGAATCCTTGACGTATAACGCGACATACGATACACAAGACTTACACTATATCGATTATACCAAAGTACAAAATAAAGTTAACAAACACTCAGGATGGCTCCCATGGTTGCCGCGACACTTGGAAATCACAAAAAGTATTCGCCTCGCAGGATCTATAAATCCAATCTTATGAATGCCTTCAGCGCAGGCAGCGGCAAAGTTATCGTTGAAGTGAATCCTGCAAAAAAGGTAACGGACGAAACAGTTGCTGCAGGGCATAAGACGAAGCGCGGCAACATTGCCGATACTAAACTTCTTGAACGCACGTTGAATGTTCGCTTCCAGGAGGAAGTCGATCAGCTTGTCCGAGCGTACAGAGCCATGCTCCGTGAGAGTATGGTGAAAGGCGACGACAAGGCGCTCAAAACGGCCCTGAGCCGCGCAAGGTTGCAGGAAAAAATCCTTGCCAATACGGCCATGGCTGATCAAGCTCAGGCCTGTGAACTACTCGGGCTCTCTAGCTCGAACGCCTCATCTACAATGAAGCGTAAAGAAGACAAAAATGAAGTCCTACGATTCACCGTTGATGGGCGTGCCACCTACCCGCTTTTCCAGTTCGACATTGATGAGCGCCGGATCTTCCCCGCTGTCATCAAGCTCATTGAGATGAAACCCGATAACTGGAGTAACTTCCGGCTGCTCTACTGGCTGACGCGACCACACGCCGAGTTTGAAGATACCCCTGCTGACGCACTTCGGAGCGATCATGACGCGGTCATTGCTGCATTTGAGCGCGCCATCCAGCCGGTGGAACATGGTTAATGAAGTTCACACTGACAATTCCATCTCCGCAGACAATGAAGATCGGCAAAGAAACCTTTGTGACCTTGGATGCGGAGACGGACCTTCATCGCCTTCACCTGTCCCAATACGGGGCTACTCAATTTAATAATTCTGGGAAGGGAAGCGCGCGGTTTTCCCCTATTTGTAAAACTGATGGGTCCGCAATTCCAACCATCTACGCTGCGCAATCCTTTGAGACAGCGGTCTGTGAAATCATCCTTCGATGTCCAGACGACCTGCTCTCAGAAGATGATATGCCTTCCGAAACGATTGTATTTCCATCAGATTTCGCCGACTATAGCCACAGTCATATCAGATTAAAAAAAAGCGTTCTCCTCGTTGATCTAACCACCTCTGGGCAGAGAAAGATTGGTATTGATAGGAACGTTTTAGTGACAGGCCCCACATTTACTTATCCGGATACGCGGGCTTGGGCCGAAAAAATCCATGCTGCCTGTCCTACCGCTCAAGGCCTATATTACACATCGCTTCAGAACGGACCGGAGTATGCAGTCGTTCTGTTTGGCGACCGCGTTCCGCAAGATGCGTTCGAGGGGCTCTCCACGCGCACTTTAGTAGAAGAAGAGTGCCATGATGAAATTTGCAGCATCGCCGATAGCCTTTCCATCGACTATGTTGAAGTTTGAGCCTTTGCCTAAACTAAAACCTATCCACAACTCGGTCACACCCCAACTACAAAATCGGCTTACCGCCCAAACTTCTGGAACATCAGCTACCCCGTCAATTACCGCACCGGAGATTTCAGCGAAGGAATCGGGTGGAACCTCAGTATGCGCCGTCCCCGCCCCATAGAGATTTCGCTTGCGGGCGGGATTTCCGGCGCATTCAGCTGATATTTTTGGGGCAGTGAGCACTCAGAACGAGCTCACTGGGGACTCTTGGATGAGCTCATTGTGAGGGGGTGGAGGCCGTGGCGTGTGTCCAAGGCATCAGCGCGTCGATGTCCTTGTCGAGATGACCGTTGGCCAGCTTCGTGAACAGGTCCTTCAGATAGGCGTATGGCTCCACGCCATTCATCTTGCAGGAACCGATCAGGCTGGCGAAGCGGGCCCAGTTCCGACCGCCTTCGTCATGACCGGCAAAAAGCGCGTTGCGGCGATTCATTGCAGGGCTGCGGATGGCATTTTCGACGAGATTGGAGTCGATGTCGACGCGACCATTGTCAAGAAAGAGCCGGAAGCCCTCTTCGCGGCGTAACATGTAAGCCATGGCCTCCCCGAGTTCTGATTTGCGAGAGACACGCGCGGCCTGAGCTGCCAGCCAGGTGAAGAACGCATCCAGCAAGGGGCGGGACTGGCTCTGGCGGACGGCCCGGCGCTGCTCAGGATCCGAGCCACGGATTTGATCTTCAATCTTGTAGAGCGCGGCGATGCGCAACAGCGCCTCGTCCACGATGGGCGAACCCTTCTTGGGCTTGGCCTTGATCAGTTTGCGTCGTCCATGCGCCCAGCAGAACGCCAGACGCAATGGATCGCCGCCCGTGCGTTTTGGCGTGGCAAGGTGAGTATAAGCGCCATAGGCATCGACCTGGATCGTGCCGTTAAAGCCATGCAATATCTCGGCGGCATATTCCCCTTGACGCCCAGGACGGTAGTGGAATACCACACCCGGCGGTGCGGTGCCGTTCCAGCCCCGGTCGTCGCGCAAGACCGCCCAAAGGTAGCCTGTCTTGGTTTTTCCGCGCCCGGGATCCAGCACCGGGGCGGTGGTTTCGTCGACATAAAGCCGCGTGCTCTCCGCCATCAGCCGATTGGCCATGTGATCGACCACGGGTGCAATCAGCGCGCCGGTCCGGCCCATCCAGTCAGCCAGAACCGAGCGGTCGATCGGCACCCCAAGCCGCGCCATGACCACGGCCTGTCGGTTCAGCGGCATGTGTTCGGAATGCTTGGACACGGCAATCTGTGCCAGCAGCGCCTCGGTCGGCCAACTGCCCTCCAGCAGATGCGCTGGGGCTTTGGCTTGCACCACGCCGGTGCGCCCTTTGGGGCAGGCGTATTTCGGGCGGACAGAGACGATCACTTGATAGCTCGCAGGGATATAATCCAGCCGCTCGACCCGGTCCTCGCCGATCTTGACCATGTCGCCACAGCCGCAAGGGCAGGTAATGCTGTCTGGCTCAATCACACGCTCAACACGCGGCAAGCTTTGCGGCAAGGCGCGCGCCTTGCGCTTCTTGCGCGGCACCTTCTTCTCCGGGTCGGTCTCGCTGGCTGCGATCTTTTCCTCGACGGCGGCAATCTGCGCCTGGGTCTCGGCGATGGCCGTCTCAAGATCCTCCAGCGCCAGCTCCAACTGCGCCGGATCCAGTTTTTCCGATTTTGGCCCGAACTTGGTGCGGCGGTAATCCTGAACCTGGCCTTCCAGCTTCTCGATCAACGCCTGTAACTCGGTGATGAAGGCGTCTTTCTCGGCCACCACTGCCTGCTCGTGCTGGCGTGCTGCGCGCTCGACCGACAGCTCGAACTGCGCGGTCTCGAACGCCTTTACGACCTCCGGAGGAAGGTCGGGAAACTGGCTGAGATCGAAGGGCTGCGACATGCGGATTCATAGCCGAGCCGATCAGGAAAGGCCAATAAAATAACGATAAAATCAACCTAATCAGTCATCCTGCGGCAGCTGGTGGCAGCACCCGTTGTGCCACAACCCGCCGCCAGTCCAGACCTTCGAACAAAGCCTCACACTGGGCCCGTGACAGCCGAATCGTCCCGTCCTGAACCTTGGGCCAGGCGAAGCTGCCCTGTTCCAGGCGCTTATACACCATGACCAGTCCGGTTCCGTCCCAGACCAGGATCTTCAGCCGGTCCCCGCGCTTGGAACGGAAGATTACGGTCAGCCCCGAATGTGGATCAAGCCCCAACTCGTTCTGCACGGTAGCCGCCAGACCATCATGGCCGCGCCGGAAATCTACCGGGCGCGTGGCGATCACGATCGGCAACCGCTGGCCCGCGACAATCATCGCTCGCCCCGCAGCGCGCGCACCAGCGCGGCCACCCGCTCCACCATTACATCGCCAGGCACATGCATCACGAGATCTTCACCCAGTCGGATATCGATGCGGCCATCACCGGCTGGGCGCTCCCCAGCCGGTGGCGGATCCTCATCCACGACTGTAATCGGCACAAAACTCGGAACCACTTCAGCAGATTGCCGCTCCATCAACTCTGCAGGCAGAACAAGCAGACCCTCGCGCGCCAGACGCCGCCACCCCGAAATCTGATGCGGGAGGAGATCGTGGCGCCGCGCGACATCAACCACCCGCGCGCCCGGCTGAAAGCTCTCAGACACGATCCGGGCTTTCACATTGTCCGGCCACCGCCGATATCCACGCGTCCGATGCACAACCTCGATACAGCCATCAAACCCATCCCCGCCGTCGATCATCGCAGTCTCCTTCTGAACGTTCAGAAGGAGAATCGCCGATGCATCAGTGCGACGGAACCGCCGTAATCAATGGGGCGGGGACGGCGCATACGAACCTCAGTGGCAATCTCGAGGTGCTGAACATCGCCATCAAGGAATGGGTTGGCAGGTTGGCGTATAGAGTTTCCGCGCGCTGAAACTCACACCGCTCGCAGCTGGTCCGCTCCGACCGCAACCCGCGTCTGGCCACCCATAATCTCCATCAACACCCAGACGCGCCGATCGGGCGCGATCTTCTCGACCTCTGCCACGAAGTTGGCAAATGGCCCTGTGTTCAATGCGACCTGATCGCCCGGTTTGAGAAACCGGCAATAGTGGATTCCCCAATTATTCTTGATTGTACCCATTCGGATTGGCGGATTGCCAACTCCAAGTTGTCCGGCACATGTCATCGATGTCGAGCTTGGCTTTCCATCCGAGAAGGCGCTCGGCTTTGTCTACAGCTGCGAGACTGCGCGCCACATCGCCATCGCGTCGTGGCCCGATTTTATATGGCACTGCGCGTCCTGACGCATGCTCAAAAGCTTTCACCATTTCAATCACTGTGGCACCACGTCCAGTCCCGACATTGATGGCCTCACACCCGGTGGAGGTCGAAGCAAACTCGATGGCCGCCAAATGGGCTCGAGCGAGGTCCTCGACATGGATGTAATCGCGTTCTCCAGTTCCATCTCGCGTGTCATAATCAGCGCCATACACATTCAGGTACTGCAAACGCCCGACTGCCACCTGCGAGATATACGGAACCAGATTGTTTGGAATGCCATTTGGGTCTTCACCAATTCGACCAGACGGATCAGCGCCCACTGGGTTGAAATACCGGAGCAAAACAGCACTTGCGTCTTTCCACGAGGCAGCCCAATCACGAATGATTTCCTCAATAAAATACTTTGTGCGTCCATATGGGTTCGTCGGTTGCAGCGGATGTTGTTCGTCGTAAGGTAGATATTGCGCCTCGCCATAGACCGTCGCCGAGGATGAAAACACGATCCGGCGACAGTCGTGTCGTTGCATGGCCTTCAAGAGCTCAATCGAACCAGAAACGTTTTGCGCAAAATACTCCAGAGGCTTTTCGTTGGATTCCCCTACGGCCTTCAAACCTGCAAAATGGATGACCGATTCAGGCTTAAAATCGCCAAATGCCTCGCTCAACCGGGCCGCATCCTGAATGTCACCTTCACAAATTTCGAAGTCAGCATTTGCAAGTTGTTTCACACGTTTCAGCGCCTCAGGGGAGCTGTTCGCATAGTTGTCAAAAACGAGGACTTCATGCCGCTCGCGCAGAAGCTGCAACAGCGTATGGCTGCCGATATAGCCAGCTCCACCGGTTACCAGAATTTTCATTTATTCTCCGCTCGATCTTTTGGATGTTTGGCGATTGATAGCCTGTGGACCCCGTGCAGCTCAATACACGGTCAAACCGCTCGCAGCTGGTCCGCCCCAACCGCAACCCGCGTCTGGCCACCCATGATCTCCATCAACACCCAGACGCGCCGATCGGGCGCGATCTTCTCCACCTCGGCCACGAAGTTGGCGAACGGCCCTGTGTTCAATGCGACCTGATCTCCAGGTTTCAGCAACTTGGGCGGCAGCACTTTGCCATCAGCGTCGCAGCGCAGCATAATCTGGGACACGAGATCAAGAGGCACCGGCGCCGGGTCTTTGCCAAAGCTCACCAGTCGGGTGATGCCGTAGGTCGAGTTGACGCGGCGCCACAGCCCTTGCGCCACATTGAGCGCCACGAAGATGTAGCCTGGAAACAGCGGCTTGTTGGCCGTTACAAACTTACCGTTGCGCTGACGTGTCTCCTCTTCCATCGGCAGAAACGTCCGGAAGCCCTGGCGACCGAGGTTCTTATCCGCGATCTTGGCGCAGTTTGGCTTCAGCTGCGCCAAAAACCATGTTGTGCCAGGATCGTGAACCATCATCTTGCGCCCTCATCAAACTTTGCGCCCATACATCGCTCAAAGTCGAACAAAGGCAAGCGGATAAGCGGGACAGGGCGGATTCAAATTGCAAGTGCAACGGCTTCATTGAAGGCGGCCATTTCTTCGGCCATGGCTTCGGCGGGTGTTTTCCAACCGAGGGTTTTTCTGGGGCGGTTGTTCATCAGGGCTGCGACGTCGTTGAGCCAGGTTTGGCTGGCATCGCTGAGATCGGTGCCTTTGGGCATGAACTGGCGCAAGAGGCCGTTGGTGTTCTCGTTGCTGCCGCGCTGCCAGGGGGCATGCGGATCGCAGAACCAGATATCGATCTTCAGTCGGCGGGCAAGTTCCGGGTGGCAGGCCATTTCCGACCCACGATCATAAGTCATGCTTTTGCGAAGCGCTGCTGGCAGCCGCTTCATCTGCCGGGTGAAGCTGTCGAGAACCGCCTCGGCCCCATTTCCATTCATTTTGCATAGAACGACGAAGCGGGTCTTGCGCTCAACCAAAGTGCCCACCGAGGAACGATTGAAGGCGCCCTTGATCAAGTCACCTTCCCAGTGGCCGGGTACCAGCCGCGCCTCGATTTCCTCAGGTCGGTTGATAATCCGCAATGTTTCCGGGACCATGGCGCTTCCCGCCAGCGTCGTGCGCCGCCGCCCGCGCACAGGTTTTGCCTGGCGCAGCGCCTCGATCATTGCCGCCTTCAGGCCGCCACGCGGCTGGGCATAGATCGCGGCGTAGATGGTCTCGTGGCTGACGCGGGCAGCAGGGTCATCGGGATGCATGAGCCGCAGTCTGTGCGCAATCTGCTCGGGAGACCAGCGCCGATGAACAAGATGGCTGTGCACGAAGCGATGGGTCGCGTCGCCTTCGATCAGCTTGCGAGCGCGCCGACATCGCGTCCGGCGAACGTCGTAAACCAGCCGCGCCAATTGAGGGCAATAGGTGCCATCGTCCTGACGACCCCGCACCAGTTCCCGGCAAATCGTGCTCGCCGACCGGTCAAGAAGCATCCCGATCGCCTGCTGGCTGCTGCCCCGGTTATGTTCGGCGAGTATCACGCCACGTTCCTCGCTGCTGAGGTGCTTGCTTCGTCTGTCCATCGCAACATCCTATGCCCAAAAGGGCGGCGGTGTTGCACTTGCAACTTGAGCCTAAGCAGTCAGCCGCACGCGCGCGAACATCGTTTCTGCTGAATGATTAGCAAGCCATTGATAGAATGCAACTATCCAGAAGTATCGACTTGATACCCACCCTTACCCACGCAAACGTCCGACCGAACCGAATTGAACGGTGGAGGTTGAGTTGGACGGAAGTGGCGAGATCAGAGAGTTTCGGGCGGCGCTATCCCGCATTCCCCAAGTAATCCGCTGATTTCGCTGTCGTGACCATGGTATTTTCTATATAAATCATAGTGTTGATGGCTTCGAGGGACGGATTTCATGGATCACCCAGAGGGTGCGGGCTTGCAGCGGGCAGATCGGGTAGAATTCGACTCTCGCGTGCGGTTGGAATTCCGCGGCACGCAGCTCAGTTCGGACGGTGACCTTCTGGTGATGCGCGAGTTGGATGACGCGCTTGGGTTGTCTGACCTTGCGTCATCGGCGCTGTGCGACACCCGTCGTGGCAAGAACACGGTCCACCGGCTCGACGGGCTGTTTCGGCAGTCGGTCTATGGACGGCTGGCCGGATACGAGGATGTCAACGATGCTGACCGTCTCGCCCTCGATCCCGTGATGCGTCAGGTCGTGGGCGGCAGGGCAGTCGATGCACAAGCGGCCTCGGCCTCGCAGATGGGGCGGTTCGAGACAGAGACGATGGCCCTGGTCGAAAACCGGGAAGCGCTGGCCGATCTGAATGGCCAATGGATCGACCGGTTTCATGACCGTAACGGGCTGAAGTTCATCGTGCTGGACATGGACAGCTCGGTCAGCCCGACCCATGGTGATCAGGAAGGGTCCGCCTGGAACGGGCATTTCGACTGCACCTGCTATCACCCGAACTTTCTGTTCAACCAGTTCGGCATGCTGGAACGCTGTGCCCTGCGCAATGGCAACGTCCACAGCGCCGACGGCTGGCGGGATGTCCTCGATCCGGTGATCGCTCGGTATGCCAAACGTGACATCCTGCGGTTCTTCCGGGCCGATGCCGCCTACGCGATCCCGGCGATCTATGCGCGGCTCGAAGAGGCAGGCTATTTCTACGCCATCCGACTGCCCGCCAACAGCGTCCTGCGCGAGAAGATCGCACATCGGCTGACCCGGCCGGTGGGGCGGCCTTCGCTGACCAAGGTCAAACGCTTCTTCGAGGATTTCCACTATCAGGCCGCGTCCTGGGACAAGGAGCGCCGCGTAATCGCCAAGATCGAATGGCATCCGGGCGAGCTGTTCCCCCGCGTGGGCTTCATCGTCACCAACCTGCCGATGGAGCCGGACTGGGTGATGGGCTTCTACAACCAGCGCGGCACGGCCGACCAGCACATCAAGGAGGGTAAATATGCCTTTCACTGGACACGGCTGTCATGCAGGAAGTTTCGCGACAACGAGGTCCGACTGCAGCTGCACGCGCTGGCCTACAACCTGGCCACCTTCTTGCGCTGCATCGAACTGCCCGAGGAAATGGCCGACTGGTCGTTGACCAGCCTGCAATTGAAACTGATCAAGATCGGGGCCCGCGTCGTGCGTCATGCCCGCGCCATCACCTTCCAACTGGCCGAAGTCGCTGTCACCGGCCCGATGGTACGCGCCATCCTCGCCCCCATTCGCCGATTGCGAGCGCCAGCGTCATGCACTTGACGGCGAACTAGGCCCGAACTGAACGAAAGCGGCTCCATAGGTCCGTCCGCCGCGCTGAAAAACGTCGCCGCCGGGCACCGACGCGGCCGCTTTGCGGCCAAATCCGCACAACTCCAACCGTCTGCGCGACCACAGACACCGCTCAGGGCGAAAAACACTTGATCAACTGGCCCAATCAAGCGATATTGCCGACAGATCGTATCCCGCATTCCCCAAGTAAATCTATGATTTCGCTGTCCTGAACTCATTATTTCCTATATAAATCATAGTGTTGATGGCTGCGAGGGACGTGTTTTATGGATCACCCAGAGGGTGCGGGTTCGGATCAAGGTCATCGGGTCGATTTCGACCGCCGCGTGCGGCTGGAGTTCCGGGGTGCGCAGATCAGTTCGGACGGCGGTTTGCTGGTGATGCGCGAGCTCGATGACGCGCTCGGGCTGTCGGGCCTTGCGTCAGAGGCGCTACGCGATAACCGCACCGGCAAGAACACCGTCCATCGGCTCGACGGGCTGTTCCGGCAGTCAGTATTCGGGCGGCTGGCCGGATACGAGGACGTCAACGATGCCGACCGTCTCGCGCTCGATCCCGTGATGCGTCAGGTTGTCGGTGGCCGGGCTGTCGATGCGCAAGCGGCCTCAGCAACGCAGATGGGGCGATTTGAGACCGAGACCTTGGCCTCGCCCACGAACCGGGCGGCGCTGGCAGACCTGAACGGCCAATGGATCGACCGCTTCCACGACCGCAACGGGCTGAAGTATATCGTGCTGGACATGGACAGCTCGGTCAGCCCCACCCATGGCGATCAGGAAGGGTCCGCCTGGAACGGCCATTTCGACTGCACCTGTTATCACCCGAATTTCCTGTTCAACCAGTTCGGCATGCTGGAACGCTGCGCCCTGCGCAACGGCAATGTTCACAGCGCCGACGGCTGGCGGGATGTCCTCGATCCCGTCATCGCCCGTTATGCTGGCCGCAACCTTGGTGGCCGCTTCTTCCGCGCCGACGCCGCCTATGCGATCCCTGCGATCTACGCGCGGCTGGAAGAGACGGGCTATTTCTACACCATCCGGTTGCCCTCCAATGCAGTGCTCAAGGAGAAGATCGCGCATCGACTGACCCGGCCCGTAGGCCGTCCGTCGCTGACCAAGGTCAAACGCTTTTACGAGGACTTCGAGTATCAGGCGGCGTCCTGGGACAAGCCCCGCCGTGTCATCGCCAAGATCGAATGGCACCCCGGAGAGCTGTTCCCCAAAGTCGGCTTCATCATCACCAACCTGCCCATGGAGCCAGATTGGGTGGTGCGCTTCTACAACCAGCGTGGCACCGCCGAACAGCACATCAAGGAGGGCAAATACGCCTTCCACTGGACGCGGCTGTCATGCAAGCGGTTCCGTGACAACGAGGTCCGGCTGCAACTGCACGCGCTGGCCTACAACCTGGCAACGTTCCTGCGCTGCATCGATCTGCCCGAGGCCATGGCCAACTGGTCGCTGACATCCCTCCAGCTCAAGCTGATCAAGATCGGGGCCCGCGTCGTGCGTCACGCCCGCGCCATCACCTTCCAACTTGCCGAGGTGGCGGTCACAGGCCCCATGGTCAGAGCCATCCTAACTGCAATTCACCGCCTTCGAGCGCCACCGTCATGTGCGTGACCGCGAACCTGACAGAAACTGAACGAAAGCGGCAGGACAGTTCTGTCCACCGCGCTGAAGAACGGCGATGCTGGGCCAGAATGATGCGAGTTTGCGGCCCGACCCCCCCGCATTCGAACGTTCTGGCGCACGCAAACGCCGCTCAGGGCCCAAAACGCTTGATCGGCAAGCGAGTTTAGGTGATCTTGGCGTCAAACGGCATGCCACTTGGGGAATGTCGGCCAGAATCGATCCCGCCCTTAGCCACAAGAGGTTCAGATCACGTCGTCAGTGCCAAACGCGATTCCCCTGCGTATAGGAATAGGGCCCGGGAGGAACCATGCCGGGGGGGATGCGCCCCGTTTCTTGCATGTGGCAATCTTGCGGCACAACGATTATCGCATCCTTGTCTGGGCTGACCCTGACGGGATCGTTCGCGCAATCAGGCGTTGACCCGGCCCCTTCGAGAGGTTAAAGAGTTTTTTATTCAGAATTGATTTTGGAATATCACATTCTGGTGAACCCTGGTCGGGGGGGTGAGTAATGTATCTGGTTCTTTATTTATTTTGCGCATTCATTGGGTCGCTTTTTTCTGGCTTTATTTTGCTCCGGATCAGGCAGCAACTGAACGGTGTATCAAAGCCGCGTGACGATGGAACCGCCGTCCAATCCTCTCACGTCGGAAACCCGCTGCGTTTAGGTGGATTGGCGGCCGTTGCCGGTCTGGCTTTCGCCGTAGCCCTGCAAATGCTGAACGAGGGCGAAAGCTTCGCGCCGCTGTTGCTTCTGTCGGTTCTTCCGGTCTTCATTACGGGGCTGGCCGAGGATCTCGGCCATCACGTGTCGCCGCGCGGGCGATTTCTGGCGGCGGTATTCTCTGGCGTTGCTGCGGTTGCCCTGTTGGGGGTTTGGGTGCCGAAAGCGGACATACCGGGCATCGACTGGGCTATGGCCACGCCTGCGGTTGCCATCATTCTGACCGTGATCTTTTCGGCCGGGTTTTGTCATGCTGTCAACCTGATCGACGGAATGAATGGTCTGGCAGCGTCGGTGATCACGACATCGGCACTGGGCTGCGCCGCAATTGCTACGCTAGCGTCCTTGCCCGCTGTCACCGGCTTTGCCCTGTTGCTGGTAGCCGCCACAATAGGTTTCCTGTTTCTGAACTGGCCGGTCGCGCGTGTGTTTTTCGGCGATGCCGGTGCCTATGGTCTGGGTCATCTGCTTGTCTTTTTGATGTTCCTGCTGGCATCGCTCTCCAGCGAAGTGGCAGTGCCGGCTTTGCTTTTGGTGATCTTCTGGCCGCTTGCCGACGTGTTCCACACGATCCTGCGGCGCGTGGCCGACAAGGTTTCCATAACACAGCCTGACAGGATGCATCTGCATCAGAAGGTCCGACGCACGCTGGACATCGTCTGGTTCGGATACCGGGGGCGCTATCGGTCCAACCCTTTGACGACGATCATCCTGCTGCCGTTCATCATCGCCCCCGTCGTGACCGGTGTCCTGCTCTGGAACAATCCGGGTGCCGCATGGTTCGCGCTGGGGGGCTATATGCTGGCATTCTCGGCCTGCCATCCATTGACGATACGACTCGCGCGGAGGTTCCGGAGATGGACATCTTACACCCGCAAATCGCACTGACCACGCAAAATATGCTGGCAAGACACCTGTCAGACCGCTAAAGATGGAGTAATGGGCAACCAGTTTGTTGTCCGGGCATTTTAAATGGGTTGAACAGGCCCGATTAGGAAATCGCAAATATATGACAACCACAGCTGCCCACCATGCATCGCTTTTCGGGACCGTGGTCGGTGGTGGCTGGCTTGGCAAGTGGATCCGCGCTTTGATGGGTCTGCTTGCCGTTCTTGTGCTTGTGGCCTGCTCGGACGGTTATGTTGTCTTCCCTACCACGCCCGAAGGTCAGCGCGCACTGGGCGACGATGTCGAGGTGGTTGTCCTAGATGCGACGAACATCGGCAACTACACCAGTCCGGCCCGGGGACATCGTGCATCGTCGCTGCCGGCAGGCCGCCAGTGGATCTATCACGTCGGTCCCGGCGACATCCTGTCAGTGATCGTTTTCAATCACCCCGAACTGACGCTTCCTTCAGGCCCGCAGCGCAGCGCTGCGGAAAGCGGGTTCCAGGTCGGCAGTGATGGGACGATCAACTATCCCTTTATCGGTTCGGTACAAGCTAGCGGTCGATCGGTTGACCAGATCCGCAGCGACATTTCGCAGCGGCTTGCGACGTTCATCCCCGATCCCCAGGTCGAAGTTCGGATCGCGGCCTTCAACGCACAAGCGGTCGTAGTCTCGGGCGAGGTGGAAATGCCGAATCGTCAGCCCTTAACCGCAGTTGCGCTGACGCTGATCGAGGCCATCAACGCCGCCGGTGGCTTCACTGACCAAGCGGATCCGCGCATCGTGAGCGTCCAGCGGGGGGGGCGGGTCTATCATGTCGATGTGCAGGGCTTCCTGACGGGCGGCCTGACGCAGAACAACCCGGTCCTGCGCAACGGCGATGTGGTCAGCGTCCCGCGCCGTCGCGCCGAGGAGGCCTATCTGCTGGGCGAGGTGGCGAGGCCCGATGTCATCGACCTGTCGCTGGAGCCGATCACCCTGACCCAAGCCATCACGCGCCGTGGCGGGTTGCAACAACCCCGCGCCGATGCGCGCGGTGTGCTGGTCTTCCGGGCGGCGGGTGTGCTGACGCGAGTGTTCCAACTCGACACGTCCAGTCCCACCGGGCTGCTTCTGGGTACTCGCTTCGTGCTGGAGCCCGGCGACGTGGTCTATGTCCTGCGATCGCCGCTGCAGCGCTGGAACGACACCATCGTGCGCCTGTTGCCGACCGTGCAGGCGATCGATACCACCAACAGCATTGCCAACTGATGCGGAGGGAAGGCTGCTTGTTTCGTTCGGTTCTCGTCGTTTGTGTCGGCAACAACTGCCGTTCGCCAGTGGGTGAACGGCTTCTGTTGGCGCGGCTGCAGGACCGCGGATATTCGATCTTGGTGTCCTCCGCAGGGATTGGCGCGCTGGTCGGGCACGGTGCCGATGAAACGGCCGCCGCAGTCGCGGCCGAGTATGGCGTCGATCTCGACGGGCATGTCGCGCGGCAATTCAGCCGCGAACTCGGGCTCGATCACGACCTGATCCTGACCATGGAGCCCGGGCATCGGCGCGAGATCATCAAGGCGGCACCCGACCTGTCGGGGCGCGTCATGCTTTTCGACCATTGGCAGGGCGGCAAGGGCATTGCTGATCCCTATCGACGCTCGCGGCAGTTCCATCAGGAAGTCTTCTCCCTGATCGACACGGCGGGTTCGGCTTGGGCGGCAAAGCTCGAGCCTAAGGCAAAGGGATGAGAAGATGGATGGCAAACCTGTGCACGACGTATCGCTTCGCAGCGCGGACGACCCGAACAGGGAGCGGACGAACATGACACAATCTGCGGTGCTCGACGACGACGAGATCGACCTCGGCCAGCTTGTCGTGACCCTCTGGAAGGGCAAAGTCCTGATCGCGCTGACAACGGCGCTCGGGATCGCCGCCGGTGCCTTCTTCATCGCCAACACCAATCCAACCTTTCAGGCCGATGCGCTGTTGCAGCTTGAGGAAAAAACCGGCTCTCTGGCGCTGCCGAGCAGCCTGAACGCGATGGTGGGCTACGACGACCCGCGCAGCGTGACCGAGATAGAGATTTTGCGCTCGCGCATGGTTCTCGGGCAAGCCGTCGCGGACCAGAACCTGGACTGGCGCGTTTCGCCGGACATGGCCCCTGTCATAGGCACAATGCTGTCGCGCTATCGCTTTTCGGTCATTGACACTGTGATCCCGGATCACATCATCCGTCCCGGCGAGCGCATCGCTCTCGATCACCTGGTCGTTCCGCCCGCATGGTTGAACCGCGAAATCGAACTGGTTGTCCTGAGCGCTCAGTCCTATCGGCTGACTTTGCCTGACGGGCACCAGATCGACGGGACCGTGGGCCAGCAAGCCACGCTCGGTGAAACCGGGTTTTCGCTGACGCTGGCATCGATCGACGCACCGCCTGGACGCCGTTTCACAATCCAGCAAGTGGATGAAATCCGGGCCATAGGCGCGTTGAGGGGGCGGATGTCTGTCAGTGAGAGCGGGCGGGCCTCCGGTATTCTCGACATCCGGCTGAGCGGCGAGGATCGTATTGGAAATGTACGGGCGTTAAACGCGATCATTCAGGCGTATCTACGTCAGAACGTCGCCCGCAGTGCTGCCGAGGCCGAAAGCAGCCTCACCTTCATCCGCGAGCAGTTACCGCAAGCCGAACGCAACCTTCGCGAGGCCGAGGCCGAGCTGAATGTCTTTCGCCAGCAGCAGGTCTCCGTTGACCTTACGCTGGAGACCCAGACGATTCTGGGGCAGGTCACCCGGATCGAGGGGGATCTGTCCGAATTGCAGCGGAGCGAGGATGAATTGCGCCAGCGCTATACTCCCGCCCATCCGACCTACAGGGCATTGCTGGATGACCGGCAGCGACTCGAAGCTCGGCTGGCCGAGTTGCGCGAGCAGGTCGGCGCCCTTCCCGAGACACAGCGCCAGATCCTGAACTTGACGCGGGGCGTGGAAGTGGCGCAGGGGATCTACACCGAACTGCTGACCCGCGCGCAGGAAGTCGAGGTTCTGCGCGCCAGCACCATCGGCAATGTCCGCATCGTCGATGCCGCAGCGGCCGGGCCGATGCCAATCGCGCCCCGCAAGGCGTTGATCCTGGAGCTGGCGATGGTGCTCGGGGGGATGGTCGGGATCGCGCTGGTGCTGATCCGCAACTGGATGCGCAAGGGCGTGCAGGACGGCTCTGAACTGGAAAAGCTGGGCCTGCCCGTTTTCGCCACCATCAATTACAACAAGGCCGCCGACACTGATGGCAAGCGCCAGGGCAAGCTGCCGATCCTCGCCCTCGAACAGACGGCGGACCTGACAGTCGAGGCGCTGCGCTCGCTGCGCACCAGCCTGCATTTTGGCATGCTGGACGGGCGCACGCCGACACTCTGCGTCACCTCGGCACACCCCGAGGCTGGGAAGTCGTTCCTCGCGCTGAACCTTGCTGTCGTCGCCGCGCAGTCCGGGCAGCGCGTCTGCCTGATCGACGCCGACCTGCGGCGTGGACAACTGCGCAGATTTTTTGACGTCCCCCGCAACCACCCCGGGCTGGCCGAGGTGCTCGCCGGCGATTTGCCCGCCGATCAGGCCGTGATCCAGGGGCCGGTCGAGAAGCTGTGCTTCCTGCCGACCGGTCGCTATCCGCCCAATCCGTCGGAGATGCTCATGCGGGCAGAGTTCTCACGCCTTGTCGACTGGTGCGGGCAGAATTTCGATCTGGCCATTTTCGACACGCCTGCCGCGCTCGCCGTGACCGACCCTGTCATCGTGGCGCGCAACACCGGAGCCACGATTTTCGTCGCGCGGCACGACGTCACACATCTGGGCGAGGTCGAGGCGACGATCAAGACCTTCTCGGCGGCGGGCCTGCGCCTGTCCGGCGCGGTCTTGAACGGGTTCGACCCAAGAAAGGCGCGCGGGCGGTATGGGTATGGGTATGGGTATGGGTATGGGTATCGTTATGATTACAAGCAGAGAAAGCAATAGGTTGTCACGCATTTGTGCGAAAAAAAGCGCCTGCCGCGCGGTCGTTTGAAATTGGCGTCCGACCTTGCATAGTCTTGCTCCGCTTCCGCCACTCAGTCAGGCCCTGAAAGACATCGACCGGGTTTTCGGCCTGACCCGTGTTCTAAAAATGGGTTCTGAAACAACCATCGACCGCTACTATGCCGCCGCGGCACACGGATATCACTGGGTCCATTCCAGGGACGGATGCATGCATTTGGCGCTCAGCGCCGGGCCCGAGTTCCGAGAAGTGGATTATCTCACGCAGGTTGCCTTCGTCGCGGATCTGATCCACGAAACCGGTGCGAGACGGGTTCTTGAACTTGGCTGCGGGCTGGGCTTCAACATGCTCGAACTGGCGGGGCTGTGTCCGCCGGTCGAGATTGTGGGAACTGATTTGCTCGAACGGCACGTTCGCAAGGCCAGGGCGCGGTCACGACGACACGCCAATGTTTCGGTCCTTGTGGGCAGTCACGACCGGCTTCCCCCCGAAATCGGCACGTTCGACATCATCTTCGCGGTCGAAACCTTGTGCTATGCGACCGACAGGCCAGCCGTCGCAGCCTCCATCGCGCAGGTGCTCGCGCCAGATGGTCTGCTTGTGGTCTTCGACGCCGAGCGTGCGTCCAATTTCTCGGCGCTCTCCAGCGACATGCAGCTGGCCGCGATGCTCTACGAGGCCGTGACAGTGGTCGAGGACGGCTTCAGAGCCGCCGATGCGTGGGGGGACGCATATATGTCGGCCGGGCTGATGACCCAGCGGATCGAGGACATGTCACATGCGACTATCCCTGGATTGCGCAGGCTCCACCGCTATGGGGCTCGTTATTTTTCGGACACGGCGGTCCGTGCGGCCACTGCATTCCTGCCTTGGGCATTGAAAGCCAATGCCGTCGGTGCCTTGCTAGCTCCCTATCTGATCGAAGGGGATTTCGAGAGTGGAGGCGGCAACGTCGGTCCCGCGCTTCATTATCGCCTGCGCGTCTGTAGCAAGCAGCGATCCCGCTGAGACGCTTGCTGGATGGCGTTCGCGGCAGCCTGTGCATGCATCAGAATCGAAGCGAGTCTCGCCATCGGACAGGCAGGGAATCCTCGTAACAGACACTCTCATGTTCTGGTCTCATGGACTTCGCGAATTGACGAATACGCTCACCGCTGCTCCCATGGCCGCACCTTCGGCATCGCTGCCGTCACCTCCACCTCCCGCAACATCCCGCCCGCGATCAGCAAATCCCGCACCCAGTCCATCGCCAGCCACCAGTCGTCATAGGCTTGGCGGGCGGATTCGATCTGCTGCGGGGTGGGGGTAAAGGTGACGGGGCAGGCGCGGACCTCGACGACGCGCCACTTGCCGCTGATCAGCGCGCGTGCGGTGCCGACCACGACACTGACCGCACGGTCGCCGTGCCGGTTGCGCTTAATTTCGACCGGCACACAGCGGGGGATGGCGCCGGGCATCCAGTTGGGCGTTATCCCGGCGCGCGCCAACTCGGCCACACTGATCGCCATGCGGATACCGCCGAGACTGTCAGGCAATCCCGCGACGGTGGCGGCGATCACTTCGGCATCGGCATGGGTATAGCTTCCCATCTTGTGCTGGCCGCCATCCACCTTGCAGCCCAGTGCAGCGCGTTGCATCAGGACATATTCCAGCCCAAAGCCATAGCCTTCCTCAATGACATCCTTTGGTGGGGGCAGTTCCAGCTGCGCTTGTTCAGTTTGAAAAGCCCATTCTAGTAATGCCTGCACGCCCAGCGCGCGTTTCACACGTTCGCCGCCTGTGCGGACGATTCGTCCCTGCATGCTCATGGCTGCAATCCTTCAAAGAGGTTCATCTGCGCTGGTCCCTCCGGCCCCTCGCTCGGCCGCCAGATCCACGGGCCCGAGGCCATGGGCAGCTGCAAGAGAGCGCCACGCATGTGCTGCTGCCAGAGGGTGAACTCCGTTTCCGAGCAGGCGCAGAGCGCGTGCCCGATAGGCCAGCCCATCAGCCATCCGACGAAGAGCGGATTGAGCCGCCGCCGCGCTCGGGCTTTCAGGATGCGCCGCGAGACGACCTGCCTGCGGATTTCGCGGAGAATGGGCGCTGATTTCGCGCGATCGTGGGCACGCGTTTCGCGCCATTCTGGGCAGTCATTTCACGGGATCGTGGGCAGGCTGGCCGACGCTTTCATGGAGTCAGGCTTGAACGATTTGGTCAAGCTTTTTTGTGACGGCGGAGCGCCTGCGCAGGCTTTCACCTGAGAGGGTGAGGCGGTGTGCGTTGTGAACGAGGCGGTCGAGGATGGCATCTGCGAGCGTTGGGTCGCCGATGGCTTCGTGCCACTGGTCAACGGGGAGTTGGCTTGTGACGATGGTGGAAGCGCGGCCGTGGCGGTCTTCGAGGATTTCCAGCAGGTCACGGCGCTCCGGGGCGGTGAGGACGGCGAGGCCCCAATCGTCAATGATCAGCACATCCATGCGGGCGATGGTTTTGAGGATGCGTTCATGGCGGCCATCGCCACGGGCCAGAGCAAGGGCCTCGAACATGCGCGGCGCACGTTGATAGAGGACGGGCCGCCCATCCCGGCACGCCTTGTGGCCAAGGGCGCAGGCGATCCAGCTTTTGCCCAAACCGGTCGGCCCGGTTATCAGCAGGTTCTCGTGCCGGGCGATCCAGCCGCCATCGGCAAGATGCGCCATGACACTGCGGTCAAGACCACGTGGGCTGCGCAGGTCCAGATCCTCGACGCTGGCATCTTGGCGCAGAGCCGCAAACTTGAGCCGGGAGGCCAGTTTCTTGGTGTCGCGCTCTGCAGCCTCGCGGTCGACCAGCAGGCCGAGACGCTCTTCGAACGAGAGGGCGTCGAAGGCGGTTGACCTGCGTTGTTCTTCGAGCGCCGATGCAATGCCGGTCAGGCCGAGCGCCAACAGTCGGTCGTGGGTGGGATGGGTCAGCATTTTAGTCCTTTCTCAATGGTAATAGCTGCCGCCACGAATGTTGGCGTGCTGGAGGGGGGCGACCTCTTCGGAGCCTTCCAGGAAGGCGCGATCGAGGCCGGTCTTGAGGATCGAACGAATGGAGGTGACGGTGCGGGCCCGGATGGTCACACCCCGCTGGCAGGCCGCATCAACGCGCTCCGGCCCATAGGTTTTGACCAAGGCCAGCACACCCAGGCAGGTGCGGAACCCCTGTTCAGGATGGGGGCGGTCAGCCATCACCATCTCGCAAAAGGCGGCGACGGCGGGGCCGGTCTTGGTTGCCTGCGCCAGCATTCTGGCCGGGGTCCATTCGGCAAAGCGACGATGGGCCGATGGCATATGGTCGGCCACGGTGACATGGCTGCGCCGCCCCGGGGTGCGCACGTGGCTCGCAACCCTCTGACCACGATGGAATATCTCGACCGTCTGGCCGCTTGTGCGAACATCGACCTCTTGTTTGATCAGCGCGAAGGGCACGGAATACCATGAGCTGTCGACCTCAACGTGATAGTCGGGTGCCACGCGGGCGCGCTTCCAGCGGGCGAAGACATAAGGTTCGGGCGGTAGGGGCTGAAGATTGGGCCGATCCAAAGTGGCAAACAGATCGGCGCGGCTGGCGCCATAGCCGCGCATCACGCGCATGTTCAACTCGTCCAGCAGCCGCCGGATCGCCACGTTCAACTCGGCCAATGAGAAGAACCGGTGGTTCCGCAGCCGCGCCAGAATCCAGCGTTGTGCCACTTGGACAGCCACTTCCACCTTCGCCTTGTCCCGGGGTTTGCGCGGCCGGGCGGGCAGAACGGCGGTGCCATAATGCGCCGCCATCTCGGCATAGGTCCGGTTCAGCCCCGGATCAAACCGGTCTGCCTTGATCACGGCGGACTTCAGATTGTCCGGAACCACCGCCTTTGGCACGCCGCCCAGAAAGGCGAACATCCGGATATGCGCGAGGATCCAATCTTCCAACCCCTCCGATGCCACCGCCTCGGCATAGGTGTGATTCGATGCCCCCATTGCCGCCACGAACAGCTTCATGGCCCGCGCTTCGCCGGTCGTGGGGTCGATCACGTCGATGGTGTCGCCGGCAAAGTCGACGAACACCTTCTCGCCGCCCACATGTGTCTGGCGCATCGTCGGGCGCACCCGACCCTTCCAAGCCTCGTAATGCGTGCAAAACCAAGTATAGGCAAAACCCCCGGGGTGCGCGGCACGGTATTCTTCCCAGAGCAGCATCCGCGTCACCCCAGGGCGGCGCAACTCGCGGTCAATCTCCGCCCAGTCGGGCACAAGCCGCTCCGCGTCCGGCACCGTGGGCGGGGCTGGAAACAAAAGAAGTTCAAGGCTGTCGTCATCGATCCCCTCCGGCAAGGGCCACGTGAGCCCGGCATGACGCGCCCGTTGGGTGTAGCTTCCGACGCTCCCCTTGCTCAGACCGAGGGAAGCGGCAATGGACCGCTCGCTCAGGCCTTGCCCAAGCTTCAATCGCAAAACATCTCGTATCCGGCGCATGTTCAATCGTCCTGTCGGCATCAAGCCACCCCTTCATTCCTGAAGGCGCAACTATCCTCAATTTGCCGACCAGACCTGCCCGCGATCCCGCGAAATCAGTGCCCAGCTTCACGCGAAATGACTGCCCATGATCCCGTGAAATCGATGCCCACCATCAAGCGAAACACGCACTTCATCTGCCCCGTCCTTCGTTTTGCGGCCGGGCTTCGCCCTTGTGCCGAATTGAACCCTTGCCCGACTGGAAGGGAACAGGCCGCGGCACCCCTGCCGACATCGGTCGGCAAGGCAAGGGCGCCGGTCGGCGCGATGCGGTGGCTTTGTTTCGGTCCCTTCCGGAGAACACCAGATTTAGTGTACCGCCGGGCTACTTCGTCAAACTGTCGTATTTCCGTTCTTGATTCAACGAATAAATTTACCCGGCCGAAAGCTTTTGCGCTTGACCGCCCGGCCGCGCCGGCTGGCCGGGGCCGGGCCTTGATTCACCCCCGGCAGGCAGCCTGTGGATCACTCGGTGGACAAGCGCGGGAGCGGCGGTGGACCATTGCCGGATTCCCCTGACAAGCGCAGCAGTTGCACGGCAGGGTTGCGAAACGGGATGAAGCCGGTTCCGGGCGTGGGCCCGCGCGCCGCGTCTGCGGCCCCTTGGCCCGGCCCGCCCGATGCTGTGACATCAACGCCGCAGCGGCAGAGATTGACGGCAGCGATTCCCGCGACGCGACGCCCCCCGGTCCCGGAAGGAACTGGCCGGGAAAGCACTGGCGATGACGGCCCGAATGTCCTAAACCGCCAAGACCGACACCGGGCCATGGCGCGAGGGGCCTCGCATGACCGAAACCATCATCGCACGCTGCGAGGCCAAGGGCCTGCGCATGACCGACCAACGCCGCATCGTGGCGCGGGTGATCGGGGTGGCCGAAGACCATCCCGATGTCGAAGAGCTTTACGCCCGCGCCGCCGCCATCGACCCGCGCATCTCGATCGCCACGGTCTACCGCACCGTGAAGCTGTTCGAGGAGGCGGGGATTCTGGAACGGCTGGAATTCGGCGACGGCCGCGCCCGCTATGAGGACGCCGAACGCGACCACCACGACCACCTGATCGACATGAACACCGGCCAGGTGATCGAATTCGTCGATCCCGACATCGAGGCGTTGCAGGAACGCATCGCGGCGAAACTGGGCTACAAGCTGATCGGGCACCGGCTGGAGCTTTACGGCGTGCCGGTCAAGAAGGACTGAGGGCGGCCGCGACTCCATGGCGGGCAGGCTTTGCGGCGCGGCACCCTTCCCTTGGCCCCTGCCGCGGGGTAAACAGCGCGCGAACGCACCCCGCCCGCTTCAGGAGGCCATGCAGCCATGAGCACGATCATCGACATCCACGCCCGCGAGATTCTCGACAGCCGCGGCAACCCCACCATCGAGGTGGACGTGACGCTGGAAAGCGGCGCGATGGGCCGGGCCATCGTGCCCTCGGGCGCCTCGACCGGCGCGCATGAGGCGGTCGAACTGCGCGACGGCGACAAGGCGCGCTACAACGGCAAGGGCGTGCTGGAAGCGGTGTCGCATGTCAACGGCGAGATTGCCGAGGAACTGATCGGCTTCGACGCGACCGAGCAGATCGGCATCGACCGCACCATGATCGAGATGGACGGCACCCCGAACAAGGGCCGCCTCGGGGCCAACGCGATCCTCGGCGTCAGCCTGGCGGTGGCAAAGGCCGCCGCCGAATTCACCGGCCAGCCGCTCTACCGCTATATCGGCGGCACCTCGGCCCGCGTGCTGCCGGTGCCGATGATGAACATCATCAACGGTGGCCAGCACGCCGACAACCCGATCGACATCCAGGAATTCATGATCATGCCGACGGGTGCCGGCACGATCCGCGAGGCGGTGCGCTGGGGGTCGGAAGTGTTCCACACCCTGAAGAAGGAACTTCAGGCCGCAGGCCACGGCACCAACGTGGGCGACGAGGGCGGCTTTGCCCCCAACCTGAACTCTGCCCGCGAGGCGCTTGATTTCATTCTGAAATCCATCGAGAAGGCCGGGTTCCGCCCGGGCGAGGACATCCACCTCGCGCTCGATTGCGCCGCGACCGAATACTACAAGGGCGGCCAGTATGTCATGGCGGGCGAAGGCCGCACCCTGACCTCGGCCGAGAACGTCGACTATCTGGCAGCCCTCTGCGCAGACTACCCGATCATCTCGGTCGAGGACGGCTGTTCGGAGGATGACTGGGAAGGCTGGAAGCTGCTGACCGACCGTCTGGGTGCCTCGACGCAGCTGGTGGGCGACGATTTGTTCGTGACCAACCCGCGCCGCCTGGAAATGGGCATCGCGCAGGGCTGCGCCAACGCGATGCTGGTCAAGGTCAACCAGATCGGCACCCTGACCGAAACGCTGGCCGCCGTGGACATGGCGCACCGCGCGCGCTTCACCAACGTGATGAGCCACCGCTCGGGGGAGTCCGAGGATGCCACCATCGCCGACCTGGCGGTTGCCACCAACTGCGGCCAGATCAAGACCGGCTCGCTGTCGCGCTCTGACCGGCTGGCAAAATACAACCAGTTGATCCGCATCGAGGAAATGCTGGGCGAAGTGGCCGAATACGCGGGCGAAAGCATCCTGCGCGGCTGAGGCTTTCATCTTTGCCCAAATATCCCCGCCGGAGGCACCCGGCCCTGCCGTCAGAGCCTCCGGCGGGGATATTTGAAAACAGAAGAATGGGGGGTGCCAGTGACCGAGGCCGAGTGCATCATCGCCCATCTGGGGCTGGCGCCGCATCGCGAGGGCGGCTGGTATCGCCAGACCTGGGCGGCGGAAGGGCCGGGCCGCCCGTCGGGCACGGCGATCCTGTTCCTGCTGAAGGCAGGCGAGCGTAGCCACTGGCACCGGATCGATGCCACCGAGATCTGGCATTTCCACGCCGGGGCACCGCTGATGCTGCGTGTGGCGGCGACGGCGGCGGGGCCTGTGACCGAACTTCTGCTGGGCGCGGATGTGCTGGGCAATCAGGCGGCGCAGGGCATCGTGCCGCCGGGGCACTGGCAGGCAGCGCAGAGCATGGGGGCGTGGTCTCTGGTCGGCTGCACCGTCTCGCCCGGGTTCCGGTTCGAGGGGTTCGACCTGGCCCTGCCCGGCTTCGACATCCCGCGTTGAACGGGGTCAGCCGTTCGGGCGGCTGATCCGGCCGCCGCCGACCAGACCGGCGACACCCGTGGTCGCGGGGCAGGAGGTCGCCATGCCGCGCAGCACGCGCACCGCCAGAAAGGCGAAAGCCTGCGCCTCCAGCATGTCGCCGTCCAGCCCTGCCGCCTCGACCGGGTGCACCGGACAGGGCAGCGCGCGGGCGAGCACCGTCATCAGTGTCGCATTGTGCCGCCCGCCACCGCCGACCAGCACCCGCGCGGCCGGGCTGGGGAAATGTTCGGCCCCGCGGGCCACGGCGCGGGCGGCCGCGGCGGTCAGGGTGGCTGCGGCATCGGCGTCGGACAAGTACGCCACGGCATCCAGCAGGCCGTGAAAATCGTTTCGATCCAGAGACTTCGGCGGCATCCTGAAGAAATAGGGGTGAGCGAGGAAGGCCGCCAGCACCGCCTCGTCCACCGCGCCTGCCGCCGCCAGCGCCCCGCCCGCATCCTGCGCCACACCCAGCCGGGCCTGCATCAGGTCGTTGACCGGGGCATTCGCCGGGCCGGTGTCGAAGGCGAGGCAGGCGCCAGGCGCCTCGGGGCCCGCGTGGCGCGGGTCGACCCAGGTCAGGTTGCCGACGCCGCCAAGGTTCAGGAAGGCCAGCGGCGCCCCGGCCCCGATGTGGCGCGCGCAGGCGAAGTGGTAGAACGGCGCCAGCGGCGCGCCCTGCCCGCCCATCTGCACGTCGGCCGAGCGGAAATCCCAGACCACCGGCAGGCCCAGCACCTCGGCCAGCACGTCACCCGACCCGGCCTGATGCGTGCCGCGCCCGCGCGGGTCATGCGCCAGCGTCTGGCCGTGAAAGCCCAGCACATCCGCGCCGCGAAACCGCGACAGCAGTTCGGCATGGGCGGTTTCCACCACCTCTGCCGCCGCCTCCACCCCGTCATCGCCCGGCCAGCAGCCAAGGGCGGCGCGGATCGTGGCGCGCTCGGCCTCGGAATAGGGCCGGTAGGCAGTGTCGCCGAACTCGAGGATGCGCTGGCCGTCGGTCAGCAGCATTGCCGCATCGACCCCGTCGAGCGAGGTGCCCGACATCGCCCCCAAAGCCCAGACCGGCCCCGTCTTCACCACGCCATCCCCCTTTGACGGCACGCCCGCCCGCCGATATACCGCCCCCATCCTTAAAGCACGAGACCCCGATGACCTACCATGCGAAATCCGACTTCCTGCGCGTGATGATCGAACGCGGCTTCCTGGCCGATTGCACCGATTATCAGGCGCTTGACGAGGCGCTGATCAAGGGGGTGGTGCCCGCCTACATCGGTTACGACGCCACCGCCGCCTCGCTGCATGTGGGCCATCTGTTGAACATCATGATGTTGCGCTGGCTGCAGAAGACCGGGCACCAGCCAATCACCCTGATGGGCGGCGGCACGACCAAGGTGGGTGATCCCAGCTTTCGCGCCGACGAGCGGCCCTTGCTGGCGCACGACCAGATCGACCGCAACATCGCTGGCATGAAGCAGGTTTTCGCAAAGTTCCTGAGCTACGGCGACGGACCGACGGATGCCATCATGCTGAACAATGCCGAATGGCTGGACAAGCTCAACTACCTCGATTTCCTGCGCGACATCGGGCGGCATTTCTCGATCAACCGGATGCTGTCGTTCGAGAGCGTCAAATCGCGGCTGGACCGCGAACAGTCGCTGTCGTTTCTCGAATTCAACTACATGATCCTGCAGGCCTACGATTTCCTCGAGTTGCACCGGCACTACGGCTGCCTGTTGCAGATGGGCGGGTCGGACCAGTGGGGCAACATCGTCAACGGCATCGACCTGACACGGCGGGTGCTGGATGGGGATATCTTCGGGCTGACCTCGCCGCTGGTGACCACATCTGACGGGCGGAAGATGGGCAAGTCGCAGGATGGCGCGGTCTGGCTGGATGCCGGGATGCTGAGCCCCTATGCCTTCTGGCAGTTCTGGCGCAATACCACCGATGCCGATGTCGGCCGGTTCCTGAAGCTTTACACCGAACTGCCGGTGGAGGAATGCGACCGGCTGGGGGCGCTGGAGGGTGCGGAGATCAACGGGGCCAAGATCATCCTCGCCAATGCCGTAACCGGCCTGCTGCATGGCTCCGAGGCGGCGGCGGCGGCGGAAGCCACTGCGCGCGACGTGTTCGAGCATGGCGGGGTGGGCGACGACCTGCCGACCCTGACCGTGACCGCCGAGGAAGTAGGCGCGGGCATCACCATGGCGCAACTGTTCGTGCGCAGCGGGCTGGCGAAATCGGGCAAGGACGCCAAGCGCCTGATCGCCGAGGGCGGCGCGAGGTTGAATGACGATGTGGTGCTGGATGCGGGCCTGTTGATCGGCGCCGGGGCGCTGGCCGACCCGGTAAAGCTGACCGCCGGGCGCAAGCGGCATGCGCTGGTCGTGATGGGCTGACGTTGCATCGGCGGAAAGGCCGGGGGCTTTGCCCCCGGACCCCCAGGGTATTTTCGCCAAAGAGAAACCGCAGAGCGTTCCCGTGTTTCATCTTTGTCCAAATATCCCGGGGGTCCGGGGGCAGCGCCCCCGGCCTGTGCCGGGGCTTACTCGGTCACCGTGACTTTCGCCATGCGGTCGGCCGCTTCGGGCGGCTCGCCGCGGGTGATGGCGTCGACCACCTCCATGCCGTCGACCACGCGTCCGACCACGGTGTATTGCCCATCAAGGAAGGTGCCCGGTGCGAACATGATGAAGAACTGGCTGTTTGCGGAATCGGGGGCGGTCGAGCGCGCCATGCCGACAATGCCGCGATCGAAGCTGATTTCCGAGAATTCGGCGGGCAGGTCGGGAAGGTCTGACCCGCCGCCGCCGGAACGGGGGGTGACGCCGCCCTTGCCGTATTGCACATCGCCGGTCTGGGCCATGAAGCCGTCGATGACGCGGTGGAACACCACGTCGTCATAGCTGCCCGCTTTCGCCAGTGCCACGATCTGCGCCACGTGTTTCGGGGCGACATCGGGCAGCAGGTCGATGACCACCTTGCCCGAGGCCGCGCCCGCGACCTCGATCACCAGATTGGGGCCGGGGCCGTCATCGGCGGCCATGGCGGGCGTCGCGGTCTGGCTGAGCGTCCAGCCGCCCAGCACGGCGAGGCCGAGGGCAAAAATTCCGCCCGCGAGGAAACGGTCACGCGACATCGGCGGCCACCTTGACCGAGATCATCCGGTCCGGGTTCGGCGCGGGTTCGCCGCGGGTGATCTTGTCGACCACGTCCATGCCCGAGATCACCCGGCCGTAGACCGTGTATTGCCCGTTCAGGAAGTCGTTGTCCTTGAAGTTGATGAAGAACTGGCTGTTGGCCGAATTGGGGCTCGACGACCGTGCCGCGCCCAGCGTGCCGCGCGAATGGGGCAGCTTGGAGAACTCGGCCGGAAGGTCGGGCATCGCGGAGCCGCCGGTGCCGGCGCGGCGCAGGTTGAAATCCTTTTCGGCATTGCCGTTTTCCACGTCGCCGGTCTGCGCCATGAAGCCGTCGATGACGCGGTGAAACACCACATTGTCGTAGGCGCCGCTGCGGGCGAGGGTCTTCATGCGCTCGACATGCTTGGGGGCCACATCGGGCAGCAGTTCGATCGTCACGACGCCGTCTTTCAGCGTCATGAGGATGGTGTTTTCGGGATCCTTGATCTCGGCCATGTCGGGTCTCCTTGATTTGCTGGCGGGACAGTAGGGGGCGCGGGGCGCGAGGAAAAGGGCAAACCTGCGTGATCGGTTGACGCGGGCGATGCTTTGCGATGGAACAGGGCAAAGACAATCGGAGGATCGCATGGCCTGGAAGACGCTTGATGACATGGAACTGGCCGGCAAGGTGGTGCTGGTGCGGGTGGATGTGAACGTGCCGATGGAAAACGGCGTCGTGACCGATGCCACCCGGATCGAGAAGATCGTGCCGACGGTGGAGGATGTGCTGCGCGCGGGCGGCAAGCCGGTGCTGCTGGCGCATTTCGGCCGCCCCAAGGGCAAGGTCGTGCCGGAAATGAGCCTTGGGCTGGTGCTGGACGCGCTGCGTGCGGCGCTGCCGGGGCGGCGGGTGGTGTTTGCTGCCGATTGCGTCGGGCCGGTGGCGAAGGCGGCGGTGGATGCCATGGTAGCGGGTGACGTGCTGCTGCTGGAAAACACCCGGTTCCATGCGGGCGAGGAAAAGAACGACGCTGAACTGGCGGCGAAGATGGCGGCGCTGGGTGACGTGTATGTCAACGATGCGTTTTCTGCGGCGCACCGGGCCCACAGCTCGACCGAGGCGATTGCGCGGCTGCTGCCCGCCTGCGCGGGGCGGCTGATGGAGGCGGAGCTGAAGGCGCTGGAGGCGGCGCTTGGCAACCCGGTGCGCCCGGTGGTGGCGGTGGTTGGCGGCGCCAAGGTTTCGACCAAGCTCGACCTCCTGGGCAATCTGGTGGGGCGGGTCGATGATCTGGTGATCGGCGGCGGCATGGCGAACACCTTCCTCGTGGCGCAGGGCATCGAGGTCGGCAAGTCGCTGGCCGAACGCGACATGGCCCCGACCGCGCTGGAGATCATCGAGAAGGCCAGGGCGGCAGGCTGCACCATCCATCTGCCGGTCGACGTGGTGGTGGCGCGCGAGTTCAAGGCCGGGGCGGAATCGGAAGTGGTGGCGGCCGATGCCTGCCCGGCGGATGCGATGATCCTGGACGCGGGGCCTGCAACCGTTGCGGCACTGGCGAAGGTGTTTGCCGCCGCGAAGACGCTGATCTGGAACGGGCCGCTCGGCGCCTTCGAGATCGAACCGTTCGACGCCGCGACCAATGCCGCCGCGTTGCAGGCGGCGGCGCTGACCCGCGCGGGCGGGCTGGTCTCGGTTGCGGGCGGTGGCGACACCGTGTCGGCGCTGAACAAGGCCGGGGCGGCGGCGGATTTCAGCTATATCTCGACCGCGGGCGGCGCGTTTCTGGAGTGGATGGAGGGCAAGGAACTGCCCGGAGTGGCGGCGCTGCACGGCTGAACCGGCGAAAAGCGGCGCGGGCGCAACCTGTTAGCGCCAACGCCGTTGCGGGATGCCACCCTTTTCCCTAGAGGCTTGGTGAGCGGTGACGCCAACCAAGCTGAAAGGGCCATGCCATGCGCGCGACCAAGATCGTCCAGAAAATCCTGAGCCAGTATGAAGGGGAAACCCCCGGCGTAAAGGCGAACCTGTGCCGGATGCTGATGGAGGGCAAGCTGGGCGGGACCGGCAAGATGATCATCCTGCCGGTCGATCAGGGGTTCGAGCATGGCCCGGCACGCACCTTTGCGCCGAACCCGGCCGCCTATGACCCGCACTACCACTATCAACTGGCGATCGACGCCGGGCTGAACGCCTATGCGGCACCCCTGGGAATGCTGGAGGCCGGGGCGGATACCTTCGCCGGGCAGATCCCGACCATCCTGAAATGCAACAGCGCCAACAGCCTGATGTCCGACAGCACCGGCAAGGATCAGGCGATCACCGCCTCGGTCGACGATGCGCTGCGGCTGGGCTGTGCCGCCATCGGTTTCACCATCTACCCCGGCAGCGACTGCGCGCTGGAGATGTTCGAGGAAATCAGCGCGATGCGGCAGGAGGCGGCGGCCAAAGGGGTGGCGACCGTGATCTGGTCCTATCCGCGCGGCGAGGCCATCACCAAGGATGGCGAGACCGGGATCGACGTGGCCGCCTATGCCGCGCAGATCGCGGCGCTGCTGGGCGCGCATGTCATCAAGATCAAGCTTTCGACCGATCACCTGATGCTGGCAGAGGCGAAGAAAGTCTACGAGGCGCAGGGCATCGACATCGCGACGCAGGCGGCCCGCGTGCGGCACTGCATGGAAGCCAGCTTCAACGGGCGGCGGATCGTGGTGTTTTCGGGCGGCGCGAAGAAGGGCGAGGATTCGGTCTATGACGATGCCCGCGCCATCCGCGACGGCGGCGGCAACGGCTCGATCATCGGGCGCAACAGCTTCCAGCGGTCGCGCGAGGATGCGCTGGCGATGCTGGGCAAGCTGGTCGAGATCTACAAGGGCCGGGCCTGACCTGCTGCCACGCTGACAAACCACCCCGCAAACCCTTGCGGGGTGGTGCTTTTTGGGGATTCCCAAAGGTGCCGTGCTGTGGCATGGTCACGCCACCGCCCCCGCGAAACGAGGGGCGCGACAGAGGCAGATGATGAGCACGTCCCCGAACCGCCCCCCCGTGGGCAGCATCCTGATCTTCGTTCTGGCCTTCACACTGGGTGCCTATTTCACCTTTGCCGCCGTGCAGGGCGATTTCGGGGTGTTCCGCCGGGTGCAGATCACCGCCGAGATCGAGGCGCTGAAGGTCGAGCGCGACCGTCTGACGGAGGAGCTGTCGCAGATGGAGAACCGCACGCGGCGTCTGTCCGACGCCTATCTGGACCTTGACCTGCTGGATGAACAGGCCCGCGACGTGCTGGGCTACATCCGTGCCGACGAGATCGTGATCCGCTGAACGCTGCGCCCGGCACAGGTGGCGGAGCCTCCGGCGGGGATATTTTCAAACAGAAGAAGCCAGGCATTCCCGGGCATCCGGATAGTCCGGCGGCGCATGACCTGCGGGAAAAACTTCCTCTCGCCCTTCAATCTTCGATACGCTAGAACTGGTTTAGTATTGAACTATTCCAGATCCGCGACGGGAGGACGCCTGCATGGCCACCAAGAAATCGCCCGAGACATCAAACATATCGAAGGATGAACTGCTGCGCTTCTACCGCGAGATGCTGCTGATCCGCCGATTCGAGGAAAAGGCGGGCCAGCTTTACGGCATGGGGCTGATCGGCGGGTTCTGCCATCTTTACATCGGGCAGGAGGCCGTGGTCGTCGGACTGGAAGCAACGGCCAAGGAAGGCGACAAGCGCCTGACCTCCTACCGCGACCACGGCCACATGCTGGCCTGCGGCATGGACCCCAAGGGCGTGATGGCCGAACTGACCGGCCGCGAGGGGGGCTATTCGCGCGGCAAGGGCGGCTCGATGCACATGTTCTCCAAGGAAAAGCACTTCTACGGCGGCCACGGGATCGTGGGCGCGCAGGTGCCGCTGGGTGCGGGGCTTGCCTTTGCCGACAAGTATCTGGGCAATGACAACGTGACCTTCACCTATTTCGGCGACGGGGCGGCGAACCAGGGCCAGGTCTACGAAAGCTACAACATGGCCGAGTTGTGGAACCTGCCGGTGATTTTCGTGATCGAGAACAACCAGTATGCGATGGGCACGAGCATGAAACGCTCGACCAAGTCGCCGTCGCTGTGGGAACGCGGTGCCGCCTACGGCATCAAGGGCGAGGCGGTCGACGGCATGGACGTGCTGGCGGTGAAGGCCGCAGGCGAAAAGGCGGTTGCCGCCTGCCGTGCCGGAAACGGGCCGTATATCCTCGAAATGATGACCTACCGCTACCGCGGCCACTCGATGTCCGACCCGGCGAAATACCGCACCCGCGAAGAGGTCCAGAAGATGCGAGACGAAAAGGATGCCATCGAGCATGTGCGCGACCTGCTGTTGCAGGGCGGACTGGCCAGCGACGACGACCTTAAGGCCATCGACCGCGAGATCAAGGCCATCGTCAACGAATCGGCGGAATTCGCCAAGGAAAGCCCGGAGCCCGCCCTGTCGGAACTCTGGACCGATATTTACGCCTGAGGGAGGAAAGACATGGCAACGCAGATCCTGATGCCGGCGCTTTCGCCCACGATGGAAGAGGGCACGCTGGCCAAATGGCTGGTAAAAGAGGGCGACACGGTGAAATCGGGCCAGATCCTGGCCGAGATCGAGACCGACAAGGCCACGATGGAATTCGAGGCGGTGGACGAGGGCACCGTCGGCAAGCTGCTGGTCGCCGAAGGCACCGCCGGGGTGAAGGTCAATGCCCCGATTGCCCTGATGATCGAGCCGGGCGAAAGCGCCGACGCAGCCCCGGCCGCCACGGTGGCGACTTCGGCCCCCGTGGCCCGCGTCGAGGCAGCAACCGCAACGGCGCCCGTGACGGTCAAGGTCGCACAGTCGCCCGACTGGCCGGAAGGCACGGCGATGAAGACCATGACGGTGCGCGAGGCCCTGCGCGAGGCGATGGCCGAGGAAATGCGCTGCAATGACCGCGTCTTCCTGATGGGCGAGGAAGTCGGCGAATATCAGGGCGCCTACAAGATCAGCCAGGGCCTGCTGGACGAGTTCGGCCCGAGGCGGGTCGTGGACACGCCGATCACCGAACACGGCTTTGCCGGAATCGCGGTCGGCGCGGCCTTCGGCGGGCTGAACCCGATCGTCGAGTTCATGACCTTCAACTTCGCCATGCAGGCGATCGACCAGATCATCAACTCGGCGGCCAAGACGCTTTACATGTCGGGCGGGCAGATGGGCTGCCCCATCGTGTTCCGTGGCCCCAATGGTGCAGCGGCCCGGGTGGGCGCGCAGCACAGCCAGGATTATGCCGCCTGGTATGCCCAGATTCCGGGGCTGAAGGTGGTGATGCCCTATTCGGCCTCCGACGCCAAGGGCTTGCTGAAGCAGGCGATCCGCGACCCGAACCCGGTGATCTTCCTCGAAAACGAGATCCTCTACGGCAAGTCGTTCGAGGTGCCGGTGCTGGACGATTTCACCATCCCCTTCGGCAAGGCCCGCATCTGGCGGACCGGCAGTGACGTGACCATCGTCAGCTTCGGCATCGGCATGACCTACGCGCTGGAGGCGGCAGACCTGCTGGCGAAGGAGGGCATTTCGGCCGAGGTGATCGACCTGCGCACCCTGCGCCCGATCGACTACGACACGGTTCTGGGGTCGGTCAAGAAAACCAATCGCTGCGTGACCGTCGAGGAAGGCTGGCCCGTGGGCTCGATCGGCAACCACATCTCGGCCACGATCATGCAGCTGGCCTTCGATTACCTCGATGCGCCGGTGCTGAACCTGACCGGCAAGGACGTGCCGATGCCCTACGCCGCCAACCTTGAAAAGCTGGCACTGGTGACCACCGCCGAAGTGGTCGCCGCCGTCAAATCCGTCTGCGACCGGTAAGGAGGGACCATGGCCACGCAAATCCTGATGCCCGCACTTTCCCCGACGATGGAGGAAGGCACGCTGGCGAAATGGCTGGTTAAAGAAGGCGACGCCGTGAAATCCGGCCAGATCCTCGCAGAGATCGAGACCGACAAGGCCACGATGGAATTCGAGGCGGTGGACGAAGGCGTGATGGGCGAGATCCTGATTGCCGAGGGCACCTCGGGCGTCAAGGTCAACACGCCGATTGCCGTGCTGATCGAGGAAGGCGGCAGCGCCGAGGTGCCCCCTCCGGCGGCCAAGGCAGCGGCCCCTGCCCCGGCTGCGGCTCCAGAACCTGCCGCGCAGAAAACTGCCCCTGCCGCTCCGGCACCGAAAGCGGCGGGCGCGCGGGTCTTCGCCTCGCCGCTGGCCCGGCGTATCGCGGCCGAAAAGGGGCTGGACCTGAGCCTTGTTACCGGCTCCGGCCCGCACGGCCGGATCGTCAAGGCCGATGTCGAAGACGCAAAGCCCGTGTCGGCACCCGCCGAAGAAACGCCCGCCGCTGCAAAGGCCGCGTCAACCCCGGCTCCGGCTGCAATGCCGACGGGGGCCTCGGCCGAAGCGGTGATGAAGCTCTACGCCGACCGCGCCTACACCGAAGTCCCGCTGGACGGGATGCGCAAGACCATCGCCGCCCGCCTGACCGAGGCCAAGCAGACCATCCCGCACTTCTACCTGCGCCGCGACGTGCAGCTGGATTCGCTGATGGCGTTCCGCGAAACCCTCAACCGGCAACTCTCGGCGCGGGGGGTGAAGCTTTCGATCAACGATTTCATCATCAAGGCCTGCGCCAACGCCCTGCAGACTGTGCCCGACGCCAATGCCGTCTGGGCGGGCGACCGCATCCTGCGGCTGAAACCGTCGGATGTGGCTGTCGCCGTGGCGATCGAGGGCGGCCTGTTCACCCCCGTGTTGCGCGACGCCCAGCAGAAGTCGCTGTCGGCGCTGTCGGCCGAAATAAAGGATCTCGCGGGCCGCGCCAAGACCCGCAAGCTGGCCCCGCACGAATATCAGGGCGGCAGCTTCGCGATTTCCAACCTCGGCATGATGGGCATCGACAACTTCGACGCCGTGATCAACCCGCCACATGGCTCGATCCTGGCCGTGGGTGCCGGGGTGAAAAGGCCCGTGGTCGGCAAGGACGGGCAGATCACCGTCGCGACAGTGATGTCGATGACGCTCTCTGTCGATCACCGCGTGATTGACGGCGCGCTGGGGGCAGAATTCCTGAAGGCGATCATCGACAATCTGGAAAACCCGATGGCGATGCTGGCCTGATACGCGAACGAAAAGCCCGGGCGCGCTGCCCGGGCTTTCCCGATCAGTTTTCCAGCAACTGGTCCATCGTGACCGATGGCTGCGCGCAACCCGCCTCGCCCACCACCCGCGCCGGAACCCCGGCCACGGTCGAACAGGCGGGCACATCATGCAGCACCACCGACCCTGCCGCGATCCGGCTGCAGCGACCGACATGGATGTTGCCCAGCACCTTGGCCCCTGCCCCGATCATCACGCCATCGCCGATCTTGGGGTGACGGTCGCCATCCTCTTTCCCGGTGCCGCCCAGCGTCACGGAATGCAGCATCGACACGTTGTCGCCCACCACCGCCGTCTCGCCGATCACGATGGAATGGGCGTGGTCGATCATGATCCCGCGCCCGACCTTTGCTGCCGGATGGATGTCGACGCCGAAAACCTCCGACACCCGCATCTGCACGAAATAGGCCAGATCGGTCCGCCCAGTGGTCCACAGCCAATGGCCGACCCGATAGGCTTCAACCGCCTGATACCCCTTGAAGAACAGCATGGGCTGCAAGTAGCGGTGGCAGGCCGGGTCGCGGTCGAACACCGCCATCAGGTCGGCCCGCGCCGCCTGCCCCAGCCCCGCGTCGGACCCGTAGGCCTCGTCGGCAATCTCGCGCAGGATCTGCTCGCTCATCTCGCCCGAGGCGAGCTTCAGCGAAAAGCGGTAGGCCAGCGCGCGGTCCATCGAGGAATGGTGCAGCAGGCTCGAATGGATCAGCCCGCCCAGCAGCGGCTCGTTGCGGATCGCCTCGACCGCCTCGTCGCAGACCCGTTCCCAAACCGGATCGAGCGTGGACACCCGTGCTCTTGTCTCTGCCATGTCGAACCCTCTGATTGAGCCGCCTGAATACCACATAGGCGACCTGGACAAAAGTCCAAGCAATCAGCCGAGCGAGCGCCGCAACAATCCCTCGATCACCACCCGCAGCGCCGCCAGATAGGCCGGGTCCGACGCGCAGGGCTCGCGCGCCTGCGGCAGGGCCGCGGCCCGTGCCATCAGGCTGCCGTTGCCCCACTCGGGATGCGGCCGTCCCAACCGCTTGTGCACATGGTGCGCCACATGCGCCTGATCCAGCATCCGCGCCAGCAGCGGCCCCTGCGCCGCCTCGGGCACCGCGAGCAACGCCCGCGCCGCCGCCACCACATCGCCCAGAAGAACCGTTCGCATCGCGCCCTCACACCACAAGGTCGATGGCCCGGAAGGGCCCCGGCCCGAACCGGTCAGACACCTGGGCCACCTCGATCCGGAACGCCCCGGCCAGCCCGTCCACTGCCTGCATCCCCGCCGGATACACCCACCCCGGCGCGGTCAGCGCCACCTCGCGCAGGATTGTGTCGCGCAGAACGACCCGCAGCAGATAGGCCTCCCGCTCCTCGCCCAGCGGCACTTCCGAGGATTGCCAGCTGTCGCCGTCGATCCGGCTCCGCCGCACCCAGCTCAGCGCCAGATCGCCGCCCTGCCGCCGCGCCTCCAAATGAACCGGCGCAAAGGGCCGCAACCCGATCCCCTGAAAAGCCTCGATCCGGTGCACCACCGCCGGATCGTCATACCCCCGCGCCGCCGCCCCGAAACGGTAGTGCCGCGCCAGCCCCCGGGCCGAGGCCGCAAGGTCGATCTGCTGCACCGCCCCGGTCAGCAGCACCACGATACTGCCCACCGGCCAGACCTGAGGCATCACGCCGTCGCTGCCCGCCTGCCCGCGCAGCCGCCGCCCCAGTTCATAGGTCTGCGGCCCCACCAGCACGGCATCGGCGAACTGAAAGACCTCCCACCGGTCGGAAGACCCATCACCGATCGCCGCCGCATTGGCCCCGTTCATCACCGCGAGGTCCGACGCCGAACTCAACGCCCCCCCGAACACCCGCAGCCGCAACGGCGCACCCCGATCCCACAGGCCCGCCCTTGCCCCAACCAAAGGTGTCTGCGTCACCCCGACAATCGCGGGTGCCACCATCAGCCGGTTCAACTCATACCCGTCATCCTGCGCTGAACTCCACACCCCGATGGACCCCGGCCAGGGTGTCGCCGCCACCGCCACATGCGGCGCGTGCGGCACTTCCTCGCCGGTCAGCAACGGCAGGTCCAGAAACACCGGGAAGGTCGGCACCGGCGCCACGAAGGCCCGCGGCACCACCCGTTCCTCGGCGGCGTCGCTGGGTTCATAGACCCCGGGCTCCACCCGCACCGCGTCGATCAGCAGCGCCTCGGCCTGTTCCACCCGGTCGATCCGGTAAAGCGCCCCTTCCAGCGCCACCACGTCGCCCGCCCCCAGGTCCATTGCCGAACGCGGCAGCGCAAAGCGGGCGCCATCGCGCGCCACCCGTGCCTCGGCCAGCCAGCGTTCCGCCAGCCCCCGCCCTTCTGCCGCCGTCAGCACCAGCGGCAACTCGGATTGCGAAACGCCAAAGCTGACCTCGTCGGGAAAGATCGCCTCGGCCTGCCGCAGATCGAAATTGCCCTCCGCCTCGATATAGCCCAGCCGCACCCGCCCGGCGGTTTCCGCCTCGGGTGCCCGCGCGGTTTCCACCAGCCCGTCCAGCTCGGCACTGACCGCCAGCCTGTCCAGCGCCAGATCGCGCACCGCCCGCGCATCCCGCATTCGGAACTGCAGGACTCCCGCCCGCTCGACCGCTTCGAAACCATAGGCCAGCATCAACGGCTGCAACGCGGCCCGCGCCGCACCGGTCTCGGCCTGGCTGTAACCCCGAACCACACCGTAGAGCCCCGATACGTCGAATGCCCCCACCCCCGACCGCTCGCAGATTTCGGCCACCACCGCCGCCAGCGCCTGCCCCGTGGCACGCCCCGTCAGCCAATGCCCACGCGGGTAGTTGCCCCCGTCGCTCCACAGCCCGGTCGTGTTGGGGAACTGTGGAAATGGCCGCGAGTCCCACGCCCAGACATGCGCCCGTGCCATGTCCACCATCGGCGCACCGTAGCTCTCGGACACCGGGTTGTGCGCCACGTCGCCCCAGTATTCCGCCATCGCCCGCAGATACTGCATCTGCATCAGATCGTCCCGCCGACCGTTCGAAAACTTGGGCAGCAAGGATTCCGACGATTTCGGGTCAAGGAACTTGTTGGGCTGGTTGCAGCCCTTGTCGATCGCGGCGCAGCCGTATTCGGCAAACCGGATCGGCTTGGACCCGGGCACCCAGGGCGAGGCCACCGCCGCCCGCACGCCGTCGATCCGGTCATGGTGCGGCTGCGACCACCAGCCCTTCAGGTCTTTGTAGCGAAACACCCACGGCTCGCCATAGGCTCCGTCGGTGATCGGCTTGCGCACCTGCGCCGCCTCGCCTTCCGGGCTGTCGTAATACCAGTCGTACCCCTCGCCCCCGGCGATGTTCGCCTTCAGATAATCAAGGTTGTAGATCGTGCCCCACCCGGCATCTGCATGGCCCGACCCGTCGCGCCAATCGGAAAGCGGCATGTAGTTGTCGATCCCGACAAAGTCGATGTCCGGGTCGGCCCACAGCGGGTCAAGATGAAAATATACATTCCCATCAGCATGATATCCGAAATACTCCGACCAGTCGGCGGCATAGCTGATCTTCGTGGCAGGCCCCAGGATCGCCCGCACCTCGCCCGCCAGCACCCGCAGCGCCGCCACCGCCGGAAAGCTGTCGCCCGCCCCCCGGATCTGCGTCAGCCCCCGCATTTCCGACCCGATGCAGAAGGCATCGACCCCGCCCGCCAGCGCGCAGAGATGGGCATAATGCAGAATGAACCGCCGGTAGCCCCACTCGTCAGGCCCCGAATAGGCCACCCCATCCCCCGACACCGAAAAGTCGCCGGGTTGCGCCGTGCCGAAGAACGCCGCAACCTCCGCCTCGGCCAGCGCCGACCGGTCCGGCGAGCCCGCCCTCCCCGGCGCCTGCGACAGCGTGATCCGCCCGCGCCACGGCAACACCGGCTGATCCTCCGCGCCGCTCCACGGGTCGGGCAGCGCGTTTCCGGCCAGTTGGTCCATCAGGATGAACGGATAGAACATCACCTCCTGCCCGCCGGCCCTGATCGCCGCAATCGCCTCGATCACCGACCGGTCCGCCGGGGTGCCGCCATAGATCGGCCGCCCCGCATCCTGCACGATACTGACCGCATCCGCCCGCGCCACCCTCGCAACAGACCACGGCATCCCTTCGCCATCGACCGTTGTCTGCTCGACCTTGGGCCGCACCTCGCAGGACGCGCAGCGCAGATCGCCCCCGAACCACGACACGATCAGCGAAACCGAGCCGACGCCGGGCAACTCCTCCCGCAGTTGCCCCAGCGCAGTCGCCAGGTCCGCCTCGCCCGAAGGCGAGTTCACGTTGGCCGACCGGTTCACTCCCGGCCCGTCGGAGTAATGCACCGGCGTCGTCGCCAGCGCATATTCCCCTGAGCCCGGAATCAGTGCCACCGCGGACACCGCGCGCTGCAGGTCCATCACCTGATCGGCAATTCCGCCCTGCGCCGCCCGCACCACCTCGAACGAAAACTGCGGCACCCGGTTGCCGAAAGCCGAAAGCCCCAGGTCCTCGATCACCACATAGGCAATGCCGCGAAACGCCGGTGCCATGCCCGCGCCTTCCACCGCCTCGATCTTCGGGTCGGGCAGTTGCGCCTCATCCCCCGGGTAAAGCCGCAGGTTGACCGACTGCGGCGAAATCTCGACCCCATCGGCCCAGATCCGCCCGACCGAGGTGATGCGCCCCTCACACAGCGCCACCGCAAGGCTGACCGAATAGGAATACTCCGCCGACTTCGGCTTCGGCGCGCCCTTGCCGCCACCCGACCGCGTCACATCCTCCTGAAACCGCGTTGCCCAGATCACCTGCCCGGCAATCCGCACCCGCCCGAACACCCGGGCTACGGCGGTGCCCTCGCTGGCCCCCATCAGGCGGAAGCGGTCCACCCGCCCGATCTCGACGGCCTCCGACCCGGCCCCCATCAGCCGCTGGTCGATCACCCGGCCCAGCGTTGCCCCCACCGCACGGCCGATCACCGCGCCCGAAAGCCCCAGCACCGTGCCGCCAAAGCCCGACCCGATGGCCGCCCCGGCTGCCGACAGAAGAATGGTCGCCATCTATTGCGCTCCCTTCGGAAACTCGAACCTTGCCGCCACCCGCCGCGCCCAGGGGCCCGACAGCGGGCTTTCGATCACGCCATGCCCGGTATAGGCATGGACAAAACTCGGGGTGGCCCCCACTTCCGCCGCGATGCCCAGATGCTTGGCGACGCTGCCGCTCCGCATCCGGAACAGCAGCACGTCGCCGGGCGCGGCATCTGCCAACGCCTTGCGCAACAACCACCGCTCCGCAACAGCCAACAGAACCTCGCGCCCGCCCGGTTCGGCCCAATCCTGCGTATAGGCCGGGGCGACCTCCGGCTCCGGCCCGCACAGCGCCCGCCAGACACCGCGCAGCAGGCCCAGACAGTCCGTCCCGGCCCCCTTCGTCGAGCATTGATGCACATAGGGCGTGCCGATCCAGCCCCGCGCCTCGGCCACAACCCGCGCCCCGAAACCGCTCATCGCGCCAGACTCCCGCCATCATTCATGCCGGCCGACACAGGATAGGTCGTCAGCCAATCTTCACCCGGAATGTAAGGAAAGCCGCGAAAGTTGATGAAATTGTTGAACTTCAGCCGACAGGTCTCTCCCCGCCTGTCACATCCCGCCTCCAGCCGGACCAGATCGCCCGGCCCGATCTGCGGCCCCAGCGACTGCCACAGCTCCACCTCGCGCCCCGCAGCACTCAGCCGGTCGTTCTTGATCACGCCCACCATCCCGACCGCCGCGCCCGACAGCACGACCAGCCGCCCGCGCTCGAACCAGCGGTCGTCGAAGCCGCGAAACTCGGCAAAGCGGAACACCCGGCGGTCCTCGACCAACTCCACCGCCCGCTCGGCAAAATACCCCGGCTGGCCCAGGTCGACCCGGCAGCCGCCGTCACCCAGCACGGCCGAACAATCGCGCTGATACACCCGCCCCTGCGGCTGGTTCAGCGCTTCGGTCAGCCCGCGCAACTCGACCTGAAACGCCCCCCCCGCCCGCACGATCTCGCCGAAGGTGCCGCGGAACTGCAACACCCGGTCCTCGACCGAAGCCCAGTTCACCAGCCAGGCGCGCACCTCGGCCCCGTCGAACCGCCCGGCCAGCAGATCGGCCTCGCTGACCGCCGCATCCGACAGCGCCCCCATCGCCTCCGAGTTATCCACCGACAGCCCGGTGGTCTGCTGCAACGCCCGCGCCGTCAGCCCCGAGTCGGCACGGAAAGCCACACCCTCGAACGCCAGATCGCGGTCATGGTCGGTAAAGCCCAGCACCACCGCGTCCCGCCGCACCACGGCCCAGCAGCGGCAGACGGTTGTGATGCCTCCAGCCAGATGTTCATAGAGCCCCTTCACACCCGCACCTCCACCACCGGCACCGAAGGCACATCCCCCGCCTGGAATGACGCGACCGAGGTCTGGATCCGGTCGGTATCAAACCGCACCGGCACGTCGAACTCGAACCCGGCCGACACCACCACGCCCACATCCGGCGCCACGTCAAAATGCACCTCGCCGCTGGCGGGATCGACCGTGAACTCCAGCCCTTCCACCTTCGGGTCGCCCGCCACCGCCACCCGCACCGTGCCCAGCACCGGCTTCACGATCGGGCGGACATAGCTTGCCCCGCCCGAAACATAGGTCTTGGCCAGCCGGAACACCGTGGCCTCGCCGTCGCCGACCCCGATCTGCTGATCCTCCGGCCCCACCACCCGCGACGCGGCGCAAGACCGGAAATCGGCCCAGTCCTTCCAGCGAAAGCCGAACAACTGCCCGCGCCGCGCCTCGAAAAAGGCGATCAGCGCCTCCACGTCATCCAGCGACCGCAGCCCCACCCCGGCATCATAGCGCCTGCGCGAATGGGCCCAGGGCGTGTTGCGCTCCTCGAACCCGTTGGCAAGCGTCACGATTTCCGTGCGCCGCTCCGGCCCGCCGACCGAGCCGAAGCTCAGGTTGGCCGGAAACCGAACCTCATGAAATCCCATTGCCCGCCCTCACCTGTTCCGCTGTCCGCGCGCCAGCGCCCGGCTGGCCTGCGCCGCAATCTGCCCCTGGCTGCGCTGAAACCCCTGCACATCCGGGGTCGAGATGTTCATCACCACCGTGATCGGCCGCCCGCCGCCGGCACTCTGCACGCCCAGCCGCCCGTCGGCGCCGCGTGCCAGCGGCATGATCGCCTCCGGCCCCGCCTCGCCCATCAGCCCGCGCCCGCCGCGCATCGCAAAACTGGTCGGGGAGGATACAATCCCGCCCCGGGCAAAGGGCATCACCCGGCCCTGCGCGAATGCCCCGCCATCGGCAAACGGCATGGCCCCGCCCAAGAGCGCATTCATACCGTTGGCCAGAAACCCGCCCAGCGCGTTCTGCACCGGCTTCATCGCCACGCCATAGACGGTATCGACCATCGACTTCGCCACCATGCGCAGCGCGTCCTGAAGCTTCAGCCCGTCGAACACCAACCCGTCGAAGGCCCGCCGCAAGCCGCCGCCGATGCCGGTCGAAAGCGTGTTCACCTCGCGCCCGGTGAACACCAGGCTGTCACGCATCCGCGCCAGTTCGCCCTCGAACACCGACACCATGCCCGCCGTGCCGCCCAGCGTCGCCTCAAGCGCCGCCACCTGGTCCTCCAGGCCCTGCAGATCAACCATCGCCCTGTCCTTTCCTCACATCCGGGAATGCCGCCGCCAGTTCCTCCAGCCGCGCCCGCGTCAGGGGGGCGGCGGTCCGCTCCACCCCCAGCATGATGCGCAACTCGACCGGCGAAAGCCGCCAGAACGCATCCGGGGCCAGCCCCAGCCCGTTCAGCCCGGCCCGCATCAGCCCCGGCCAGTCGATGTCGCTCATGTCTCGCCCGGCAGCGCGAAGGCCCGCGCCAGCAGTTCCGCCGCCGCCCGCGCCGCCTCGACCGGCCCGCCGCCAATCTCCACGGTGCGCAGATCGGCGGCGGTGCCCTGCCAGCCGCCGCCCCGCAACCCGGCCACGATCAGCGCCAGAACGTCGCGGGTCGAAAACCGCCCGCCCTCGAACCGTTCCACCAGCGCAATCAGCGACCCGGTCTCCAGCGCCGCCTCCAGTTCCGCCAGCGCCCCCAGCGTCAGCTTCGCCACATGGCGCTGGCCGTCCAGCCAGATCGCCACCTCTCCGGCCCAGGGGTTCGCCATCACAGCGCCACAAAGCTCAGCACACCGGCCGAGGCCAGCGTCAGCTCATAGGTCGCCTCGCCGTTGTGGCTGCCCGCATATTCGATCGCGCTGATCTGGAACGCGCCCTGCACGACTCCGAAGCTGGGGATGATCACCTGAAACGCCGGCACCTCGCCGTCGAAAAAGATCTGCCGCGCCCGCTCGTCGGTATTCGCATCGCGAAACACCCCCGAGCCCGAGATCGAGGCCGATTTCACCCCCGCCCCCGCCAGCAGCTCGCGCCAGCCGCCCGCACTTTCCAGCGAGGTCACATCCACCGTTTCGGCGTTGAAGCTGATCCGCGTGGCGCGCAGCCCCGCGATGGTCTCGAACTGGCCGTCGCCGGTCAGGTCAAGCTTGATCAGAAGGTCCTTGCCGCTCTGCACTGCCATGTCAGTCTCCGATCCTGGAAAGAAGGCGGCACCCGCCGCCAAGGAAAATCACCCTTCAACCCGCGCCCGGAAGGTCATGTCGATCCGCCGCGCGCTGCCCGCATCCAGCCGCCGCGCAGTGGCCCGCACGAAGGTCAGCCCCACCAGCCGCCCCCGCGCCAGCACCAGCCCCGCATCGACCAGCGCATCCGACACCGCCACGGCAATGCCCTTGGCCGCCAGAAACCCCTCCGCATCGCTGATCACGCTGATGACGAAGCGATGCTCCGCCCCCGGCCCGGTCTTGTCGGATAGATCGCGCGCCTCCTCCGGCCCGATCAGCACGAAGGTTCCCGCCCCCGCGCCACCCGGCACGGCGTCATGGACCGGCACGGCCAGCACGCCCGTCAGCCGCTGGTAAACCGCCGCCTGCAAGGCGGCCGCCACGCCATAGCTCATGCCGGCACCTCCTCGCGGGCGAAGCACAGAAGGTATTGCCCGCCCGGATCGCGCTCGGTCACGGCCAGAATGGCGAACACCCGCGCCCCGTCGCGGAACCGCTGTTCCGGCAGGGGCCGCGAGGCCGCCCCCTGCGGTGCCCCCCGCACCGTGATGCGGTAAGGCACCGAGGCGAGCGTCACCTCCTCGCCCGCCACCTCGCGCCCCGCCCCCGGCACCACCTCGGCCCAGAGCGTGCCCAGCGCCACCCAGCTTTCGGCAAATCCGCCCGCCCCATCGGGCACGCGCACCGCACCCTCCAGAACCAGCGCCCGGCTCAGATGCACGTTCATGCCGCACCCCCGCCCAGCACCCGCACCGTGCGCCAGCGTTCGATCAGCGTCACCACGCCGAACGGCAAACCACCGTCGCGCAGCCCCGCCTCGTGCCGCCGCTCGTAATATTCCGCCGCCAGCAGCAGCACCGCTTGCGCCAGATCGGCCGGAACCGCCGCCCATGCCGCGCCGAAACCTGCCTCGAACACCACCTCGACCCGCCCCGCCACCGGCACCAGCGGAAGCAGCGCGCCCGCCGCCGCCAGCTTCGGGCGATGCGTGTCCTGCACCAGCCGATACCGCGCCGGGTCAACCAGCACCGCCACCCCGCCCGCATCGACCAGCGTCACCGACACCACCGCCGCCACCGGCGCCACCGGCAGCGCCTGCTCGCCGCCATGTCGCCAGTCCGGCAAACTCAACTGGAACCGGCGCGCAATCAGCACCTTGCCGATCCGCCCCTCGATCGCCGCCATCGCGGCGCGCAGATAGCTTTCGATCAGCGCATCCTGCATGCCGTCATCGGCAAACCCGGTGCCCAGCCGCAGATGGTCCTTCAGCGCCTGCACCGGCAAGGCGGCGCCCGGCACGCTGGTCTGCTCGATCAACATCATGAAATCTCTCCGAAACCCCTGAAGATCATGGACGCGCGCCCCGCACCGCTCGGACGGAGGGGGAGCAGCTAGACGGCACGGCAAGTCCGGCGCGCGTCCAGGGGACCGGGCTGTTACCCCCGGCCCTTCGCGATGCCGGTCAGGACACCGCGAATTTCAGCAGCTTGATCGCCGCAAAGTCGCTGACATCGCCGCCAACTCGCTTGCTGGCATAGAACAGCACATGCGGCTTGGCCGAGAACGGGTCGCGCAGCACGCGCAGATCGGGGCGTTCCGCGATGGTATAGCCGCTGGCAAAGTCGCCAAAGGCCACAGCATAGGCATTGGCCGCAATGTCAGGCATGTCCTCGGCGATCAGCACCGGATAGCCCATCAGCCGCGCCGGTTCCCCCGCCGCCAGCCCGTCAGACCACAGGAAGCGGCCGTCGGCATCCTTCATCTTGCGCACGGCACCCGCGGTTTTCGAGTTCATCACGAAGGCCGCATTGGCGCGGTAGGTCGCATCCAGCGCATAGACCAGATCGACAATCGCATCCGCCGAGTTGACCGAGGCGAAATCGCCCGCCGCCCCGGTCGCGATGTAACCCAGCCTGCCCCAGGCCCAGACCCCGTCCGCAACCTTGGTGTGGGTCAGAAAGCCCTTGGGCTTGTCGATGCCATCACCCGAAACGAATGCCGACGCTTCGGCCCGGGCGAACTTGTCTGCGATGCGCCCCGCCAGCCAGCCTTCCACGTCGAAGGCGCTGTCGTCCAGCAGGCGCTGGCTCGCCTTCGGCATCGCAGAAAGCTCGTGCAGCACGATGGAAATCCGCTCGATCTGCGGCGTGGCGCTTTCGGTGATCGCCCCGGCCTCGGTGGCCCAGCCCGAACCGACATCCGTATGGTCGATCAGCACATCGAAGCTGGTCGCCTCGACCTGCACCACATTGGCAATCGCCCGGATCGACGAGGTCGACTTCAGCGACGACCGGATCAGATCGGCAGTCTGCGGGTCCACCAGATAGCCGCCCTCGGCCGCAACCGAGGTGTTCAGCGCCTTGCCTTCCAGCACGAGGCCGCGCAGGGCGTCGTCATCGCCCGAACGCAGATAGGCGTCGAACGCCTTGGTGTGAGGCACTTCCACCTCGGCATGGGCCGAAAGTGCGGGGCGCCCGTAGGTCATGGTTTTCCGATCCAGCATGGTCAAACGCTCTTCCTGTTGTTGCAACGCGGTCTTCATCTCGTCCTGAAAGCCCTTGAAAGCCTTCAGAAATCCGGCCATCGCGGATTTCACTTCCGCACCCGGATGCAGGGCCTGGGGCAAAGCCCCACCGGCCCGAGCCTCTCTCTCGGTCATATCGTCTCCTCAAGCTTGGTCGTGAAAGGCCGCCTACAGCCCGGCCATGCCCTGACGCGCATCTTCGAAAAGCTGCGCCAGTTCGCGCCAGTCTTCCGGGCTCTCGCCCTTCGCCGAAACCCGCGCCTCGGGAAGCATCGGAAAGGTCACCAGCGAGACCTCCCAAAGCTCCAGCTCGGCAAGCAGCCGCTGCCCCTTGCCGTCGCGTTCCGCCCGCAGCGTGCGATAGCCGATCGACAAGCCGTCAATCGCCCCCGCCGCCAGCAGGGCCGCAGCCTCGCGGCCCCGTTCCACCTCGCCCAGGATGCGGCCCTTGACGTAAAGCCCGGTCGCATCCTCGCGCACCTCGTCCCACACGCCGATCGGTTGCGCCGGATCATGCTGCCACAGCATCTTGACCCGCCGTCCCTCGGCAATCAGCCGCGCCAGGCTGGCGGCATAGGCCCCCGCCTGCACCACGTCCCCGCCCTGATCGCGCCGCCCGAACAGCGAGGCATAGCCCTCAACCACCCGGCCGTCCGTCACCGTGATCCCGGCCTCGGGCCGGTGGAACTTGCGTTCCGGTGCCCCGAAATCATACCCTTGCAGCATCGCTCACCTCATCGCCGCTTTCAGAACCGCCTCAGCCCCCTGCGCCAGCAGAAAGGCCGCAACCCCGTAAACCCCCAGCCAGATGCGCTTTTCCAGCCGCTCCAGCGCGGCATCGATCTGCCCCAGCCGGTAATCCAGCGCGCCCCAGCGTTCCTCCAGCACGCGCTCGTTGGCCTCGATCCGCGCCTGCGCCGCATCGAAACTGTCGTAGAGGAAACGCGACCCGCCGCCCGAATTGCGCGCGCTCATTCCTCCTCCGCGATCCTCGGCAGGCCCAACAGCGCCCGCTTCTCGGCCACGGTCAGAAACTCCGCCGCGCCCACCCGCGCCCATTGCTGGTCACGCTCGGCCGCCAGTGCCGGCACCTGGTCCAGATCGGCGCGCAGCTCCACCGCCTCGCCGCTGAACCCCGACAGCCAGTGCGACACCGCCGCCGAAACCTTCGCCACCAGCGGCAGCACCGTCAGGCGGTAGAACGCCCGGTTCGCCTCCTGATAGTTGGCATAGGTGGCGTCGCCCGGTATCCCCATCAGCATCGGCGGCACACCGAAGGCGATGGCAATCTCGCGCGCCGCCGCTTCCTTGGTCTTCTGGAACTCCATGTCCGACGGGCTGAACCCCATCGGCTTCCAGTCCAGCCCGCCCTCCAGCAGCATCGGCCGCCCGGCATTGCGCGCGCCCTGATGATGCGCCTCCATTTCCGAGATCAAACGGTCATACTGGTCGTTGCTCAGTGCCGACTGCCCGTCCGCACCCTTGTAGACAATCGCCCCGCTCGGCCGTGCCGCGTTGTCCAGCAGCGCCTTCGACCAGCGCGCCGCCGCCACATGCACATCCACCGCCACCGCCGCCGCCTGCATCGGCGAAAAGCCGTAGTGGTCATCCTGCGGGTGGAAGGTCTTGATATGGCAGATCGGCGCCACGCCCAGCGTCATGTCGAAGCGGTGCTTCCGGCTGCCCACCGTATAGTCATAGGCCACCGGCCAGCCATCCGCCCCCGGCACCAGCGCCATCCGGTCCGACCGCAGCACATGCACCTCGCCCGGCAGGCGCGATGCGCCCGGCACCGCCTCCAGATAGGCATTCCCCGACAGCAGCAACTGCCCGTAGACCGCCTCGAACAGCTCCGCCCGGCCCTGCGCCGGATTGGGCCGCCGCACCAGGTCCAGCACCGGATGCGTCTCGTAGCGCCGGTCGCAATCCTGCAACACCAGCGGCAGCGCCGCCGCCGCCTCGGCAATCAGCTTCACCGCACGAAAGCCGATCGGGTTGCCCAGAAACCCGGTCCTGGTCAGCGACACCGTGTCTCGCGGGCTCCACGCCACCCTGCCGGACCCCCCGGCATAGGCCACCACCGGCCCCGTCGCCGATGCCTTCTGTTCCGGCACCACCGTCTCGGCACGCCGCAGGAAATCGAAAACCATGTCAGGCAACTCCTTTGCGTCAGGCCGCACGGGCCAGGGCCTCGGCCCGAAGGCCGCAACCGATGTTTCCAATTCTGAAAGAACGGGCTTTCATCTTGGCGCAAATATCCCCGCCGGAGGCTCCGCCGCCGGGGGCGGACGCTCCGCGGGGGATATTTAATCCAAGATGAAACTCACAGCGTCCGGATGCCCGGCCTGCGCCAGGTCTGCGCGGGCTCGATCATCAGATCATGCAGCGCCCAGACCAGCGCATCAACCCGGTCGGGGCTGCCGCGCCCCTGATAGCCCTGAACCGTCATGCGGCACATCTGGTCTTCCAGCCGCCCCAGCCCGCGCAGATGCAACACCCGGCCCTGCTCATACAGCGCCGCCACCGGTTCCGCCCGCGCCGCCTTCCCCTTCGAGGCCCGCACCGCGCGAAACGGCACCAGCGGGTCGATCTGCCGGATCACGCTTTCCACCAGATCGCCGCCCTGGTTGACCTCGGCCACCAGCCGGTCGGCGCCGTGCCGGTCCATTGCCGCCAGCGCCGCCCGCGCCCAGGCGTCGGGCGAGGCCGCCGACACCGAGGCATCCTCCAGCACCACCGCGCGCCAGTCCTGCGGCGGCCCGTCGGTGATGGCCCCCACCACCACGATGCCGCATTCATCCGACCCGCCATGCCCGGTCACCGGCGGATCGACCGCCACCACCACCCGGCCCAGCTTCGGCGCGCGCTCCAGCCGGCCCGCCTCAAGCCGCGCCGTGGTCCACAGCGCGCCCTCCGCGTCCTCAAGCAGCATCCCGTCCAGTTCCTGCCGCCCCAGCCGCGTGCCCTCATACCGGGTCCGCACCTCCTCCAGGAACGAGGCCGCCAGATACGCCCGGTTCGCCTCGGTCGGGGAATGGGTCAGCACGGTCGAGGGGTTGTTCAGGATGGACTTCAGCACCGCCACATTGCGCGGCGTGGTGGTGACCACCTGCCGCGGATGCTGCCCCAGCCGCAGCGCGAACTGCAACTGGTCCCAGGTTTCCTCAGCCTTCTTCCACTTCGCCAACTCGTCCACCCAGGCCGCATCGAACTGCGGCCCGCGGAGCGAATCCGGCTCATGCGCCGAAAACACCTGCGCCACCGCGCCATTCGGCCACACCAGCCGCCTGCGCCCCGCCTCCCAATCCGGGCGGCGGTCGGGGGGCGAACAGGCGAGGATGCCGGAGTCGCCGAACACCATCACTTCGCGCACCTGGTCGATGGTTTCCCCCACCAGCGCCACGCGTCTGCCCCGCCCGGGGTCCAGTGGCCCCGCACCTTCCACTTCGGCGCGCACCCACTCGGCCCCGGCGCGGGTCTTGCCCGCCCCGCGCCCCCCCATGATCACCCAGGTCTTCCAGGCGCCATCCGGGGGCAACTGATGCGGCAGCGCCCAGAACTCGAACATCCAGGGCAGCGCCAGCAGACTTGCATCGCTCAAGCCCCCCAGGAACTCATCCACCACCTCCGGCGTCACGGAGGCAAGCCAGGCGGCGCCCGATCTCATCCCGCGCGGCGTCGAAATCGAGCGCGGTATCGTGGACGACCCCGGCAACCTGCTTGCGGAGTTTGTCAACTCTTGTCCTTTCGTCCATGACCATCTGGAACGCGTCCCGCAGATCGCGGACCGCCTGCTTCGCCGCCTTCACCTCGCCGGTCTCGCCATCGCGAACCTTGCGGACCGCGACCACCAGTTCCTGCGCGATCTCGCGATAGAGCTCTTCCGTTGCCGAAAGCAGATCGTTCGGCGTTCCTTCTCCGGCGGAGAAAATCATTGTCATCTAGCTGCGCCCGCCTCTCATGCCTGTCCGCACGAGCGAAATGAAAAAGCGGCGCCGGGTGTCACCCCGTGCCGCTCGCCCACTTCTTCTAGCATGCCCGAAGGTATACCTTGGACCGTTCGCAAAGTCAAGCCGAAAATCCAACAGGATCAGGGGGTTGACCGAACGCCCGGTTAAGGCTTCGCTAACCTAGTTCCCCTGCACCCCGCCCGCATCCTCGACACCCTGCTGCGCCTCGATCGCCCGCCAGCGCGCGACGTTCTCGTTATGCTCGGCAAGGGTCCTGGCAAAGGCGTGGCCGCCCGACCCGTCGGCCACGAAGAACAGGAACTCCGTCGTGTCGGGGTTCAGCGCCGCCTCGATGCTCAGCCGGCCGGGGTTGGCAATCGGCGTCGGCGGCAGGCCGTTGATCACATAGGTGTTGTAAGGGGTTGCGCGGCGCAACTCGCTTTGCCGCAGGCCACGCCCCAGCACGCCCTCGCCCTTGGTTATGCCATAGATCACCGTCGGGTCTGTCTGCAGCCGCATCCCCTGCGCCAGCCGGTTGATGAACACGCTGGCCACCTGCCGCCGTTCACCGGGCACCCCGGTTTCCTTCTCGATGATCGAGGCCATCACCAGCGCCTCGGCCGGGGTGTCATAAGGCAACCCCTCGGCCCGCGCGGCCCAGAGGTCGGCCAGCACCCGGTCCTGCCGCGCGCCCATCTCGGCCAGCAGCGCCGCCCGGTCCGACCCGCGCACCACGTCATAGCTGTCGGGGGCCAGCGAGCCTTCCGCTGGCACCGCCGCGATGGTTCCCGACAGGAACTCGGCCCGCTTCAGGCTTTCCACCACCTGCCAGCTTGTTACCCCTTCGGCCAGCGTCACCCGCCAGCGCATGTCGACATCCTGCGCCGCATCGACATAGGCCGCAGGCGCCGCCTCGGCCGCCGGGTCGAACTTCGCCACCTCGACATAGCGGTTGGTCGCGGGGTCCAGTTCGCGCAGCACCACGTCCGACACCGCCACCCCGATGCGAAAGTTGACCTCGCGCCCGCAGGTGCTCTGTCCGCCCGCCGTCAGGATGTCGAGAATCTCCGCCATCGAGGCCCCCGGCGGCACGAGGTAGCTGCCGAACTTCAGCCCCGTCGCCCTGTCGGAGTAATCCGCCCCGATCCGGAAGATCCGCGCATCCGTCACCACGCCCTGCGCCTCCAGCGACCGCGACACCGCACTCAGCGACGCGCCCCGGTCCACCCTGACACAAACCGCCTCGGCCAGCGGCCCCGGACCGCTGAATTCCTCGCGCCCCCAGGCGAGAATCCCCGCCGCCACGACCAGCAGCACGATGAACAGTGTCAGCGCGTTCGAGGCGACGGATTTCCACATCAGCTTGGTCCCTTGCCGATCACCAGCGACGCATTGGTGCCGCCGAACCCGAAGGAATTCGACAGCGCCACGTTGATGGCCCGGTGCCGCGCCGCGTTCGGCGCCAGGTCCAGCGCCGAATTCACCGCCGGATTGTCCAGATTGAGCGTCGGCGGCGCGATCTGGTCGCGCAGCGCCAGAATGCAGAAGATCGCCTCCACCGCCCCCGCCGCCCCCAGCAGGTGCCCGATGGAGGATTTGGTCGAAGACATCGTCGCCTTCGCCGCCGCATCGCCCATCAGCCGTTCCACTGCGGCAAGCTCGATGGTGTCGGCCATGGTCGAGGTGCCATGCGCGTTGATGTAATCGATCCGGTCGGGGGCAAGACCAGCCCGGCTCAGCGCCATGGCCATCGACCGGAAGGCCCCGTTGCCATCCTCGGCCGGTGCCGTGATGTGATAGGCATCGCCCGACATGCCGTAGCCCAGAATCTCTGCATAGATGTTCGCGCCGCGCGCCTTGGCGTGTTCGTATTCCTCCAGCATCACGACGCCGGCGCCTTCGCCCATCACGAAACCGTCACGCTCGGCGTCATAGGGCCTGCTCGCCCGCTTCGGATCAGCGGCCCACTTCGTTGAAAGCGCCTTGCAGGCGTTGAACCCGGCAATGCCGATTTCCGAGATCGGGCTTTCCGCCCCGCCCGCCAGCATCACCTCGGCATCGCCCCACTGGATCAGCCGCGCCGCGTCGCCAATGGCATGTGCGCCGGTCGAACAGGCGGTGACGACCGAATGGTTCGGCCCCTTGAACCCGAACCGGATCGAGACCTGCCCCGAGATCAGGTTGATCAGCGACCCCGGAATGAAGAACGGCGAGACCCGCTTCGGCCCGCGTTCCTTGATCAGCACCGCCGTCTCGGCAATGGTCGAAAGCCCGCCGATGCCCGACCCGATCATCACGCCGGTGCGCTCGCGGTCATGCTCGGTCCTGGGCTCCCAGCCCGAGTCCCGCACCGCCTGCACCGCCGCCGTCATGCCGTAAAGGATGAAGTCATCGACCTTGCGCCGGTCCTTCGCCTCCATCCAGTGATCGGCATTGAAGGTGCCGTCGCTGCCGTCGCCCAGCGGAACCTCGCAGGCATATTGCGTCACCACGTTCGACGGATCGAACCGCGTGATCGGACCGGCCCCCGATTGCCCCGCGATCAGCCGCGCCCAGGTTTCCTCGACTCCGCAAGCCAGCGGCGTGACCATTCCCAGACCCGTGACCACCACTCGACGCATCCGCAATCCCCTCTCGAACACCCCGACCGGGGCCCCCATCGGCAGTGGTGATACACGCCCTCACCCCGCCACGCAACAACCCCCGGCCGGGCTCCGCCAAGGCCAAGGCCCTGAAACCCCGCAGCAACCGCACCGCGCGGCCGCCGCCCAAGCCGACCCGGCCCGCCGCGCCCATCCCGCACGCCGCCCGAGGCCGACCCGACCCCCGCCGGACTTTCTCGGGTCATCCGCACCCCGCCGCGCCACCAGCCCGATCCCCGGCCAACACCTGCGCCGCCGCCAGCGCACCCCGCCCGTCGATGTCGCGCCCCGGCATGAACCCGGCCTCGCCGAACCCGGCGACCCCCGCCTTTTCCGCCACCGGCTCGCCACCGCCAAAAGCCGCCCCCCGGGCACCGGAATTTTCGTAGAAAATTCGCGCCCCTCAGCCCTGCCGCGCCACCAGCCCCATCACCCCGGCCAGCAGTTGCGCCGCCACCAGCGCCCCCTGCCCGTCGATGTCGCGTTCGGGCATGAACTCGACCAGATCGAACCCGGCGATCCGCGCCTTTTCCGCCACCGCTCCGATCAGCTCCATCACCTGCCAGTAGCCCATCCCGCCCGCCGTCCGCCCGATCACCGCTGGCATCACCGCCGGGTCCAGCGCGTCGCAGTCGAGACAGACGATCACCTCCGACCCTTCGGCAATCAGGTCGACCGCCCGCCAGATGCCGTGCCGCGCCACCTCGCCTGCGGGCACGAACTGCACCCCCCAGTCCAGCGCATCCGCCAGATCCTGCGGCCGCGCCGACCCGATGCCGCGCTGGCCCACCTGCACGATCGCCTCGATGTGCCCCATCTCCGAGGCCCGCCGCATGGTCGAAGACAGCCCCAGCCGCTCGCCGCCGACCTCGTCGCGCCAGTCGATGTGCGCGTCGATCTGCAGCACCGTGAAGCGCCGCCCGCGCGCGCCGAACGCCTCCAGCATCGGAATCGGCACCGAGTCGTCGCCCCCGATCAGCACCGGCACGCCGTCCCGGTCCAGCACCTGGCTGACGGCGCCGAAGATCCGCGCCCGGTTGCCCGGCGCATCCCCTTCGTCCTGCGGCAGATCGCCCGCATCGACGGCCGAGACCCCGCCCGGAAACACCGGCCCGCCCAGATCGAAGTTCACATGGCCCAGATTGGCCGCATAGGCCGCCCCCGCCGCGCGTATCGCCGCAGGCCCGCCCGCGCAGTAGAACCCGACAGACGGATAAGGCGTGCAGCCAGCCGCCCCGATCAGCGCGATCCGCGATTGCAGCCGCCCCAGATCGCGGCAGGCGGGCAGGCCCATGAAGGTCTCGCCCCGCCCCGCCGCCCCGAACATCTCTCCCAGTGTCGCCATGTCCTGCCCTCCTGCGCCCGGCGCAGTAAAGCACGCCCCGCCCCGCAGCCAAAGCCCGACGCCCGACGCCCGGCCGCAAAAGCGAAACGGCGCCTTCCCGCAAGGGAAGACGCCGTCCATCACACCCCGTCAGGGGCGAAAGGTCTCAGGCTGCCGAAGAAATGAACTTCACCGCATCGCCGAAGGTCTGGATGGTTTCGGCCGCATCGTCCGGGATCTCGATCCCGAACTCTTCCTCGAAGGCCATGACAAGCTCGACCGTGTCGAGGCTGTCCGCGCCCAGATCGTCGATGAACGAGGCGGTCTCGGTCACCTTGTCTTCCTCGACGCCAAGATGCTCGACGACGATCTTCTTCACGCGATCAGCGATGTCGCTCATGTCACTTCCTCATAGAGTTGCGGGAGGTTTCCCGGTCTTGCTGTCCCTTGCCCCGAGGGGCGGCTTTCCCCCGCGTTGCGGCAGGGCACCGGCGCCTTGGCCTCCGGCGTATCCAGACGCGCCTATAGCAAGGGCGCGCAGGCTTGGCAAACGCTTTCCCGTGCGGCGCAGTGGCCGTTCCGGGGCCGTGTCACAGCATCGCCATGCCGCCGTTCACATGCAGCGTGGCCCCTGTGACATAGGCCGCCTCGACGCTTGCCAGATAGAGCACCGCCGCCGCTATCTCGCCCGGCTCGCCCATCCGCCCGGCGGGCACCTGGGTCAGGATGCGGGCTTTCTGCTCGTCGTTCAGCTTGTCGGTCATGGCGGTGGCGATGAAGCCGGGTGCGACGCAGTTGACCGTGATGCCGCGGCTTGCCACCTCGTAGGCCAGCGATTTCGACATCCCCACCATCCCGGCCTTTGCGGCGGCATAGTTGGCCTGCCCCGGGTTGCCGGTAGCGCCGACGATCGAGCCTACGTTGACGATCCGCCCCCAGCGCGCCTTCATCATGCCGCGCACCACCCCCCGGCACAGCCGGAAGGTCGAGGTCAGGTTGACATCCAGCACCGAGGACCATTCGTCATCCGACATCCGCATGAACAGGTTGTCGCGGGTGATGCCCGCGTTGTTCACCAGCACATCCACCGACCCCATCGCCGCAATCGCGGCCTTGGGCAGAGCTTCCACCGCCGCCGCATCGCCCAGGTCGCAGGGCAGCACATAAGCCCGCTCGCCCAGTTCCGCCGCCAGCGCCTCCAGTGGCGCCACCCTCGTGCCGGACAGGGCGACAGAAGCCCCCGCACCATGCAGCACCCGCGCCACCTCTGCCCCGATGCCGCCCGACGCCCCGGTGATCAGCGCGCATTTTCCCGTCAGATCAAACATGTCCCGTTCCTCATTCACACCCCGGCCCCCGTTCCCGAACGCGGAAACCAACCCGCGCCCCGGCCCATGTCAGCCCGCAACCGCCGCCGCCACGTCTTCCGGCGTGCCGACCGCCCGCGTCGCAACGCCGGGCACGATCCGCTTGATCATCCCCGAAAGCGCCTTGCCCGCCCCGATCTCCCAATAGTCGGTGACGCCCGCCCCTGCCATCCACAGCACGGATTCGCGCCAGCGCACCACGCTGGTCACCTGTGCCACCAGCAGCGCGCGGATGCGGTCGGGCTCGGTCACAGCCTCGGCGCGCACGTTCACCACCACCGGCACGCAGGGCGCATGAATCACCACGGCCGCCAGCGCCTCGCCCATCACCGCCGCCGCAGGTTCCATCAGCGCGCAATGGAAGGGAGCGCTGACCGGCAGCAGCAGCGCGCGCTTGGCGCCGCGCGCCTTGGCGATCACCAGCGCCCGCTCCACCGCCGCGCGATGGCCCGAAACCACCACCTGCGCCGGGTCGTTGTCGTTGGCGGCATGGCAGACCTCGTCGCCCGCCGCTTCTGCCGCAACCTCGACCACGGTCGCATAGTCCAGCCCCAGGAGGGCCGCCATCGCGCCGACGCCGACCGGCACCGCTTCCTGCATCGCCAGCCCGCGCACCCGCAACAGCCGCGCCGTGTCGGCCAGATCCAGCGCCCCGGCCGCACAGAGCGCCGAGTATTCGCCCAGCGAATGCCCCGCCACGAACGAGGCGGTGTCCATTCCCAGCCCCTCGGATTCCAGCGCCCGCAGCGCCGCGATGGATGTCGCCATCAGCGCCGGCTGCGCGTTCTGCGTCAGGGTCAGCTCGTCCGCCATCCCTTCCCAGATCAGCGCCGAGAGCTTTTCGCCCAGCGCCTCGTCAACCTCGTCGAATACGGCCTTCGCCGCCGGGTAGGCTTCGGCGAGGGCCCGCCCCATGCCGATGGTCTGTGCCCCCTGCCCGGGAAATACGAATGCGCGGCTCATGTGTTCTCCAGTTCTCTTTGCCCCGGCATAGCCCGACCCGGCCCCCGAACGCAATCTTGCCGCACAGCGGCTGTGCGACGCGCCCTCTATCGGCCGGGGGTCTGCCGCCCTAGTGTCCGGCAAAACTCCCGAGGACACCATGACATTGACCAACACCCCCCGCAGCTACGGCAGTCTGGCGCGCAGCCTGCACTGGCTGACCGCCCTGCTGATCCTGACCGCCATCGCGCTTGGCCTGATCGCGAACGAGCTGCCCTACGACACGGCCGAGGCGCTGGCGTTCAAGGCGCAACTGTTCTCGCTGCACAAGACGCTGGGCATCGCGACCTTCGGCGTCGCGCTGCTGCGCATCCTCTGGGCGCTGACCCAGCCGCGCCCGGCACCGATGCACCCCGGCCGCCGACTTGAATCGCTGGCCGCCGAGGCGACCCACTGGCTGCTGTATCTCTCGCTCGTGCTGGTGCCGCTGTCGGGCTGGGTGCATCACGCCGCGACCACCGGTTTCGCGCCGATCCTGTGGCCTTTCGGCCAAAGCCTGCCCTTCGTGCCGAAATCTGAAACGCTGGCGCAGTCTGCGGGCGCGCTGCACTGGCTGTTCACCAAACTGCTGATCGCGGCGATTCTGCTGCATATTGCCGGCGCGCTGAAACATGCGCTGATCGACCGTGACGGCACCCTGTCGCGGATGCTGCGCGGCACCCCCGGCGGAACGCCCGCCCGGCACGCCACCGCCCCGGCGTTTCTTGCCCTGCTGATCTATGCCCTCGGGGCCGGCGCCGCGCTGACGCTGGTGCCGCAAGACGCGCCCCCCGCCACGCCCGTCACCGCGACGGCGACGGACACGGCCGGCAACTGGCAGGTCACCGACGGCAGCCTGACTTTCACCGTCAGGCAGATGGGCGCCGAGGTGCAGGGCAGCTTTGCCACATGGAGCGCCGACATCACCTTCGACGAAACCCCGGCGAACGGCGAAAACGGTCGCGTCACCGTCACCATCGCCACCGACAGCCTGACGCTCGGTTCGGTCACCGCCCAGGCCAAGGCGCCCGAGTTCTTCGACACCGCCGCTCATCCGCAGGCCACCTTCGCCGCCACCCTGCGCCCCGCGCCCGAAGGCTACACGGCCGACGGCGCCCTGAACCTGCGCGGCACCCCGCAGCCCGTCAGCCTGCCCTTCACCCTGACAATCGACGACGGCACCGCCCGGATGCAGGGCAGCACCACGCTGGACCGCCGCACCTTCGGCATGGGGCCAAGCTACCCCGACGAGGCGAGCGTCGGCCATTTCGTCACCGTCACCGTGGACCTGACGGCGATCCGGCAACCCTGACCCCGCATGAAAAAGGCCGCCGGAACCCCCGGCGGCCTTTCCCGTCAGAGGGAAGACGAAATCACTCGGCCTTCATCGCCTCGATCGAGATCTGCACCTTCACCTCTTCCGACACGAACGGGGCGAACATGCCCAGCCCGTAATCCGACCGCGCCAGCGTCGTGGTTGCCGAGAACCCGGCCCAGGGCTTGCCCGCCATCGGATGGTCGCCCATCTGGTTCAGCACCGCATCCAGCACCACCGGCTTGGTCACGCCGTTCAGCGTCAGATCGCCGGTGATCAGCGCGGTCTTCTCGCCAGTCACCTCGATGCCGGTGGAAACAAAGGTCACCATCTCGTCGTCGGTCGCATCGAAGAAATCCTTCGACATGAAGTGGTCGAAGCGTTCCTGCCAGCCGGTCAGCATGGTCTTGACCGGGAAGGACACCGAAACGCTCGACTCGGCAGGCGCGGCCGCATCCAGCATGATCTCGCCCGCGAAGCCCGAGAACATGCCGAACCCGGTCGAGAAGCCAAGGTGGTCATAGGAAAACACGATCTGGCTGTGGCTGCTGTCGAGCGTGTATTTTTCCGGCGCGGCAAGGGCGGGGGCGGCAACAAGCGCGCCGATCAGGGCGGCAACGGGAACAAGGCGGTTCATGGGCAAACTCCGGTAAGGAAAGGAAAGGTCGAGTGTTTCGACTGTCATGACAGATGCCCTTCCCGGCCTCAGCGCACAATTGCACAGTCCCGAACAAGACCTGTTCGCCTGCGAACAGTCACACCTGCGTGTGTCGGCGGGGAAGCGGAACTCCTGCCCTCCACCGCCTTGTGGCTTGCATCCCCGCCCGGCCGCGTGTAAGGACGCGCATCCTTCCGCCAACCACGAAACCGGCGCAAACCCTCGTGGACGGGCAGCGGAAGGTCTTTTCGCCCGTCCTATGAAATGCGCTTTGACATGAACGGAGACCACATGCCGCTTTACGAGCATGTTTTCATTGCGCGTCAGGATTTGTCCAACACGCAAGCCGAAGGCCTCATCGAACACTTCTCGACCGTACTTGCGGACAACGGCGGCGCCGTCGTCGAACGCGAATACTGGGGCGTCAAGACGATGGCCTACAAGATCAACAAGAACCGCAAGGGCCACTATGCCTTCCTGAAATCCAACGCCCCGGCGGCTGCGGTTCAGGAAATGGAACGCCTGATGCGCCTGCATGACGACGTGATGCGCGTGCTGACCATCAAGGTCGATGCCCATGTCGAAGGGCCCTCGGTCCAGATGCAGAAGCGTGACGAGCGCGAGCGCGGTGACCGTCCCGACCGTGGCGACCGCCCGGATCGTGGAGACCGCCCCGAGCGCAGCTTCGGCGGTGATCGTGGTGGCGACCGTGGCGGCTTCGGTGGTGACCGTGGCGGCTTCGGTGGCGGCGACCGTCGGCGCTGATCAGGCAGGAAAGGATATATCCCATGGCGAACAAACCGTTTTTCCGCCGCCGCAAGGTCTGCCCGTTCTCGGGCGACAATGCACCGGCCATCGACTACAAAGACACGCGTCTGCTGCAGCGCTACATCTCCGAGCGCGGCAAGATCGTGCCGTCGCGCATCACCGCCGTCTCGGCGATCAAGCAGCGTGAGCTGGCCCGCGCGATCAAGCGCGCCCGCTTCCTCGCCCTGCTGCCCTACGCCGTGAAATAAGGAGCACAAGACATGCAAGTGATCCTTCTGCAACGCGTGGCCAAGCTGGGCCAGATGGGCGAGGTCGTCACCGTCAAGGACGGCTACGCCCGCAACTTCCTGCTGCCGCAGGGCAAGGCGCTGCGCGCCAATGCCTCGAACATCAAGTCGTTCGAAGCCAAGAAAGTGCAGCTTGAGGTCGCCAACCTCGAAACCCGCAAGGAAGCCGAAGTCGTGGCCGAAAAGCTTGACGGCCAGACCTTCGTGGTCATCCGTTCGGCATCGGACTCGGGCGCGCTCTACGGCTCCGTGACCACGCGCGACGCCGCCGAAGCCGCAACCGACGCGGGCTTCACCGTGAACCGCGGCCAGATCGTGCTCGACCGTCCGATCAAGGATCTGGGCCTGCACACCATCACGGTCGTGCTGCACCCGGAAGTGACCGTCAAGGTCACGATGAACGTGGCCCGTTCGGTCGAAGAAGCCGAACTGCAAGCCTCGGGCAAGTCGATCCGCGAGCTGGCAGCCGAGGCCGAAGCCGAAGCCGAGTTCGAGATCGCCGAGCTGTTCGACGAAATGGGCGCAGCCCAGGACGGCGAAGACCTCTGATCCCGACCATTTGGCCGAAACAGACCGCGCAAGGGCAACTTGCGCGGTTTTTTCGTTGCGGCGTTCGCTGCGGCGGGTGCCTTTCCCGGCCCAACATGAAAAAGGCCGCCCCACGGGGCGGCCCTCTGGCATCCGTCAGGAAAAGACGATCACATCTCGTCCAACGCCTCGATGGCCTTTTGCAGGTCGTCCTTGCTGACTTCCTTTTCGGTCACCTGGGCCCCTGCGACGATGTGGTCCACCACCTTGTCCTCGAAGATCGGCGCGCGCAGTTGCTGCTGCATCTGCGGGTTCTTCTGGACGAACTCGAAGAACGCCCGCTCCTGCCCCGGATACTGCCGCGCCTGCGCCAGCACCGCCTGCGTCATCTCGGCGTCGGTCACGGTCACTTCGGCCTTGCGGCCGATCTCGGCCAGCAGCAGGCCAAGACGCACGCGGCGCGTCGCCAGCATCTTGTGCTCCTCGGTCGGCTCGGTGGCGCCGTGGTTGTGGTCGTGCACCTCGGGGTGCTCTTCGTGCCAGAGCTGGTGGGCGATCTGCCCGGCCTCGGCATCGACCAGCGTCGCGGGCAGATCGAAGGACACCAGCGCATCCAGCTGATCCAGCAGCGACCGCTTCATCACCGCGCGTGCGGCACCGCTATACTCGGCCTCCAGCCGCGACGCGATCTGCGTGCGCAGGGCGGCCAGATCCTCGGCGCCGTATTTCTTGGCCAGTTCGTCATCGACCTCGGCCGGCTTCGGGGTCTTGACCGCCTTCACGGTGCAGGCGAACACCGCCGCCTTGCCCGCCAGATTGGCCGCGCCATAGGCTTCGGGGAAGGTCACGTTGACCTCGATCTCGTCGCCGGCCTTGGCGCCCGTCAGCTGTTCCTCGAAGCCCGGAATGAACGAGCCCGAGCCCAGCACCAGCGGATAATCCTCGGCGGTGCCGCCCTCGAAGAAGTCGCCATCGACCGAGCCCTTGAAGTCGATCACGATCTGGTCGCCGTCCTTGGCCTCGGCATCGGCCGCGCCGTCCTCGAACGCCTGGGCCGAGCTTGCCAGATTGGCAAGCGCCTCTTCCACCGCGGCCTCGTCGGCCTTCACCACCAGCCGGTCGAGCACGATGCCCGAGGCGTCGATCTCGGGGATCTCGGGCAGGGCTTCATACACCATCTCGACCACGACATCCTGGCCCTCTTTCCAGGTTTCGCCGCCGACCATCTTGACTTCGGGCTGCATCGCCGGACGGTCGCCCGAGGCTTCGAAATGCCCCTTCATCGCGCCGTCGATCGCATCCTGCATCGCGTCGCCCATCAGGCGCGGGCCATACTGCTTGCGCAGCATAGCCATCGGCACCTTGCCCTTGCGGAAACCCTTCATCTCGATGTCGGGCTGTGCCTCGATCAGCTTTTCCTGGACCTTCTTGTCCAGTTCGGCGGCCGTCACCGTGATGGTGTAGCCGCGCTTCAGACCTTCGTTAAGGGTCGGGGTGACCTGCATCTTGTCGTCCTTCTCGTGTTCTCTGGTGCGGGTGGAGGGACTTGAACCCCCACGCCTCGCGGCGCCAGAACCTAAATCTGGTGCGTCTGCCAATTTCGCCACACCCGCACATCATCCAAGGCGCGGCCCTGCCCTTCCGGCCGAACCGCGCCTTGAAAATCCGCGCCCTTCTAACAAAGCCCCGCGCGGGAAGCGAGAGGAAAAAGACGCCGCCAGTGTGATCGGAAAACCACTCGCTTTTAACAAAGCCTTAACATAAGCTTGGCAAAAGGGCTGACGTCAGATCGGCCGGGGCAGAGCAGGCAAAATCATGACACAGACCGGTTCCGGGCTGGCGCACAGCCACGGAAAACCCACGCCGATTTTCCATCGGATCCGGCTTGTCGCAGGCACGCTGGTCCTGACGCTGGAAGGGGCGCTGCCGGTCGAATTCCTCTCGCCCGGCGACCGCATCATCACCCGTGACGGCGCGCGCAGCCTGTCCGCGCTGTCGGCCGCGCCGCTCGACCGGGCCGACATGGTGCACATCCCTGCCAGCACGCTGGGCCATGGCCGCCCCGATGACGGGCTGATGCTGCCGCCAGACCAGAAACTGCTGATCCGCGACTGGCGCGCCAAGGCCCTGTTCGGCCACCCCCGGGTCATCGTCGCCGCCGCCCGGCTGATCGACGGTCAGATGATCCGGCGCGAGACCGTCACCGCGCTGCGCCTGTTCACCCTGGCTTTCGCCGCGCCGGTGGTGATCTACGCAGGCGGGCTGGAACCCGCCACCAGCCCCCAAAGGCACAGGGTCCCGGCCTGACACCCCCTGCCCGGCCCCCGCGGCCGGGCGCAGGTGCCGCCGGGCTCAGTCCGCCTTCAGAACCGCGCTGATCGGCGCCAGCGCGACCGACGCGCCGCGGCCCTCCACGCTCCATTCCAGCAGGGCGGCCACGGTCTCGGGGCGGGTTTCGCCCAGCACCGTCACCCGCCCGTCCTGCGCCGCCTTGAACGCCGCCCGGTCGAGATAGCGCCGGATCGTCGCCGCTGATTCATCAGCGCCGTCAAGGCGGCGGAAGATCAGCGTCGCAGGCACGCCGTCACGGCGCGCCACCTGATCGGCCGCGTTCAGCCCCTTGTCCCAGGTCACGAGGCCGCGCCCCTGCCCCTTGATCACCGGCACCACCTGCGTTGCCAGCGGACGGTCCGACTGGAACGCCCCGGCCTCGGTATCCAGCACCGCGACCGCTTCCGGCAGGGTGGCGGCAAGGCTCTGGAAGGTCACCTCAAGGTCCGATGCGGTGGCCCCCTGCGGGATGCCCGTGGCCAGCATCAGCACCTCCTGCCCGGCCTCCCGGTAAAGGGCGGCGGCGGTGGCGGCATCGGGGGCGGCGGGGTCGATGGCGAAGGTCACCGGAAACGGCAGCGCGGCCAGCGCCGTGCGGTCCAGCGCCGGTCCGCCGGTGTCGAGCAGGATCACGGCGAACAGCGGCTTCTGCGCCGGGTTCTCGAACGGCCGGGCGTAGCGGTGCAGCGGCGCAAGTTCGGCGGCTGCCGGTTCGGCAGCAGGGGTCGGTTGCGGGGTGCCGATGCGCGGCAGCCGGTCGGCGGTCACGCCGTCGATCGCCCCGCCAAAGCCGGGCGTGGGCAGCGGGGCATCGCCCCGGACCGCCCCGGCCGGAGCGGGCCCGGGGGTCTGGTCGGCGGCCGGGACGGGATCGGCCGGGGCGGGTTTGGACGGGGCTTGCTCGGCCGGGGCGGGGGGGGGCGCGTCGGGGGCGGTGCGCAGCAGCGCCTCTTCCTCGGGGGTCAGCGGCGGCGGCGGCGGCAGGTCGATGGCGGCGGGCGTCTGTTCGGCGGGCGGGGCCGCAGGCCGGGTCGGGTCCGTGGCGGCGCGCACCGGATCGGACGACGGTTCCGGCACGCGGTGCCGGCCCGGGGCCGCCGCTGCTTCCGGCACGGAAAGCCCTGCCGGAGACTGGTCGGGCGTCACCGGCCGCAAGGCGGCCATTGTGTCGGGCTGCGGCGCCTGCACCGCATCGGGCGGGAGGACGGCGGGGGCGGGGCCTTCGGCAAGGGCCGGGTCGGCCGCAGGCAGGATCGGGGCGACATCGGGCCGGGGCCTGGCAAACTCCGACCCCGGGGGTGGCGCCATGCTTTCGGTCACGGCGGCCGAAGGGGTCGCGGCATCGGTTGCGGGCGGGCCGGCCACGCCGGGCTCCCCGGCCTCCGGCACGACCGGGGCCTGCGCGACCGGCGCGGCTTCGGGGGCCTGCGCGACCGGCGGGGCTTCGGGGGCTTGCGGTTCCGGGCGCTGGACGGCGGGTGCCGAAGGCAGGCGCCCCGGCAGCGGGGCCATCTGCGACGCCACGCCCAACCCAAGCACCGCCACCGCGCTGCCCCAGACCATTCCTGAAACGAAACCCCGCACCGGCCTGCCTCCGTCCTGCTGCAACTATGCCGCTTGCGTCGGGGCGGGTTTCCCTTGACGCCCCCCTGCGGCTCTGCCCATCTATAGCGCGACGCCGCGCGGGGTTCACCCCCTAACCACATCAATCCGTCCGGGACCCGCAAGATGCTGCTTCTGATCGACAACTACGACAGCTTCACCTATAATCTGGTGCATTATCTGGGCGAACTCGGCGCCGATGTGCTGGTGCGGCGCAACGACGCGCTGGACGTGCAGGCGGCCATTGCGCTGCGGCCTTCGGCCATCGTGCTGTCACCGGGGCCCTGCGATCCGGCGCAGGCGGGCATCTGCCTGCCGCTGACGCTGGCCGCGGCCGAGGCGAAGATTCCGCTGCTGGGCGTCTGCCTTGGCCACCAGACCATCGGGCAGGCGTTCGGTGGCCGGGTGATCCGCTGCCACGAAATCGTGCATGGCAAGATGGGGGTGATGCATCATTCCGGCGTCGGGGTGTTCGCCGGTCTGCCCTCGCCGTTCCTCGCCACCCGCTATCACAGCCTGATCGTCGAGCGTGCCACCCTGCCCGACTGCCTCGAGGTGACCGCCTGGCTGGAGGATGGCACCATCATGGGCCTGCGCCACCGCAGCCTGCCGATCGAGGGCGTGCAGTTCCACCCCGAAAGCATCGCCTCGGAACACGGCCACCAGCTCTTGCACAATTTCCTCGACGCGGCCCGCACGGAGGCCCCCGCATGAGCGACCGCCTGCGCCCGCTGATCGGGCTTGCCGCCGACCGCCCCCTCAGCCGGGCCGAAGCGCAGACCGCCTTCGAATGCCTGTTCGACGGCGAGGCGACGCCTGCCCAGATGGGCGGGCTGCTGATGGCGCTGCGCACACGGGGCGAGACGGTGGACGAATACGCCGCCGCCGCAAGCGTGATGCGCGCCCGCTGCAACCGGGTGCGCGCGCCCGAGGGTGCGATGGACATCGTCGGCACCGGCGGCGACGGCAAGGGCACGCTGAACATCTCGACCGCCACGGCTTTCGTGGTGGCGGGGGCGGGGGTGGTGGTGGCCAAGCACGGCAACCGCAACCTTTCGTCGAAGTCGGGCGCGGCGGATGCGCTGACCGAGATGGGGCTGAACGTGATGGTCGGGCCCGAGGTGGTGGAACGCTGTCTGGCCGAAGCCGGGATCGGCTTCATGATGGCACCGATGCATCACCCGGCAACGCGCCACGTCGCCCCGGTGCGGATGGAGCTTGGCACGCGGACGCTGTTCAACATCCTCGGCCCGCTGACCAACCCCGCCGGGGTCACGCGGCAGCTGACCGGGGCGTTTTCGGCGGCGCTGATCCGCCCGATGGCCGAGGTGCTGCTGGCGCTGGGGTCGAAGAAGGCCTGGCTGGTGCACGGCGGCGACGGCACCGACGAGATCTCGATTGCCGCGCCGACGCAGGTGGCGGCGCTGGAGGGCGGCAAGGTGCGCGAGTTCGTGCTGCACCCCGAGGATGCCGGGCTGCCGGTGCATCCCTTCACCGCGATCATGGGGGGCACGCCATCCGAGAATGCGCAGGCCCTGCGCGACCTGCTCGACGGGGCGGAGGGCGCCTACCGCGATGCGGTGCTGCTGAACGCCGCGGCGGCGCTGATGGTGGCCGACCGGGTGACCAGCCTGCCCGAAGGCGTGGCGCTGGCGCGCGACAGCATCGGGTCGGGTGCGGCCAAGGCCAAGGTGGCCGCCCTGGCCCGACTGACCAACCGAGGCTGATGCCCCCGATTTTTCTACGAAAAATCCGGCATCCCGTTGCGGGTGGGCGCCTGTTGTCGCCGGATGTGCACCCCCTGCGCCGCGACTCTCTTCCCTTCCCCCCCGCGATTGACTAGGTTTTCCCGCATGAGCACCATTCTTGACCGCATCAAGGCCTACAAGCTGGAGGAGATCGCCTCCCGCAAGGCTGCCCGTTCGCAGGCAGAACTGGAGGAAGCCGCGCGTGCCGCCCCGCCGCCGCGCGGCTTTGCCCGCGCGCTGCAGGAAGCCGCCGCCACCGGCTATGGCCTGATTGCCGAGATCAAGAAGGCCAGCCCGTCGAAGGGGCTGATCCGCGCCGATTTCGACCCGGTGGCACTCGCCCTCGCCTACGAGGCCGGGGGGGCCACCTGCCTGTCGGTGCTGACCGACACGCCGTCGTTTCAGGGGGCCGACGCCTACCTCACTGCGGCCCGGCAGGCCGTCAAGCTGCCCTGCCTGCGCAAGGATTTCCTTTACGACCCGTGGCAAGTCGCCGAAAGCCGCGCCCTCCATGCCGATTGCATCCTGATCATCATGGCAACGGTGTCGGATGCACAGGCGGTCGAACTGGAAGAGGCGGCGACCGCCTGGGGGATGGATGCGCTGATCGAGGTGCATGACCGGACCGAACTGGAACGCGCCGCCCTTCTGAAATCGCCGCTGATCGGCATCAACAACCGCAATCTGAACAGCTTCGAGGTCACGCTGCAAACCACGCGCGATCTGGCGCGGCTGGTGCCCGAGGACCGGCTGATCGTGTCGGAAAGCGGCCTGTCCACGCCGGACGATCTGGCCGATGTGGCCCGCTACGGTGCGCGCTGCTTCCTGATCGGCGAAAGCCTGATGCGGCAGGCCGACGTGACGGCGGCGACGCGCGCGATTCTCCAGGCGCCGCTGACGGCGCAGGGCGGCGTGTGATGTCGGGGCTCTCGCATTTCGACGGCGAGGGCAATGCCCATATGGTCGACGTGTCGGGCAAGCCGGTCACCGACCGCACGGCGGTGGCGCGCGGGTCGGTGCGGATGAGCGGCACCACCCTGGCGCTGATTGTCGAGGGCCGCGCCAGCAAGGGCGATGTGCTGGGCGTGGCGCGTCTTGCCGGCATCATGGCGGCCAAGAGGACCGCCGACCTGATTCCACTGTGTCATCCCTTGCCGCTGACCCGCGTCTCGCTGGACCTGACAGCCGACCCGGCCCTGCCGGGCATCGTGATCGAGGCCACCGTCAGGACCGCAGGCCAGACCGGGGTCGAGATGGAGGCGCTGACCGCCGTATCGGTCGCGGCGCTGACGATCTACGACATGGTCAAGGCGGTCGAAAAATCCATGGTGATCGGCGACATCCGGCTTGTGCTGAAAGACGGCGGAAAATCCGGGCGCTACGAGGCAGGCCCGTGATTTCGGTCGAAGAGGCGCTGGCCCGGGTGCTGGCGCTGGCCGCCCCGCTGGGCGCGGAAGACGTGCCGCTGGGCCTTGCGGCGGGGCGGATGCTCTGCGTGCCCGTCGCGGCGCGGCGCGACCAGCCGCCGTTCGATTCCTCGGCGATGGACGGCTATGCCGTGCCGGGCGAACCACGGGCCGGCGACAGCTTCACCGTGGTGGGCGAGGCCGGGGCGGGCCACGGATGGGCCGGGGCGCTGGCCCCCGGTCAGGCGCTGCGCATCTTCACCGGCGCGCCGCTGCCTGCGGGGGCTGCGCGGGTGATCATCCAGGAGGACGTGACCGCCGCAGGCGACCGCATCACCCTGTCTGCGGTGTCGGGCGGCAGCAACATCCGCCCGGCGGGGCAGGATTTCCGCGCGGGTGACACGGTGTCGCCGCGCCGCCTTGGCCCGAACGACCTGGCGCTGCTGGCCGCGATGAACATCCCGCTGGTGCCGGTGTCGCGCCGCCCGGTGGTGGCGCTGATCGCCACGGGTGACGAGCTGGTGATGCCCGGCGAAGACCCGGGGCCGGACCAGATCATCGCCTCCAATACCTTCGCGCTGAAGGCGCTGGTCGAGGCCGAGGGCGGCGTGGCGCGGATGCTGCCCATCGCCCGCGACACCGAGGCCGACCTGCGCACCGTGCTGGGGCTGGCCGAGGGCGCCGACCTGATCGTGACCATCGGCGGCGCCTCGGTCGGCGACCATGATCTTGTCGCCCGCGTCGCGGAGGGGCTGGGGATGGAGCGGGCGTTCTACAAGATCGCGATGCGCCCCGGCAAGCCGCTGATGGCGGGTCGGCTCGGCGGCGTGCCGATGCTGGGGCTTCCCGGCAACCCGGTGTCGGCCATCGTCTGCGGCCATCTGTTCCTGTTGCCGATGCTGCGCGCCATGCTGGGCCACCCCGACCCCGCGCCACAGCCCCGCCGCGCCATGCTGGCCACCGCTGTCGGCCCGGCCGGACCGCGCACCGACTACATGCGGGCGCACCTGGTGGCCGGAGACGGCCTGCCCGGCATCACCCCGTTTTCCCGGCAGGATTCCGCCCTGCTGGGTGTGCTTTCGCAGGCCGACGCGCTGCTGATCCGGCCGCTGGGCGACGGTCCGCGCGCGGCAGGCGACGAGGTCTGGTATCTTCCGATCTGAGCGACGCAAGATGCTTGACACAAACCGGGAACACGGGCAGAACATTATGTTAACACGAATGCCGCACCTGCCGGAGGATCACCGATGCTGACCCGCAAGCAACTGGAACTGCTCGATTTCATCAAGACGCGGACCGACCGCGACGGCGTTCCTCCGTCTTTCGACGAAATGAAGGATGCGCTGGACCTGCGGTCGAAATCGGGAATCCATCGCCTGATCACGGCGCTGGAGGAGCGGGGCTTCATCCGCCGCCTGGCCCACCGCGCCCGGGCGATCGAGATCGTGAAGCTGCCCGAAGCGATGGAACGCCCCGGCTTTTCGCCACGGATGATCCAGGGCGACAAGGTCGATCCGCCGCAGGGTGCAATGCCGGTGTCGGCGGCCTACGCGCTGGAACTGCCGGTGATGGGCCGGATCGCGGCCGGCGTTCCGATCGAGGCGATCTCGGAAGTGTCGCATCACATCACGGTGCCGGGGTCGATGCTGTCGGGCCAGGGCCAGCACTATGCCCTTGAGGTCAAAGGCGATTCGATGATCGAGGCCGGCATCAACGATGGCGACATCGTGGTGATCCGCGAACAGAGCACCGCCGAGAATGGCGACATCGTCGTGGCGCTGGTCGAGGATCTCGAAGCCACGCTGAAACGCTTTCGCCGCCGTGGCGCGATGATCGCGCTGGAAGCGGCCAACCCGGCCTACGAGACGCGGGTCTATCCCGACCATCAGGTGAAGGTGCAGGGGCGGCTGGTCGGGCTGATCCGCAGCTACTAGGCGGTCATTCCGCCGCCAGCAGCAGCGGCAGGTCGGCGGGCTGTTCCGGGTCGGGCCCCGGCCCGGTCCACAGTCTGCGGGCGCGGAAGGTCGGCTGCAATCGCAGGCCATCGGGCCCGGGCCAGACCGCCAGCGTGCCGGTGCGCAACAGCAGGCCCGCGTCGATCACCTGACACCCCGGCGGGGCGGTGGCGGCCTCGGTCACGATCACCAGATCGGCGCTGGTGCAGGCTTCGGCCACGCGCCCGGCCGATCCCTTGCCCTTCAGCACCACGCCGCGCCAGTCGCCCAGCACGAAGCGCCGCGCACCCTTGTCGCCCTCGAACCCCGGCCGGGCAGCCGCGCTGATCTGGTCGGTCAGGTCGCCGTCGTTTTCCAGCCAGCTTTCGGCGGCGAACCCTGCCCCGCGCGGTGAGGACAGTGCCCGCCCCTCGGGGCCCAGAAGCCCGGCCAGCCCGCCATCCGCGCTGATCAGCAGCGGCGGCCGCTCGGCCATGGCCCACAGCACCAGCGCCGCAACCATCGGCACGATGCCCGCCAGCCGCACCGGCCCGCGCCACAGCACCAGCCACAGTGCCCCCAGCGTCAGCACCGGCAGCACCAGCGGGCCGGGCGCGATGATCCCGGTCAATGCGCCTTCGAAACCTGCGACCCAGCCCGCCGACCACAGGATCCAGGCCGACCCCCGCCCCATGACCCAGAGCGGCAGCGCCTCCAGCCCGAAGGGGGCGGCCAGCGCGGCAACCGTGCCCGCAGGCATCACCACCGCCCCCATCACCGGGACCGTCATCAGGTTGGCCAGCAAGCCGTAGTCGGCCACCCGGTTGAAGGTCGCAGCCCCGTAGGGTGCCGTGGCAAACCCTGCCAGCACCGACGAGAGCACCAGCGTCGCCACCGGCAGCGCCCAGCGCGGCAGCCGGTTGCGCATCACCTGCCCCTCCACCGCACCGAAGCCCGCGATCAGTGCCGTGGTGGCGGCGAACGACATCTGGAAGCCTGGCGACAGCAGGCTTTCCGGCTTGAGTATCAGCAGGATGCAGCCCGAGATTGCCACCGACCGCAGCGACAGCGCCCGCCGGTCCAGCAGCACCGCCCCCAGCATCACCGCGACCATGATGAAGGCGCGTTCGGTCGCGACATTGGCGCCCGAGAGCAGCAGGTAGAACCACGCCACCCCCAGCGACACCAGCGCCGCCAGTTTCTTCGAGTTGACCCGCAGCGCCAGCACCGGCACCAGCGCCAGCCCGTAGCGCAGCGTGGCGAAGACGAAGCCGATCAGGAAGGCCATGTTCATCCCCGAGATCGCCAGCAGATGCGTCAGGCTGGAACCGCGCAGATCCTCGATCGCCTGGAGGCTGAGGCCCGAGCGGTCGCCGGTCATCACGCCAGACGAAAATGCGCCGGGATCGCCCGGCACCGCAGCCTGTATCCCCGCCGACAGCCGGCTTCGCATTCGGTTGACGATTTGCGCCCAGGGTTCGGGCGGGGCCAGCAGCAGGACCGGCGTGCGGGAATAGCCGATGGCCCCCAGCCGCTCGAAATACGCGAGGCGCTGGAAATCGAAGCCCCCGGGCTCGGGCGGGCCCTCGGGGGCGGCAAGATGGCCGGTCAGGATCACCAGCATTCCGGGTTCGGGGGTCAGATATTGCTTGCCGTGCAAGGAGATGCGCACCCGTTCCGGCGTGCGCTCGGGGGAGACGCGGTTCAGAACCACCTGGTCCAGCGTCAGGCGCATGTGGTCGGACGCCGAGCGGTCAACCAGCACCACCCGCCCCTCGATCGCGCCGTAATAGCGGAACGACAGGATCGGGGCGGCTACGCTGTGCGCACGCACCCCCGCCAGCAGCGCGCCCAGCGCCAGTGCCGCCAGCGCCACGGCAAACGGATGGCCATGTTCGGGCCCCCACAGGCGCAGCGCCGTGCCCAGAGCCACCACGGCCAGGGCGCCGGCATAGAACCGCAGCCCCGGCTCGAACGGCAGCGTGAACCACAGCCCGATGCCGATCGCCATGAACACCGGCAGCCAGGGGAACAGGATGCCCCGCGCCTCGGCCAGAGCCTGCAGCGGGGTCCACCGCAGCGATCCGATCAGGAGCCACAGCCTGCCCACCTTGTTTCCTGCCCCGCGATTGCCTAGACAGGCCCGACCCTATCCGCCACGTGGTTTCCAAAAGGTTAAGACGCATGTCCGCGACACCCCAGACTGCCCCCGACAAGCCGGTCGTGACCCGCTTTGCCCCGTCGCCGACCGGGTATCTGCACATCGGCGGCGGGCGGACGGCGCTGTTCAACTGGCTTTACGCGCGGGGGCGGGGCGGCAGGTTCCTGTTGCGGATCGAGGATACCGACCGCGAACGCTCGACCCCCGAGGCCACCGCCGCGATCCTGCGCGGGCTGACGTGGCTCGGGCTCGACTGGGATGGCGAGGTGGTCAGCCAGTTCGACCGCCGCGAGCGCCACGCCGAGGTCGCGCGCGAGATGCTAGCGCGAGGATCGGCCTACAAGTGCTTCTGCACGCAGGAGGAAATCGAGGCATTCCGCGAGGCGGCGCGGGCCGATAACCGCTCGACCCTGTTCCAGAGCCCGTGGCGCGATGCCGATCCCGCCACCCACCCCGACGCGCCCTACGTCATCCGCATGAAGGCCCCGCGCGGCGGCGAGACGGTGATCGAGGATGCGGTGCAGGGCACGGTGCGCTTTGGCAACGACCATCTGGACGACATGGTGTGCCTGCGCTCGGACGGCACGCCGACCTACATGCTGGCCGTGGTGGTCGATGACCATGACATGGGCGTCACGCATGTGATCCGCGGCGACGACCACCTGAACAACGCGGCGCGGCAGACCATGGTCTATCAGGCGATGGGCTGGGACATCCCGGTCTGGGCGCACATCCCGCTGATCCACGGGCCGGACGGCAAGAAGCTGTCCAAGCGCCACGGCGCGCTCGGGGTCGAGGAGTATCAGGCGATGGGCTATCCGGCCGCCGGGATGCGCAACTATCTGACACGGCTGGGCTGGGCGCATGGCGACGCCGAATTCTTCACCTCGGAACAGGCGATGGGCTGGTTCGACCTGTCGGGAATCGGACGGGCGCCGGCCCGACTCGACTTCAAGAAGCTGGAAAACCTGTGTGGCCAGCACATCGCCGCGGGGACCGATGCTGCGCTGCTGCGTGAAATGCGGGCATATCTGGCGGCGGCAGACCAGCCCGCGCTGACCGACGCACAGGCCGACCGGCTGCTGCGGGCGATGTACTGCCTGAAGGACAGGGCGAAGACCTTCCCGGAACTTGTTGAAAAGGCTCATTTTGCGCTGACATCCCGGCCGATCGTCCCCGATGCGGCGGCAGAGAAGGCGCTTGACGCGGTATCCCGTGGTATACTGATTGAATTGACGCCGCGACTGCGAGATGCTAGCTGGTCAAAGGAAGAACTGGAAACCATCCTGACGGAAGTGGCCACGGCCCATGGCCTCGCGTTCGGCAAGATGGCTGCCCCCTTGCGTGCGGCGCTTGCCGGGCGCACCGTGACGCCCAGCGTATACGACATGATGCTGGTCATCGGTCGGGACGAGACGATTGCGCGACTGGAGGATGCCGCGGCCTGACCCGCCGCAGACCCCTCTCGCGTCCGCGGCCCCCTTGGGGCACCACGATTGCCGAGCCCCGCCGGGGCGACCGGCGCGCCAACCGAGAGGGATGACAGATGCCTGCAAAGACCAAATCCGCCACGCTGACCTTCGGCACCAAGGTGATCGACCTGCCGATCCTTTCGCCCACACTGGGGCCGGATGTGCTGGACATCCGCAAGCTTTATGCCGAAGGCGATGTCTTCACCTACGACCCCGGCTTCACCTCGACCGCCGCCTGCGAAAGCGCCATCACCTATATCGACGGCGACAAGGGCGAGCTGCTGCACCGGGGCTACCCGATCGAGCAGCTTGCCGAGCATTCGCATTACCTGGAACTGTGCTACCTGCTGCTTTACGGCCAACTGCCCACCGCGGTGCAGATGGCCGACTTCGAGGGCCGGGTAACGCGGCACACCATGGTGCACGAGCAGATGCACTATTTCTTCCGCGGTTTCCGGCGTGACAGCCACCCGATGGCAACCATGGTCGGCGTGGTCGGCGCGATGAGCGCGTTCTACCACGACAGCCTTGACATCAACGATCCGTGGCAGCGCGAAGTGGCCGCGATCCGCATGATCGCCAAGCTGCCGACGATTGCGGCGATGGCGTTCAAGTATTCGCTGGGCCAGCCGTTCATCTACCCGAAGAACAGCCACGATTACGCCTCGAACTTCCTGCACATGTGCTTTGCCATCCCGGCCGAGGACTATGTGGTGGACCCGATCCTGTCCAAGGCGATGGACCGGATCATGATGCTTCATGCCGACCACGAGCAGAACGCCTCGACCTCGACCGTGCGGCTGGCCGGGTCTTCGGGCGCCAACCCCTTTGCCTGCATCGCGGCCGGGATCGCCTGCCTCTGGGGCCCGGCGCATGGTGGCGCCAACCAGGCTTGTCTGGAAATGCTGCGCGAGATCGGCACCGTGGACCGCATTCCGGAATACATCCGCCGCGCCAAGGACAAGGACGACCCGTTCCGCCTGATGGGCTTCGGGCACCGGGTCTACAAGAACTTCGACCCGCGCGCCAAGGTGATGAAGGAAAGCGCCGACGAGGTGCTGGGGCTGATGGGCATCCACAACAACCCCACGCTTCAGGTTGCCAAGGAACTGGAACGCATCGCGCTGGAAGACGAGTATTTCGTCTCGAAGAAGCTTTACCCCAACGTCGATTTCTATTCCGGCATCATCCTCGATGCGATGGGTTTCCCCACCGCGATGTTCACCCCGATCTTCGCGCTGTCGCGGACCGTCGGCTGGATCTCGCAGTGGCGCGAGATGATCGCCGACCCGACCCAGCGCATCGGCCGCCCGCGCCAGCTTTACACCGGCTCGCCGGCCCGCAACTACATCGACGTGCGTCACCGCTGATCCATCCTTCATGCGACCCCGAACGGCAGCCCCAGCGGCTGCCGTTCTGCTTTGTCATGAAACCTTCACTGGCAGAGTAGGTTCATTTCCAGTATTCATGAATTATGGAAATGAACGCCGCCAACCTTTTCGCCACCCTCGGCCATGACGGCCGCCTCGCGGTGTTCCGCCTGCTGCTGCGCCGCGCCCCGCACGGCGTGCGGCCGGGCGAGATGACCGAGGCGCTGGGGCTGAAGCCCTCGACCCTGTCGGTCTACCTTGCCGCACTGGAGACGGCGGGGCTGGTCACGGCCGAACGGCAGGGGCGAGCGATCCTCTACCGCAGCGACCTGCCGCAGACGGCGCGGCTGGTGGCCTACCTCTTCAACGATTGTGGCCGGGGCCGGGCCGATCTGGCCCCCGACACCCCAACACCGGAGTATGCCATGCCCCGCCCGCTCAACGTGCTGTTCGTCTGTTCGGGCAATTCCGCCCGGTCGATCTTTGCCGAGGCGCTGCTGCGCGACCTTGGGCAGGGCCGCTTTGTCGCCCATTCGGCGGGCACCCGGCCGCAGTCCCAGCTCAACCCAACCGCGCTGGAGGTGCTGGCGCGCAACGGCCACGACATCGGCAGCCTGCGCGCCAAGTCGGTGGCCGAGTATCAGACCGCCGACTCCCCGGTGTTGGATTTCGTGTTCACGGTCTGCGACGCGGCGGCCAACGAAGGTTGCGCCCCCTGGCCGGGCCAGCCGGTAACCGCGCATTGGGGCCTGCCCGACCCCGCGCTGGCCACCGGCACTGCGGCCGAACGCGCGCTGGCCTTCGCCCAGACCTACGCCGCCCTGCGCCGCCGCATCATCGCCTTCACCGCCCTGCCCTTTGCCGAACTGGAAAAGGTGGCGCTGCAAGCCCGCGTCGACACCATCGGCCGCACCGACACCTGAACGACAAAGGACCGCCCATGCCCCGTATCGCCCTGAACGGCCTTGGCCGGATCGGCAAGCTCGCCCTGCGCCGGCTGACCGACCTTGGCCTGCAAGACCGCATCGTGCTGCTGAACGACCCCGCAGGCACCCCCGAGCAGCACGCCCTGCTGATGGAGTTCGACTCGGTGCATGGCCGCTGGCGGGCCGAGATCAGCCATGACGCAGACAGCCTGACCCTGAACGGCCACCGGATGCGCCTGACCGCGCGGAAACGGATCGAGGATCTGCCGCTGGCCGATCCGGGCATCGATCTGGTGATCGACGCGACAGGCGCGTTCAGGACCGCGGCGCAGATCGCGCCCTATTTCGCGGCAGGGGTTAAGAAGGTGCTCGTCGCGGCCCCGGTCAAGGACGGCGGCGCGCTGAACCTCGTCTATGGCATCAACCATCACCTCTACGACCCGGCGACGCACGACCTGGTCACGGCGGCAAGCTGCACCACCAACTGCCTCGCCCCGGTGGTCAAGGTGATCCACGAGGCGCTCGGCATCCGCCACGGCTCGATCACCACGATCCATGACGTGACCAATACCCAGACCATCGTCGACCGCCCGGCGAAGGACATGCGGCGCGCCCGCTCGGCCCTGATGAACCTGATCCCCACCACCACCGGGTCGGCCACCGCCATTTCGCTGATCTACCCCGAGCTTGCGGGCCGACTGAACGGCCATGCGGTGCGGGTGCCGCTGCTGAATGCCTCGCTGACCGACTGCGTGTTCGAGGTCGAGCGCCCGACTGCGGCGGAAGAAGTGAACGCCCTGTTCCGCACCGCCGCCGCCGGGCCGCTGGCGGGCATCCTGGGGGTCGAGGACCGCGCGCTGGTGTCGAGCGACTTCCTGAACGACGACCGCTCGGCGATCATCGACGCGCAATCGACGATGGTGGTCAACGGCACGCAGGTGAAGGTCTACGCCTGGTATGACAACGAATGGGGCTACACCTGCCGTCTGGTCGATGTGGCGCGCATGATCGCGGCCTCGCTGTGACGGCGGCGGGCGATGGCGGCCTGCGCGCCTATGCGGCGGTCACGGCGGCCTACTGGGCCTTCATGCTGTCGGATGGCGCGCTCAGGATGCTGGTGCTCCTGCATTTCAACGCGCTCGGCTTCACGCCGCTGCAACTGGCGTGGCTCTTCCTGCTCTACGAGGTGGCGGGCATCGTCACCAACCTGTCGGCGGGCTGGATCGCCGCCCGCTTCGGGCTGACCCGCACGCTCTACGCGGGCCTCGGGCTCCAGATCGCGGCGCTGATCGGCCTTGCCCAGCTTGATCCGGGCTGGAGCGTGGCGGCCTCGGTCGGCTTTGTCATGGCGGTGCAGGGGGTGTCGGGCGTGGCCAAGGATCTGGCCAAGATGGCGTCGAAATCGGCCGTCAAGGTGCTGGCCCCGTCAGAAGGCGCGCTGTTCCGCTGGGTGGCGGTGCTGACCGGCTCCAAGAACGCGGTCAAGGGGCTGGGCTTCTTTCTGGGCGCGGCGCTGCTGGCGGGCTTTGGCTTCGTGCCGGCCGTGCTGGGCATGGCTGCGGTGCTGGCGGTGATCCTGGCGGCGGTGACGGCCTTCATGCCCGCGGGCCTGCCCACGGGCCGGAAGGGCGCGAAGTTCAGCGCGGTCTTTTCCAAGGATGCCCGGATCAACCGCCTGTCGCTGGCGCGCCTGTTCCTGTTCGGGGCGCGCGACGTGTGGTTCGTGGTCGGCATCCCGGTCTATTTCCAGTCGGTGCTGTCGGATGGCAGCGACGAGGGGCGCCGTGCCGCCTTCTTCCTGATCGGCGGCTTCATGGCGCTGTGGATCATCGCCTACGGCGCCGTGCAGGCCGCAGCCCCCCGCCTGCTGCGCGCAAAGGGCCGCCCGGTGGCCGCACTGGTCCGGTCGGCCGCGACCTGGGTCGGGGTGCTGGCAGTTCTGACGCTGGCTCTGGCCGCCCTGCCGGTGCTGGGCGCCGGAACGTGGCTGACCGCAGCACTGGTGGCGGGGCTGCTGGCCTTCGGCTTCGTCTTCGCCATCAACTCGGCGCTGCATTCCTACCTGATCCTCGCCTTCAGCCAGGCCGAGCGGGTGACGATGGATGTCGGCTTCTACTACATGGCCAATGCGGCCGGCCGTCTGCTCGGCACGCTGCTCTCGGGCCTCAGCTACCAGTTCGGCGGCCTGCCCGCCTGCCTCGCCACCGCCGCCGCCATGGCTGCCCTCAGCTGGCTTGCGGTGCGCCGCATCCCCGCCCCCGCCTGACCCTTTCTTCTGTTTTCAAATATCCCCGCCGGAGGCTCCCGCGCCCGCCCCGCAGTGTGCCCTTTCCCGTCCAGAGCCGGTCCTTCCCCTTCTTCTGTTCTCAAATATCCCCGCCGGATGCTCCCGCGCCTGCCCCGCAGAGTGCCCTTTCCCGTCCAGAGCCCGTCCTTCCCCTTTCTTCTGTTCTCAAATATCCCCGCCGGAGGCTCCCGCGCCCGCCCCGCAGGCCGGCCGTGCCTGCTCGCGCTCACCGTCGGCCCTCCCCTCGACACCGCCGCGCGCGCGGGCGACAAAAGGGCAAAGGAGTCCGCCATGCCCGCCCCCTTCACCGCCCGCAGCCCCGATGACATCGCCGACCGTGCCACGCTTCTGTCGATGTCGGGGCTGGCCTTCATCCGGGCGATGCTCGACGGTCACCAGCCGATGCCCGCGATCGTCGACCTGATGGGCATCCGGCTCGAAGCCGCGTCAGAGGGGCGGGCGGTGTTTCGCGGCACGGCTGCGTTTGCCCATACCAATCCGGTCGGCGGGGTGCATGGAGGCTGGTATGGCACGCTGCTCGACAGTGCGATGGGCTGCGCGGTGATGACCGTCGTGCCGCAGGGGCGCTGGTATACCACGCTGGAATACAAGGTGAACCTGACGCGCGCCCTGCCGCTGGGGGTCGCGGTCCTGTGCGAAGGCGTGGTCGATCACCCCGGCCGCAGCACCGCCGTGGCCCGGGCCGAGATTCGCGGCGCCGAAGACGGCCGACTTTACGCCACCGGCTCGACCACCTGCATCCTGCTGGCCTGACCGGTCCGGCCCGTCACTGCGCCGCGACCTGCGTATCGCCGCCGCGGCGGATGATCGCCGCGACATGTGCGAAGTGATCCGCCAGCGGGTTCGACCTGCGCCAGACCATGCCGATGGCCCGGCCCGGGCGCGGATGGTGCAACCGGGCCACCGATACGGCGGCCGAGCGGGTTTCCATCGCGATGGCCATCTGCGGGATCAGCGTGACCCCGATCCCGGCCCCGACCATCTGCACCAGCGTCGACAGCGAACTGCCCTCCATCAGGTCGCGCGGCACGGCGGGCGTCATCGAGCAGAACGACAGCGCCTGGTCGCGGAAACAGTGGCCTTCCTCCAGCAGCAGCAGGCGCATCCGCCACAGCGCCTCGGGGGTCGGCACCGGCCGGCCCGCGTGATCCAGCGGCCGGACCAGCACGAATTCCTCCTCCAGCAGAGGTTCCTCGTGCAGCGACGGCTCCGACACCGGCAGGGCGACGATCGCCGTATCCAGCCGCCCCTCGGCCAGATCGGCGAGCAGCTTCTTCGTCACCGCCTCGCGCGGCCAGAGGTCGAGCCCGGGGCAGTGCCGCGTCAGATCCTGGATGATGGTGGGCAGAAGGTAAGGCGCCACGGTGGGGATGACCCCGATCCGCAACCGCCCCAGCAGCGGGCTGTGGGTGGCCCGCGCCAGGTCGCCCAGCTCGTCCACCGCCCGCAGGATGGCGCGCGCCCGGCTGGCGAAGGATTCGCCAAGGCTGGTCAGGCGGATCTGCCGCGCCCCCCGTTCGACCAGCGGCGCGCCCAGCATTTCCTCCAGTTCCTTCATCTGCAACGACAAGGCGGGCTGCGAGATCGCGCAATCCTCGGCGGCGCGGCCGAAATGCGCGTGCCGGGCCAGCGCCTCGAAGTAGCGGATGTGTTTCATGGAAATGTTCATCATTTGAAAAACATATCATAGATATTAGAAAATGAAAGTAGCCCAAATCGCGAAACCTTGCTATCTGGCGTTCAGACAGCGAGCGACCGGCCGGGATTCTGCCCGCCCCGGTCGGCCGCGCCCGACCCGATGCAGCAAGCGAAGCCACGAACGGAGAGCGACATGGATGGAATTGCCAATGATACCGCCGGCAAATGCCCGGTGATGCACGGTGGCATCACGACCACCGCCACCACGGCCACGGACTGGTGGCCGAATGCCCTGAACCTCGACATCCTGCACCAGCACGACAGCAAGACCAACCCGATGGGAACCGCCTTCTCCTATCGTGACGAGGTGCGCAAGCTCGACGTTCCCGCGCTGAAGGCCGACCTGCACGCGCTGATGACCGACAGCCAGGACTGGTGGCCGGCCGACTGGGGCCATTACGGCGGCCTGATGATCCGCATGGCATGGCACTCGGCCGGGTCCTACCGGATGGCCGACGGGCGCGGCGGCGGCGGCACCGGCAACCAGCGTTTCGCGCCGCTGAATTCCTGGCCCGACAACGTGAACCTCGACAAGGCCCGCCGCCTGCTGTGGCCGATCAAGAAGAAATACGGCAACAGGCTCAGCTGGGCCGACCTGATGATCCTGGCGGGCAACGTCGCCTATGAATCGATGGGGCTCAAGACCTTCGGCTTTGCCTTCGGCCGCGAGGACATCTGGCACCCCGAGAAAGACACCTACTGGGGCTCGGAAAAGGAATGGCTTGGCGCGACCCGCTATGAAGGCGATGCCCGCGAGTCGCTGGAAAACCCGCTGGCCGCCGTGCAGATGGGCCTGATCTACGTCAACCCCGAGGGCGTGGGCGGCGTGTCGAACCCGCTGCGCACCGCGCAGGACATCCGGCTGACCTTCGCACGCATGGCGATGGACGACGAGGAAACCGTGGCCCTGACCGCAGGCGGCCACACCGTCGGCAAGTGCCACGGCAACGGCAATGCCGCGCTGCTGGGCCGGGAACCCGAAGCGGCTGGCGTCGAGGAACAGGGCCTTGGCTGGCACAATCCGGCCGTTCCGGGCAACGGCCGCCACACCGTCAGCAGCGGCATCGAAGGCGCCTGGACCACGCACCCGACCAAATGGGACAACGGCTATTTCAAGCTGCTGCTCGGCTATGACTGGGAGCTGAGGAAAAGCCCCGCAGGCGCAACCCAGTGGGAGCCGATCAACATCCGCGAGGAAGACAAGCCGGTCGATGTCGAAGACCCGTCGATCCGCGTGAACCCGATCATGACCGATGCCGACATGGCGATGAAGATGGACCCGGCCTACCGTGCCATCTCGGAACGCTATTTCGCGGATCCGGCGCATTTCTCCGAGGTGTTCGCCCGGGCCTGGTTCAAGCTGACCCACCGCGACATGGGGCCGAAGGTGCGCTACATCGGCCCCGAGGTGCCTGCCGAAGACCTGATCTGGCAAGACCCGGTCCCCGCAGGCCGCACCGACTATGACGTGACCTCGGTCAAGGCGCGCATCGCCGCCAGCCGCCTGAGCGTGAGCGACCTTGTCACCACCGCCTGGGACAGCGCGCGCACCTTCCGCGCGTCCGACATGCGGGGCGGGGCCAATGGCGCGCGCATCCGCCTTTCGCCGCAGAAGGACTGGGTTGGCAACGAGCCTGAACGTCTGGCCCGCGTGCTGGGCGTGCTGGAAGGCATCGCCGCAGAAACCGGGGCCAGCGTGGCCGACGTGATCGTGCTGGCGGGCAACACCGGTGTCGAATGGGCGGCGGCGGCGGCCGGTTTCCCCGTCACCGTGCCCTTTACCCCCGGACGCGGCGACGCGACCGACGCGATGACCGACGCGGCCTCGTTCGACGTGCTGGAGCCGATCCACGACGCCTACCGCAACTGGCTGAAGCAGGATTACACCGTCAGCGCCGAAGAGCTGATGCTGGACCGAACGCAGCTGATGGGCCTGACAGCGCACGAGATGACCGCGCTGGTCGGGGGGATGCGCGTCATGGGCACCAACCACGGCAACACCCGGCATGGCGTGTTCACCGACCGCGAAGGCGCGCTGACCACCGACTTCTTCGTGACCCTGACCGACATGGCCAATACGTGGAAGCCGGTCGGCAACGGACTTTACGAGATCCGCGACCGCAAGAGCGGCGCGGTGAAGCATACGGCAACCCGGGTCGATCTGGTGTTCGGATCGAACTCGGTCCTGCGCGCCTATGGGGAAGTCTATGCCCAGGACGACAACAAGGAAAAGTTCGTGACCGATTTCGTCGCAGCCTGGACCAAGGTGATGAACGCGGACCTTTTCGCGGACGCCTGACCCGGAAAGCCGACCCCTGCGGCACCGGAAACGGCGCCGCAGGGACGATGCTGCGAAGCACCTGCCCCCGGCATTCTCAGCGCAGGAGGGTGGGGACAGAGTTGTTGACAAGGTATGCCAACTGTACTTCTGGCGCGGGTATGTCTTTTCCATGGCCGCCGACATGGCAAGTGTGCACGGCCCCCCCGCCCGGTCTGCGGGGGGCAATGCGTTTGCGGGCAGCGCCGGGGGATCGGGGGGAGCACGCGGAACGGGTGCCTGACCGGGGCGTGACACGGCCGCTCCGGACAAGACGGCCGGTCGCGACGGTGCCCAGCGGGCAGAGGGCGTGGTGCGGGCGGTGGCGTGACGGACGGGCGGAGCCGGACACCCTGGCCGAGCCTTGGGTCGCTGGGGCCAAGGTCGGCGGGGCATCTGTCGGCGGACCCCGACGGCGGACCCCGGCCGGAAAGACCCCGGCCGGGGGTGCTGCTGCTTAGAGCTTCAGCGACAGCACGGTGGCCATGCTCAGCTCGCCAAAGCCGTTGAAGCGGGTGTTGGTCACGGTGGAATAGGCGCCCATGCCCTCGAACACCACGAAGTCGCCTTCTGCCACGTCGCCCGCCAGCGTCACTTCGCCGGGCAGACGGTCGACCGAGTCGCAGGTCGGCCCGAAGATGATGCGGTCCTTGGGCGCGCCGTGGCGGCGGTCGCCTTCCGGGGTCAGCACCACCACGCGGTCGATCACGCCGACCAGCGGCAGTTCGGCCAGCGCGCCATAGACGCCATCGTTCAGGAAGACATGGGTGTCGTCGCGCAGCGCCTTGACGCGGGTGGCCAGCGTGAAGGCATCCCCGCACAGGCCCCGGCCCGGCTCGCACACCAGCAGCGGACGGTCGGCGCCGAACGCCTCGCCCGTCACGCGGTCGATCAGCGCAAAGGTCGCCTCAAGCTGCGGGATGACGCCGTGCAGGCGGTGCGACGGGAAGCCACCGCCGACGTTCAGCCGGGCGATGGTGACGCCCGCATCGCGGGCAATCTCGGCCGCGGCGCGGATGTAGGATTCCCAGGCGTGCGGGTCGGTGCATTGCGTGCCGGGGTGGAAGGTGATCGACGGGATGAACCCCGCCGCCGCCACGGTCTTGAGAAGGTCCACCGCGACATCGGCGGTCGCGCCGAACTTGGCGCCGAAGTTGTAGGCCGCCCCGGCCACCGGCAGCTTGAAGCGCACGGTGATCTCGCAGCCCTCGGCGGGCACCAGTTCGATCAGCTTGGCCAGTTCGGACCGCGAATCGACCGACCAGGATTTGACCCCGGCCTCGACCGCCATCGCGATCTCGGCCCGCGAGCGCACCGGGTTGTTGTAGTGCAGCGCCGCATCGGGGGCGAGGCGGCGGATCATGCGGATCTCGTGCGGCGAGGCCACGTCATAGCCGCGAATCCCCGCCTGCGCGAGGTTTTCCACCACGACCTCTTCGGGGTTGGACTTGACCGCATAGGTCACCATGCCCGGAAAGCCGTCGATGAACCGGCGCGCCGCAGCCTGCAACGCGGCGGGCGAGAAGAACAGCACCGGGGTTTCGGGCGCACGGGTGCGCAGATACTCGGTCGGGTTGGTCCAGATCGTTTTCGAGAGTCCCATCAGCGTTTCCTTTTCTGCCAACAAGACGCAAGCCCATTGCCCGACTGCTCTCGGGTAGGCGGCACCTGCGCGGTTCATCCAAACCAGGCCAGGTGCGTATGAGCCGCCCTTTTCCTGAAAACAAGGATGTCGGATATGAGGCACATTTTCACCGATCAAAAGAGTAGATATGTGTGGTATGATCGTTAGAATGACGACAAGGATGGACAAACTGCATGGATGAACTGGATCGCAACATCGTGGGGCTGCTGGGGGCCGATGCGCGGATGTCGGTGGCGACGCTGGCGCGCCGGCTGAAGGTCGCGCGCTCGACCATCCAGGCGCGGCTGGAGAGGCTGGAGACGACGGGCATCATCGCGGGCTACACCCTGAAGCTGGGCGAAGCGGCCCGCCAGGGGCGGCTGCGGGCCTCGGTGCTGATCACCATCGAGCCGCGGGCGCAGGCGGGCATCCTGACCCGGCTGAAGTCGATCGCCGAGGTCGAACGCGCCTTCACCACCTCGGGGCGGTTCGACCTGCTGCTGCAGATCGCGGCGCCGAACACCCAGGTTCTGGACCAGGTGCTGGACCAGATCGGCGCGATGACCGGAGTGAAATCGTCCGAAAGCCTGATCCACCTGTCCACAAGGATCGACCGGGCGGTGTGAGGCAAGGGGCGGCCTCGGGGGGCATCGAGCCCCCGCTCGGCCGCGCTGACGCGTCCCGGCGACCCGAGATTTGCCACGCCGCGGCGGCAGAGGCGCTTGGCCTTCGCGCCCCGATTGGATAGAGAAAGCCAACGCTTTCAGGGATGCCCAAGATGCCGATGGAAAAGACCTTCAACGCCGCCGAAGCCGAGGCACGCCTTTATGCCATGTGGGAGGACGCAGGCGCCTTCAAGGCCGGGGCCAATGCCAGGCCGGGAGCAGAGCCGTTCTGCATCATGCTGCCGCCGCCCAACGTCACCGGCACCCTGCACATGGGTCATGCCTTCAACCACACGCTGATGGACATCCTGATCCGCTGGCACCGAATGCGCGGCTTCGACACGCTGTGGCAGCCGGGACTCGACCATGCCGGGATTGCCACGCAAATGGTGGTGGAACGCGAACTCGCCCGCACCGGCCAGCCTGCTCGCCGCGCGCTTGGCCGCGAAGCCTTCGTCGCCAAGGTCTGGGAGTGGAAAGAGCAGTCCGGCGGCACCATCGTCGAACAGGACAAGCGGCTGGGCGCGTCGATGGACTGGTCGCGGCTGGCCTTCACCATGGATGACGCCTTCCACGACGCGGTGATCAAGGTGTTCGTCGACCTGCACGCCAAGGGCCTGATCTACCGCGGCAAGCGGCTGGTGAACTGGGACCCGCATTTCGAGACCGCGATTTCCGATCTGGAGGTCGAGAACATCGAGGTCGCGGGCCACATGTGGCACTTCAAATACCGCCTCGCGGGCGGTGAGACCTATGAATATGTCGAGAAGGACGAGGATGGCGCGGTGACGCTGCGCGAGACGCGCGACTACATCGCCATTGCCACCACGCGGCCCGAGACCATGCTGGGCGACGGCGCGGTGGCGGTGCATCCGTCGGACGCGCGCTATGCCGGGATCGTCGGCAAGATGGTGCATCTGCCGCTCTGCGACCGCCTGATCCCGATCATCACCGACGAATACCCCGACCCGCTGTTCGGTTCGGGAGCGGTCAAGATCACCGGCGCGCATGACTTCAACGACTACGCGGTGGCCAAGCGCGGCAATATCCCGTGCTACCGCCTGATGGACAGCCGCGCCGCGATGCGCAGCGACGGCGCACCCTATGCGGAAGCCGTGCTCCGCGCCCGCGAGATCGCGGAAGGCGCGCCCACCGACGAGGCGGAAGTTGACAGCCTGAATCTCGTGCCCGAGAAATACCGCGGCCTTGACCGGCTCGCCGCGCGCCAGTTGGTGATCGACGACATCACCGCCCAGGGCCTTGCCGTCACCACGCTGGAAAAGACCATCGACCCCGAGACGGGTTCCGAACACCTGACCCGCGTGCCGGTGGTCGAGGCGAAAAAGATCATGCTGCCGTTCGGTGACCGTTCCAAGGTCGTGATCGAGCCGATGCTGACCGACCAGTGGTTTGTCGATACCGCGAAGATCGTGCAGCCCGCCATTGATGCAGTGCGCAATGGCGACACGGTGATCCTGCCCGAACGCGACGCCAAGGTGTATTTCCACTGGCTGGAGAACATCGAGCCGTGGTGCATCAGTCGCCAGCTCTGGTGGGGGCACCAGATCCCGGTGTGGTACGGCCTGAACCTCGACGCCGAGGGCTTCACCGACGACGAGGGCGACAACGCGCTGGACGAGGTCGAGATCCTCGGCATCCTCGGTGACGGCGGCTACATCGACCGCGAGGCCCGGCACCATTGCGCCGCCGACCTTGCCACGGTGTCGGACCGTTTCCGCGACGATCTGGCCAGCCTGCCCCACCCGCTGAACGCCGCCCGCATCGTTGAAGTCGCCGACCGCCACGCCGCCGTCGAGGCGCTGGCCGCCAGCCTGGCCGACTATGCCGTCAGCCAGGACCCGACGCATCTCGCCTACCCGATCTGGCGCGACGCCGACGTGCTCGACACCTGGTTCTCCTCGGGCCTCTGGCCGATCGGCACGCTGGGCTGGCCGGAGAATACGCCCGAACTGCAACGCTATTTCCCGACATCGACCCTTGTCACCGGGTTTGACATCATCTTCTTCTGGGTCGCCCGGATGATGATGATGCAGCTTGCCGTGGTGGATCAGGTGCCCTTCAGGACCGTCTACGTCCATGCGCTGGTGCGTGACGAGAAGGGCAAGAAGATGTCGAAAAGCCTGGGCAACGTGCTCGACCCGCTGACGCTGATCGACGAATACGGCACCGACGCGGTGCGCTTCACCCTGACGGCGATGGCCGCGATGGGCCGCGACCTGCGGCTTTCGACCCAGCGCATCGCGGGCTACCGCAACTTCGGCACCAAGCTGTGGAATGCCTGCCGCTTTGCCGAGATGAACGGCGTCTGGGAAGGCCACGCCACCTCTGCCCCGCCCGCGCCGCAGGCCACGGTGAACCGCTGGATCATCGGCGAATGTGCCCGGGTGCGCACGGAAGTCGACGCCGCCCTTGCCGCCTACCGCTTCGACGCCGCAGCCAACGCGCTTTACGCCTTTGTCTGGGGCAAGGTCTGCGACTGGTATGTCGAATTCGCCAAGCCGCTGTTCGACGGCGATCAGGCGGCCGAAACGCGGCAGACCATGGCCTGGGTGCTGGACCAGTGCATGATCCTGCTGCACCCGATCATGCCCTTCGTCACCGAGGAGCTGTGGGCCACCACGGGCAAGCGCGCGAAGATGCTGGTCCACACCGACTGGCCGACCTACGGGCCCGAACTGGTCGACGCCCCGGCGATGCGCGAGATGACCTGGGTCACCGGCCTGATCGACGAGGTCCGCTCGGCCCGCGCGCAGATGCATGTGCCGGCCGGGCTGAAGCTCGACATGCTGCAGCTTGATCTCGACGCGGCGGGGCGCGCCGCGCTTGCGGCCAACGAGGGGCTGATCCTGCGGCTTGCCCGGCTCGAGTCGATCACCGAAGCCTTGGCCGCCCCGAAGGGCGCAATCGCGATCCCGGTCGAGGGCGGCAGTTTCGTGATCCCGCTGGCGGGCATCATCGACATTGCCGAAGAACAGGCCCGGCTTTCCAAGACCTTGGAAAAGCTCGAAAAAGACCTGAATGGCCTGCGCGGCCGCCTTGCCAACCCCGCCTTCCTCGCCTCGGCCAAGGAAGATGTGGTGGACGAGACGCGCGAGAAGCTGGAACAGGGCGAGGAAGACTCCGCCAAGCTGAAGGCCGCCCTGAAACGACTGGCCGAGATCGGCTGACCGTTTCTCGTTGGCCCAAATACCCTCGGGGGGAGCCTGTGATGCAATCACAGGCGCGGGGGGCAGACAGCCCCCCGTCCCGCCCCTTGCGCAAAGCCGCCGTTTCGCGTTGAGTTCGCCGATGACCCACACCCGCTACACCGCGCTCGTCGCCGCCCTGCCCGCCTCGGTGCCCTTTGTCGGACCCGAAACGCAGGAGCGTGCCCGGGGCCGCCCGTTCGCCGCCCGGCTTGGCGCGAATGAAAGCCTGTTCGGCCCCTCGCCCCGCGCGGTGGCGGCGATGGCGGCGGCGGCCGCCGACGCCTGGATGTATGGCGACCCGGAGAACCACGACCTGCGGGCCGCGCTGGCCGAACATCACGGGGTGGATGCGGCCAACATCGTGGTGGGCGAGGGCATCGACGGGCTGCTGGGCTATCTCGTGCGCCTGCTGGTGGACCCCGGCGATGCGGTGGTGACCTCGGACGGGGCCTACCCGACCTTCAACTTCCATGTGATGGGCTATGGCGGCGTGCTGCACAAGGTGCCCTACCGGGACGACCATGAAGACCCGCTGGCGCTGGTGGAGCGGGCGCAGAATGTGGGGGCAAAACTCCTCTACATCGCCAACCCGGACAATCCGATGGGCAGCCACCACCCCGCCACCTTGATCGAGGACATGATCGCTGCGATGCCCGAAGGCACCCTGCTGGTGCTGGACGAAGCCTATATCGACCTTGCCCCCGCAGGCACCGCCGCCCGCATCGCGCGCGATGACCCGAGGGTGATCCGGATGCGGACGTTTTCCAAGGGCTACGGCATGGCCGGAGTGCGGGTCGGCTATGCCGTCGCTGCCGAAGGGCTGATTTCCGCCTTCAACAAGGTGCGCAACCATTTCGGGGTCGGGCGGATCGTGCAGGCCGGGGCGCTGGCGGCGCTGGCCGATCAGGATCATCTGGCGGGCGTGTGCGCGCAGGTGGCGGAGGCCCGTGCCGAAATGGGGCGGATCGCGGCGGCCAACGGGCTGGTGGCGCTGCCTTCGGCCACCAACTTCGTCACGCTCGATTGCGGTGCCGATGGCGCCTTTGCCCGGCGGGTGCTGGCCGAACTGATCGCGCGCGACATCTTCGTGCGGATGCCATTCGTCGCACCGCACGACCGCTGCATCCGCGTCAGTCTGGGCGATGCCCCGGCGATGGCGGCCCTTGCGGCGGCGCTGCCCGCAGCACTGGCGGCAGCGCGCGGCTGATCATTCCGCCGCGTGCCCCCGTACCGGACCAAGCGCCGGACCAAGTGCGGGAGCCGAGTTGGCGGCCGGGGTCAGGATCAGCGGCACGGCAGTCGCGGGGGCCTCGGCGCGCAGCGGCATGAACACCGGCGAAACGGCCTCGGCCTCGGCAAGTTCCCGGCGAAACACCAGCATGTTCTGGAAGGTGGACTGCCTGCCGGTCAGGCCCACCCGTTCCTCGCAGGGCAGGGTGTCGGCGCGCTGGTATTCCCAGCCGTCGCGGCCAAGCTCGTTCATCAGCCCGGTCAGGGTCAGGGCGAAACGGTCGGCGGTGGTCTTGCTGCCGCGCACCTTCTCGCCACGCACCGGGGCGGGAATCACCTTGTATTCGTAGCGCGGCATCCGATTCCCTCCGTGACAGTCGGCAGATCATACAAGCCGGTGCCGGGCCGGCCAACCCGGCCCCGGCCCGACTGACGCAGTTGTGTGCGGATTCGTGCTGTTGTGGCGGGGGCCTAGAGCCCCAGCTTGCGCCCCACCATCTCGCCCACCACGGCCGGGTTGGCCTTGCCGCCGGTGGCCTTCAGCACCTGGCCCGTGAACCAGCCTGCCAGCCGCGGGTTGGCGCGGGCCTTTTCGACCTGCGCCGGGTTTGCGGCGATCAGCTCGTCGATCGCGGCCGCGATGGCGGCGGTGTCGGTGACCTGCTTCATGCCGTGGGCGGCCGCCACCTCTGCCGGGTCGCCGCCGGTGGTCCACAGGATCTCGAACAGATCCTTCGCCATCTTGCCCGAGATTTCGCCCGAGGCGATCAGGTCGAGCATCCCGCCCAGCTGCGCCGCCGACACGGGCGACTCTGCGATGCTCAGGCCCTGCTTGTTCAGCCGCCCGAAAAGCTCGTTGATCACCCAGTTCGCCGCCATCTTGCCGTCGCGGCCCGCCGCCACCGCCTCGAAGAACGCGGCGCTGTCCAGATCGGCGGTCAGCACGTTGGCGTCGTAATCGGTCAGGCCGAAACCGGCCATGAAGCGGGCCTTCTTGGCGTCGGGCAGTTCGGGCATTCCGGCCGCGATCTGGTCCACCCAGGCCTGCTCGATTTCCAGCGGCATGAGGTCAGGGCACGGGAAGTAGCGGTAATCATGCGCTTCTTCCTTGGAGCGCATCGAGCGGGTCTCGTTGCGGTCGGGGTCGTAGAGCCGGGTTTCCTGCTGCACCGTGCCGCCATCCTCCAGAATCGCGATCTGGCGGCGGGCCTCGTAGTCGATCGCCAGCTGGATGAAGCGCATCGAGTTCATGTTCTTGATCTCGCAGCGCGTGCCGAGGTGGCCGAAATCCTGCGTCGCCTGATACTTTTCATACTGGCCGGGGCGGCAGACCGAGACGTTGACATCGGCCCGCAGGTTGCCGTGCTGCATGTCGCCGTCACAGGTGCCGAGGTAGCGCAGGATCTGGCGCAGTTTTACCACATAGGCAGCCGCTTCCTCGGGCCCGCGGATGTCGGGGCGGCTGACGATTTCCATCAGCGCGACGCCGGTGCGGTTGAAATCGACAAAGCTCAGCATCGGGTCCATGTCGTGGATCGACTTGCCCGCGTCCTGTTCCAGATGGATGCGCTCGATCCGCACCAGACGCGCGACCCCCGGCCCCATGTCGACGATCACCTGCCCCTCACCCACGATGGGGTGGTAAAGCTGGCTGATCTGATAGCCCTGCGGCAGGTCGGGGTAGAAGTAGTTCTTGCGGTCGAAGGCCGAGGTCAGGTTGATCTGCGCCTTCAGCCCCAGCCCGGTGCGCACCGCCTGTTCGATGCAATACTCGTTGATCACCGGCAACATGCCCGGCATCGCGGCATCGACGAAGGCGACGTTGGCGTTGGGTTCCTGCCCCACCTGCGTCGAGGCGCCGGAAAACAGCTTGGCGTTCGAGGAGACCTGGGCATGGATTTCCATCCCGATCACCAGTTCCCAGTCGTGCTTCGCCCCGGCGATGACCTTGGGTTTCGGGGTGGCAAATGGCAGGTCGAGCATGGCGTTTCCCTTCGGCAATCCCCGCCTTTCTAGGCAGGCGGCGCGCGGGGGGCAAGGGTGGCGCGGGCGGAAATCGGCCGATGCCGGGGCGGCGGGCTTGCCAGAACCGGGGTCGGCCGGGCAAAAGCGGCGCTGACGCCCTGGATGGCGCGGGTCATGTGGACGGTTGCGGATGCGGAAAACGGGGATCTTGCTGGGTTTGATGCTGTCGCTGCCGCTTTCGGCCTGCATGGCGACTCCGTCGGACGAGGCAAGCCGGGCCCGCCCGGTGATGGGCTGGGACCATCGCCCCGAAGCGGCACACTGGACCGAGTCGACGCTGGTCGCGGTATCGACCAAGGACGCAGCGCTGGCCAAGACCGTGCCGCGCGACATCGAAACCTGGTGCCCCGATTACGCCAATGCGACGATGCCCGAGCGCCGGGCGTTCTGGACCGGGATGCTGTCGGCCGTGGCGCGCTATGAAAGCAGCTGGAACCCCAAGGCGGCGGGCGGCGGCGGGCGCTGGATCGGGCTGACCCAGATCTCGCCCCAGACCGCGCGCGGCCATGGCTGCGATGCCACCAGCCCGGCGGCGCTGAAAGACGGCGCCGCAAACCTGTCCTGCGCGGTCGAGATCATCGCGTCGGCCGTCGGGCAGGATGGCATGGTAGTGGGCAACGGCCGTCAGGGGCTGGGCCGCGACTGGATGCCGTTCCGCGATGCGGGCAAGCGCGCCGCGATGGCGGCCTGGATCCGAGAACAAAGCTACTGCCAGTAGCGCAGGGCTACCGGCAGTAGCCGGTCAGGCCAGACTCGGCGGTGCGGCTGCACCGCTTTTCGTCAGGCCCGACCAAGGGGTCACATGACCGACTTCATCGCGTCGATTGCCAGCATATCGGGGTTCTTGCCGCATTCGATGGCGGTTTTCGACATGATTTCCATCATGTTTTCCGGGGCGTCGGCGCCGCCGGTGTTGTCGTTGGCCATGGTCTCGCCTTCGACGGTCACCGGTTCCGCATCGCCTGCCGGAAGGGTCACGGCTGCCGAACCGGGGGCCGCTGCGACGCCGCCGGTATTGTCGTTCGGCTGAACCTCGGGGGTCACGAGCGCGCCTGCCCCCGGATCGCTGGGCACGGTCAGGGTGACAGCGGCCGGCTCGGGTGCCTGGAAGGCAATGGCGACGCGCATCTGGTCATTGGCGCTGAGCGCCGAATACTGCGAGCAGGTCAGGGTGGCGGAATCCATCACGGTATCTTGCGCGAACAGCGGTGCGGCAAGCGTGCCTGCGACAGCGGCGGTGACGGCGAGTTTCATGAAGTTAACCATTTGATACCTCTTTCGGGAATTCACGCCATCCGTATCGGCGTTGCCAGACAACGCCGGGTGCGCGAATTGGTTCCCGCCAGATCGCGTCGCGCCGGGCGCGCGATCAGTCGCCACGCATCCGCCCCGCCATCTCGCCCAGATCGCGGCTGAGGCCCGGCGTGGCGAGAATCCGCGCCAGTTCCTGCCGGATCATCCCCTGCCGGTCGGCATCGTAGCGCGACCAGCTGTCGAAGGCGGTCGACATCCGCGCCGCCGTCTGCGGGTTCACCGGGTCGAGCCGGATCAGCCAGTCGGCCAGCAGCCGGTAGGCCGCACCGCCGGCATGGTGAAAGCCCGCGTGGTTGCCCGACAGCGCCCCGATCACCGCGCGGAAGCGGTTGGGGTTCTTCCAGTCGAAGGCCGGATGGCGGGTCAGCCGGTCGGTCAGCGCCGCCGCCTGCGCCGGGGCGGCATAGGCGATCTGCAGCGCGAACCACTTGTCCATCACGAGCCGGTCCGCGGCCCAGCGGGTCTGGAAGGTGGCAAGCTGGTCCTGCCCCAGCCCCGCGTCGAGCAGGCAGGACAGCGCGCCGACCTCCTCGGTCATGTTGTCGGCCTGCGCGAACAGGGTGGCGGCGGCTGATCCGCCATCGAGCCGGGTCTGCAAGGCAAGGCAGGCCAGCCGCAAGGCCCGCCTGCCCGCCGCGCGGGCGTTGGCGCTGAAGGGCCCCGGTTCGGCCAGACTGGTCATCAGCGCCGAAAGCTGCGGGGCCAGCCGCACGGCAAGCGCCTGCGCCATGCGGGTGCGGGCGTCGTGGATGCGCTCGGGGTCGGGCACATGGCCTGCGGCGTGCAGGGTCGCGGCCATGTCGTCCTCGCCGGGCAGGCGCAAGGCCAGCGCGCGGAACGCGGGGTCGAGGCTTTCGTCCACCGCCACGCGGGCCAGCGCATCCAGCCAGTCCGGCGCGGGGGCGGCATCGTCGGTGACGATGCGGCCCATCACGTCCTTTGCCAGCGCGCGCCCGGCCTCCCACTTGTTGAAGGGGTCGGTGTCATGCGCCAGAAGGAAAGCGCGTTCCTCGGCCGAGGTCGGCCGGTCCAGCACCACGGGCGCCGAAAACCCGCGCAGCAGCGACGGGATCGGGCGGCTGGCCAGGCCGGGGAAGCGGAAGCTCTGCCGGGCCTCCGTCATCTCCAGCACGGTGGTCGGCAGCACTTCGTCGCCATTGGGGTTCAAGAGCCCCAGCGCCACGGGAATCACCTTGGGCGCCTTGACCGGCTGGCCGGGGGTGGCGGGGTTTTCCTGCTCCAGATGCAGGGTCCAGGTGCCATCCTCCCAGTCTTCGCTGACCTTCAGCCGGGGGGTGCCCGCCTCTGCATACCAGAGCTTGAACTGGGTCAGATCGCGCCCCGTCGCATCCTCGAACACCGCCAGCCAGTCCTCGATGGTGGCCGCCTCGCCGTCGTGCCGGGTGAAGTAGAGGTCAAGCGCCTTTGCATAGCCCGCATCCCCCACCAGCCGCTTCAGCATCCCGATCACCTCGGCGCCCTTTTCATAGACGGTGGCGGTGTAGAAGTTGTTGATCTCGACATAGCGGTCGGGGCGCACCGGATGGGCCAGCGGGCCGCCATCCTCGCGGAACTGCCGGGCGCGGAGCGTCAGCACATCCTCGATCCGCTTCACGGCATGGCTGCGCATGTCGCCCGAGAACTGCTGGTCGCGGAACACGGTCAGCCCTTCCTTCAGGCAAAGCTGGAACCAGTCGCGGCAGGTGATGCGGTTGCCGGTCCAGTTGTGGAAGTATTCATGCGCGATGATCGCCTCGATCCGGGCGAAGTCGTCGTCCGTCGCGGTTTCGGGCAGGGCAAGGACGTAGCGGGAGTTGAAGATGTTCAGCCCCTTGTTCTCCATCGCGCCCATGTTGAAATCATCGACCGCGACGATGTTGAACACGTCGAGATCGTATTCGCGGCCATAGGCGGTTTCGTCCCAGCGCATCGAGCGGATCAGGCTGTCCATCGCATAGGCGCAGCGGTCCTGGTCGCCGGGGCGGACCCAGATGTTCAGCGCGACGGGGCGCGCCGACATGGTGGTGAAGGCGGCGGAATGGGCAACCAGATCGCCCGCCACCAGCGCGAACAGATAGGCGGGCTTGGGCCACGGGTCATCCCATTCCGCCCAGCACGGCCCCTGCCCCACCGGGTTGCCGTTCGAGAGCAGCACCGGCAGGTCTGATTCGACGCGGACCCGGAAGCGCGCCATCACGTCGGGCCGGTCGGGGTAGAAGGTGATCTTGCGGAAGCCTTCGGCCTCGCACTGCGTGCAATACATGCCGTTCGACATGTAAAGTCCCTCCAGCGCGGTGTTGGAGGCGGGCGAGATTTCGACCTCGGTTTCCAGCGTGAAGGGGCCGTCGGGCAAGAGGTCGGCGGCAAGCGTCAGGCCGGTGTCGTCGGGCGTGGCGGTGACCGGGCGGCCGTCGATGGCGGCGCGGATCAGCGCCAGGTTCTCGCCAGCCAGCCGCAGGTCGGGGCGGCCCGCGCGGTCGGGGTTGGGCGCCATGTGCAGGCGGGCCACGACCCGCGTCGCGGTCGGGTGCAGCCGGAAGGTCAGTTCGACCCGATCGACGCGGTGGCTGGGCGGCAGGTAGTCGGCAAGCAGGATCGCGGCGGGTTGGGTCATCGGGGTCTCCTTCTTGGCCCTACACTAGGCGGCGCGCGCGCGGGTGCAAGCGGGGGCTTTACCTTTCCGCCCCGATGGCTAGAAGTTTGTTCCATGAATGTTCTCGTCTGGTTCAAGCGCGATCTGCGCACGGTGGATCATCCGGCCCTGGCCCTGGCCGCCGGGCTTGGCCGGGTGTTGCCGCTTTACGTGGTCGAGCCGGAGTATTGGGCGCTGCCCGACACCTCGGCCCGGCACTGGGCCTTCACGGCGGAATGCCTGGAGGATCTGCGCGCGGCGCTGGCGCAGATCGGCGCGCCGCTGGCGGTGCGGGTCGGCGATGCGGTCGAGGTGCTGGAAAAGACCTGCCGCGCCAACGGCATAACCCGGATCGTCAGCCACGAGGAAACCGGCAACCTGTGGACCTGGGGCCGCGACCGGCGCGTGGCGGCTTGGGCGCGCGCCGCGGGGGTCGACTGGGTGGAACTGCCGCAATCGGGCGTGGTGCGCCGGTTGCAGAGCCGGGACGGCTGGGCCGGGCAGCGCGATGCCTTCACCGGGGCGGCGCTGGCCGAGGTGGAAGGATTGTCGGCGGTGCCGGGGGTGCTGCCCGGGCTGATTCCCGGCGCGCGCGCCCTGCGGATGGCCGAGGACCGCTGCCCGCACCGGCAGGCCGGCGGGCGGGCGCGCGGTTTGCTGGAGATGGAAGGCTTTCTGCGCGTGCGGGGGGAACCCTACCGCGCCGCCATGGCCTCGCCCGTCACCGGAGAACGGGCCTGTTCGCGCCTGTCGCCCCATCTTGCACTGGGAACGCTGTCGGGGCGCGAGGTGGCACAGGCCACGGCGGCGCGACAGGACGAACGGCCCGCGGGAAACTGGGGCGGGTCGCTGCGGTCGTTCCAGAGCAGGCTCGCCTGGCGCGACCATTTCATGCAGAAGCTGGAGGATCAGCCGTCGATCGAGACGCGCTGCCTGCATGCCGCAGCCGAAGGTCTGGCGCGCGGCAGCGATGCGGCGCGCCTTGCGGCCTGGGCGGCGGGGGAAACCGGGTTGCCGTTTCTCGATGCCTGCATGCGTTACCTTGCGGCGACCGGCTGGTTGAACTTCCGGATGCGGGCAATGGTGTCGGCCGTGGCGTCGTATCACCTGTGGCTCGACTGGCGGCCCAGCGGGACGCATCTGGCGCGGATGTTCACCGACTATGAGCCCGGCATCCACTGGCCGCAGGTGCAGATGCAATCGGGCACCACCGGCATCAACACGCCGCGCATCTACAACCCGGTGAAACAGGGGCTGGAGCAGGACCCGGCCGGCACCTTCACCCGGCGCTGGGTGCCGGAACTGGCCACCGTGCCCGACGCCTTTCTGCAAGAGCCGTGGAAATGGCCGGGCGCGCAGGGTCTGCTGGGGCGGCGCTACCCCGAACCCGTGGTCGATGTCGCCGCCGCCGCCCGCGCAGCACGCGAGGCGGTGTTCGGTCTGCGGCGAAGTGCAGGCCACGCCGCCGAGGCCGCCGGGATCGTGGCGCGCCATGCCAGCCGCGCCGACGGCAGCGGCCGCTTCGTGAATGACCGAAAACCCGCACCGCGCAAACCGCGCCCGGCGGCGGTCGGGCAATTGAGCCTCGATCTGTGATGGCCAGTATGGTGCCCGAGGGCAATTTGCCATCCGGGCCCGCCGCCAATTGCGGCAAGCCTTCCACCCGGGCCGGAAATGGGCCAGAGTCCATGACGGCCCGGCCCCCACCCGCCCCCGTTTGCCCCGAGGATGACATGACCCTGACCAATACCATCGCCCGCCGCATCCTCGATGCAGCCCTTGCCCATGGCCGCGCCCTCGGGCTCAAGCCGCTGTCGGTCGCCATCCTCGATGCGGGCGGCCACCCCTGGCTGTTCGAGCGCGAAGACGGCACCTCGCCGGGCCGGTTCGACCTGGCGCGCGGCAAGGCCTACGGTTGCCTGATGCTGGGCATGGGCGGCGCGGCGCTGGCGGCGCGGGCGCAGGTCCAGCCCAGTTTCGCGCAGGCGATGAACGGGCTTTACGAGGGGCGCTTCGTGCCGGTGCAGGGCGGCGTGCTGATCCGCGACGGGAAAGGCGACGTGATCGGTGCGGTCGGCGTCACCGGCGACACCTCGGAAAACGACGCCGCCTGCGCTGTGGCCGGGATCGTGGCGGCGGGACTGCAAGCCGAGGCCTGACCGGCGGCGCCGTCTGCCGAACAACCCGAAATGGCTTTCATCTTGGCCCAAATATCCCCGCCGGAGGCTCCGCCGCCCGGTCCGGGTGCCCTGCCGGGCGGCGCGAACGACTCAGCAGATTTCCAGCGACAGGGCATGGATGCGCCCCACCAGCGCCGGGCCAAGCGCCGCGTGGACCGCGCGATGCCGGGCCAGGCGGCTCATCGGGGCAAAGGCCGGGGCGCGCAGGATCACGCGAAAATGCGTCTCGCCGCCCTCCTGCCAGCCGCCGTGGCCGCGGTGCTGTTCACTTTCGTCAATGACTTCAAGATGATCGGGCTGAAAGCTTGTCTGCAACCGATCACGAATTTCCTCTGCGGCCCGCATTTTCATCCATGCCCCCTTCTATCCCCTGCCCAATGCCGTAAACTCTCGCCTCCGAGTCGGAAAGGCAAGCCAGATGACCAAACCTCCGTTTGAATTCGACATCCGCGTGTCGGCGGACAAGAAACGGCGCAAGACCGGGCGGCGGGGGATGACGGGTGCGTCGGAAACCTCGACCCGGACCTGCGAATTCCCCGGCTGCCAGGAACAGGGCGCCTACCGCGCCCCCAAATCGCCCGACCTGCTCGACGAGTATTTCTGGTTCTGCAAGGATCACATTCGCGAATACAACCTCAAGTGGAACTTCTTTCAGGGCACCACCGACGAGGAGTTTCAGAAGTTTCTGGAAAAGGATCGTGTCTGGGGCCGCGAGACCGAACCCTTCACCAAGCGCCCCGACGAGGGTCGGGTGTGGTCGCGTCTGGGCGTCAACGACCCGGTGGAGATCTTGGGCAGCAATGCCACCCAGAACCCCGGCCGGGTGCCGACCGGCAACGCGACGCGCAAACTGCCTGCAACCGAGCGCAAGGCGCTGGAGATCCTCGACGCCCGCGACACCTGGACCCGGCCCGAGATCCGCAAGCAATACAAGTCACTGGTGAAAGACCTGCACCCCGACATGAACGGCGGCAACCGCGACGACGAGGACCGCCTGCAAGAGGTGGTCTGGGCCTGGGAGCAGATCAAGGACAGCCGCTACTTCCGCGACTGAGAGTCAGGGCCCTGATTTTTCGTAGAAAAATCGTGCCCGCCGTCACGCCGCCTTGAACGCCAGCGCCACGCCGTTGATACAGTGGCGCTTGCCGGTGGGGGCCGGGCCGTCGTCGAACACATGGCCGAGGTGGCCGCCGCAGCGGCGGCAGTGTTCTTCGGTGCGGCTGCCGAACAGACCGGGATCAACCTTGTTGCGCACCGCATCGGGCAGCGCCTGCCAGAACGACGGCCAGCCGGTGCCGCTGTCGAACTTGTGCTCGGATGAATAGAGCGCCAGGTCGCAGCCCGCGCAATGGTAGGTGCCGGGGGCAAACTGCTTGTCGAGCGGGCTGGTGAAGGCGCGTTCGGTGCCTTCCTTGCGCAGCACGTCAAAGGCTGCGGGCGACAGGCGGGCGCGCCACTCGGCTTCGGTCAGCGTCACCTCGAAGGTGCCGTCGGCGGCATGGGCGCGGCCGCCGCCCAGCGCCATCAGGGCGGTCAGTCCGGTCAGGATCGTTCTGCGGTTCATCGGGTTCTCCGGTTCCGGGCATCGGTGGGGCCCTTGCCCCTGATCGCCCTTATGCCGCAGGAACGGGGCGAAATGGGGCAAAGTTGCAAAGCTCACGCAAACGGGATGGCATGTGAGCAACCGCCTTTCCCTTGCACGCCCCCGTGTTATGTTCCATCAAAGATCGGTTGACGAAACCGGGCGCCCCCAGGCGCGCATCAGGACATGGCGGACCGAATGTTGGACAATGTAGCGAAACCCACCGAAGAAATCGACGTGCGCGATGTGTTCGGCATCGACACCGACATGAAGGTCAAGGGCTTCGCCACCCGTGGCGACCGCGTGCCCGAGATCGACCCGACCTACAAGTTCGACCCCGACACCACGCTGGCGATTCTGGCGGGCTTTGCCTACAACCGCCGGGTGATGATCCAGGGCTATCACGGCACCGGGAAATCGACCCACATCGAACAGGTGGCAGCGCGGCTCAGCTGGCCCTGCGTCCGGGTCAACCTCGACAGCCACATCAGCCGGATCGACCTGATCGGCAAGGATGCGATCAAGCTGCGCGACGGCAAGCAGGTGACCGAATTCCACGAGGGCATCCTGCCCTGGGCGCTGCGCAACCCGGTTGCCATCGTGTTCGACGAATACGACGCGGGCCGGGCCGACGTGATGTTCGTGATCCAGCGCGTGCTGGAGCATGACGGCAAGCTGACCCTGCTCGACCAGAACGAGATCATCACGCCGCACCCGTATTTCCGGCTGTTCGCCACCTCGAACACCGTCGGGCTGGGTGACACCACCGGCCTTTACCACGGCACCCAGCAGATCAACCAGGCGCAGATGGACCGCTGGAGCCTTGTCGCCACGCTGAACTACCTGTCCCACGATGCCGAGGCCGCCATCGTGCTGTCGAAAAGCCCGCATTACAACACCGACAAGGGGCGGCGGATCATCGGCCAGATGGTCACCGTGGCCGACCTGACCCGCACCGCCTTCATGAACGGCGACCTGTCCACCGTGATGAGCCCGCGCACCGTGATCACCTGGGCGCAGAATGCCGAGATCTTCCGCAATGTCGGCTATGCCTTCCGGCTGACCTTCCTCAACAAGTGCGACGAGCTGGAGCGGCAGACCGTGGCCGAATTCTACCAGAGATGCTTTGCCGAAGAGCTGCCGGAATCGGCGGCGAGCATGGCGATGCGCTGATGGGCAAGCGCTGGGGGATCGGTTTCGGTCTGGTTCTGGCGCTTGCGGCCCCGGCCCTGGCGCAGGATCCGCCGGGCCTTTATCCCGCAGGGCTCTGCGCCGCCTTCTGGCAGGGCCGCATTGCCTATGCCGAAAGCTCGGCGCTTCTTGGCAGCGATCCGACCGACCGCAGCCGGGCGGCACGGTTCCGCGACGCAGCCCTGCGGCTGAGCGGGGCAGGCGAAGACGCGGTGGACGCCTATATCGCCGAGCGCAGGGAGATGATGGTCGGCATGTTCGACGCGATGATCGCGCATGACGACGCCGAAAGCCGCGCCCTGCACGACCGCCTGGCCCAGACCTGCGCCAGCTTCGGCGAGACCCAGCCCGAGACACGAGGCTTCAATTGACCAAACCGACCGACAACCCGGCCGATCCGTTCAAGAAGGCGCTGGCAGAGGCCACCAAGACCATGGCGGGCAACCCCGACCTGACGGTGACCTATTCGGTTGATCCGGCGGGGATGACAAAGGACGGGATGCGCCTGCCGCAGGTCAGCCGCCGCATGACGCGCGACGAGGTGCTGCTGGCCCGCGGCACTGCCGACGCCTTCGCGCTGCGGCTGCGCTATCATGACGACGCGACCGCCACGCGCTATGCCCCGACCGGGCCGCTGGCGCGCGAGATCTACGACGCGATGGAAACCGCGCGCTGCGAGGCGGTGGGGGCGCGGACGATGCCGGGCACCGCCGGGAACATCGACGCCAGGATCGGCAACGAGGCCGACCGCAAGGGCTATGCCCAGATCACCCAGTCGGCCGACGCACCGCTTTCGGTGGCGGCGGGCTATCTGGTGCGGCATCTGGCGACAGGGCGGGCGGTGCCCAAGGGTGCCGCCAACGTGATGGACCTGTGGCGCGGCTTCATCGAGGGGCAGGCGGCGGGCACGCTGGAAAACCTCGATCAGGTGCTGGGCGATCAGGCGGCATTTGCACGGCTGGCGCGGCAGGTGATTTCCGATCTTGGGTATGGCGACCAGTTGGGCGACGACCCCGACATGGACGACCCAGATGACGGCGACGACGACACCGAACAGGATCAGGATCAGCCCGAACAGGGCGGCGACGATCAGGACGACAGTGAAGACAGCGACGCCACGCCCGAGCAGAGCCAGGAAGACCAGCAGGACGCGTCGCAGGCGCAGGTCAGCATGGACGACACCTCGGACATGGAGCAGGGCGAAGAGGCCGAACTGCCCGAGGGCGAGGCCCCGCTGGAACCGCCGCCCCCTGCCCCCCATTCCGACGCCGACCCGAACTATGTCGTCTATGTCACGAAATTCGATGAGGAAGTCCGCGCCGAGGATCTGGCCGAACCGGCCGAGCTGGAACGGCTGCGCGCCTATCTCGACCAGCAGCTTGAACCCTTGAAAGGTGCCGTCAGCCGCCTTGCCAACAAGCTGCAACGCCGCCTTCAGGCGCAGCAGAACCGTTCCTGGGAATTCGATCTGGAGGAAGGCACGCTGGATGCCGGCCGTCTGGCGCGGGTGGTGGCCAACCCGACCACGCCGCTGTCGTTCAAGATGGAAAAGGACACCGAGTTCCGCGACACCTGCGTGACGCTGCTGCTCGACAATTCGGGGTCGATGCGCGGGCGGCCGATCTCGATCGCGGCGATCTGCGCCGACGTGCTGGCGCGCACGCTGGAACGCTGTCAGGTAAAGGTCGAGATTCTGGGCTTCACCACCCGCGCCTGGAAGGGCGGCCAAAGCCGCGAGGCATGGCTGGCCGCCGGGCGGCCGCAGCAGCCGGGACGGCTGAACGACCTGCGCCACATCATCTACAAGGGGGCCGACGCACCGTGGCGGCGGGTGCGCAACAACCTGGGCCTGATGATGAAAGAGGGCCTGTTGAAGGAAAACATCGACGGCGAGGCGCTGGAATGGGCGCACCGCCGCATGACTGCCCGCCCCGAGGCGCGGCGCATCCTGATGGTGATTTCCGACGGCGCGCCGGTGGACGATTCGACGCTGTCGGTCAACTCGGCCAACTACCTTGAGAAGCACCTGCGCGACGTGATCGCCATGGTGGAAAAACGCAAGCAGGTCGAACTGATCGCCATCGGCATCGGCCATGACGTGACGCGCTACTACAGCCGCGCGGTCACCATCACCGATGTCGATCAACTGGCCGGCGCCATGACTGAACAGCTTGCCGGGCTGTTCGACAGCGATCCGCGCAAGCGGGCGCGGGTGCTGGGTATGCGGAAGGTCGGCTGATGTTCCAGAGCTTCGAGGCGGCCTCTGATCCGTCGCAGGGTCCGGCCCGGCTGGCGGCGCTGCGCGACCGGTTGGCAGTCGAAGGGCTGGCGGGGTTTCTGGTGCCGCGGGCCGACGCGCATCAGGGCGAATACGTCGCCCCGCGCGACGACCGGCTGCAATGGCTGACCGGCTTTACCGGCTCGGCCGGGTTTGCCGTGGTGCTGCCCGATGTGGCGGGGGTGTTCATCGACGGGCGCTACCGGGTGCAGGTCAAGGGTCAGGTCGATCTGGCCCATTTCACCCCGGTGCCCTGGCCCGATGTGAAGCCCGGCGACTGGATCAGGGCGCATCTGGCGGCGGGGGTGATCGGGTTCGACCCGTGGCTGCATACGGCGGACGAGATCACCAGACTTGGGGCTTCACTTGAAGAAACAGACATAACACTTAGGCCGGGGCCGAATATCGTCGATTCTGTCTGGCCGGATCAACCCGCCCCGCCGCAAGGGCGCGGCTTTGCGCAGCCGCCGGCATTCACGGGCGTCAGCAGCGCCGAGAAGCGCGCGGCGCTGGCCGAAACCCTGCGGGCGGCGGGTCAGGCGGCGGCGGTGCTGACGCTGCCCGACTCGATCTGCTGGCTGCTGAACATCCGTGGCGCAGATGTGCCACGCACCCCGGTGCTGCATGGCTTTGCCGTGTTGCACGACGACGCCCGCCTGACCCTGTTCACCGACCCCGCCAAGATCGACGATGCCCTGCGGCTGCATCTCGGCGGGCAGGTCAGCCTGCGCCCCCCTTCGGCCTTCGTGCCGGCGTTGCGCACCCTGCAAGGCCCGGTGCGGGTGGACCGCGCCACCGCGCCGCTGGCGGTCAGCCTGGAACTGGAGGAGGCGGGAATCGCCGTGGACTGGGGCGACGACCCCTGCCGGCTGCCCAAGGCGCGCAAGACCGGGGCCGAACTGGCCGCAACCCGCGAGGCGCATCTGCGCGACGGGGCGGCGATGGTCGAATTCCTGTGCTGGCTGGACGCCGAGGCACCAAAGGGCGGGCTGACGGAAACTGACGTGGTGCGCGCGCTGGAAGGCTTTCGCCGTGCCACCAACGCGCTGCACGACCTGTCGTTCGACACCATCTGCGGCGCGGGCCCGAATGGGGCGGTGATCCACTATCGCGTCACCACCCAAAGCAACCGGGCGGTGCGGCCGGGCGAGGTGCTGCTGGTCGATTCCGGCGGGCAATATGTCGATGGCACCACCGACATCACCCGCACCGTGGCGGTGGGCGACCCGGGGCACGCGGCCCGCGCTGCCTACACCGCGGTGCTGCAGGGCATGATCGCCATTTCGCGCGCGCGCTTTCCGCGCGGGCTGGCCGGGCGCGACCTCGACCCGCTGGCGCGGCAGGCGCTGTGGCTGGCGGGGCAGGATTACGACCATGGCACAGGGCATGGTGTCGGCGCCTTCCTGTCGGTGCATGAAGGGCCGCAGCGGCTGAGCCGCCTGTCGGAGGTGCCGCTGGAACAGGGCATGATATTGTCGAACGAGCCGGGATATTACCGCGAGGGTGCCTTCGGCATGAGGCTGGAAAACCTGATCGTGGTGCAGGAGGCCCCCGCCCTGCCCGATGGCGACGACCACCGGGCGCAGTTCTGCTTTGAAACCCTGACCTTCGCGCCGCTCGACCGCCGCCTGATCCTGACCGAGCGTCTGTCGCCGGGCGAGCGGGCCTGGCTCGACGCCTATCATGCACAGGTCTGCGACAAGCTGGGGCCGCGGCTTTCGGCCCCCGCAGCGGCGTGGCTGGACCGGGCTGCTGCGCCGCTATGACGCGTGTGTTTTGCCAGTGACGATCTGTTAACTTGCTGCAATGCAGAAACCTGACGTGAGGACGTGGCGATGAGCGAGACCATTCACCTGCGCAAGGCCCCGGGCACCTGGATCGTCCGGGCCGATGGCGCGATCATCGGGCAGACCTCCGATGCCGTCGAACTGACGGAGGGTGCAGCCGAGCCGGTGATCTACATTCCGCGAGCCGACATCGCGATGCAACTGTTCGACCCCAGCGAAACCCGCAGCACCTGCCCGCTGAAGGGCGAGGCGCGCTACTTCACCTTTGTCAGCAACAACGGCACGATCCGCGATGCGGGCTGGTCCTACGAGGCGCCGAAACCCGAACTGGCGGCGATTTCCGGGCATCTGGCCTTCGATCAGAGAAAGACCATGGTGCAGCAGATCCAGGACGGCCCGGCCGGGGACGACTAACCCGCCACCGCCTCGGCCGAAACCTTGCGGATGCGCTCGACCATCGCGCGCACGCCGTTGGACCGCTGCGCCGAAAGGTGGTCGTTCAGGCCCAGCCGCCCCAGTTCCGCGACGGCATCGACCTGCGCCACCTCGGCCACCGACAGGCCGGAGTAAAGCGCGTGGAGCACCGCGATCAGGCCGCGCACGATCATCGCATCCGATTCACCCGCGAAGTCGAACTGGGCATCGGGCCCCTGCCCGGTGACCAGCGGCCTGATCCAGACCTGGCTGGCGCAGCCGTCGACCTTGGTGGCGGGCACCCGGAACGCGGGGTCCAGTGGCGGCATGGCGCGGCCAAGCTCGATCACATGGCGGTAGCGGTCTTCCCAGTCGTCAAGGAATTCGAAGGTTTCGGCGATGTCTTCGAAGGCGGCGGTTGCCATGGCGGGCTCCTGTTTTTCCGTGACCTAGGGCTTTGGCGGCGAAAGGTCCAGACCGCACCCGCAAAACCGGCGTGCCGCGGGCTTTTCAAAGCGGCTGCCATGGGATACCCAAGGGGCGGAACAACGGGGGATCGGGCATGAGACCTGGCTTGAAGGCGGCGCTTGCGGTGACACTGGTGCTGTCGGGGGCGCTGTCGGGTTGCGGGGCGGTTCGCGAGTCGCGGCTGAATCCGTTCAACTGGTTCGGCCGGTCGCAACCCGAACAGACCACGACGCTGGTGGCCACCGCAGCCGAGCAGGACCTGCGGCCGCTGGTCGAACAGGTGGTGGCGATGTCGATCGAGCCGATGGCCGGCGGTGCCATCGTGCGCGCCACCGGCCTGCCCCCGACCCAAGGGTGGTGGGAGGCCGAACTGGTGCCCCGCCCGGTCGAGGACGGCGTGCTGATCTACGATTTCAGGCTGATCCCGCCACTGAAGCCGACGCCCGCCAGCACCGCCCGGTCGCGCCAGATCACGGCGGCGGCCTATCTGTCGGATATCAAGCTTGACGGCATCCGCCAGGTGACGGTGCAGGCCGCAGGCAACGCCCGGTCAAGCCGCCGCTGAACGCGGGTTCACAGCACCACCACACGCACCTCGGTGCCCTTGGCCGACAGGGCAATCTCGCCCCGGCACAGGCGCAGCGCGTCCTCGCCGAACGCCTCCATCCGCCAGCCCTTCAGCGCGGGCACGTCGCGTTCGCCGGCCGCGATGGCGTCCAGATCGGCGGCCGAGGCGATCAGCTTGGCGGCCACGCCAAGGCTTTCCGACTTTGCCTTCAACAGCACCCGCAGCAGGTCGGCCAGGGCCGGGTTGACCTGCAACTGGTCGCGGCTGAGATCGGGTTTCGGCAGGTCGTCGGGCTTCATCTCCAGCCCCGCCTTCACCGCCGCCAGAATGCCGTCGGCAATGTCGCCCCGCCGCCCCTCGCGCAACAGCAGGCGTGAGCGGCCCAGTTCCTCGGTGTTGGTCGGCCGGGTGGAGGCCAGTTCCAGCAGCGCGTCATCCTTCATCACCCGGCTGCGGGGGATGTTGTTGCGCTGCGAATACTCCTCGCGAAAGCGCGCCAGTTCCTTGACCACGCCCAGAAACCGGCCCGAGGTCGTGCGGGTCTTGATCCGCAGCCAGGCCTCGTCGGGATGCACGGTATAGGTGGCGGGGTCGGTCAGGATCGCCAGTTCTTCCTCGACCCATTTCTGGCGGCCGCTTTTCGCGATCTGCGCGGCAAGGCTTTCGTAGATCACCCGCAGGTGGGTGACATCGGCCAGCGCGTAATCCTTCTGCGCCTCTGACAGCGGCCTGCGCGACCAGTCGGTGAAGCGCGAGGTCTTGTCGAGCGGTTCGTGCGCGATCTTCTTGACCAGCGTCTCGTAGCCGACCTGTTCGCCATAGCCGCAGACCATCGCCGCCACCTGGGTGTCGAACAGCGGCGCCGGGAATACGCGACCCTCGACGAAGAATATCTCCAGATCCTGCCTTGCGGCGTGGAACACCTTGACCGTCGCCTCGTGGCGGAACAGATCGTAAAGCGGCTCCATCGACATCGCCTCGCCCTCGACCGGGTCGATCAGCACCGCGTCGCCGGTCTTGCCGGGCAGCGCCATCTGGATCAGGCAGAGCTTGGACCAGTAGGTGCGTTCGCGCAGGAATTCGGTGTCGATGGTGACAAAGGGCTGGGACTTGGCGGCCGTGCAGAACTGAGCCAGGTCTTCGGTCGTGGTAATGGTTCTCATTGGCCGATCCGATACTGTCGCGCGCCGGTTCATCCGGACAATCCCTCATAGGCAATAAAGACCGGGAAGGGAAGCGCCGCAGGGCGTTGCGGCAACGGATGCCGGGAAACGCGGGCCCTGGTCGCCCAATCCATTGCACCAACTTGCTTATCAGGCTAACGCAGAATTAATTTACCGAGTGCGGAGCATCGTCGGCTGGCGGCTTCGTGGCAACAGGAAAGGCGGTGCCAGATCATCGAGGTCTTCATGATGGGCGACGAGATCGGAACCTATTCCGGCCTCAGTGCCTCTGGCAACAACAACGGCATGAAGGTGGAACTGACCGGCGTGCAGCCGCTGGGCAGCGCAACCGACGTGTTCCGGGTGGTGGTGACCCAGGTCAACAGCGGACAGGCCGCGTTCATGAACGGCCAGTTCGTGGCGATCTACGCCTGGCCCGACACGGTGCCGCCGTCGCCGCCGCTCTATTCCTCGCTGAACCCGCAGCATGACCAGTTCCAGGGCCGGGCCTCGTCCAGCACGCACATGATCTTCACCAACCAGAAGGTGTTCTTCGATCTGGATGGCGTGACGGCGGGAACCGCGCAGTTCGGCCCGGGTCTGCATCCGCTCCGCGACACGCAACTGCCCTTTGCCGCCCTGTCACCGACGCCTCCGGCCATACCGTGCTTCACCGCTGGCACCAGGCTGCGCACACCGTCGGGAATGCGGGCGGTGGAAACGCTGCGGCCGGGCGATCCGGTTCTGACGCTGGACCACGGCGCGCAGAGCGTGCGCTGGATCGGCGCGCGTACCGTGGCGGGCACGGGCGCCTTTGCCCCGATACGGATTGCCGCCGGGGCACTGGGCAACCGGCGCGCGCTGCGGCTGTCGCCACAGCACCGGGTGCTGCTGACCGACTGGCGGGCCGACCTGTGGTTCGGCAGCAAGGATGTGCTGGTGGCGGCGCGGCATCTGGTGAACGGCAGCACCATCGTGCAGGAAACGGTGCCACGGGTCACCTACCTGCATCTGGCCTTTGATCGGCACGAGGTGCTCTGCGCCGAAGGCATTCCCTGCGAAAGCCTGCACCTGGGCCGCATGGGCCTGGCCGCGATGGATGCCGCACAGCGCGAGGAACTGCTGGCGCTGTTCCCCGAGCTTGCCAACGGCCTGCCCGCCCCGACGGCCCGCCCCTGCCTGCGTCAGTGGGAGGCGGGGCTGCTGGTGGCCTGAAGCATCACCGGGGTGCGGTCGCCGGCGGCATAGCGGCGCAGCACGGCGGGGTAGAGTCGATGCTCCTCTGCCAGCACGCGGTCGCTGAGCGTCGCCGCCGTGTCGCCCGGCAGGATCGGCACCCGCGCCTGCCCCAGCAGGGGCCCGTCATCCAGCACCGCCGTCACCTCGTGCACCGAACAGCCGGCCTCGGCGTCGCCCGCATCCAGCGCGCGCTGGTGGGTGTGCAGGCCGGTGTATTTCGGCAGAAGCGACGGGTGGATGTTCAGCATCCGCCCCTCGAACCGCGCGACGAAGGCCGGGGTCAGCACCCGCATGAAACCGGCAAGGCACAGGATGTCGGGCTCTGCCGCCAATATCGGCGCCAGCAGGGCCGCCTCGAACGCGGCGCGGTCGCCCCGATAGGGCCGGTGATCGACCGCCGCCGTGGCGATCCCCAGCGCCGCCGCCCGCACCAGCCCCGCCGCCGCCGGATCGTTGGAAGCGACCAGCACCGGGCGCGCCGGATGGTCACCCGTCATGTCGCGCACCAGCGCCAGCATGTTCGAGCCACCCCCCGAAATCAGGATGGCGACCCGTTTCACAGCAGGCGGCCCCGGTAGATCACGCCTTCGCCCGGCACCACGCGGCCCATGCGGATCACGGTTTCGCCTTCAGCCGTCAGCAGGTCGGCCAGCGCGTCGGCCCGGTCTTCCGCCACCGCCAGCATCATGCCGATGCCGCAGTTGAAGGTCTTCAGCAGTTCCGGCTCGGCCATGCCAGCCGTTTCCGCCAGCCAGCGGAACACCGGCGGCAGCGTCCAGGCGCCGAGGTCGATCTCGCAGGCCAGCCCCTCGGGCAGCACCCGCGGCGGATTCTCGGTCAGCCCGCCGCCGGTGATGTGGGCCAGCGCATGAACCCCCCCGGCCCGCACCGCCGCCAGCGCCTGTTTGACATAAAGCCGCGTCGGCGTCAGCAGCGCCTGCCCCAGCGAGTCGCCGCCGAACGGGCAAGGCGCATCCCAGCCCAGCCCCGACAGTTCCACCACCTTGCGCACGAAGGAATAGCCGTTGGAATGCACCCCGTCCGACGCCAGCCCCAGCAGCACATCGCCCGCGACCACGCCCGCAGGCAGGTCCGACCCGCGCTCCATCGCGCCGACCGCAAAGCCCGCAAGGTCGAAGTCGCCCTTGTGATACATGCCGGGCATTTCCGCCGTCTCGCCGCCGATCAGCGCGCAGCCAGACGCCAGGCAGCCTGCCGCGATGCCCTCGATGATGCTGGCGGCCTGATCGACATCCAGCTTGCCGGTGGCGAAATAATCCAGGAAAAACAGTGGCTCCGCCCCCTGGCACACCAGATCGTTGACGCACATGGCGACAAGGTCGATGCCGATGGTCGAGACAAGGCCGGTGTCGATGGCAATGCGCAGCTTGGTGCCGACACCGTCGGTCGCCGCCACCAGCACCGGGTCGCTGTAGCCCGCCGCCCTGAGGTCGAACAGCGCGCCAAAGCCGCCCAGCCCCGACACCGTGCCCGGCCGCCCGGTGCGCTTGGCAGCAGGCTTGATCCGCTCGACCAGCGCGTTGCCAGCGTCGATGTCGACCCCCGCATCGGCATAGGTCAGCCCGTTCGCAGCCCGCGTCCCGTTGGGAACCTGTGTCATCGCCCGCCCTCTTGATCCTGTCACCCGGTTGCTGCGGCGCATACAGGATATGACCTGCGCCGACAACGTGCCGCGCGGCGCCGGGCCGGAAAAACGCGCGCCCCCTTCCCCTGGCCCGCCCGCATGATGCCCCCTGCCCGCCCCCGCCGCTTGACCTGCCCGCTGCATCTGCTAGGCATCCGGCAGGCCGGGCCTGTAGCTCAATGGTCAGAGCAGGGCGCTCATAACGCCTTGGTTGGGGGTTCGAGTCCCTCCGGGCCTACCACTCCCATTGTTTTCCCCCTTGTTTTCAGGGGTTGGTGGGCGAGAATGCCAGGCCAATGGGACCGGTTTGACAGTTCTTCCGACGATGGCTGCCGACAACCTCGGCCGACCGCAATCCGGCCCGGGTTGTTCAAGGTCGCACCGTGCCGCCATGCGCCTGTCGGCCTTCTTTACGTTGTGCAGGACGGTTTCTCGCTCCGACTGGCCTCAACCTTGCCGTGAATATTTGCGCCCACCTATCACAGATCAGCAAGCGCGATCCCGGCAAATGCCATTCTCTTTCTGGTAGAGCGCCGGGAAGGCGCGCTCTTTGTGCCTTCGGTATTTGGGCCATGCTTCTGGAGCCGTGAATGTCAGGACCAACTCTTGACCAGTGGTGCAGATTGACCCTTGAAGCATTGCCCGACGGGGGGTCGGCCACAGACCTTCCGCGCAGTTCTGCCCGAAAAATTTGTGAATCGGATCAGCGCCTTGACGGAAACACCAGGCAAAAAAGGAACGTGTCATGATGGATTTCGCATCAATGAAGCCGGACCCGCGAGACGACATCGCGGAACATGTGCCAACCTTGCGCGCCTACGCCCTTTGCCTGACGCGCAACAGGGCAGCAGCCGACGATCTGGTGCAGGACGCGATCATCCATGCGTGGACCCGTATCGACACGTTCTGTCCGGGGACCAACATGCGGGTCTGGCTCGTGGCCATCCTGCGAAGCCTCCACTACGCCGACCTGCGCCTGCGCGACGGCGCGTGTCCGGACCCGGAGTGGCCGCAATCCTCCGGGCCCGGCGGAACCCCCGGTGATGCCACGCCGCAGCCAGGGCGAGAGTTCATGGACGCCTACCACCGGCTCTTGCCCCTGCAACGCGAAGCACTGGCGTTGGTCGGCTCGCTCGGGTTCTCGTGTGAAGAGGCCGCCGCGGTGGCGCGCATTGCGGCGGGAACGATGAGGAACCGCGTCAACCGGGCGCAGCGCCTGCTCTGCAAGCGTCTCGGGCCGGAATACGGGCGCGACACGGGCTTTCCCGAGGGCGCCAAGGAAATCGGCCCGGTACGGGCCCGCGCGGCGGATGTTCTCGGATGGGAAATGGAAAACACGTTCCGTGTGGCATGAAGAAGGACCGGATCGCGGACGGAGGCTGCCGCCCGGCGATTGTCGGGCGGCAGTTCGGCACCGGCTTCGACACAATTGCCGGGGATCCGGTGATTGTCGCAAGCGGCGGGGCGGTCACGCGGGCTTGTGCCCGCCCGCGTCAAATGAAACTGGCGCGCACCGGGGTTCGGTGACACACGGTGAACGGCTGCGGAATTTTCCGGCCGTCCGGGTCATGGATTGGCCCGCATCCGTCGGCGCAAGCGGGGTCGCATGAAACACACTGACAAGAATGACCTCGCATGGGGATGCGACGAGTTGCGCGGCGCGATAGACGCGGCCGGCGTGGCCCTGTGGTCGTGGAACGTCGAAAGCGATGATTTCGCAATGGATTCCAGAGGGTACAAGCTCTGGGACATGCTGTCCGATGAGGCCGTCACCTTCGAGCACCTTTCGGAAAAGGTGCTTCCCGCAGACCGGGACCGCGTGAGGGAGTGTTTCTCTGCGACGCGGGCTGTCGCCGGACCCTACGAGATCGACTTCAGGACATTGGCCGGCAAGGAGGTCCGCTGGATCTCGGCGCGCGGCCAGGGCAACGACAACGGCATCAGCAAAGGTGTCATGACCGGCATTTTCCTGGACATCACCGGGCGCAAGCAGGCCGAAGAAGGCAGCGAACTCCTGGCCGGGGAAATGAGCCACCGTGTCAAGAACCTGCTGGCGATCGCGTCAGGGCTTACCCGGATCACCTCGCGGTCTTCGACCTCCATCGAGGATATGGCAATGCAGTTGACGCACCGGCTTACGGCATTGGGCCGGGCGCATGACCTCGTGCGGCCGACACAGGGCCGTCAGGGCGATGCGGCCCTGCTCGCAGACCTCTTTGCGGTCCTGCTGGCCCCTTACGACGACAAGGGTGCATCTTCCGGATGCATCCGCATTGCCGTGCCGCGCATGGGTGTCGGAGAGAGCTCCGCGACCGGTCTGGCGCTCGTCGTGCATGAGCTTGCGACCAATTCGCTGAAATACGGCGCACTCTCGGCTGAGAACGGCACTCTCGATGTCTCCGGCAGCCTGGCAGGGGACGATGTGGAGATCGTCTGGACCGAGCACGGCGGCCCGGAAGTGACCGAACCGCAAGATCGCCCGGGATACGGCAGCACACTGGTTCGGAACACGATCGAGGGTCAGTTCGGAGGATCGATCACCTACGACTGGACGCCGACCGGCGCACTGATCACCCTTCGGATCCGGGCGGAAATGCTTGCCGGTTAGCGGAGCCACGTCCGGCCAGCTTGTCCGTCCGATGTGATCCTGTCCCGCTGCCTGGTCCGGAAGCAAGCCCCCCGCTTGCAGCACCAAGCCGCCGCCTGACCGGACGTTCGGTCATGGCGGCGTCGGTGCCCGCAACCCTCCGCAAGACGGGTCGGGTTCAAGGTGAAAGGCGGCCCGGCAATCAAGGATGCTCGCCAAAGAAGCGCAGCACCTCGGCCGTCGCAGAAATTTCCTGAGTGTTTCCCGCACCTTTTCGATCACTGCCGGGCCAGACGTGCCTGCCGCCCGAAACCGTCATCAGGCGGACCTGCGTCCTGCCCTTGGCGTCGAGATAGTTGTCCTCTGTCACCGACGTTCCATCATTGCGCGCGTCGATCATCCTCGACGTTTTTCTCAACGGGCCGTTGGCCGCCACAAAGGCCCTGATCTGAACCGGAACCGGCGTGAACGCATCGCCGGCGTGTTTGGTTCCGTATTCCGGGCCTTTCAGCCCATATGGCACGATCAGGTCGTCGAGCCCGTGGATGTGCAGCAATGGCACGCGCGCGGCCGGCGTCCTGCCAAGATGGATCGTCCCGGCAACTCCGGCCACGGCCTTTACCGTGCCCGCACGCCGCGCGGCATAAGTCTCGGCCATCACCGACCCGTTTCCCATCCCGGTCAGGTAAACCCGGTTCGAATAAAGCCCGAACCGCTTTGCCGCGTCGGCAATGACAAGATCGAGAAACCTGATGTCCGAAATCTTCTTTTCCTGCGCATATCCGCAGCAGTATAGCCCGTTCCAGCTAGAACCCAGCCCTTCCGGATAGATGACGGCATATCCCTTTGCCAGCGCAGGGCCGCTGAGGCGGATTTTCTGCCTGAACTCTTCAGGGTTTCCCGCAGCATTGTGCAGCGCAAGAATGACCGAGCCGTTCGGCCTGGCAGACAGGTCGATCAGATACGAACGATTGCCGAGAAGTATTTTCTGCTGTTCTGCGACAGACGGCAATGCGAGAAAGCAAAGCACCAACACCAGTTTCCACATGGACAATTTCCCTTGCCAGACACATTGCAAATCCGACGTGGCCGTGGCCGCGCGCGGATTCAAGACAGACGATTTCAGCATTGACCGGATTTCCGGTATCAACGACCATCAGCGGCGACCGGTATTCGCGGCCAGGCCGATGCTTCCCCTTGCTGTTGTTCAGAGTGGCATTTGCGAACGCTCCGATTTTAACCGGGCGGGCAGCGTGTTGTGGATCGCCGTTGCGGCAACGGCGGCCTGGCCCATCGCCACGGCAATCTGGTCAAGCCCGTCCGTGACATCGCCGATGGCATAGACCCGGTCGATGCCGGTTTTCTGCCTTGCATCGACCAGAACATGACCCCCCGTGCCGAGGCGGACACCAAGGCTTGCCGCAAGTGCGGTCCGCGGGGTCGTGCCCAGGGCGACATAGAGCGTGTCGAAGCCCAGGGCCTCGCCGTTTTCCAGCGTCACGACGACCTGCGATTCCGTCAGCGACAGCCCCGCCATCGGCGCGCCCGGAACGCCGACGCCGTCCCGCGCGACAGCCGCAGAACCGTCAGGCGGGATCAGCGTGACCGACGCGGAATAGTGGCGAAGAAATCGTGCCTCCCGAAACCCGTGCGTGCCGCTGCCCAGCACGGCGATTCGCCTGTCGCGGATTTCATAGGCATCACAGACCGGACAATAGCGTATCAACCCCAGCGCCACCCCCCGATCATGGTCGCTGACAGACAGGGGCGGCCGATGGTTGACGACGCCCGAGGCAAAGATGACCGTGCGCGCCGTCTCGGCCCGCCGGTCGGTCGTGACGCGGAACACGTCACCCTGTGCTTCGACCGAGACGACCGTCCCGGTTTCGATCTCGGCACCATGGTGGCCGGCATGAGACCGCATCCGGTCGAGAAGGTCGCGCCCGGAAATGCCGCCCGGAAACGGCGTCAGGTTATGGGTTTCCGGGATCATCCGCGCCCGCCCCTCCTGCGCATCGAACACCGTCACGCTGCGCAGGAACCGGGCAAGATACAGGGCGGCCGTCAGCCCCGCGGGACCGCCGCCCAGGATGATGCAATCCTTCATGTCGGGCTTTCCCCAAACCCGTGACTGTCCGGCCGAACCGGGGAACGCAATGCTCAGCTGCCCGGCCGCAGCACGACCTTGATCACGCCATCCTCCTTGTCGCGGAACTTCCGATACATCTCCGGCGCATCTTCCAGCGAGGTGGTGTGCGTGACGACGAAGCTCGGGTCGATCTTCCCGGCCTCGATCTTCTCGAGCAGCGGCCGGGTGTAGGCCTGCACATGGGTCTGCCCCATCTTGAACGTCAGGCCCTTGTTCATCGCGGCCCCGATCGGGATCTTGTCGCCCATTCCGACATAGACCCCGGGGATCGAGATCGTCCCGCCCTTGCGGCAGCTGAGGATCGCCTCGCGCAGGACATGCACGCGGTCTGTCGCAAGCCCGACCGCGGCCTTCGCCCGGTCGACCACCGCATCGACCGAGCCGTGGCCAGCCGCCTCGCAGCCCACGGTGTAGCGCGTCAACCAGCATGTCCGTGACCGTCAACCACGTTGGCCGGTTTTAGGCCGCTGGGTTGGCGTATCTGGAATTGTTTTTCGCTCAGCCTTCTCCTTTGTCCTTGTTGTCGGCGATGGTTGTCGTTGGCGGTCTGCTCAGCGCCTCTTTGTTGGAGGCGGCCGCGCGCTGGCGGAAGCTTTCGGCATTCATCTCCAGGATCGCTGCGTGATGAACCAGCCGGTCGATGGCGGCGACGGTCATCGCCTTGTCCGGGAAGATCTGGTCCCAGCCGCTGAAGGGCTGGTTGGCGGCGATGGCGATGCTGCGGTATTCGTAGCGCCGGGCGATCAGTTCGAAGAGCACGCCGGTTTCGGCCTGATCCTTGTGGGCGTAGGTGATGTCGTCGAGGATGATCAGGTCGAACTTGTCGAGCTTGGCGAGCGCGGCTTCGAGCACCAGATCGCGGCGGGCGGCCTGAAGTCGCTGCACCAGATCGCTGGTGCGGGTATAGAACACGCGGTGTCCCCGCTCGATCAGGGCATGGCCTATCGCGCAGAGAATGTGCGTCTTGCCCGTGCCGGAATTGCCGATGGCGATCAGATTGCCGCCACCCTCCAGCCAGTCGCCGGCCGCCAAGGCCTCGATCCGGGCGCGCGGCAGGGTTGGCAGCGCCTTGAAGTCGAAGGTCGCCAGCGTCTTGCCAGCCGGTAGCTGTGCCTCGTTCATGTGGCGCTGAATGCGGCGCATGTCGCGTTCGGCCAGCTCGTATTCCGCGAGGACGGCCAGAAAGCGGGCAGCGGGCCAGCCTTCGGCATCGGCGCGGGTGGCAATCTCGGTCCAGAGTTTGTGGAAGCTGGGCAGGCGCAGCGCGGTCAGCATGCCGGGCAGCGTGTGGATGTCGATCTCGCGGGAGGTCATGCGCAGGCTCCCAGAAGGGCATCGAAGCTGTCGAGCGAGGGATGGGCGACGGCAACATCTCTCGGCAGCGCCGTTTGCCGCGGGTTCAGGCAGGATGCCAGAGGTCCGGGATCGGGCACCCGGCCCGCGTCCAATTCTGCTGCCAGCAGATGTGCCAGTTCCGCCTCGCAGGCCCGGTCGTGGGCGATGAACAGCAGGTCGACCATGCGGCGGCAGGCGTCGCGGCGGGGCAGATCGCGCTGCAGCACCTTCCAGGCCTCAGCGTATTCGGTTCGCGGGAACAGGCTGTCGCGGTAGATCGAACTCCACAGGGCTTGCGGTTTGCGCCGCAGCGCATGGATGACGTGATGGTAGTTGATGACATGCACGCGATGGCCATCGCCGCGACCTCGCGCCCTTGTATGGCTGACGACCAGGGTGCTGCCGAGAAAGGCCTCAAGGCGATCGTCGTAAAGGTGGACCCGCAAGCGCTGCCCGATCAGCTGCGACGGGGCGCTGTAGAAGATGCTCTTGACCAGAAAGCCGCTGGTGCGGGTGACCGGAACCACGGTCTCTGTAAAGTCGGTGGTGCGCCGGCGCGGCAGGGGCTTCAGATGCGCCCGTTCCACCTGCGTGGCCGCCGCCCGCTGCCGGTTGCGCCGTGCCACCAGAATGTCGATGAAGCGGCGGTAGTCCTCAATGCTGGCGAAGTCGCGGCTGCCGCGCAGGATCAGCGCCTGTTCGATGGCTTTCTTGAGGTGCCGGTTCTGGGATTCCACCGCGCCGTTCTCATGAGCTTCCCCGCGGTTGTTGCGACTGGCCTCCATGCCGTAATGGCCGACGAAGGCATTGTAGCGCGTGGTGATATCCTGGCGCTGGTCAGCCGTCAGGTTGCGGAAAGCGGCCGAGAGGCTGTCGGTGCGATGCTCCTGTGGTGCCCCGCCGAGCGACCAGAGCGCCTGCTGCAGGTTCTCGGCCAGGGCCGTGAAGCTCTCCCCGCCCAGGACCACCCCGACATGCTCCCACCGGCTGTAGACCATGACGAAGTGGTAGAGCAGATGCGGGAATAGCTGGCCCGCGATCGTCACCTCCAGCTCCTCGGCATGAGTGAAGTCGGACTGGGCCATGCGGCCCGGCTCCGGCGTCTGGCGGAAGATGATGTCGCGCTCGGGCCCGTTCAACGCCCGCCACTGCCGCACCCGCCGTTCCAGGGTGCGCCGGATGCCGGTCATCGGGGAAGGCCAGCGGGTGCAGGCCCTGAAGGTGGCGCAGCAGGGTGACGGCCTGCAAGGCGCTGTCCCTCTCCAGCAAGGGAAGGATGTCGCCCTCCCAAAAGCCTTCGAGGGGATCGGCCACCGTGCGCCCGTGAACGATCTTGCGGTTCGAGGGCAGCGTCGGATCGGCATCGAACCGTCGGGCCGTGCGCTCACTGAACCCGGCGCGGGCGGCCGACGTGCGCTGACTGTGATATCGGAGGTCGGACATGTATAATCTCAATTGCTGGTCGTTGATGGGTTTGTAGGCCAACCCGGATCCTCCGTTTGACGGCAGAGGAACCCGGCTTACCAACCCGCAGCGACCAGCACCTTCCCCGAAATCAATCAAGCCGGTGGGGCTGCCCTCCAGACGGGCATGCCCGTCTTCCGTTCAGCCCCACCGGCCAAGGTGGTTGTCGGCACCGGCCAAGATGGTTGTCGCGCAACACCACGGCGTCGATGCAGGCGTCCGGGCCCCGGTTGCTGGTCCGCACCATCAGTTCGTCATAGACATCGGTTTTCGAGAAATCGATCGTCTCGGCGCCGCCGGCCTCGGCCATCGCCAGCCGCTCGGGCACCTCGTCGATCGCGATCACCCGGCCTGCGCCCATCATCAGCGCACTGCGGATGGCGAACTGCCCGACGGGGCCGCAGCCCCAGACCGCGACGGTATCCCCGTCCTGGATCTGCGCGTTCTCGGCGGCCATGTAGCCGGTCGGAAAGATGTCGGACAGGAACAGCGCCTGCTCGTCGGTCAGGCTGTCGGGCACCTTGATCGGCCCGACATCGGCCATCGGCACGCGCAGGTATTCGGCCTGACCCCCGCTGTAGCCCCCGAGCATGTGGCTGAAGCCGAACAGGCCCGCAGGCGAATGGCCCATGGCCTTGATCGCCATTGCGGCGTTGGGGTTGGTCCGGTCGCAGGCCGAGAACAGGCCCTTCTGGCAGAACCAGCATTGCCCGCAACTGATCGTGAAGGGCACCACGACCCGGTCGCCGACCTTGAGGTTGGTGACCTCGGAGCCGACCTCCTCGACCACGCCCATGTTCTCGTGGCCGAGGATGTCGCCGCTTTCCATGGTCGGCTGGTAACCGTCGAACAGATGCAGGTCCGAGCCGCAGATGGCGCAGGCGGTGATCCGGATCACGGCATCGCGCGGGTGCTCGATCTTCGGATCGGGGACGGTATCGACGCGAACGTCGCCCTTCCCGTGCCAGCAAAGCGCGCGCATCTAGCGGTTCCCGCGGGGGTCGGGCGCATCGACGCGCGGCGCGCGCCGGGACTTTTGGCCGGTATGGAACATCGGTTTCATCCTTGTGATCAGTTGCTGCCGGGATGCGGCGGCGACCGGGTGGCGCTGCCACCACGATCGCCGTTGCCCGAAATCAGGTGTCCGACGACCTGTCGGCGGGCGTGGCGGGCCGCGGCGCGGCACCGGCTGCCGGCGCCTGATCTCCGGACGGGCGGGGTGTTGCAGGGGCCGGGGCCGCGGCCTTTTCCTGCGCCGCCGCGGCTGCCTTCGCCTCTTTCACCGCCTTGACCTCGACGAAGCGGTGCGTGATCGCATCAAGGTTCTGGTCGAACCATTCCGCCATCGCCTCCTCCTCGCGGAGTGACGCTTCCAGTCGGGGGCGCAGGTCGGGCTTGCCCGCCATGTCGGCCAGCACGAGCAGCGTGCGGTAGGTCGCGATTTCCAGATGCTCGGTCATCATGTCAGCAACCACGGCCTTCAGCACCGCATCGTCGCTGAAGCCCTGGATCGAGGACTGGCCGAACCCCATCACGCTCAGCAGCGCGTCCTTCACCATCGAGGTCGAGGCGCCACACGTCTCGAGGCCGGCCTCAAGCCTGCGCGCCTGTTCGCGGGTCTCGCGAACATGCTCGGACAGTCTGGCGTGCAGTTCGGGAAAATCGGTCAGCTGCTTGAGCTGCGGTTCCAGCACTGCGATCACCTGCTTTTCCAGCGCATGAGCGTTGCGAAGGCTGGTGACCAGCGTTTCATGGGCAACGGCCTTCAGGGCCGTCGGCGCGGGGATGGTGTCGGTGGGCATGGGACGATTCTCCATTGGGTTGTCCCAAGGAAACTGACAGATCGCCATTTCGTTCCGGATCATCTTCGGCAGTCGTTCCGGTTGTCCGGTTTTCGTTGACCGGGGTCCGTGCGCAAGGCCCGCGCTGCGCCAGAATGACCACATGTCGTTGAAACCGGCAGCAACCCTTCCCGAAACGATGTGAATGCCCTCGGGCGAGCCGGGGGCCAGCCTCCGGACCCCCGGGATATTCGGGCTAAGGTGAAAGCCGCAGCAGGGTCCAATTGCGCCGGGCGTCCGGGTGGAGCGGTGCCTTGCGGAAACGTCAGTCGGGAATCATGGCCGTGGCGTCGATTTCCACCAGCCAGTCCGGCCGGGCGAGCGCGGTCACCACCACGCCGGTCGAGACCGGATGCACGCCTTTGATGTATTCGCCCATGGTGCGATAGACCGCCTCGCGGTGGCGCACGTCGGTCAGGTAGACCACCACCTTGCAGAGGTGTTCCATCCGGCCGCCGGATTCCTCGATCAGCTGGCGGATGTTCTGCATGACCTTGTGGGTTTGTTCGACCGGATCGTGGCTGTTGATGTTCTGCGCGGTTTCGAGGTCCTGCGGGCACTGGCCGCGCAGGAAGATCATGGTGCCGCGTGCCACCACGGCCTGGCAGAGATCGTTGTCGAGCTTCTGCTCGGGGTAGGTGTCGCGCGTGTTGAACTTGCGGATGCGGGTGTGGGCCATGAAGTCTCTTTCTGGTCGTCGGAACGGGCGGAACAGGGCGGAAAGGCCGGGGGCTGCCTGCCCCCGGACCCCCGGGGATATTTGGAAACAGAAGAATGGATCATGGGATCATGCCCGCAATGTAGCGGGCGAAGTCGTAGTTCGGGCGTTCGAGGTGGCTGAGGGGGCCGGGTTCGGAAAGCCCGGCGCAGAGGCCGCGGTAGACCTTCTCGACGCAGCCCTTGTCTTCGACGTTGACCGCGTCAAGCAGGGCCTTGAGGCGGGCAAAGTGATCCTGCGCCCTGGGGTCGGTGACGAATTCGGGGGCAAGGCCGCCACCGAACACCACGTTGACGTGGCCGGGGCCGTCGGGCGTCAGGCAAAGGTACCAGAAATAGCCCGGGCTGAGGGTGATCAGGAGGGACGGGTAGACCGAGATCAGCCAGGTGGTGCGGCGCTCGTCGCCATCGAGTGTGGTGTTGGTCGGGTGGGCCAGCGTCAGGTCGAGCGCGTCGTTCTTCAGGATGAAGTGGTAGTTGAAGGCGGGCAGCCCTTCGGGACAGGTCATCTGCAAAAGATCGACATGGCCGCCGATGGTGCCCGCGTGGCAGACCGGCAGGTGGTAGCTTTCCATGAAATTCTCGGCCAGCACCTTCCAGTTGGTGGCCCAGCGGAAATCCTCGCGGAACGCCTCGACGTAAGCCTCCATGTGGTATTTGCCGACCAGCGCCGCGACCCCGGCCAGCTTGTCGTGCGGGCTGGCGGCATCAGGGTTCAGGGTGACCATGATCCAGCCCAGCCAGTCTTCGCAGCGCACCTGCGGCAGGGCGATCCGGTCCTTGCAGAAGCCGGTGTTCAGGGTCATCGCCGGGGCGCCGCGCAGGGTGCCGTCGAGGTTGTAGGTCCAGGCGTGGTAGGGGCACACGATGGCGCGGGTGTTGCCGCGACCGGACAGCAGGGTCGACATGCGGTGGCGGCAGACGTTCGACATGGCGCGCAGCGTGCCGTCGCGGTCGCGCAGCACGATGATGGGCTCGCCCGCGATCTCCATCGTCAGGTAGTCGCCGGGGCTGGGCAGGGCGTCGGCCCGCCCGGCGCAGAGCCAGTCTTTCGCGAAGATGTGCTGCAATTCCAGCGCGACGAAATCGGGCGAGGTGTAGACCGATTTAGGCATCGCGCGGGCCTGGTCGAACGGCAGGGCGACGTTGGCGCGCAGTTCGGCAAGCGGGGTCGGGTCGGGCGGGGTCAGGTCGGGTTTGTGCCGGGTAATGGGTCACTCCGCTGCCGATGCCGCACTTGCGCGGTGGACCGTGCCGAATCGCCGCGCACGGCGGGTCGGCCCCGTCAGCTTGTCGCAAACCCCGGCGGATTTCTGCAGAAATCCGCGTGCGAGGCATGGCACGACCGCGCAAGGATCACGCCAGCAGCCCCGCTGCCCCGAAGTGGCGCGGGAAGAAGGCGGCGGCGCAGGTGTGCACCGTCGCCAGCGCCTCGTCTCGGCTGTAGGGGCTGCGGATGGTCATCAGGTCCAGCCAGACGCCCTCGATGGTGACACGCAGCACACGGGAGGTGCGCGTCGGGTTGCCGGGGTAGCCGCCCTGCCCCATCAGGTCGGCGCAGATCGCCTCGATCCGGGCGTTGTAATCCTCGTCGTTCGATCCGCAGCGTTCCTGATAGAGCGGGCGGCTTTGCGCCTCGCCCCAGAAGGAACACCACGCCGACAGCCTGCCTTGCGTGCAGATTGCCGGGTTGAAATCGGCGCGCAGGAGGGCGTCGAGTTGCGCGGCCGGGTCTTTCGGCGCCGCCTCCAGTGCTGCCAGCCAGTTGTCGCGGTATTCCTGCGCCAGATAGAGCAGCGTTTCGGTCAGCAGCTTTTCCTTGGTCTGGAAATGGAAGTTCACCAGCCCGTGCGACAGCCCCGCCAGCCCCGCCACCTCGGTCAGGGTGGTGCGGGCGTAGCCGCGGGTGGCCAGCACCTCGATGGTCGCCTCGATCAGCTGGCTGCGGCGCGCCTCGCGCGACAGCTTGCGCGGCGCGGGGTCGGCCTTTGGCGGATCGGGGTCGAAATCGGGGGCGGTGTCGGGGTTTGTCACGGGGAATGCTCCGGCCACGGGCGGCGTGGGGTCATATCTAGGCAATTGCGCACCGGATGAAAGGGGCGGATGCGGCGGGACGATAGCCGCATTCTGATTGACAGGCCAGTCAATACGGGGTCATCCTGAGCCTGCCGGGGCCATTTCTGGCCATGACCGGCATGAACCCGGGGGCCGACGCCCCTGCCCGGATGCGCGGCATCCGAACCGAAAGCCTGACCGATGCGCAAACCGATCCGCGACCTGACGAAATCGAACGCCCATTACGCCCGGGCGGTGAAACGATTGCCGCTGGGGGTGGCGTCGAGCTTCCGCTACTGGGGCGAGGACCGCACGATCTATGTCGATCACGGCAAGGGTGCGCGGTTCTGGGACATCGACGGCAACGGCTATGTCGATTACCGGCTGGGCTATGGCCCGGCGATCCTCGGCTATGGCGACCCGCGCGTCGATGCGGCGGCGGTGCGCGGCATGAACGTCGGCGGCGTCTTCGCGCTGTCGACCGAGCGTGAACTGGTCGTGGCCGACCGGATCGCCAGGATGGTGCCGGGGATGGACCTCGTGCGCTTTTCCAACTCGGGCACCGAGGCGGTGATGGCGGCCCTGCGTCTTGCCCGGGCCCACACCGGGCGGGAAAGCTACCTGCTGATCGAGGGGTCGTATCACGGGCTGTTCGATGCCGCGATGTGGATGGTCAATCTGGCGGACTGGCAGCCGGGCGGTGCGGACGAGCCGCAGGTCGTCGCCTATTCCAGGGGCATCCCGCAAGACCTGAAGGCGCTGGCGCACCTGACGCCGATGAACGACCCGCAGCGGCTGGAGGATGCGTTCAGAAAGCACGGCAACACCCTTGCCGCCATGCTGATCGAGCCGATCCAGGGCAACTGCTGCGGCATCTCTGCCACCACCGAATTCGTCCGGCTGGCGCGCAGCCTGTGCGACAGCTACGGCGTGCTGCTGATCATCGACGAGGTCAAGACCGGCTTTCGCGTCGCGCGGGGCGGCGTGCAGTCGCTGCACGGGGTGGTGCCCGATGTCGCCTCCTTCGCCAAGGCGATGGCCAACGGCTACCCCATCGCCGCCATTGCCGGGCGCGAGGAGGTGATGCGCACCTTCCGCTTTGGCGGCGCGGCGCATGGCGGCACCTATACCGCGCATTCGGTCAGCCTTGCCGCCGCCGAGGAATGCCTGCGCATCCTCGACGAAACCCCGGCGCTGGAAACCATTGCCGCCTATGGCGAAAGCCTGAAGGCGGGGTTGTCGGCCATTCTGAAGAGGCGCGGCATCGTCCATTCCTTCACCGGGCATTCCAGCATGTTCGGCCTGTTCTTTGCCGAGCAGGCGCCCGACAATTACCGCGACTGGAAGCTTTCGGACTACACCTTCTACGACACCATGGCGCTGCACCTGCACGACCTTGGCATCATCTGCGAACCCGACAGCCGCGAGCCGTGGTTCATCTGCGAGGCGCATGACGCGGCCTGCCTGTCCGACACGCTGGCCGCGTTTGAAACGGCGGTGGACCTGACGCTGGAACAGGTGGCGGCGGCATGATTTACGACGCCGTGATCATCGGCGCGGGGCACAACGGGCTGGTGACGGCCTGCTACCTCGCCCGCGCCGGGATGCGGGTCTGCGTGGTGGAAAAGAACGACTGGATCGGCGGCGCGGCGGCGCGACGGTCAGCCGCGAGCTTCATCCGGGCTTCACCTACTCCAACTGCTCCTACGTCAGCAGCCTGTTCCGGCCCGAGATCATGCGCGATCTGGAATTGCCGAAACACGGCCTGCAGATCCTGCCCTACGAGGGCGGCGCGGTGCTGACGCAAGGTGGCGGCTATCTCGCGATGTTCCGCGACCACGACGCCAACCGCCGCGAATTCGCCCGCCATTCGGCGCGCGATGCCGAAAGCTACGACCGCTACGCGCGCGACATCCTGCGCCATTGCCGCTTCATCCGCCCGCTGCTGATGCGCACCCCGCCCGACCCGGCCAGCTTTCGCCCGCGCGATCTGGGCGAACTGGCCTTTCTGGGCCGCCAGTTGTTCGCCCTGTCGGAAAGCCAGATCTGCGAGATGATCCGGTTCTGGACCATGAGCATTTCCGACTATCTCGACGAGTATTTCGAGAACCCGGTGATCAAGGCCTATCTCGCGGTGTCGGCGATCATCGGCACCGCGCTGGGGCCGATGTCGCCGGGGTCGGCCTATGTGCTGCTGCACCACTACATGGGCGATGTCGATGGCAACGTCGGCGCCTGGGGCTTCGCGCGCGGCGGCATGGGGTCGGTGACGCAGGCGCTGGCGAAATCGCTGGCGGCGGCGGGGGGAGAGATTCGCGCAGGTCAGGGCGTCGAGCGGATTCTGGTCCGCGCAGGCCGGGCGGTGGGGGTGGTGCTGGAGGATGGCACCGAGGTTGCGGGCCGCCGGGTGATCTCCAACATGGATGTCAAGCGCACCTTCCTGAAACACGTCGATGCCGCCGAGTTGCCCGGCGACTTCCTGCGCCGGGTCAAGGCGTTCAAGATCCGGGGATCATCCGGCAAGCTGAACATCGCGCTTGATGGCCCGCCCGAGTTTCCCGCCCTGCCCGCAGGCGCGCCGATGCTGAAGGGCGACCTGCATTTCACCGACTCGATCGAGCGGATGGAGCGCGCCTATGACGACTGGAAAGACGGCCGTTTCAGCCGCGACCCTTTCCAGGACGTGATGATCCCGACGATGATCGACCCGACCATGGCGCCGCCCGGCAAGCACTTCATGTCATGCTTCGTGCAATACGCCCCGCCCCGGATCGGGGGTGAGGACTGGACGGATGCCGACCGCGACGCCTTCGGGCAGACCTGTCTCGACCAGATCGAGACCTACGCACCCGGATTTAAAAACAAGGTGTTGCACGTCGAAGTTCGCACGCCACGCGAACTTGAGGCCGAGGTCGGCCTGACCGAAGGCAACATCTTCCAGGGCGAACTGACCTTCGACCAGCTGCTGTTCAACCGCCCGGTGCCGGGATATGCCAACTATCGCAGCCCGATCCGCGACCTGTGGATCTGCGGGTCTTCCACCCATCCCGGCGGCGGGGTGATGGGCGCGCCGGGGCGCAATGCCGCCGCCGAGGTGCTGCGCGAGGCCCGCCTGCCCGCGAAGATGAGCGACGCTTATGCCGTGCTCTGACGCGATCATCATCGGCGGCGGCAGCAACGGGCTGGCCTGCGCCGCGCGGCTGGCCGGGTCGGGGCGCAAGGTCGTGGTGCTGGAGGCCGGTGCGGTGCCGGGTGGGGGTGCTGCCACGGTTGAATTCGCGCCGGGACCGCGTGTCGGGGCTGGCGCATCTGGTCATGAACCTCGATCCAAGGGTGACCGAGGGCATGGGGCTGGCGCGGCACGGGTTGGCGCTGGGGGCCGCGCTGCCGACCGTGGCGCTGGCAGCCGGGGAGCCGCTGACCATCCGGGGCGCGCAATTGTCGGGCGGGCCGGACGGGGCAGCATGGGCCGCGCTGCACGCCCGCCTGCTGGCCTTTGCCGGGGTGCTGGCCCCCTTCCGCGCCATGACACCGCCGCGCCTGGCACGTGGTGCGGGCAACGACTGGCTGCGGCTGGCGCGGGCGGGCTTCGGGCTGCGCGGGTTGGGCAAGACGGAGTTCCGCGAATTCCTGCGGATGATCCTGATCAACGTCGCCGACGTGCCGGAAGACGAGCTGACCGACGACCGCCTGCGCGGCGCGCTGGCGTTCGATGCTACGCTTGGGGCCTGGCTCGGGCCACGCTCGCCCAATTCGCTGATGCTGCTGCTGAACCGGCTTTCGGTCGGCGGGGGCGCGGTGCGGCTGCCGCAAGGCGGCATGGGGGCGGTGGCGCAGGCCATGGCGCGGTCGGCCGAGGCGGCGGGCGTCACTTTGCACTGCGGGGCAAAGGTGGCGCGGGTGCTGGTCGAGGGCGACCGCGCGGTGGGCGTGCAGCTTGACAGCGGCGAGGAGATCCGCGCGCGCACGGTGGTCAGCGCCATCAACCCCGCCACGACATTCCGGCAACTGGTGGGGCCTGCGCATCTCGATGCCGGGTTCTTCCGGCGCACGCAGCAGATCCGGTCGCGCGGCGGGGCGGCCAAGCTGCATCTCGCCTTGCGCGGCACGCCGGATTTCCGCGGCGCCGACCTGACGGCCCGTCTGGTGATCGCACCCTCGGTGCGCGCGGTGGAAACCGCCTTCAACGCGGTGAAATACGGCGAGGTGCCGACGGTGCCGGTGCTGGAGGCGGTGCTGCCTTCGGCGCACGACGCTGCGATGGCCCCCGACGGCCATCACGTCCTGTCGGCCATCGTGCAGTTCGCGCCGCACGCCCCCCGCGCCGGGCGCGATGCGGCGAGGGCGCAGATGCTGGAAAACACCCTGAGCGTGCTGGAGGCCCACGCCCCCGGCCTGCGCGGGCTGATCGCCCATGCCGAACTGCTGATGCCCCATGACGTCGAGGACCGCTTCGCCATGCCCGGCGGCAACTGGCATCATGGCGAGCTGGCGGTGGAACAGATGCTGTTCCTGCGTCCTCTGCCCGGGGCCGCGCAGTATGCCACCCCCCTGCCCGGCCTGTGGCTGGCGGGCGCGGGCTCGCACCCCGGCGGCGGCATCTCCGGCGCGGCGGGCTGGAACGCGGCGGAGCGGATGGCTGCTGGATTCCGCGCTGGGGTATGACGTGGCGGTGGCCGAAGTCACCGACAACATCGCGACGCTGAGCCTGCAGGGGCCGTGCAGCGCCACGGTGCTGGGGCTGGCAGGGTTCGATGTGTCGGCGCTGAAGCCCTTCCGCATGGCGCGGTTTGTGTTTCAGGGCGGCGAAATAACCATTTCGCGCACCGGCTTCACCGGCGATCTGGGGTATGAACTCTGGGCTAAACCTGATCAGGCGCTGCCGCTCTGGGATGCGCTGATGGACGCCGGGGCGCTTTATGGTATCCGGCCGATTGGCACCGACGCGCTGAACCTCGCGCGGATCGAGGCCGGGTTCCTGATCACCAACATGGATTTCATCCCGGCCGATCAGGCGGTGCGCGAGGACCGGGCACGCTCGCCGTTCGAACTGGGCCTTGACTGGATGATCGACTGGGACAAGGGGCATTTCACCGGCAGGCGCGCCCTGCTGGCCGAACGCGATACGGGCAGCAGCCGCTGGGCGCTGGTCGGGCTGGATGTCGCGGGCAACGTCGCGGCGGAGGGGGCGCTGATCTACCTCGACCGGCGGATCGAGGTTGGCCACATCACCGCCGCCGCCTGGTCGCCCGCCACCAAGCGCAACATCGCCATCGCCCATCTTCGCCGCCCGCATCAGACCAGCGGCAACCTTTGGGTCGAGATCTACGCGCTGCGAGAACTGCAATATGCCAAGCTGATGCTGCCGGTCAGCGTGACGCCGCGCCCGCTTCGGGCTGAAGCCGGTCGAGTTGGCGCTGCGGCATGGCTTCATCTTCCTGCGCTTCCTGCCGGGGCCGCAGCCTGCGCTGGCCGACTGGCTGGCGCCCTTCGACGCCGATTTCGCGGCCTACCGGACGACCGAGGTGCTGCCGGTGCAGACGGCAGGCTGGGGCACCACGCTGCCGGTCAACTGGAAATCGGTGCGCGACGTGGATAACGAGGGGTATCACGTCGCGATGGCGCATCCGGCGCTGCAAGACCTCTATGGCCGGACCTACCGCGACCTGACCTTTCCCGACGGGCTGTCGCAATCCATCGCGGAGATCGGAGATCAGCCGGGTCGGCGCTGGTCGGTGCGGCACTATCTGGCACTGGCCCCGGTGCAGGACTGGCTGCCGCCGCACCTGCGCCGGGCCTGGACGTATTACGGCCTGTTTCCCAACGCGGTTTTCGCCTTCACCCCCGAAAGCGTGCAGTTCTATCAGGAAGTCCCGGTCTCGCCGGGACTGACCCGCCTGACGGGCCGGATCTACCGCCGCCCGCACGAAAGCCGCGCGATGCGGGTGGCGCGCCATCTGGCCTGCCGGATCGACCGCGAAACCTCGGCCGAGGACCGGCAGCTTTCGATCTGGTCCAACGAGTCGATGAAGTCGCAGGCGTTCGACGCCTTCCACCTGTCGGATCTGGAATACGGCGTGCGGGCGCATCACGACCAGTTGCGCCGCATCCTGCCGGTGATGACGCTGGACCATGCGCCACCAGAGGTTGCAATGGCCGCCGCCAACGCGGAAATGCTTGGCAGAACCGGCCACCGATCCTAACCTTTCCATTGAAAGAACCGGAGGTAGTGCGATGAGACGACCCGACGTTCCACCCTGCTGGGCCTTGGCAGCGCGCTCGCCCTGCCGCATGTGCGCCCGTCCTGGGCGCAGGCGGGCACCGTCAACGTCTACAACTGGGCCGACTACATCGGAGAGACCACGCTGGCCGATTTCGAGGCGGCCACCGGTATTGGCGTGACCTACGACACCTATCCGTCTGCCGAGGAGATGCAGGCCAAGATGCTCGCAGGCTCGACCGGATACGACGTGGTGTTCACCGCGGGCATCAGCCAGCCGCAGATGATCACGGCCGGGGTCTACAGCAAGCTTGACCGGGCGCGGCTGACTGGCTGGGACAACCTCGACCCCGCGATCCTGGCCGTGATGGAAGGCTGGGACCCGGGCGTGCAATACGGCGTGCCCTACATGTGGGGCTCGGTCGGGTTCACCTACAATGTCGATCTGGTGAAGGAACGCATTCCCGACGCCGACCTGGCCAGCCTCGACCTGCTCTTCAAGCCGGAGAACGCAGCCAAGCTCGCCGATTGCGGCATCTCGATCCTCGACAGCCCGACCGACATCATGCTGGTGGTGCTGAAGTATCTGGGCCTTGATGGCGACACCACCGATGTGGCCGACTACGACAGGGTGATCGAGGCGTTCAGGCCGATCCGCGAGCATATCCGCACCTTCGACAATGCCAACTACCTGAACGCGATCCCGAATGGCGAGCTGTGCGTGGTCAACAGCTGGTCGGGCGATTATGCGGTGGCCAAGGCCCGCGCGGCCGAGGCGGGGATCGAGATGAACCTGGCCTACCATGTGCCAATGACCGGCGCGCCCGCCTGGTTCGACGTGATGGCGATTCCGACCGACGCGCCGAACAGGGACAATGCCTATGCCTTCATCGACTTCCTGCTGCGCCCCGAGGTGATTGCCGCCTGCACCGATTTCACCGGCTACGCCAATGCCAGCAAGGCCGCGAACGGGCTGGTCGATCCGGCGATCTTCAACGATCCGGCGGTTTACCCCGATGCGGAAACCACGGCACGGCTCTGGGCGCCCAAACCGATGAGCGACGCGCAGGAACGGGCGCTGACCCGGGCCTGGACCACGATCAAGTCCGGCTGAGCATGGACCCCGCTGCGCCGCAGCCCTTCATCCGGATCGAGGGGGTCAGCAAAGCCTTCGGCACCTTTCAGGCGGTGCGCAATGTCAGCCTGGAGATCGGCAAGGGCGAGATCTTCTCGCTGCTGGGCGGGTCGGGCTGCGGCAAGACCACCCTGTTGCGGATGCTGGCGGGGTTCGAGACGCCGACCGCCGGGCGCATCTTCATCGACGGGCAGGACATGGGCGGCGTGCCGCCCTGGGCGCGCCCGGTCCACATGATGTTCCAGAGCTATGCCCTGTTTCCGCACATGACGGTGGAGCAGAACGTGGGCTACGGCCTGAAGCACGAAGCGATGACGCCAGCGCAGCGCCGCGACCGGGTGCGCGAGATGCTGGACCTCGTGCAACTGGGCGAGTTGGCGGGGCGCAAGCCGCACCAGATCTCGGGCGGGCAGCGGCAGCGCGTGGCGCTGGCCCGGGCGCTGGCGCGGGCGCCGAAGCTGCTGCTGCTGGACGAGCCGCTGGCGGCACTCGACAAGAAGCTGCGCGAGCATACCCAGTTCGAGCTGATGAGCATCCAGGACCGGATGGGTGTGACCTTCATCGTGGTGACCCATGACCAGGAGGAGGCAATGACCCTGTCGCACCGCATCGCGGTGATGGACCGGGGCGAGGTGAAGCAGGTCGGCACCTCGACCGAGATCTACGAATACCCCGCCAGCCGCTTCGTGGCAGGGTTCATCGGGTCGATCACCTTCTTCGATGGCGTGGTGCAGGCGGTGGAGGGCGGGCAGGTGCGTGTGGACGTGCCCGCGATGGGCGGAGCGGTGCAGGCCCGCGCCGTGCCGGGGCTGGTGGCCGGGCAGCCGGTGACACTGGCGCTGCGCCCCGAAAAGATCAGCATTTCCCGCACGCCGCTGGAGGGCGGCAACGTGCTGGCCGGTGTGGTGAAGGATCTGGCCTATTTCGGCAAGGACTCGCTTTACCGTGTCACGCTGGCGTCCGGCGCGCTGGTGGCGGTCCATGCCGTGAACGCCCGGCGCGGCGGTGACGGCGACCGGGTGGCGGATTGGGAGGATGCGGTGTGGCTGCGGTTCGAGCCGGGCTCGGCCATCGTGCTGGCGGCGTGAGGACCGGCCTTCAGGCGCGGGCTCTGGCGGAGCGGGCGGAGCCTCCGGCGGGGATATTTGAGAACAGAAGAATGGGCGGGGATGAGAGGGCGCGCGCGGTGCCCGGCTGCGGCACCGGGCCGGACCGGCGGAGCCTCCGGCGGGGATGTTCTGGAAAGAAGAAGGGGTGGCTGCGGGGATGAGGGGAGGGTGCGGATGAGGATCGGGCGCAGGCTGGCGGACTGGTTCAACCGGCGCGGCTGGTCCGACATCGTGATCGGCGCGCCCTATCTGTGGCTCGTGCTGTTCTTCCTGATCCCATTCCTGATCGTGGTGGCGATGAGTTTCGCCACGCGCACCCCCACCGCGCCGCCGTTTTCGTTCGGCGGGGAGCATCCGCTGCTGAACACCGAAGGCTATGCCCGGCTGTTCAGCGACAGTCTTTACGCGCGGGCCTTCGGTATCTCGCTGGTGAATGCGGGGCTTGCGACGCTGTTCTGCCTGATGATCGGCTATCCGATGGCGCTGGCGCTGACGCGGATCGGCAAGGGCTGGCGCAACGTGCTGCTGATGCTGGTGATCCTGCCGTTCTGGACCTCGTTCCTGCTGCGGGTCTATGCCTGGATGGGGCTGATGGGGTCGAACAGCTGGTTCAACAAGCTGCTGACCGGGGCCTACAACGCGATGGTGCCGGCCGAATGGGCGCTGCGGTCGATCCCGATGATGAACAGCAGTTTCGCGGTCGTGCTGGTCACGGTCTATACCTACCTGCCCTTCATGATCCTGCCGCTTTACGCGAATCTGGAGAAGCTCGACCGCACTCTGGACGAGGCGGCGATGGATCTGGGGTCGCGGCCGTTCCGGGTGTTTCTGGACGTGACGCTGCCGCAGTCGGTGCCGGGGATCATCGCGGGTGGCCTTCTGGTGTTCATCCCGGCGGCGGGCGAGCTGATCATCCCCTCGCTGGTGGGCGATGCCGGGCGGCCGATGATCGGGCGGGTGATCTCGGACGAGTTCGCCTCGGCGCGCGACTGGCCGATGGCGTCGAGCGTGGCGGTGGCCTTGCTGGTGCTGATGGTGCTGCCGATGATGGCTTTTACCCATTTTCAGGGCAAGGCCGGGCGGGGGGGTGGGAGATGAACCGCCGCCCGGTGTTCCTGATTTCGGTGCTGTGTTTCGGCTTTGCCTTCTTCTACATCCCGATCCTGTCGATGATGGTCTATTCCTTCAACGCCTCGCGGCTGGCGACGGTCTGGGGCGGGTTCTCGACCAAGTGGTATGTGGCGCTGCTGGGCAACGACCAGGTGGTGCGCGCGGCGCTGCTGTCCTTGCAGATCGCGCTGGTGTCGGCCACGGCGGCGACGGTGCTGGGCACGCTGGCCGGGCTGGCGCTGGCGCGGTTTCGCCGTTTTCACGGGCGGGTGCTGTTTTCCGGGCTGGTCACCGCGCCGCTGATCATGCCCGAGGTGATCACCGGCATCTCGGCGCTGATGCTGTTCATCCTGATGGCGGAATGGATCGGCTGGCCGGGGCAGCGCGGTTTCACCACAATCACGCTGGCGCACATCACCTTTTCCATGGTGTTCGTGACGACCATCGTCCATTCGCGGCTGGTGCAGGCCGACCCCGCGATCGAGGAGGCGGCGATGGACCTTGGCGCGCGCCCCTGGCAGGTGCTGCGTGACATCACCCTGCCGGTGATCAGCCCCGCGATCCTGTCGGGGTGGCTTCTGGCCTTCACCATCAGTCTGGATGACGTGGTGATCACCCAGTTCACCACCGGGCCGGGCAACACCACGCTGCCGCTGCTGATCTGGTCGAAGGTCAAGCTGGGGGTGACGCCCGACATCAACGCGCTGGCCACGATCACGGTGGTGATCGTCGGCATCGGGGTGGCGCTGGCGGGCTGGCTGCTGCACCGGGCCGAGCGGCGGCGCGAGCGTGACATGCAGATGGCCTACCGGGCCAACCAATGAGGGACCGATGACCGACGACATGACACTGGCCCATCTGACGACCCCGCCCGGCGTGCCGGGGCCGGGGCGCTTGCGCTACGGCGCGGCTATGGCGCTGCACCGGCAGGGTAAGTTGTCGGATGCGGCGCTGGAGGTCTACCGGATCTGCGCGCCGCTGGATGGCGAAGATCCCGCCGCTTTGCTGGCGGCGCGCGGGCTGGGGGCCGAGATCCGGGCCGCTTGCGTGCCGGGGCCGGAAGCCGCGGTCCGGGCGCTGGTGGCCGAGGCCGACCGTTACATCGCCACCCTGCCCGGCCCCGGCGTGGCCGAGGTGCGCGCCGGGCTGGGGCGCTTTGGCGGCGGCGCGGTGCGGGTGCTGGGGCGCGGCAACGCGGTGGTGGACGCGCATCTGGGGTCGGCGCTGGCACCCCTGGCGCTCACCCATCCGGCGCTGGCCGCAGCCATCGCCGCCGCCGTGCCGCATCTGGACTGGGCGACGTTCGACGACTATCCGGCCGAGGATATCGGGGCAACCTTCCTTGCGGGCAATGCCTATTGCATCGTGGTGGGCGAGGCCGGGCCGATCGTGGCGGAAGGCTTCGACTTCGGGCTGTTTCTGGTGGCGCCGCATGTCTTCTACCGCGACCACCACCACAAGGCGCCCGAGCTTTACGCGCCGCTGACCGGCCCGCACGGCTGGCGCTTCCGCCCCGGCGACGCGCTGACCGTGAAGCCCGCGCATCAGCCGGTGTGGAACGAGCCCGACGCACCCCATGCCACCAAGGTCGGCGCGGTGCCGTTCCTGTGCCTCTATGGCTGGACGGCGGATGTGAAAGCGCCCGCCCGGGTTATTCCTTCCGGCGACTGGCCCGTGCTCGACGCGCTGCGGATGGGGCGTGAATGCTGGCCGATCTGATCCTGATCAACGCCGATATCCGCACGATGGATGCCGCCCGCCCCCGGGCGCAGGCGCTGGCGGTTGCGGGCGGGCGGATTCTGGCGCTGGGGACAACGCAGGCGATGCTGGACAGGGCAGCACCTGGGTGCAGCGTGATCGACGCGGGCGGGCGGCTGGTGCTGCCGGGGTTCCAGGACGCGCATGTGCATCTGCTGGACGGCGGCACCGACCTGATCGCCGCGGCCGCGCTGGGGGCGGCAGAGACGGTTGCCGACCTTCAGGCGCTGCTCGCGGCCCATGCGGCAGGGTCGGCCGACCCGCTGGTGACGGGCACCGGCTGGCGGCCGGGGCTGTTCGGCGACCACAACCTGACCCGGGCCGTGCTGGATGCGGCGGTGCCGGACCGGCCCTGCATTGTTTATGATTCCAGCTTCCACAACGCCTGCCTGAACTCGGCGGCGATTGCGCTGACCGGTCTGGGGCGCGACACGCCAGACCCGCCGAACGGCCATTTCGTGCGCGATGCGGCGGGCGAGACGACCGGGATGCTGCACGAGGATGCGATCTCCTGGGCCCGCCCGCACCTGCCCGAGGTGCCCGAGGCGACATGGGTGGCGGGGCTGATCGCCGGGCAGGCCCATGCCAACCGCCACGGCATCACCGGCATTCTCGACCCCCAGATCAAGGACCAGCACTTTGCGGCATACTCCGGATTGGACCGGGCGGGCGGGCTGACGCTGCGGGTGGCGGGGGCGGCGGCGGTCTGTCCGACCGATACCGCCGCCTCGGTGGTGGCGCGACTGTGCGCGCTCAGGGCGGCGGCGGGGGGCGATTTTTGCATCACCTCGGCCAAGGTGTTTCTCGATGGCGTGCTGGAGAACCGCACGGCGGCGATGATCGCGCCCTATGCCGATGCGGCGGGCGGCAATGCGCCGCTGATGTATCCGCCGGAAAAGATTGCCGAACTCTTTACCGCGCTGGATGCCGCGCGGTTCCAGATCCATGTCCATGTGATCGGTGACCGGGCGGCGCGGGCGGCGCTGGATGGGCTTGAGATCGCACGGGCTGCCAACGGCGCCTGGCCCGCGCTGCACCAGTTGGCGCATCTGCAGGTGGTGCACGCGGGCGATTTCGCCCGGATCGCGGCGCTGGGGGCGATGGCGAACACATTGCGACCACCAGCCGCAATGCGTGGTATCACGAGCAGGCGCGGGCCGAGCTTGCCCGGATGCGCGGGGCGGCGGGTGAGGCGGCGGCGCGGCTCGTGGGGCCGGCGTTCGTGACCAGCAACATCGCGCTCTGGGAACGGATGATCCCGGTGCTGGACATCGGCGAGCATTGCCCGACCCACCTGCGCGCCCGCAAGCCCGGCTGAGCAACCCGTTTCTTCTACGAAGAAACACCGCCCGGGGGCCGGGCGCAAATCTTCGTAGAAGATTTGGGCGATCAGGCCGCCTGAGGGGTCGCCGCCACCGCGGCCGGGGTCGCGGCGCGCGCAGGCGGGCGGTTGTCGCGCCAATGCTCCTGCACGAAAGCCAGCGCCAGTTGCAGGCCCAGCCCGCCGAAGATCAGCGCCGTATCGAGGCCCAGACCGGGTGGCGCCACGTCCTTGATCGCCTGCATCAGGAAGCACAGCACCGTGCCCAACGCGAACACCGGCAGCGAATGCCGCCCCAGCAGCACCAGCGGTCGCGCGAGCCACCCCGCCGCCGCCTGGCGCAGGCCCGGGACGCAGGTCACCAGATAGGCCAGCGCCAGGATATGCAGCAGGCGCGGCGCGCCAAGGTAGGTCTTGTCGAAGGAATGCAGCGAGAACGGCACGCCGTGCTGCGCGCCGACCCACATCGCATGGTTCAGCGGGGCCGCAAGGCCGGGCACCCATACCCAGAAGAACGACAGCACCAGCCATCCCAGCGCCAGCACCTGCAACCCGCGCGAAACCGGCACCAGCCGACGCCCCGCGCGCATCGCCAGCCCGGTCAGCAGGCCGACCACGAAGATCAGTTGCCATGCCAGAGGGTTGAAGAACCACCCCCCCGGCGTCGGGTAATTCGGCAGGTCCAGCCTGAACTGCCCCGAAAAAGCCCAGAGTGCCACCGAAAGTGCCAGCAGCAGCCGCGGCGCGCGCTGGCCAAGCAGAAGCATCAGCGGCGTTGCCAGCAGCAGCACGGCATACATCGGCAGGATGTTGGCATAGCCCAGCTGATGCGTCAGCAGCGGAATGCCGACCAGAAACCCCAACGGCTGTTCGAACAGCACGCCAAGCTGGTTTTCCCCCAGCAGTTGCGTCGCGCCGAACCACAGCGCCGCCCCGGCGGCGATGCCGATGGCGCAGACCGTCGTCATCAGATGCACCAGATACAGCGTCCATGCCCGGCCCCACAGCCTGCGCACCCCGCGCGCGACGGCACCCGCCTGGAAGTCGGGGCCATAGGCCAGCGCGGCGGCAAGGCCCGACATCAGAACAAACGCCTCGGCCGCGTCGGAAAAGCCGAAGTTCCGCGTGGTGACCGACTCGTAGATCGTGCCCGGCACATGGTTGATGAAGATCAACACCAGGGCCAGGCCGCGAAACAGGTCGAGCCGCGGGTCGCGGCCGATCGGGAGGGGCATGTGCATCGGTTCAGGCATGGATCGCGGCTTTCTGTGCGGCTGCGGGTTCAGCGGGCGCGGGCGGCTGGGCTGGTGAAGCATCCGCCACCTCGCCCGTCCATGCCGCCAGGATGCGCGCCTGCATCTGCATCACCGGGCTTTCCGCCAGATCGGTCGGCGTGGTGAACAGCGCCGACCGGCCGGGGCGCGAGGACCATGAGATCACCACCGGCGCCAGGATCATCGGCAGCGCCACCGGCAGAAGCCACGGAACCAGCCCCGGCGCAAAGTGCCAGGTCGCCCAAAGGCCGAGCAGGCCCGAGGTCACGATCCAGTGGCTGGCGGACCACGCCTCGGCCAGGCTCAACCGCCCGTCGCCGCGGTTGTTGGTGGGCCAGCCGCCATCGCGCCCCAGCAGCACCTGCATCACCGAGCGGGTCTGGAACATCATCAGGATCGGCGCGGTGATCGACGAGAACAGAAGCTCGACCAGCGTCGAGGTCATCGCACGCGGCGCCCCACCAAAACCGCGCGCCCTGCCCCGGATCGCGGCATCCAGCGCCACCAGCAGCTTCGGTGCCAGCAGCAGGCCGAACACCCCGATGGCAAGGCCGATCGCCTTCCACGTCTCGTCGCTGGGAAACACCGGGAACGGCCAGTAGGGCACCGGGAAATAATCGAGCGGCGGAGCGAACACCGGCGCGGCAATCGACGCCAGAAGGAAGCCCAGCCAGAACAGCGGCGCGATATAGGCGAGGATGCCCTGCAGGAACACGAAGCGGCTCCACGGCTTCAGCCCCGGCGCGCCGATGATGCGGGCGTGTTGCAGGTTGCCCTGGCACCAGCGGCGGTCGCGCTTGGCATGGTCGATCAGGTTTTCCGGACCTTCCTCGAAAGACCCGCCCAGATCGTCGTCCAGCCGCACCACCCAGCCCGCACGCGCCAGCAGCGCCGCCTCGACATAGTCATGGCTCATGACATGGCCGCCGAACGGCGGGCGGCCGGAAAGCTCCGGCAACCCGCAGCTTTCGGCAAAGGCGCGCACCCGCACGATGGCGTTGTGGCCCCAGAACGGGCCGGTATCGCCCTGCATCATGGCAAGGCCGCGCGCATAGACAGGCGAGAAGAAGGCGGCCGAAAACTGCATCGCACGGCCGAAGCGGGCCCGTGCACGCACCACCTTTGGCACGGTCTGCAACAGGCCCAGCCGGGGCTCGGCCTCCATCCGGCGGATCATTTCCAGGATGGTTTCGCCTTCCATCAGGCTGTCGGCATCGAGGATCAGCGCGTAGTCGTAGGCCGCGCCCGAGGTCTGCACGAAATCCTCGATGTTGCCCGCCTTGCGCCCGGTGTTCAGCACCCGGCGGCGGTAGAAGATCCGGCCCTGCCCGTCCCGTTCGCGCAGCAGGCGCAGGAACCACAGCTGTTCGCGCGCGGCGATGGCCGGATCGCGCGTGTCGGACAGGATCGCCACATGCACCTGTGCATCCGACCCGGCCGCGTCAAGCGCCGCCGCGACCGAGGCATCCATGGCGGCGATGCGCGAAAAGGTGGTCACCGGGTCTTCGTTGTAGACCGGCACCAGAATGGCGGTTCGGCCCCGGATCGGGCCGTCAAGCCGTCGGCGCGGCGGCTTTGGCCGTGTCATCAGCCCCAGAATGCCCTGCGCCGCCCCCCAGGCAAGCCAGAAGGTCGAGGCCAGGATCAGCACGCTGCGCACCACGTCGAACGCATCCAGCCCGTCGGACGCGCCGAACTGCAAGAACAGCAGACCCGCGCCCACAGCCGAGACGAGGCTGAGCAGGAAGCCGACGCTGCGTGCCAGCAGCACGCCCGCCCGATCTGCCGACGCGGTGGGCATGTGTCAGTTTCCTGCCCCGGCAGCCCGCAGCCCGGTCAGGCGCAACAGGAACGGCCGCAGCAACGGGCGCGGCTGCACCTCAAGCACCTGTTTGGGCATCGCAAGCGGCGCGTCCGGCGGCAGGCCGATGCTGCGCGTCACACGGTCAAGATCCGCTTCGATGGAGGTAGACAGGTTCGGCATCATGCGTTGATCCATTGATAAAGCCAGGTTTCCGTCAGCTTGCGCCCGTATCCGGCGACATGGGCCCCCAGTTCGACGGTCGCCCCCGAAGCGGCGGACACGTCCAGCACAAGACGCCAGATCGGGGTGCCTTCGATCTTTTCCAGCACCGTGGTGACGATTTGTCCGTTCTGAACGCTCGTGACCGGCGTAAGTTCCGCGTCTCCGGGCAGGGCGGCCAGCAGGCCATCCTTGAAGTCGATCACGAATTTGCGCATGTCGCCCCGGCTTTCGACGCCCGAGACACCGCCGACGCCCGAGCGCGTCTCGAATACATAGGCCATCGGTTCGCCCGCAACAGGTGGCAGGGCGCCCCAGCGCAACCGATAGGCGAATTCCCGCGAGTCGCCCGCCTTGGCCCCGATTTCGGGCACCCAGAAGGCCACGATGTTGTCATTGCCTTCCAGCCTCGTGGGTATTTCGACCAGCCGCACCGCGCCCTTGCCCCAGTCGCCGATCGGCTCCACCTCGAGCGAGGGGCGGTGCTCGTATCGGGCCCCGGTGTCCTGATAGCTGTCGAAGGCACGGTCGCGCTGGTGCAGCCCGAAGGAGCGCGGCGCGTGCTCGACGAAATACGACCCCGCCAGATGCGGCGGATTGTTCAGCGGCCGCCACAGGATGTCGCCATCGGCGCGGGTGATGCGCAGCCCGTCGCTGTCATGCACATTGGGACGGTAATCGTCGAACTCGGCCCGGTTCTTTTCGGAGAACAGGAACATCGAGGTCAACGGCGCCACACCGATCTGCGCCACGTCCGACCGGAAGAACAGCCGCGCCGTGATCTCCATCTCCGTCGCCGCCCCGGGGGTGATGACGAAACGGTAGGCACCGGTGACGCTGGGGCTTTCCATCGCGGCGCAGACCACCACCGACAGGCTGCCCGGCAGCGGCCTTTCCAGATAGAAGCGCGAGAAGCGCGGAAATTCCTCGGGTTGCGACGAGGCGGTGTTCAGCGCCAGCCCGCGGGCGGAAATGCCGTAGGCGTTGCCCTGCCCCAGCGCGCGGAAATAGCTGGCACCCAGAAAGGCCACCAGCTCGTCAAAGATGTCGAGCCGGTTCATCGGCATGTGCAGCCGGAAGCCCGCGACACCCGGCAGTTCCTGATGGAGAGGCACGCGCTCGGCCAGACTGTTCAGGTATTCGAAGTCGTCGGTCGAGAAGTGCATCTCGGTGGCGAGGCCGTCGACCACCTCATATAGGGTCACAGGCTCGCCGAACAGCCAACCCATGTGGAAGGCATGTATCCGGAACGGCTGTTCGCTGTCCGACCAGCGGGCATTGTCGGGGCGGAACCGGATCAGGCGGTAGTCGTCATAATTCAGGTCGGTGTGGAATCCGGGCGGCAGCACCGGCTGGGGGTGCGGCTCTGCCGCGCGGGCGCGCATCTCGGCGCTGAGCAGGTCGAACGAGAATTGCTGCGGCGCGGCATCAACCGGCGCTGCCTCCTGGGCGCGCACGGCAAAGGGCAGACTGGCCGCCGCCGCAAGGGCTGCGACCGAAGACGCCATTGAAAGAAGGGCACGCCGGGTCATCGGGGCGGTGCCGGATCGAAGAGTGGTCATGGAGACTTAACATTCCAATGGCTTGCGCAGCAAGCCTGAGAGATTCGTGCCAGCGCTGAATATCGCTGCAAGCCGGGCAGTTTCAAGAAGACAGAATGTCCAGAAGCGGGCATCGGCTTGTTCTTGCTGCAAGCAGATGCGCGAAAAGCCTCCGTTTCAGGCATTCAGCCCTTCGCACTTGCAGAAATAGGATGCGCCGTCATGCGCCGCAAGCCGCATTCCACAGGCAGACCGCACACGCATGGCAGGGTTGCACCGGCAGCAAGCCTGACCTCAGGTCTGGCTGACCAGTTCCGCCGCGATCCAGTCGCGGAAAGATACCAGCGGCTGCACCCCGGCCCGGGCCTTGGGCCAGACCAGATAATAGCTGCCCACGCTCTGGCTGCGGCTTTGATGGGCGATCACCAGCCGCCCTTCGGCCACGTCCTGCCCGATCAGGAAGTCGGGCAGCAGCGCCACCCCAAGCCCGTGCACCGCCGCCTGCGTCATGGTGGCGAACTGGTCGAACAACATGCCCTGCGGCATCGCCGTCACCACTCCCTGCGCCGCCATCCAGCGTTGCCAGGCATAGGCGCGGGTTTCCAGATGCAGCAGCGGATAGGCCAGCAGATCGGCCGCCCGCGCCACCGGCCCGGCCAGCAGGCCGGGGGCGGCCACCGGCACCACCACCTCGGCCATCAGCGGCAGATACTCCACCCCCGGCCAGTCCTGCCGCCCGTAGTGAATCGCGGCATGGAACGGCTCGGCGTCGAAATCGAACGGGCGCAGGCGGGTCGACAGGTTCACCGTCACCTCGGGGTGCCGGGCGGCAAAGCGCGCCAGACGCGGCGCCAGCCAGTGCATCCCGAAGGCGGGCAGGATCGCGAGGTTCAGGCTGCCGCCGCGCGGATTGGCCCGCAGCGTCAGCGAGGCCTGCGCCAGCTGCTGCAGACAGTGGCGCACCTGCCGGGCATAGTCCTGCGCGGCCGGGGTCAGGACCAGCCGCTTGCGCTCGCGCAGCAGCAGTTGCACCTGCATCTGCCCCTCCAGCGCCTGCAACTGCCGGCTGATGGCGCTTTGGGTCAGCGACAACTCTTCCGCCACCGCCGAGGCGCTGCCCAGCCGGTCCAGCGCCTCCAGCGCCAGCAGCGAGGGGATCGAGGGCAGATAGCGGCGCGGCGCGATCATGACTTTTACTCATGTTTACAGAACAGGATTTCGATACAGCATTGCTGCGTTTCCTGCAATAAGCCCGCAATCCCCACCGGCGGGACATGAGTTTCCCGCCCGAACCTGACCCCTTTTCGCCCCCCCACCGCTGTGCCACTCTGGCACCGGGGCGCGGACCGCCCGCCAGACAGGAGCCCGCCATGACCGAGCAGAAAAGCCCGCTGAAGCCGAAAGACGCCCCCGACCTCGGCCGCTTCGACTGGGAAGACCCGTTCCGGCTGAACGACCAGCTTTCCGACGAGGAACGAATGCTGCGCGACGCAGCCCGCACCTATGCGCAGGAAAAGCTTCAGCCGAGGGTGGTCGATGCCTACCGCGAGGAAAGCACCGACCCCGCGATCTTCCGCGAGATGGGCGAGATGGGCCTGCTGGGCGTCACCATTCCTGAAGAATACGGCGGGCTGGGCGGGTCTTACGTCGCATACGGCCTCGTCGCGCGCGAGGTGGAACGGGTCGACAGCGGCTACCGCAGCATGATGTCGGTGCAATCCAGCCTCGTGATGTATCCGATCTACGCCTACGGCTCGGAAGCGCAGCGCCAGAAGTATCTGCCCGGCCTTGCGGCGGGCACCCTGATCGGCTGCTTCGGGCTGACCGAACCCGAGGCAGGGTCCGACCCCTCGGGCATGAAGACCACCGCGAAAAAGACAGCCGACGGCTATGTGCTGAACGGCGCCAAGATGTGGATCTCCAACTCCCCCATCGCCGATGTCTTCGTGGTCTGGGCCAAATCCGAGGCGCATGGCGGCAAGATCCGCGGCTTCGTGCTGGAAAAGGGCATGGCGGGGCTTTCGGCGCCCAAGATCGGTGGCAAGCTTTCCCTGCGCGCCTCGATCACCGGCGAGATCGTGATGAAGGATGTCGAGGTCGGCGCAGACGCCCTGCTGCCGAACGTCGAAGGGCTGAAAGGCCCGTTCGGCTGCCTGAACCGCGCCCGCTACGGCATCGCCTGGGGCGTGATGGGGGCCGCCGAGTTCTGCCTGCACGCCGCGCGCGACTACGGCCTTGACCGCAAGCAGTTCAACCGGCCGCTGGCCCAGACCCAGCTTTACCAGTTGAAACTGGCCAACATGATGACCGAGATCAGCCTTGGCCTGCAAGCCGCCCTGCGCGTCGGCCGCCTGCTCGACGAGGCGAACGCCGCTCCCGAGATGATCTCGATCATCAAGCGCAACAACTGCGGCAAGGCACTGGACGCCGCCCGCTGGGCCCGCGACATGCACGGCGGCAACGGCATCCAGGAGGGCTACCAGATCATGCGCCACATGGTGAACCTGGAAACCGTGAACACCTACGAGGGCACCCACGACGTCCACGCCCTGATCCTCGGCCGCGCTATCACCGGCCTGCAAGCCTTCTTCTGATTTCATCTTGGCGCAAATATCCCCGCCGGAGGCACCCGGCCGATCCGCCAGAGCCTCCGGCGGGGATATTTGAACCAAGATGAAAGCCGGACAACTCGAAGAGTATTCCCAATGGACCGCGCTGCCATCGTGCATGAAAACTTCCTGCGCCGGGTGGCTGCGCGGGATCTGCCGCCGGGCCGCCCACCCGCCGGGCCGCTGACCGGGCCTCAGGCCGTGGGCCTCTTCCGCGCCGCCTGTCTCAGCCGCGCGCTGGACCGGACCAGCCGGGCGATGCAGAAGGCGGGTCAGGGGTTCTATACCATCGGCTCTTCGGGGCATGAGGGCATGGCGGCGGTGGCCGCGGCGCTGCGCCCGGATGACATGGCCTTCCTGCACTACCGCGACGCCGCCTTCCAGATCGCGCGTGCCGATCAGGTGCCGGGGCAGAGCATCCTGTGGGACATGCTGCTGTCTTTCGCGGCCTCGTCCGAAGACCCGATTTCGGGCGGGCGACACAAGGTGCTGGGGTCGCGCGCGCTGATGATCCCGCCGCAGACCTCGACCATCGCCAGCCACCTGCCCAAGGCGGTCGGGGCGGCCTATGCCATCGGCCTGGCCCGCCGCCGCCCGCCCGAACACCGGCTGCTGGCCGATGACGGGCTGGTAATGTGTTCGTTCGGCGATGCCTCGGCCAACCATTCCACCGCGCAGGGGGCGTTCAACACCGCGGGCTGGACCAGCTACCAGTCGATCCCGCTGCCGCTCTTGTTCGTGTGCGAAGACAACGGCATCGGCATTTCGACCAGGACGCCGAAGGGCTGGATCGCCGCCAACTTCTCGGCCCGCCCGGGCCTTGAATATTTCGCCTGCGACGGGCTCGACCTCTACGACACCTACCGCGTGGCGCAGGAGGCTGCCGCCTACGTCCGCCACCGCCGCAAGCCCGCCTTCCTGCACATCCGCACGCTCAGGCTTTACGGCCATGCCGGGGCCGACGTTCCCACCACCTACCTGCCCCGCGAGGAGGTCGAGGCCGAGGAGGCCAACGACCCCCTGCTGCATTTCGTGCGCCTGCTGGATCAGGCGGGCGCGCTGGCGCCCGAGGCGGCGCTGGCGGTCTATGCCGACACCTGCGAGCGGGTTACCCGCGTCGCGGCCGAGGCCGTCACCCGGCCAAGGCTGCGCACCGCCGCCGACGTGATGGCGAGCCTGATCCCGCCGCCCCGCCCCTGCGCGCCGACCAACGGCCCCTCGCCCGAGACGCGCGCCGCCGCCTTCGGCAGCGATGCAAGGCAGATGGACGAGCCTCAGCCGATGAGCCGGATCATCAACTGGGCGCTGACCGACCTGATGCTGACCCATGGCGAGATTGTCCTGATGGGCGAGGATGTAGGCCGCAAGGGTGGCGTCTATGGCGTGACGCAGAAGCTGTCCGCGCGCTTCGGCCCCGACCGGATGATCGACACGCTGCTGGATGAACAGTCGATCCTCGGCCTTGCGATCGGACTGGGTCAGAACGGCTTCCTGCCTATGCCGGAAATCCAGTTCCTCGCCTATCTGCACAATGCCGAAGACCAGATCAGGGGCGAGGCGGCGACGCTGCCGTTCTTTTCCAACGGCCAGTTCAGCAACCCCATGGTGCTGCGCATTGCGGGGCTGGGCTATCAGAAAGGCTTCGGCGGGCATTTCCACAACGACAACTCGGTGGCGGTGCTGCGCGACATTCCGGGGCTGATCCTGGCCATCCCCTCGAACGGCGCCGATGCCGCGATGATGCTGCGCGAATGCGTGCGGCTGGCGCGCGAGGAGCAGCGGCTGGTGGTGTTTCTGGAACCCATCGCGCTTTATCCGATGCGCGACCTGCACGCGGAAAAGGACGGCGCGTGGATGTGCCGCTACCCCGCGCCCGATCGCAGCATCCCGCTGGGCGAGGTGGGGGTGACGGGCGACGGCACCGATCTTGCCATCGTCAGCTTTGCCAACGGCCATTACCTCAGCCAGCAGGCGCTGCCGAAGCTGGAGGCTCACGGTGTCGCGACCCGCCTGATCGACCTGCGCTGGATTTCGCCGCTGCCCGTGGCGTCGCTGCTGCAGGCGCTGGAAGGCTGCCGCCATGTGCTGATCGTCGATGAAACCCGCCGCTCGGGCGGTGTGGCCGAGGCGCTGATGGCGCTGCTGGCCGAAACCACGGACGTGCCGGTGGCGCGGCTGACGGCGGAAGACAGCTTCATCGCCACCGGCCCCGCCTATGCCGCCACGATGCCGTCGGCAGAGGGCATCCTGGCCGCCGCGCTGGCGCTGACCGGGGCTGCGGCATGACGACGGCGGTGGTGATCTGCCCGGGACGGGGCACCTACGGCAAGGCGGAACTGGGCTATCTGGCGCGGCACTGTGCCGACCGGGCGCTGCTGGCGCAGTTTGATGCGCGCCGCAGCGCGCTGGGGCAGGAAACGCTGACGGCGCTGGATGGCGCCAACAGCTATTCCGTGGCGCGGCACACACGGGGCGACAATGCCTCGGCCCTGATCTACGCCGCGACGCTGGGCGATTTTCGCGCCATCGCGGCGGGGGTCGAGGTGGTGGCGGTCACCGGCAATTCGATGGGCTGGTATTCGGCGCTGGCGTGTGCCGGCGCGCTGACGGCAGAGGCCGGGTTCGAGGTGGTCAACACCATGGGCACGCTGATGCAGACGCATCTGATCGGCGGGCAGCTGATCTACCCCTTCGTCGGGGACGACTGGCAGCCCGATCCGGCCCGCAAGGCGGCGCTGCTGCGGCTGGTGGCCGAGATCGGCGCGCGGGCGGGCCATGTGCTGGGCCTGTCGATCGACCTTGGCGGGATGCTGGTGCTGGCAGGCAACGAGGCGGGCCTTGCGGCGTTCGAGGCCGCCGTGCCGCCGCTGCAGGGCCGCTTTCCGCTGCGGCTGGCCAATCATGCGGGCTTTCACAGCGCCCTGCAGGCGCCTGTCGCGGCTTTGGGGCGGGCGGCCCTGTCGCCCGGGCTGTTCCGCCAGCCCAAGCTGCCGCTGATCGACGGGCGGGGTGCCATCTGGGCGCCGGGGGCCACCGACACCGCCGCGCTTTGGGACTACACGCTGGGCCATCAGGTGGTGGAACCCTACGACTTCACCGCCGCGATCCGCATTGCCGCCCGCGAGTTCGCGCCCGATCTGTTCATCGTCACCGGCCCCGGCACCACGCTGGGCGGGGCGGTTGCGCAATCGCTGATCCTGGCAAACTGGCGCGGCATGGGTGCGAAGGCCGATTTTCAGCGGCTGCAGGCCGAGGCGCCGCTGCTGGTCGCGATGGGGATGGCAGATCAGCGGCCCTTGGCGACGGGCTGAGCCTGTCCATTCATCTTTGCGCAAATATCCCCGCCGGAGGCTCCGGCGGATCGGCCGGGAGCCTCCGGCGGGGATATTTCTAAACAGAAGAAGGTGATGGCGGCGGGGCCTATTCCGCGACGTGCAGGCTGGGCGAGGGGCGGGGAGCGGTGCGTTCAAGGTCATCCAGGCGGGCACCAAGGGCGGCGATCTCGCTGGCCCGGGCGGCGATGCCCTCGGCCAGCACATGCGGCGCCGGTTCCTCGGGTTCCTCTTCCTTCTTGCCGACGAAACGGCCGAAAATCTTGCCCAGCAGCCAGGCGAGATCGTCCATGATCAGGAAGAACGACGGCACGATCACCAGGCTGAGAACGGTGGAAACGATGATGCCGCCGATCACCGCCGTGGCCATCGGCGCGCGGAAGGCGCCGCCCTCCCCCACGCCCAGCGCGGAAGGCAGCATCCCCGCCGACATGGCGATGGAGGTCATCACGATGGGCCGGGCGCGCTTGTGGCCGGCCTCCATCACCGCCTCGAAACGCTCCATGCCCTGACGGCGCATTTCCACCGCGAAATCGATCAGCAGGATGGCGTTCTTGGTCACGATGCCCATCAGCATCAGGATGCCGATCAACACCGGCATCGACACCGCGTTGTTGGTCAGGATCAGGGCGGCGGCCACCCCGCCGATCGCCAGCGGCAGCGAGAACAGGATGGTGAAGGGCTGGATCACCGACTTGAACAGCACGATCAGCACCGTCAGCACCAGCATCAGGCCCATGACCATCGCATTGCCGAAGCTGGCGGTCAGTTCGGCCTGCACCTCGGCATCGCCCGCTTCCTGGATGCGGACCGAGGCCGGCAGTTCGACGCTTTCGGCAATCTCGCGGAAGCGTGCCGACGAGGTGCCCAGCGCCACGCCGACCGGCAGATTGGCCCCGATGGTGGCGCGGCGTTCGCGGTTCAGCCGGTCGACCATCGAGGGGCCCTCGGCAATCCTGATGTCGGCCACCGCGCTCAGCGGCACGGTCTGGCCGCTTGCGGTGGTGACTTTCAGCGCGGCAATCCGGCCGATGTCGCTGCGGGCGGCATCGGTCAGGCGCACCCGGACCGGGATCAGCCGGTTGTCGATCGACAGTTTCGCCAGCGCCCCGTCGGTGTCGCCGATGGTGGCGACGCGCACGGTTTCGGCGATCTGCGCCGTGGTGACGCCCAGCCTTGCCGCCTCGGCGGGGCGCGGGGTGATCTGCACCTCGGGGCGGGGCAGCGCGCCTTCCGAGGCGACCTCGGCCAGCAGCGGGTCGGCGCGCAGGGCGGCCTCCAGCCGCGCCACCGCCACGTTCAGGTCTTCCTCGTTGGTGGACAGCACCGAGAAAGAGATGTCGCGCTCGCCCCGGTCGTTCAGCTTGAAGGCGCGCACGTCGGGGATGCCGCGCAGGTTGGCGAAGATTTCGGCCTCGATCTGGTTCTGCGGCCGGGTGCGGCCGGTGCGCTCGACCTCGGGGACCAGACCGCCCACCAGCGGAATGGCCTTGCCGATATCGGCCAGCCGGTTGACCAGCGAATGGTCGAGCTTGTCCAGCAGCACCGTCACCGTGGCGCGCCGCACGTCCAGGTCGCCGGTGGGCGACGACCCGCCCAGCACGAAGACATGCGCCACACCTGCGACATCCTCGATCTGGTCCACCATCGCCAGCGTGGTGCGGTCGGTTTCGGCCAGGGTCGAGCCCGGCGGCAATTCGACGTTGATCGAGATGCGCGACACGTCTTCCGGCGGGATGAAGCTGCCCGGAATCCGCACCATGAAGAACACCGACACCGCCAGCACGCCGATCGCCGCCAGCAGCGTCAGGTAGCGCAGGCGCAGGCTGCGGCGCACGAAGCCAAGATAGCCGCGCATGAGGAAGCCGTCGCGCTGGTGTTCCTCCTCGGCGTCCTTGGGTCGCATCAGGTAGGCGGCCATCATCGGCGTGATCAGCCGCGCCACCAGCAGCGAGAAGATCACCGCGATGGCCACCGTCAGGCCGAACTGGCGGAAATACTGCCCCGGAATCCCCGGCATGAACGACACCGGCACGAAGACCGCGACAATGGTCAGGGTGGTGGCAATCACCGCCAGACCGATCTCGTCCGCGGCCTCGATGGCGGCGCGGTAGGGGGTCTTGCCCATCCTGATATGTCGCGCGATGTTTTCTATCTCGACAATCGCATCATCGACCAGAATCCCCGTGGCCAGCGTGATGGCAAGGAAGCTGACGAGGTTCAGCGAGAACCCAAGCAGGTCCATCGCCCAGAAGGTCGGGATCGCCGACAGGGGCAGCGCCACGGCAGCGATCAGCGTCGCGCGCCAGTTCTTGAGGAAGGCCAGCACCACCAGCACCGCCAGCAGCGCGCCCTCCATCAGGGTATGCAGCGCCGCCTCGTAGTTGCCGTAGGTGTAGAAAACCGTGTCATCGACCAGCGTGATCGCAACCTCGGGGTTCTGCGCGCGCAACCTGTCCAGAGTAGCGTTGACGGTTTCGGCCACGCTGACCTCCGATGCGCCCTTGGCCCGGAAGATCGCGAAGGTCACCACCTGCTGTCCGTCATAGCGCGCGAAGGATCGCAGTTCCTCGTGCGTGTCGGACACGCGGCCCAGGTCCGACAGGCGCACGGTCTGGCCGGTGGGCAGGGCAATCGTGGTGGCCGCCAGCCGTTCGACCGTTGCCGCGTCGCCCAGCGTGCGGATCGCCTGTTCGCCGGTGCCAAGCTCGCTGCGCCCGGCGCCGAGATCGGTGTTGGTGGCGCGCAGCTGCGCATTCACCACCGCAGCGGTGACGCCGTGGCTGTCAAGCTTGACCGGATCAAGTTCGACCCGGATCTCGCGGTCGGCCCCGCCATAGCGGTCGATACGGCCGATGCCGGGGCGGCCCTGAAGCGCGCGGGTGATGGTGTCATCGACATACCACGACAGTTCTTCCATCGACAGGCTGGGGGCCGAGACGGCGAAGTTCATGATCGCCTGACCCTCGACATCGATGCGCGTCACGATCGGGGCGTCGACCGAGCCGGGCAGGTCGCCCCGCACGCGGTCGATGGCGTCCTTGACATCCTGCACCGCCTTGTCGGTCGGAATCTCCATGCGGAATTCGATGGCGGTTTGCGATACCCCGTCGGTCACCGTGGACATGACGTTCTTGACGCCCGTCAGGCCCGCCACGGCATCCTCGATTTCCTTGGTGACCTGGCTTTCCATTTCGGCAGGGGCCGCGCCAGACTGGGTGACCGTCACCGCAACCAGTGGCACGTCGATGTTGGGAAAGCGGGTGATCGGCAGGCTGTTGAACGCCTGCCAGCCCAGCACCAGCAGCATGACGAACGCCAGTATCGGCGCGATGGGATTGCGGATCGACCAGGCGGAGAAGTTCATCGCGCGACCCTCAGTTGGTGCCGGGGGCCGCGGGGGCCGCCTCGACCGGATTGATCCGGTCGCCGTCGCGCACGAAGGCCGCCGCCTTGGTCACCACCCGGTCGCCCGCCGTCAGCCCCCAGATGATGCCCACCATCCCGCCATCGCGGATGCCAAGCCCGACCGGCGTGCGGCTGATGCGGCCTTCGGACACGCGCATCACGGTGGCGCCGCCCTCGTTCGAGCCGACGGCGGTCAGCGGCACCGCCAGCGTTTCCGCCTCGGCCACCAGGATTTCCGCCGACAGGAACATGCCGGTCCGCACCCGGTCGGGCGCGTCGATGCTTATGCGAACCCGGCCCTGCCGGGTGGCGGTGTTCACCGAGGGCTCGACCAGCCGCACCTTGCCGGTGATCGCCGCTGCCCCGTCGACCGGGCGCATCTGCACCGCCTGCCCCACCGCGACCCGCGTCAGATCCTGTTCCGCGACATCGGCCTGCATTTCCAGCGCGCCGTCGCGGATCAGGGTGAACATCGGCTGCGCCCCCGCCGCCGAGGCAATCGCCCCCAGCATCGCGCTCCGCCCCACCACAAGCCCCGCGACCGGGCTTTTCACCTCGGTCCGCGCCAGTTGCAGGTCGATGTTGGCAATCTGCGCCTCGACCAGAGCCAGTTGTGCCTGCGCGGCCACCCGGCCCTGTTCGGCCACGCTGACCCGCGCCAGCGCCGAGGTTGCCGTGGCCGACGCCGTTTCGGCCGCCGCCTGGCTGATGCTGCCCTGCGCGCGCAGCGTGGCGTTGCGCTGGTTCACCCGCTGCGCCTCGTCCGAGGCGGAGCGGGCTTCGATCATCTGCGCCTCGGCCTGACTGATGCCCGCCAGCGCGCCGGCGCGCGAGGCCAGCAGCTGGGTTTTCTGCAGATCCAGCGTCGCGGCCGACAGCCGGGCCAGCACCTGCCCCTGCGCCACCACGTCACCGACATCGGCGCCCAGCGCGTCGATCGCCTGGCCCTCGATCTGCGGCTGCACGAACACCTCCTCGACCGCGGCAACAAAGCCCGAGGCCAGAACCCGGTCGCGCAGCATCTGCCGCCCCACCGCCGAGACGGTGATCGCGGGCAGCGACGGTTCTGCGACCGGCGCGGGGGCGGGCTCCTGCGCGGATAGCGGCAGGGCGGGCAGGGCGGCCAGCGCGAGCGTCACCGCAAGCATGTGACAGGCATGGGAAAGGCGGTTCATGTCACGCTCCGGTGCGATGGGTCAGAATGTCTTCGATGGTCCGGTCGACAGTTTGCAGGATCAGGTCGTTCAGCGCACCCTGATCGCGCGCCGGGTCGGGCATCTGCATCACCGCCGCCTTGATCAGCAGCAGGATCAGCCGGGCCTGCGCGTCAAAGCGGCGGTCCGCCTCGGCCGGGGCAATCCCGGTCAGGTGGCCGAAGAGCCGTGTCAGATACGTGACGATCACCGATTCCATATGCGCCAGCGCCGCCCCGATCTCGGGTTTGCGCGCCGCGGCCGCGGTGATCTCGGCCCAGAGCGGACGGTCATCGGGACTGCAATGCGCGGTATCGCCCTCAAGCCGTTCGCTGAGCGTGCGGCGCAACGCCGCCAGCGGGTCGTCCGCACCGAGGACGAGCGAGAAATCACGTTCGACCTCGGCCAGATCGCGCGCGACCAGTGCCTGCACGATTGCCGCCTTGGACGGAAAATAGCGGTAGAAATTGCCCACGCTCATCCCGGCGGCCAGCGCCAGATCCTGCATCGACGCGCCGTCAAAGCCCTTCTGCAGAAAAGCCGTGCGCACCCGGCCAAGGATCTCGGCCCCGCGCAGGTCGGCGGAAGGGGCAAACAGAAGCGCGGAACCGGTTTGCAGGGGCATGAACTGACCCGAATGAATGAACGTTCATTCCAGATAGAACGTTCCCTCCATCCGGTCAAGATGCAGCCGCAGCAAGGCCTGTGCTGCAAGGCCCGCCGCCCTGTGCATTGGCGCAGGCCGCCCGTTGCCGCGCTATCCGATCAGGTTCGGCGGCACCCGCCCCTCCTGCGCCGCGATCAGGTTCTCGACCGCCATCAGCCCCATCGCCTCGCGCACTTCCAGCGCCGCTGTGCCGAGATGCGGCAGCAGCGTCACGTTCTCCATCGCGCAAAGGGCAGCGGGCACACGGGGTTCGAACTCGTAGACATCCAGCCCCGCCCCGGCGATGCGCCCTTCCGTCAGGGCGTCGATCAGCGCCGCTTCGTCCACCACATCGCCACGCGAGATGTTGACAAGGATGCCGTGCGGCTGCATCTGCGCCAGTGCGCCCGCGCCGATCAGATGGCGGGTCGGGCCGCCGGGCACGGCGACCACCACCACATCGGCGGCCAGCGCCTCGGCCATCGGCACCTGCCGGGCGGGCAGGCCCGGGTCGACCTCGCTCCGGTTGTGGAACACCACCTCCATGCCGAAGCCGAAATGGCAGCGCCGCGCGATCGCCTGCCCGATGCGCCCCATGCCGATCACGCCCAGCCGCTTGCCCGTGAGATGCATCCCCAGCATCTGCGTCGGGTGCCAGCCCTGCCAGCGTCCGGCGCGCAGCAGCCGTTCGCCCTCGCCCGCCCGCCGCGCCGTCATCAGCATCAGCGTCAGCGCGATGTCGGCGGTGGCATCGGTCACGGCCCCCGGCGTGTTGGTCACCATCACCCCCGCCGCCCGCGCCGCCGCCACGTCGATGTGGTTGTAGCCCACCCCGAAATTCGCCAGCACGCGGGCGCGGGGCGCAGGCGTTTCGGCAAAGACCGCCGCGGTGAACAGATCGCCCAGCGTCGGCAGCACCGCATCGAAATCGCGCAGCGCCGAGGTCAGTTCGGCCGCGGTCAGCGGTGACGTGTCATCGCGCAGCGTCACGTCGAAATGCCGTGCGGCCGCGCGCAGCACGGTTTCGGGCAAGGGCCGGGTGATCAGCAGCGACCGCATCAGAACAGCCTCCCGCCCGGCGGCACATCATGACCCGGCCCGATCAGCACGACCTCGCCCGCCGCATCGGGCACCCCCAGCACCAGCACCTCCGACAGCACCTTGCCGATCTGGCGCGGCGGAAAGTTCACCACCGCCAGCACTTGCCGCCCCACCAGTTCCTCGGGCGTGTAGTGCACGGTGATCTGCGCCGACGAGCGTTTCTCGCCGATCTCCGGCCCGAAATCGACCCAGAGCTTGTATGCCGGTTTGCGCGCCTCGGGGAAGGGTTCGGCGCGGGTGATGCGCCCGACCCGGATATCGACCTTCTGGAAATCGTCGAAGGTGATCATTTGCCCAGCTCCCGCCCGCGATCGGCCGCCGCCTTGACCGCCCGGCGCAGCAGCGGCGGGAAGCCGGTCTCCGGGTCCATCAGCACCGCCAGCGCCGCCGCCGTGGTGCCGCCCGGGGAGGTGACGTTGACGCGCAACTGGGCCGCCGTTTCCGGCGCGCGATGCGCCAACTCGCCCGCCCCGGTCACCGTGGCGCGCGCCAGTTGCATGGCCAACACGGCTGGCAGCCCCTCGGCTTCGCCTGCCGCCGCCAGCGTCTCGATCAGATGAAACACATAGGCGGGGCCCGAGCCCGACACGGCAGTGACAGCATCCATCTGATGCTCGCCCTCCAGCCGCACCACCTGCCCCACCGCCGACAGCAGCGCCTCGGCCAGCGCGAGGTCATCCCCGGTCGCCACCGCATTTCCGGCGATCGCCGTGATGCCCCGCGCCACGGCGGCGGGCGTGTTGGGCATCGCCCGGATGATCGGCGTGCCCGCGCCAAGCACCTGTTCATAATAGGCAATCGTCGTACCCGCCGCGACCGACAGGAACAGTGTCGCCCCCCCGCCCAGCGCCGCCAGCCCCGGCAGCGCCTCGGCCATCATCTGCGGCTTGACCGCGATCAGCACGATGGCCGGGGCCTCGGGCATCCCCGCGTTCAGATGCAGCCCCTGCGCCGCCAGTCCCTGCACCCATGCCGAAGGGTGCGGGTCCAGCACCCAGACCGCCGCGGCCGGAACCCCCTGCCCCAGCCAGCCTTCCAGCATGGCCGACCCCATCTTGCCGCAGCCCAGCAGCACCAGGCCGTTCCGGCTTACCCTGTCCAGATCCATCGCATCCCCCGTCCGCGTCCGGGGCAAAGGTTATGCGCGCCCGTAAGCCTCTGCAATCGCAACCTTCATCGCATCGGCGGGTGTGTGTTCCGCCCAGGCGACCATCTGGAATGCCGGATAGAACCGCTCGGCCGCCATCACCGCGCTGGCGATCAGCGCGTCGATCTGTTCCGGCCCCGCGATCTGCCCGCCGGTCAGAAGCAGCCCGTAGCGCCAGACCATCAGCTTCTGCTCGGTCCAGTAGGTGAAGGCCCCGGTCCACACCATGTCGTTGCAGCGGTTGAGCACATCGTAAAGCTCGCCCATCCGGGATTCGGGCGGTTCCATCTCGAAGGTGCAGATCAGCCGCAGCGTCTCGTCCTGCGCCGACCAGGCCAGCGTCAGCGAATAGGTCCGCCACTGCCCCTCGACCGCCATGGCGATCTGGTCGTCGGTGACCCGGTCGAACTCCCAGTCATGGTGCTCCGCCAGCGTCTCGACGATGTCGATGGGGTGGATGTCATCCCCTGACAGGTAATCTTCGGAAAGCGACATGGCCCGGCCTCACTATTGTGCCTCACGCGGGGAGATACCCACAAGAGGCTGGGTGTCTGGCAAGGATCAGCGTTTGCCCGACGCCACCCTTACTAGATATGGTGTGACCAAAGCGGAAGTGTGTAAAGCGATTTCTTGCGAAGTTCTCTGTGGACAAGTGTGGGTGTATGTAGCGTGACAGCAGATCTTGCAGTGTTTGACACCAGATGTTGCAGCAGAGGGGTTTTCGGTCTGGCGCGCTGATCTATCCGTTCAGGGTCCATCGGACAAGCCGTTCCGGCCCTGACGCCGGGCGCGGATTCCGGGCGGGAAGATCTGCCAGGGAAAGCCGTTCCACTCGGCACCCTCCAGCACCCGGCCGTGCGCCTTCGGCCGAACGCCGCCCCACTGTTTGAAGAAGAACGCGGCGCCGTCCCGTTCGCAGGCCAGGCGCAGTTCGGTTGCCCAGGCGGCTTCCATCGGCCGCGCACCGGGGCCGCTTTCGCCGCCCACGATCGCCCAGGCGATGCCCCGCAGATCGACCGCCCCGATCGGCCCGAGCAGCGGCTCGAACGAGATGAATCGGGCGTCCGAGGCGATCTGGCGAAGGTGCCCGATGCGGCCCTTGTGGGCGGCATCCTCGACCGAAACGCCCAGCCAGATATGGCCCGGCACCCGGCCGCCTCCATAGCGGGTGCGCAGATAGGCCAGCATCAGCGAGCTGCGCTTTGTCAGCACCTGATAGACATGATGGTCGGCCGCCTCCATCGCGTCGAACACCCGGTCGATGTAGGCGCGATCGACATCCTTGTGGAACAGGTCGCTCATCGAATTGACGAAGATCATCCGCGGCGCCTTCCATTGCCCGGGCTGCTTCAGGCGTCCGGGCCAGAGCCGAAGGTCGAAGCCGAACTCGTAGGGATGGCCCGCCACCCCGCGCCAGCGTTCGGCAAAGCGTGCGGCATAGCAGTTGTCGCAGCCGGGACCGATTCTGGTGCAACCGGCGATCGGGTTCCAGGTGGCATCGGTCCATTCGATCCTGGTCGTCTGAGCCATGGGCAATCCTCGGGACTGGTCAGGTTGAGGTCTGGTCGGCCTGATCGGCGGGGTTCAGGCGCAGGTTTCCTGGCCGTTTGAAGCCGGATTAAAACCGCATTGAACCGGCCTTTCCGCCCCGTTCACGCCGCGATCCCGGCGGCCGTCTCGAACAGGTCGTCGACCTCGGCGTCCGACAGGTCCAGCAACCAGCCGAAGAAGGCGATGTTCTGGCTTTCGCGCAGCCAGTCGCCTGCGCTGTCGATGATGATGCGTTCGGGCCAGGGGGCGGTGGCGCGGTACGCGAGGACTTCGGCCCAGCGGGCTTCGCCCAGGGCGAGGATGCCCTGCATTCGGCTGCAGCGCATTGCGGCGCGGCGGGCGGCGAGGGCGGCCGTGGCGCGGGTCTCGACGGTGATCAGTTGGGAGAGGTCGATGTTCATTCGTCGTGGTCTCCGATGGCGCCGGGTTCGGCGTCCGTTTCGGCGGGTGCGTCATGCGCGGGCAGCGCCACCGGGCCGTCTTCGGTCAGCAGCAGCGGGGCGGGGAAGCGGGTGGCGTGCGGCGCGTCGGCCCCGTGCGGCAGGATCAGGGTCAGGTGCAGCACGCCGCCGGTCCGGGTGATGTCGGAGCCGAGCCAGGCGCAGGCGACGGCGGCGCGCGGCAGGGTGGCGCCCTCGGGGATGCCCGCGAGGTCGAACGCCTCGCCGTTGATCGTCAGGGTGTCGCCCGCACGGTGCAGGGTCAGGGTCGCGTCGTGGCGGCAGGGGGTCAGGGTGATGTGCATGTCAGGCTTTCCAGCGGCCGATGAAGGTTGCGGTGAGGGTGATGTCGGTCCCGGCATAGGCGGTCGTGCGCACCAGGGACACGAAGCCCCCTGAGGTGGGGCCGGGCGCAGAGACGCCCTGATGCCAGCAGGTGTTGGTCGAGGCGCTGAAGGTGCTGACCGCGCGGGCCGGGGCGGCGTGGAAGGTCACTGGCAACGTGCCAAGGTCGATCCCGCCCGAGATGAAGCACGCGCCCGACGCGGTGTTGACCGGCCCCTTGCCGGTCAGGGTCTTGGTCGCGATCATCGTGCCGTCGGCCCATTTGGTGTAGGTGCCGTTGGCGCTCGACCCGCTTTCGATGATCGCCCCGGATGGCACGCCGCCGCTGTCGGCCACGGTGCCGACGATGTTGCCCTGGTGGCAAAGCTCGGTCCAGTTCATCGCGCCGGTGTCGGTCGTGCGGTTGCCGACCTGCACCCGCTGCGCTGCCTTGGTTGCCCCCGACATGCGGGCGGCGATCACCAGATGCCCGCCTTCGGCCCCGGCCTCCGATCCGCCTGGCCGGGCGACGATCGCGCCGCCGAAATAGCTGAGGCTGGTCGGATATCCGATGGCCCCGGCCTCTACGAACCGCCAGAACCCGGACCGCAGCTCTGCGGTGAAGTCGGTGATCGGCGGGCCGTAGTCGGACCCGAGGCCGAAGTCGCCGACCTTCAGCACCCGCCCGGCCGTGGCATCGACAGCGGTTGCGGTGACCTTGCCCGGAATCTCGACCGCGAGCCAGGCGGTGCCGGTGCACAGGATCACCGCACTGCGCCCGGCGGCAAGGGTCAGGGTGGCCGCGCCGTCGATCAGCTCTGCCCCAGCGGGGTCGATGGTGATGACGCCCGCGCCCGCGTTGCGCAGCGCGAAGCTGAAGCCCGCACCGGCCGTCGCGGCGGCGGGCAGCGCCAGCGTCCATGTGCCGGATGCGTCGATCAGGCGGCCACGGTCGGCCAGCGTGACGGTGGTGGCGGCAGTGCGGGCGACATGGGCACCGAAGGCCGCCCCCAGCGTGGCCAGCGCCGTGGCGGGGGTGCCGTCTGCCCCCATCAAGCCCGAGAGGTAGGCGCGCAGGTCCGACAGGGCGGCCTTGAACTGCGCCTCGGTGACGGTGCTGCCGGTGAAGGCGGCGGTGGCGGGAAGGCTGGGCATGTCAGGCGCTCCACATCGGGTTCGGGTCGGTCGTCCACATCAAGGTCGGGTCGGAAATCCACATCTGCGCGATCAGGCTGCCGACCGCGCTGGCCACCCACGGCCCCGCCGCCAGCCCGACCCCGCGCACCCGGATCAGGGTGCGGGTGGTGTAGAGGAGCGCCACCACATGGTGTGCTGCACTGGTGTCGGCGGTGCGGGTCCAACTGACGGTCGGGTCGGCCACGTTGTCGCCCTCGGCCATCTCGATCTGATAGACCTCGGCCCCGGCCGCCGGTTGCCAGGCGATGAAGGCCCGCGTCGGATCGCCCGCCACCCGGCGCGCGATCAGGCCGCGCAGCACCGGCTGCACCACGCGGCGCGGCAGGCTGCTGATGCGCAGCGGCGGCGCGGTCTGGCCGGTCTCGGCGGTGTGGACCGAGGGGTCTTCGATAACCGCCTCGATCTCGACCTCGTAAAGCCCGCGCGGGCGGACCGAAGCCACCTTTGCCAGCGCCGCCCAGGTCTGGCCCGCGCCGAACACCACATGGCTGCGCTCGCGATCCGACCCGGTGTAGGGCGCCCTGTCGGGGGCCTCGGCCAGGATCACGCTGCGGGCATCCGGCCCCGGCGTCACCTGCCACGGCCCGCTGACCCCGCCGCCCTTGGTGCGCAGCCCGATGTAATGCGCGCCCGGCCCGAAGCTCACCGGCTCGGACAGCACCAGCTTGCGGCTGCCCGCATCCCAGGCCACCGCCTCGGCCTGCGCGCCCCAGCCCGGGGTGTCGTGCTGCAGCGCGATCAGGTCGCCCAGCGAGGGGATGAAGCCCTCCATCTCGGTCGCAAACCGCGCGATCCGGCGGCGGTAGCGGTTGGCGGCGGCGTGGTAGAGCCCTTCGCGCAGCACCTGCGCCCGGTCGGTGACGCCGAACAGGTCCATCTTCGCCGGGGTGGTGCCGGCACTGCCCGGCAGGCGGGCGGTGACCCGGCGCGGCGACCAGCTCACCTGGTCGAAATAGCTGACCGACAGCGCGTCGGCGGTCTGCTCTGACGGCAGCAGGTAATCGACCGAGAATGACCCGCGCTTGATGTTGCGCATCGAATAGAGCGCCACCGGCAGGCTGGCCGGGCCGTCGCGCACCACCCGCAGCATGCCGCCCTGCATGAAGATCCGCGCCCGCCCGGCGGCGGCGATCTTTGACACCGCCTCCCACCAGCTGCCCGCCTGGTCAAACCGGGCGTTGAAGCTGTCGCCCCGTGCGCCCCAAAGCGCATCGAGCGCCAGCAGGGCGGCAAGGTCCAGCCGGGTGTCGGGCAGCCCCGCGCCGTAATCGGCATTGCGGGCGGCGTCGGCAATCGCCCAGGCGATGCTGCGCGAGGCGACCGGCGCCGACCAGGCGGTGCCGTTCCAGACCGGGATCTTGCGGGTCGCCAGCACCCCGATCCGCCGCGAGGCCTGCTGCGACAGGTTGTTGGTCGCCCGCATCCTGAGCGCGATCAGCGTCACCGGCCCGAAGTCCTGCGTCTCGCGCAGGTAGGCGCGCAGGCCCGACCACATCACCTGATGCCCCTCGTTCGAGGTGGCCGACTTCACGTCGCGCCGAAATGCCCGCACCCGGTAGCGCCCCGGGGTGGGCAGCGTGTAACGCAGCGTCTTGCCCAGCGGCGTGGCCGAACGGTCGGTGATGGTCGGCAGTCCGAGCGTGATCCATGGCCCGACCGGGTCGCCGTTGCCGTCGACCTGCCGGGCCTGAAAGTTCAGATCGACCGACATGTCGGCCAGGCCGCTGGAGCTGGTGGAGTAGAGCCCGAGCGGGAACACGAGGTCGATCGACAGCCTGCGCGCCATGCTGTCGACGTCCGAGGCGACGAAGCCTTCGATCCCGCCCGCCACGCCCGAGATGTGGGTGTCGCCGCTGCCCGAACCGGCCGCGGCTACGACCGTGAACGTGTCCACCGTCGGCACGGTGGCGATGGCATAGATCATGGACGGCGCCCCGCCGCTGGTGACCTCCAGCCGCACCGCCTGCCCCACCGCCCGGCCATGCGCGGTTTCCGTAACGGTGATCACGGTGCCGGAGCGGGCGTAGCTGCCCGAGGTGCGCCCCGCCAGTTCCTGCCCCGAAACCTCGACCGAGGTCACCACCGAGGTCGGGAACAGCGTGACCTGCGCGCCCGGCGGCACGATCTCGGTCTCGATCTCGGCGAAGGCGGATATCGGGGTGTCCTCGATCCGGATCTCCTCGATGTCGAACTCCCCGACCCCGAGGCAGAGGAGCTGGTAGAGATACTGCTCGTTGTCGGCATATTCGGCATAGGGCTGGGCGGCAAAATCCGGCCAGGCCAGCAGGCGGCCGTATTGCACCGGAATCGCCTGTTCGATGCGGGCAAGGTTGCCCTGCGCCCCGATGGTATAGGTCGGCGACGGCCCCGCGATGGTCGGCGGTTTCGGCATCGGCAGCAGCGCGTTGACCACCGCCTGCCCGACCATCATGATGCCCATCGTGGTCGCCTGACCAAGCAGGGTGGTGCCGACAAGCGCAGTCGTGGTGCCGAGCAGGGTTGCCGCCGCCCAGGGCGCAAACGCCATCATCGCCAGACTCAGGATCATCCGCAGCGGGTTGCTGCCGCCACCGCCGCCATCGCTGGGCCCGCGCGGCAGCACGCAGAACATCAGCCGGTCCCCGCTGCGCAGCCGCCGCCGCCAGCCCGCGCGCAGCAGCGGCCGCCCGTTCAGCAGCGCAAGCACCGGCCTGCCCCCGGCCGGGGCCAGCGTGCGGATCCGCACCGGGCGGCGCAGCTCGCGGGCCTCGCGGCTGCCGAGCGGATCGAACGGGTTCGTGACCGTGATGCAATGCGCCCTCATCCCGCCACCCGCCGGTAATAGCCCGCGACCCGGTAGCCCATCGCCGCCAGCGCCCCCAGGGGTGTGAAGATCCCGCCCGAGCCTTCCACCGAATGCAGCACGCCCGGCCCCTCCGGCGGGGTGATCCAGACGCCGACATGGCAGGGGTGCGCCCCCTTGGCCATCAGCACCGCATCCCCCTCCATCGGCACCGCCACCGCAGCCCAGGCCGCGCGCTCGGGGCTGCCATCCAGCATCCGTCGCGTGGCGCGGGCATTGGCCCCGTCGATCGGCACCAGCGGCACCCGCACGCCGTATTGCTCGCGCCAGATCCGCGCCGCGAAATGCCAGCAGGTCTCGGCCCGCGTCCATTCCGCCCCGATGTATTCGGCCGCCCAATGCGTCATGGCTGCAACCCCGGGAAGGTTTCCAGATCATAGTCCAGCTTTGGAAACCTCAGGTTCAGCAGGTTCGGAAACCCGGCCGTGCCGCGGATGCGGAACGGCGTGGCGCTGACCGTGATCAGCGTCATCTCCAGCGGCGGGTCGGTCTCGGGGCCGTCGTCCAGCGTGTCGGACAGGTAGGCGCGGTAGATCACGCTGATCGGCTCGGGCCGACTGACCGCCAGATCGATCTGCGCCAGGATGTCCCGCCCGACATTGTCGATCTCGATCACGCATTGCGGCGTGCCGGTCGCAGTCTGGTCGGGCGGCACGATGTCGAAGGCATAGGCGACAAAGGTCGCGACCGCGCCCGCATCCCGCGCCGCCCCGGCCTCGATCCGCGCATCAAGGGCGGCAAAGTCCCGCACCACCCGGATCGGCGCCGTGAACGCCGGGTGCCAAAGCTCCAGCGTGTGGTAGATCACCTGATCCACCGGCGCCGAGGCATAGGCTTCGGCAAGGGCGGCCGACAGCGCGGGATCAGGCATGGCGCACGATCCTCCGGATCAGGGTGGCGATGAAGGACCGGCGCCAGGCGCTGCCGAAACGGCTGGCAGGGACGGTGGCCAGCGGTGTGGGGTGCGTCCGCCGGATCGCCTCTGCCATCCGCTCCTCGACAGCAGTCTGGACGGCCGCAAGATCCCCCGGGGGCACGCCCGCGTCGTCGCCGACGGTGATGTCGATCAGCCGCTGCCCTTCGCGGAAGCTTTCGGTGACGTGCAGCCGCAGTCCCGGCGCGCAGGTGATGTTGACGGTGACTTCAGCCATTGCGCACCTCCATCGACGCCGAGACGTCCCAGTTCAGCCCGGCCCCGGCGGTGGCCTTGAACGGCCCCTTGAACCGCGCATCCACAAAGCGGAAGCCGCCGCCGACCGCGACCGGCATGATCACCCAGGCGGCCCCGCCCGCAGCACCAAGCGCGTTGCCCGCGGCATCGGTCCGCACGAATAGGTCAAAGCCGGTCACCACGCGGGCCTGCATCTCGCAGACCGCCAGAGCCGCGCTGCCCGCGCCGACATAGCTGAGTGTGGCCGCATCCTGCAGCGCCGCGATGCGCAGGACCGGATCGGACGCCCCGGCCCCGGCCGGTGCCAGAATGGTCACCCGCCACCAGCCGTTGCCGCGATCCTCGACGGTGCAGCCGGTCAGCCCCGACTGGCCGCCGATCGCACCCGTGGCGAGGTTGACGCCGGCCCAGCACAGCGTGCCGCTGCGGTCCAGCAGCCCCAGCCGCACCTGCGACCGGCCCGCCGCCCGCATCGTGGCCCGGCCAAGGATCGTGCTGCCATCCAGCGCGCCCGGGTCCAGCGCGCGCTGGGCCCGGTGCTGGCCGGTGCTGCCATCCTCGACGATCCGGTCGGCCAGTGCGTCATCCGGGCCGACCAGCGCATCGGCCGTGACCGTGGCCCCGGTCAGCGCCCAGCCGGTCAGGCTGTCGCTGTCGCCCGCGAGGCTCCACGCCTCGTCGCCCCACCAGGCGCGGAACGCCGCCATCTCGGCATCGGTGAAGATGAACTGCACATCGACATGGTCATTGCGGGCGAAGGTCACGCGGCGCACGCGCGGCGCGCCGGTCTCCATGTCGGTGCGGCGCGCCTGATCCACCGGCGACAGGCCGAAGCCGGGCATCGACGGGGTCGGCAGGGTGTCGGGCCAGCGGCGCATCACGACCCCTGCCGCGACAGGCCGAACGACCCGGCAATCGCGCCGTTCAGCGGCCCGACCCCGCGCCCGACGTTCGAGGCCAGCATCCCCTCGACCTGTTCCACGATGATATCGATCATCCGGTCATTGCCCTCCATGCGTTCGGTGGATTGCGCCCGGGTGCCGGGCGGCGTCTGGATGTTGACGATCACGTCGCCCCCACCCGCCCGGCCGCCACGCGACAGTCCCGGTAAACCGCCCGTCGTCTCGCCGCCCGCGTCCTCGCCCAGAAGGCTGCCGTCGCCGCCGACCACCCCGCCCCGGGCAAAGGCGATCGGGGCGCGGTCCAGCAGGGGCGAGCGCATCTTCGGCAGCCCCACCCCCAGCGCGCCCGAGGCCGCGCGCTGCAACGGCAGCAGCACCTCGCCCGCAGGCCCCATCGCCCGCACGCCAAGCCCCTGCGGCCCGCGCCGCAGCGGGATGATCGCCTCCGGCCCCGCCTCGCCCATCACGCCGGTGCGCCCGCCCGACATCGCGAAGGGTGTCGGCCGGTCGACCACCGTGTCGGCATGTGCCGCAAGGCCGGGGGCATCGGGCACGCCGCCGACGGCAAACGGCATGGGCAGCCCGAAGCTTCCGGTACCGGATGACGCGGGGCTGCCGGTCAGCGCCCCGAAAATGCCATCGAACAGCGGCGCAATGAAGCTCGTGGTCAGCTTGTCGGCGAACATCGTGGCCAGCTTCTGCTGCACGAAAGAGGCGAAGTCGCCGAACGCCGCCTTGCCGGATTTCGTGCCCGCCAGGAAGGCCGCGAAGGGCGACTTGAAGCCCTCGGCCATGGTCTGGCCCAGCGACGTGCCCGCCGCGCCGATCTCCTTGACCAGCCCGCCCGCCATGGCGCGCATCTCTTCCATCGCCTTCCCTGCGGCGGGCGCGACCTTCTCGACCTGCGGGATCAACTCGGCGATCGCGCCTGCGGCCTTGCGCTTGGCGGCCCCGATCGCTTCGGCCCCCTCGGCCGTCGTCATCAGCCCGAGCCTGACCTTCTCGTTGATCGCCGCCACCGCCAGATCCAGCTCGGCCAGCGCCGCCTTCGCCTCGGCCTGCAACGAGGCAAGGCTCTCCCGCGCCGCCCCCGCGCCGCCACCGCCGGATGCCTTCGGCGGCGTGATGTGAAACGTGTTGTCCTCGGGGTTCGGCGTGCGGGCGTTCATGAAGTCCCGGGGGTCGCCGCCCCGGCCGCTGTAAACCTTGGCGTCGGCGGCGTTGCCCTGGCTGATCGCCCGCAGTCTCGCCTCGCCCGCCGCCGCATCGCGCACCTTGCCCCACCAGCCCGCCGCGTCCCGCAGCAGGGCGCCAAGCCGCGAGGCCGGACCCAGGGCCTCGGCAATGCCCGCCGCGATGTTGACCCCGGCCAGCCCCTCGGCCGCGCCGAAAGCCCGCAGGATCTCGGTCTTCAGACCCTCGCTGACCCCCAGCGCCTCGACCTTCGCCTCCAGAACCTCGCGTTCCGCGCGAAGCTGCTCGCGCGCCACGACGGCGCTGTCCTTGCCGTGGATGGCGATCAGGCGGCGCACTTCGGCCTGCTGCTCCAGACTGGCCAGCAGCGCATTCGCGTCGCCGATGTTCTGGCCCTGGTCGATCAGCCTGGCCAGCCCGGCCTGCGCCTGGGCGATGTAGGGGTCGATGAAGTCGGCCTTGAACGCCCGTTCCCGCGCGCCCTGGAACCGCTGGAGCCCGAGGATCATCGCGTCGAGCTTGGAGAGGTACGCCTGTTCATCCGGCGAGATGCCGCCGGATGCTTCCGCGATGGCTCGCATCTTCAGCCGCAATTCCTCGGCCGCCGCGATCTGCGCATGGAGCGAGTCCGCGGCTTCCAGATCGTCCATCGCGCCGATCAGGCGGTTCACTTCTGCCCAGACCCCGGCCACCTGGGTGTCGAGATCGAAGAGGTCGGCCACCGCGCTCTGGTCGCTGAAGGTCAGCCAGCCGCCATCCGTCAGTTCCGCCGACAGCGCAGCCGCCGCCGCCCGGCTGTCCTCCACCACGCGCTGCGCTTCCACCGCCTGCATGGCGCGCAGCAGCTCGCGGGCTTTCGCGGCCTGGGTGCCGAACTCGGCCGACATGTCGGCGGTGGGTGCCCGGGCACGCTCGGTCGCCTTGGCATAGGCATCGACGCCCTTTTCCAGACGCTCCAGCGCATCCTCCAGCGAGACCGCCTCTTCCCCCGCGCCCATCAGCCACTGGATCATTGCGGCCCCGGCGGCGATCCCGCCGATGGTGACCAGGCTTACCGGGTTCAGCATGCCCATGAAGGCCGCCCCCAGCGCCTTGACCGCCCCGGCCGCCCCCATCGGGCCGATCACCTGGCTGATCTGCATCCCCTGCTGCATTGCCAGCATCAGGGGGTTTTGCCCCGCGGCCAGCATGACGGCGATGTCGTTGAACTGGTACCCGAGGTTGGCGACCTGCGACCCGGCCAGCGTCGACGCCCTGCCGATGCCCGTGATATCGGTCTGCAGGGCTCGCACCGCCGGAGTCACCTTCGTCACGTCCGACAGCGCCGGTGCCAGCCCGCCCGCCTCGCCCGTCGCCTCCACGGCCGCGGCGCCAAGCGCGCGGACCCCGGCGCTGGTCTCCTTCAGCGCGGCGCGGGCCTGGTCGGCCTCCACCATCAGTTTCATCGAAGCGGCAAAGGCGTTCATCGGTCATCCCTCAAAGACAGTGCAGCGCACCGTCGTGATCCGTCCGGCCGGGGTCGGCCGTGGCGGGGCTGCGGCGGTCGAGCCAGGCCCGCACCTCTGCCGGGCTGCCCGCCGTGGCGACGCGGATCGCCGACAGCAGCCGGGCATCCTCGGCCCGCTCGATACGGGCGTGGCCCGCCGCCAGCGCCGCCAGTTGCGCCAGTGTCAGATCAAGGCATTCGGCGAGGCTGTGTCCGCTGCGGACGAGTCCGGCGAAGGCGGTGCCCCACTCCATTCCAGCATCCGCGCGGCCATGCCTGCGCCCATCTCGCGGGTGACGGGCAGCAGGCGGTGCGCGAAAAAATCGAGGTTGACCTCGAACACCGCCGCCGCAAGGCGCACCATGTCGTCGGGATAAAGCTCGTCGAGCCAGTCGCGGTCAGTCCCGGTGGCGATCGCCACTGCCTCGCAGACCGAAGGGCCATGCGCCGTGATAGCACCCATGTAGTCCGAGGTGACGATCAGCGCCATGAAGGGCTCGGCCGCCCGCGCGAAGCCCGGCAGCTGCCGCATCTTCAGCGGCAGGACGGTGATGGTGCGCCCGGCCACGGCGACCTCGCGCGGGATCGGCGCGAAGACCTCGAGCGTGTCGGTTGCGGTTCCTGCCATGCCCGTCACCGCGCCACGATCATGAATTCGGGGTTGCCCGACACGCTGGGCAGCGCGCGCAGGTCGGTCTGGATCAGGACGGAGCCGTCATCGTCGATCGCCTGCGGGTTGGTGCGCTGCACGCGCCCGGCATGCACCGTGATCAGGTTGCCCGCGCCGACCCCGTGGGTGAACGACATCGCCGCCAGCGTGTTGGCATTGATGGCATCGCGCCAGATGATCTCGTCGGCCGCCGAAAGCTCGACCGCCATCTTGCCGGTCACCGAGCGGTCGGTGATCGCGATCCGCTCGCCGCGCAGCATTTTGCGGTGCGCCAGCTTGTTGCCGATGTCCCAGGAGATGCCCTTGGACGCAAGAAAGGCCCCGCCCGACACGACGCCGCCGGTAACCGAGGCCCCCAGCCAGATATCGCCGGAGTTCGCGTCGGTCACCACCTGCGGCTGGATGAAGGCGGCAAGGTTGATGGCGGGGATCGAGGCGGCAAGGGCCTGGGCGTCGAAGGCCCAGAACTCGAACTCGGCGGTCGGGATGGCATAGGCATCGAGGGTGAGCTTCACCGTCCCGCGCCCGCCCTTGGCCAGATAGCGCACGCCGTCGCGGAAGAACCGGAAGGTCATGCCCTCGAAGCCGTCATTCACCGGCGCGTAGGTGACCGAGGCTCCCGCCACGATGGTTTCGGAAAAGCCGCAGGCGCGCAGCAGCTTGCCCCAGGCGGGCGGGGTGCCCGCTGCGCCGGACCCGGCAAGCTCCACCTTGAAGGTCAGCTTGGCGCGCCGGGTCGCGGGCAGCTCTTCCGAATTGCCCATCCAGGGCATCACCAGATTGCGCGGCACGTTGTCCGCCTCGATCAGGAACTGCGGCGGATCGACCAGCAGGATCGCGTCACTCTCGCCGAAGATGGTCACAGGCGTGCCGTAGGGGGCCTCGAGCCTGCACAGCAGGGCAGAGCGGCGGGTGTAGCGTTCAGACATCACAGGGCCTCCTTCGGGTCGGTTTCAACAGGGGGTTCAACCGGGGTTGAAGGTGGCATGAGCCGCGTCAGCACGCCGGTCACGGGATCGAGCAGCCAGCTGCCCCCCGAGGTCGGCACGGGATGCGGGACCGGCGACACGGGCGCCGCCTTTGTCTGGGGGGATTTCATGATGGGGTGATCCTCAGCTGATCGGCGATGGAAAAGGTGATCTCGTAGGCAAAGACGCCGTCGGTGGAGCGAAGGAGTGCGGCCCGGCGGAACACCACCACCCCGACCCGGCCGCCCAGCTCCCACCCGGCCAGCGCCTGGACGATGTCCTCGATCAGCCCGTCGAGCCGCGCCAGCGCCCGGGCGCCCGAGGCATCCTGCGTGCGCAGCGTCAGGATCACCGCGAACAGCCGGTCGATCGACTGGACGTAGGCCCCGGTCTGCGTCAGGTGCTTGCCACCCGCGATGCCGGTCGGGATGACATGGGCGGCGGGTGTCACCTGCGGCGCCTTGCCGGTCGCGGTCAGCGCCGCGAACTCGGCCGCACCCGCGACCCGGTTGCCCAGATCCGCCACCCGGGCCTTCAGCCGCGCGATGATCACATCGGCGTCCATCAGATGAAGCCCTTCATGTTCTCGGCGGTGAAGGGACGCTCGCGGTCGGTCATCCGGGCGCCGGTGCCCCCGGCCCCGGCAGGGGCAACGCCCGCGACCGAAAGCCGGACGGTGCCCTTGCCGATGGCGTCGAGCGTCTTCATCGCCTGGCGGTAATCCTCGGCGATCTTGTCGTTCGGGGTGCCGATGTGCAGGTTCCAGATCGCCACCTGAGCCGCGAGCATCGCGACCAGCCCCGGCACTTCGGCCAGGGGCAGGACGTAGCGCGCTTCGAGATAGAGGTTGATCAGCTCGTCCGCATCCGCCAGGGCGCGCGCCACCACTGAACCGCCCCGGGTTTACCGGAGGGTGGTTTGTTCAATGACTACGCGACCATATCGAGTGAGTTCAGGTTTGCATAGAACGCCTCCTCTGCTTCTGCGGGTGGGATGTATGTAGCGCGTCAACCAGCATGTCCGTGACCGTCAACCACGTTGGCCGGTTTTAGGCCGCTGGGTTGGCGTATCTGGAATTGTTTTTCGCTCAGCCTTCTCCTTTGTCCTTGTTGTCGGCGATGGTTGTCGTTGGCGGTCTGCTCAGCGCCTCTTTGTTGGAGGCGGCCGCGCGCTGGCGGAAGCTTTCGGCATTCATCTCCAGGATCGCTGCGTGATGAACCAGCCGGTCGATGGCCGCGACGGTCATCGCCTTGTCCGGGAAGATCTGGTCCCAGCCGCTGAAGGGCTGGTTGGCGGCGATGGCGATGCTGCGGCATTCGTAGCGCCGGGCGATCAGCTCGAAGAGCACGCCTGTCTCGGCCTGATCCTTGTGGGCGTAGGTGATGTCGTCGAGGATGATCAGGTCGAACTTGTCGAGCTTGGCGAGCGCGGCTTCGAGCACCAGATCGCGGCGGGCGGCCTGAAGTCGCTGCACCAGATCGCTGGTGCGGGTATAGAACACGCGGTGTCCCCGCTCGATCAGGGCATGGCCTATCGCGCAGAGAATGTGCGTTTTGCCCGTGCCGGAATTGCCGATGGCGATCAGGTTGCCGCCGCCCTCCAGCCAGTCGCCGGCCGCCAGAGCTTCCACCCGGGCACGCGGCAGGGTTGGCAGCGCCTTGAAGTCGAAGGTCGCCAGCGTCTTGCCAGCCGGTAGCTGTGCCTCGTTCATGTGGCGCTGAATGCGGCGCATGTCGCGCTCGGCCAGTTCGTATTCCGCGAGGACAGCCAGAAAGCGGGCGGCGGGCCAGCCTTCGGTGTCGGCACGGGTGGCGATGTCGGCCCAAAGCTTGTGGAAGCTGGGCAGGCGCAGCGCGGTCAGCATGCCGGGCAGCGTGTGGATGTCGATCTCGCGGGAGGTCATGCGCAGGCTCCCAGAAGGGCATCGAAGCTGTCGAGCGAGGGATGGGCGACGGCAACATCTCTCGGCAGCGCCGTTTGCCGCGGGTTCAAGCAGGATGCCAGAGGTCCGGGATCGGGCACCCGGCCCGCGTCCAATTCTGCTGCCAGCAGATGCGCCAGCTCCGCCTCGCAGGCCTGGTCGTGGGCGATGAACAGCAGGTCGACCATGCGGCGGCAGGCGTCGCGGCGGGGCAGATCGCGCTGCAGCACCTGCCAGGCTGCAGCGTATTCGGTCCGCGGGAACAGGCTGTCGCGGTAGATCGAACTCCACAGGGCTTGCGGTTTGCGCCGCAGGGCATGGATGACGTGATGGTAGTTGATGACATGCACGCGATGGCCGTCGCCGCGACCACGCGCCCTTGTATGGCTGACGACCAGGGTGCTGCCGAGAAAGGCCTCAAGGCGATCGTCGTAAAGGTGGACCCGCAAGCGCTGCCCGATCAGCTGCGACGGGGCGCTGTAGAAGATGCTCTTGACCAGAAAGCCGCTGGTGCGGGTGACGGGCACCACGATCTCGGTGAAGTCGGTGGTGCGCCGGCGCGGCAGGGGCTTCAGATGCGCCCGTTCCACCTGCGTGGCCGCCGCCCGCTGCCGGTTGCGCCGTGCCACCAGAATGTCGATGAAGCGGCGGTAGTCCTCGATGCTGGCGAAGTCGCGGCTGCCGCGCAGGATCAGCGCCTGTTCGATGGCCTTCTTCAGGTGCCGGTTCTGGGATTCCACCGCGCCGTTCTCATGAGCTTCCCCGCGGTTGTTGCGACTGGCCTCCATGCCGTAATGGCCGACGAAGGCATTGTAGCGCGTGGTGATATCCTGGCGCTGGTCAGCCGTCAGGTTGCGGAAAGCGGCCGAGAGGCTGTCGGTGCGATGCTCCTGTGGTGCCCCGCCGAGCGACCAGAGCGCCTGCTGCAGGTTCTCGGCCAGGGCCGTGAAGCTCTCCCCGCCCAGGACCACCCCGACATGCTCCCACCGGCTGTAGACCATGACGAAGTGGTAGAGCAGATGCGGGAATAGCTGGCCCGCGATCGTCACCTCCAGCTCCTCGGCATGAGTGAAGTCGGACTGGGCCATGCGGCCCGGCTCCGGCGTCTGGCGGAAGATGATGTCGCGCTCGGGCCCGTTCAACGCCCGCCACTGCCGCACCCGCCGTTCCAGGGTGCGCCGGATCCGGTCATCGGGGAAGGCCAGCGGATGCAGGCCCTGAAGGTGGCGCAGCAGGGTGACGGCCTGCAAGGCGCTGTCCCTCTCCAGCAAGGGAAGGATGTCGCCCTCCCAAAAGCCTTCGAGGGGATCGGCCACCGTGCGCCCGTGAACGATCTTGCGGTTCGAGGGCAGCGTCGGATTGGCATCGAACCGTCGGGCCGTGCGCTCACTGAACCCGGCGCGGGCGGCCGACGTGCGCTGACTGTGCTTCTGGAGGTCGGACATGTATAATCTCAATTGCTGGTCGTTGATGGGTTTGTAGGCCAACCCGGATCCTCCGTTTGACGGCAGAGGAACCCGGCTTACCAACCCGCAGCGACCAGCACCTTCCCCGAAATCAATCAGGCCGGTGCGGCTGCCCTCCAGACGGGCATGCCCGTCTTCCGTTCAGCCCCACCGGCCAAGGTGGTTGTCGGCACCGGCCAAGATGGTTGTCGCTGAACAGATGTATCCGATTGGGCCAAGCAGGCGGCGGTTGTTATACCAATCGATCCATTTCAGCGTTTCCCATTCGACCTCGCGCATTGATTTCCAGGGGCCGATCTGGTTGATGACCTCTGTCTTGAACAGGCCGATGACGCATTCAGCCAAGGCGTTGTCATAGGCATCGCCAACTGTTCCAACGGAAAGGTCGATCTCGGCCTTGGCCAGGCGTTCGGTGTATTTGATCGACAGGTATTGTGATCCGCGGTCCGAATGGTGGACCAAGCTCTTGTTATCCGGCGTCTTTCTTTGCCAGATCGCTTGCTCCAGCGCGTCGAGCACAAACTGGGTCTTCATCGATGTCGAGACGCGCCAACCGACAATACGACGTGCAAAGACGTCGATGACGAAGGCCACGTAGACGGTGCCGGACCATGTGGGCACATAGGTGAAATCTGAAACCCACAGCTTGTTCGGCCGATCCGCCATGAACAGCCGGTTCACCTTGTCGTCCGGGCAAGGCAGAGACGTGTCAGGATTGGTCGTGATGACCTTCTTGCCACGGACCACGCCCCTGATGCCCAGATGGCGCATCAATCGTTCCACGGTGCAGCGGGCGGCGTCTTCACCCTGCCGTCGCAAAACATGCCAGATCTTCCGCGCGCCATAGAGCTTGCGGTTGGCATCCCAGGCCGCGTCGATCTTGAGGCTCAGGGCGGCATCCGATTTGGCCCGGGCCGAGGCCCGGTCAGGATCACGCATGATCGCCCGCCGGTCATAAAAGGTGGAAGGGGCAAACTGCAGTGCCCTGCAGATCGGCTCGACCCCGAATGCCTCTCGGCTTTCCTCAATGAAAGCAGTCATTTGCGAAACGGGCGGTCGAGCTCCGCCTGGGCAAAATACGCTGAAGCTTTGCGCAGAATCTCGTTCGCTTGCCGCAGTTCCCGGTTCTCGCGCTCAAGCTCTTTGATCCGCGCGATCTCAGCGCTGGTAGGTCCCGGCCGTTCGCCACCATCGCGCTGGACCTGTCGCATCCAGACGCGAAGGCTGTCCGTCGAACAGCCCAATTTACCTGCAATCGCCGTCAGCGCCGCAGCCTCGCTCTGATAATCATCGCGGTGTTCCATCGCCAGCCGCACCGCACGCTCGCGGAACTCAGGTGAATACGGCTTCGAGGTCTTCTTCTTTGAGGTCTGTTCCATAACGGGCAATTCTCCGAGAGTTTTGCCCTCCGGTAAACCCGGGGCGGTTCACTTCGACTGCGGCGAGGATCTGCTCCTCGGTCGCGCCAGCTTCCAGACCGAGCAGTTCGGCCAGTCGTTGCATCAGGTTCATTGTCGGTTCCTGTTCGAAGTTGAGGGAGGTAAGGCCAATCAGGTTCGGGCGGTTCACGAGGCTCGCGTTGGCGATCCGCAGGATGTTCTTGGCCGCGTCATGGATGATGACGGGCGACAGGCCGCGGTACGCCCGGCCGGTGACCAGCGCCGCGCCTTCGGCATTCCATTCGACGCGGCCCCAGATCCCGTCCTCGCGGGCCTGCATCTCGACGATCCAGCCCATGGCGTCGGCCCGCTCGCCGCGCGGTGCGGCAAGGAAGGTCGCGTGGTTGACGTCGATCTCGAGCCGGTCAGCCTGCGCGAAGCTCGCCGCGATGACCCCGGCAGCCTCGCCCAGGCGGTACGGCCCGCGACTGTCGGCGGTGCGTACCAGGCCATCGGCCGGGGCGGGCAGCAGGTGGATCCAGTCCGGCGCCGACGTCACGTCGGCGGGCAGCGGGATCGCAGCCATCAGGGCGGTGAAGGGGGCGGTGGGGCGTTTGTTCATGCCGACAGAATCACCCGCCTGCCCCAATAAAAAAACCCGCAACGGTGTGCGGGTGGCAGGGCCGGATCAGGGGATTTGCAGGAAAGGACGCGATTGCAGCCTGCCCCTCTCGGCCCTTGCGGTCAATCCCCGCCGGAGGCCGCGCGGTCGAGCCATTCGCCGACGATGTCGATGATCCCGGTCCGGTCCGCGTCGGACAGCCCGAGGAACGGCCGCGCCGGGATGGTGCCCCAGGGGATAGAACCGCCACGCGCCGTCGTCCCGAAGGCACCCTTCGCCGCCCCGAACTGCATCACCGCCGCCTGGATCGCGCTCAAGCCGACCTCGACGAAGTCCGGGCCATAGTCATGCGCGATGTTCGACGACATCGCCCCGGTCAGGTGCAGCACCTTGCCGTAGCTCCAGCGCCGCCGCTGGTAGCGCGCCACCGTCGCGGCCGATCGCGGCGCCCAGGTTGCGCCGTCGGGGGTCTGCTCCGATTCGAACCGCGCCTCTGTGGTTCCGACCAGGAAGTCGCCGATCTCGTTCATGACCGGCGACAGGTCGGCCAACAGCGCTTCCAGACCGGACAGCGCGGCGGTGACCGCCTCATCCTTGAGTTCGATGGTGATCATGGCTATAACCTTCCTTGCTTCCGGGCGTCGCATCAGGCCGCCGCGCTCAAACCGCGGAACCGTTTCGGACGTTCAGGTGGGGGATCGCCCGGAGGCTCTGATCCACAGGCTCTGCAGCGCGATCTTCCTGCGCTTCGCTCCCCGGATTTCCATCGCCAGAACATAGGTGCGGTCGCCAATCGTCCTGGTGAAGCGAATGACCGGGTGCCCGACGTCGGACACCCCGGCATTCTCGATCAGATCGTAATGGTTGATGATGTCCGGGATCAGTCCGAAGTCCGCTGCCGTCACCGCGATCTGGCCGCGCGCGGCCTCGACCGCCGGAGTTCCGTGGGTGCGGATCGCGTGCCGAACGCCAGAGGGATCGATCGAGAAATCGAAACCCCGCACCTGTCGATCCATTTCCCGCGCCACCCAGTCTGCCAGGTCGCTCGTCGCCAGACCAAGGGTGCGGCGCGGCTCGACGACCACAGGGCCGGGAATCGCGGCCCCGTTGCGTTCGCCCAGGATACGTTCGGCATATCTGCGCGTGGCTTCCCGCAAGGATGGCAACGACCGGAGCCCGCGTGCAAAATCGTCCGCGACTGCCTCCGGAACGGCCTGCATGTAGGCTGAGGCAAGTTCGAAAGGCCAGGCGACCGTCTTTGCCGTCATGGACTGCAGCGTGTCTGCCACGCTTGCCCCGGGCGCGTAGTCCCAGCCCTTGTCGATCCCCTGCGGCGCGCCGGTCTTGGCGTCCAGGTCCTGCCAGCCGTCGGGCAGGGCCTTGTCCGGATCGCCCCCGACCCGGCGGATGCCCGCCTCGCTGTTGGTGCCGCGAATGCGGCAGGTGCAGCCCCAGCCGTTCGGCGGCGCATGGGTCTGCCAGAACGGGTGGTCGGGCGCCAGCGCCACCCCGTCCCAGGCGAGATGCTGCAGGCGCGGCTCGCGCGCATTGCCGTGGCGGTAGACCCAGAACCGGAACTTGCCGTCGACCAGCTGCGCCATGCGGCCGGCGGCGTAGGAGGTCGCCATGTTGGTGCGCCAGATCACCCTGGTGCGCCACGCCTCGCCCTTCGCGGTGCCCTCGCCCGTCCAGCCGTGCCAGCCATGCTTTTCGACGATGGACCGGAAGTCCTTCCGGAAGGTTTCCAGCGTGGTGCCCTGGACGATCGACGACTCGACCGCCGCCGCGAGGTCGGCCAGCAGGTCGGCCTTGACCGCCCCGGCGACCATGAAGGCCCGGTCATGCTGTGCGTGGCGCAGATCATCCCAGCGCGAGGTCGGCACGAGGTTGCCCAGGCGCAGCCGGTACGCCGCGACCTGTTCGCCGAACGGCTTGCGGAAGCTCGCCGCCAGATCAGTCACCCTCGGCCACCACCGCAACCCGGCCGGCCAGGTCGGCCGCCGTCAGCCCCTCCGCCAGTACCGCCGCCAACCCGCCCGACTCGACCTCCGGGAACCCCGCCAGCAGCATCGCTCGGAACTCTTCCAGCGACCCGGCGGCCGCCAGCATCGCCTCGATCCGGCCGAGCATCGCAGCCATCGCCGGAGCGGCCTCGGCCTCCATCCGGGCGGCAAGTTCGTCCTCCGGATCAGACCCCCGATTTTTGCCCGCCAGAGGGCCTTCAGCCTGGAGGGCCACGCTGGTACCCGGAAGGGCCTCACCCCGTTTAATTTTGGCTGAAACCCCTTTAATTTTCGAAGTCCGCCCCGAGGGGTCGGTCGGCGGTGCAACCGGCGGCGCCGGAGGCGTCGAAACGCCCAGGACGTCGCCGTCATCCTCGGGTTCGGCCAGGCCGAATCGGTCCCGCGTCTTCTTCGCCGAGATCCGCATCCCGAGCGGCACGAGCACCTGGACGGCTGCCGCGAGGGCGGTCAGGTCCTCGGCCTCCGGGCGGGCGATCTTCAGCCGGGGATACCGCTCCTGCGGCCCGTATTCCAGGTCGATCCACGGGCGCACCAGGTCGCGGTTGAGGATGGCCGAGAGGGCGCGGGCATCGGCGCGCTCGATGTCCTCCTGCACCTGGCGATGCTCCTTGCCGCTGCCAAGGCCGCCGGTAACTGCATCGGTCGTTGCGGTCTGGCCCAGCACCGCCTTGGAAACCTGCTGGTCGAGCCAGTCGCAGCGCTGCTTGTAGAGGTCCGAAGTGCCCGAAACGTTGCCGGTCTCGATGAACTCGATCATCATCGACTCGGGGATGATCGCGGCGCAGTCGCCCGCGATGTTGGCCACGGCCCGGAACAGCGTCTCCTTGTCGGCCTCGGTGGCGTTGGCACCCCATTTGCCCACCCGCAGCGGCTGGCCATAGGTCTGCGTGAAGATTGCCCAGTCGCGCTGGGTGTAGGCCTTGAACATCCACGCCCAGGCGGCGGCCCGGGCGAGGCCGGACCGCAGGGCAAGGCCAGACTTGGCCGGAATCGTCGCATAGATGAACTTGAAGGCGGGAAGCGGCAGCTCCTGGCCATGCTCGCCCAGCATCAGGGGAGTCGCGAGATCGTGGCGGGCAAAGCGGAACCAGCGCGGGTCCCGCCATTCCAGCCGGGTCGGGCGCCACTGGCCGCTGGAGCTGTCCCACAGGATCTCGGTGCAGCTGTAGCCCTTGCCGATGCAGTCGAGGATGTTGAACAACTCCTCGGCCAGCTCGTCCCGGTTCAGCCAGTCCCGGACCATGTCGGCCTGCTCGACATCGCGCGGATCATCCGAGGCGGCCTCGACCGAAATCTCGATCTGGCTCACCGACCGGCGGCGGGTGCCCAGCACCCCGAGATAGTGCAGGTCCCGCTCCTCGATCGTCTCGGCCAGCTCGAGATAGCGCACCGGGTCACCCGCGTCGGCATCGCGCAGGATATTCGCGAGGCGCACGGGGTTCAGCCCGTCGGCCGGATAGCCGGTGATCGGCGTCCGCACGCCGCCCATCGTCGCAGCGGCGGTTTCGGACTTCAACTCGGCACGGCGGACCGGATTGCCGCGGCTGTCCAGCAGGACGGGGGATTTCATCAGAGGCCTCCTCGCATGCCCGCGCCGAGCGGGGCCTTCCACCAGGCGCGCTGTTCATCATCGTCTGCAAACGCCGTCATCCGCCCGGCCACGGCCGGGGCAAGCACCACGGGCCGGTAGCCGTAGACCTGCTCGCCCAGTTCGGCCGCGCTGGCGGCCAGGGCCGCAGCCCAGAAGCGGTCGGCGTGGCCGTCGGTCTCGCCGTCGGCAACCAGGCGGCGCTGGCCGGTCACGCCGACCTGGGACTTGATCGCATGCAGGTCCGCCCGCAGCGCCGGATCGCCCGCCGGGATCCGCTTCTTGCGGTCCTGGAAGCGCTCCTTCAGCACCGTGGCCATCCCGAGCTTGGTGGCCCCGGTGAACAGCACGCCCTCGACGCGGCTGGAGCCGTGGCGGCGTTTGGCATCCTCGACCGGCTTTTCGCCCATGCCGGTCTGGTCGATCTGGCAGCGCACCACCCGGAAGTCGCGGAACACCTCGTCCAGCAGGGCATCCTGCTCGGCAAAGCTGATCCGGCGGCGGGCGATCACCTTGCGCGTCCACAGCACGTCGCCGACCAGCTCGTCGACCCAGATCACGAAGAGGTCATTCCGCGCCGCGATGTCAACGCCGACAAAGCACGGCCCGCCGGCGTAGTGTTCCGGCTTGCCCGCCGCGTCGCTCTCGCAGGACGAGATCAGGTCGTAATCCAGCCATGCGCTGGCCTCGTCGAGCCATTTCAGCTCGTATTCCTGCGCCCAGGCATCCTCGTCCGCCATGCCGCGCCGGAGCATGTCGATGTCGCGGTCAAGGCCCTGCGCCACAGCCTCATAAATATCGACGTGGTGGCGCGACCAGACAGAACCCTCGGCGGTCATCAGCTCGTAGAACTTGTTGCCCTTGCCGTTCGGGGTCGAGATCACCCGCAGCTTCTGCTTGCCCTTCGAGATCACCGGGAACAGCGCCGCCCAGATTTCCCGGGACTTGGCGTGGAAGGCGAACTCGTCCAGGATCACGTTTGCCGAGAAGCCGCGGGCGGTGTCGGGGTTGGCGGGCAGCGCCGTGATCCGGCTGCCGTTCGGGAACGCGACCTCCATCGCCTTGTAGACCGCGTCCGGCCCCTTCTCCTGGGGGGCGCGGAACTCGGTCTCTTCAAAGCGGGGCTCACCGCCTTTCAAAACGGTGTTATAGACCTCGTAAAACGCCCGGGTGAACGGCTTGATCACCTCGGTCATCATCTCGGCCGCCTGTCGCTCGCCGCGGGAGAGGATCACCCAGCGCGCGCGCCGGTCCTCGGCCCAGCCGCGAAAGCAGTCGTCGGCGCATTCGCCCCCGGTCGAGAAGGTCTTGCCGGTCTGGCGCGCGAACATGCCGATCTTGAACCGGCTCTCATCGGCGATCCAGGCGCGCTGGTAGGGCAGGAAGTTGATGACCGGGGCGATGGGGTTGAGGGCGCTCATGCCATCCCCAGCGCGGCCTTGTAGAGTTCGAGGAGCGACTCCTCCTCGGCGAGGTCGTCGGGCTTGCGCTTGCGCAGGGCGATGATTTTTCGCATGACCTTGGTGTCATAGCCACGGCCCTTGGCCTCGGCGAAGAGCTCCTTCTCCTGCTCACCAAGGCTCTTCTTCTCGGCTTCAAGCTGCTCGGCCCGCTCGACGAAGTGGCGCAACTCGTCGGCTGTGACGGCGTAGGAATCGGATACATCTGTCATTGTGCAAACCCCATGATGCGGCGCGCCTTGGCGGCGGCATCGGCATCGATGTCACCGGCGGCGACGGCGGCGTCGAGCTTCGCGCCCTGAGCCTTGCGCTCGGCTGCGGCCATCTGTTCGCGGATGCCGGCCGAGGACATGACGTCCTTCATCATCTTCCCGAGGAAGTGCAGCTCCTTCGGGTCGATCTCGTCCGCCTCGCGGGTCATCTGCGCCTGCATCACCTTGAAGGCCAGCGCCGTGATCATCTGGAACAGCACGTTGTGGCGCTTGGCCTCGTCGCCGATCCCGGCCTCGGTCATCCATTCGGTCGCCCAGGCGGAGGCCGATTCCTGCACCTTCACGAATTCGGCGTATTCAGCGCCGAACGCATGCAGGGCGGATTTCTGGATGCGCAGTTCGAGACCCGCCGTTTCCAGCTTCCAGTTCAGCGCCTCGGCCAGGGCCTCATATCCGGCAAAGCCCTTGGCGCGCAGTTCATCCTCGAGCCATTTCTTCAGCTCGACCGGCAACAGGTCGACCTTGCGCGGCGATGGCATCTCAGGCCCTCGGCTTCGGGCGCTGGATGTCGGGATGCACCGACAGGCCCTGCGCGATCTCGACCCCGCCCACCGTGGCGGTGGCAACGATGAACTCGGCGCGGGGATCGCACGCCACCAGGCCCTGCTCGCGCAGCCAGACCAGCTCCGTGGTCACCTGGGCTCGGGTCGAGGTGATGCCCAGCTTGTGCAGCACGTCCAGCACGATGGACGCGTTCGAGGTGTAGCCCGCGCTGTCGGCCAGGAAGCGCAGGATCGCCAGACGGCGATGCTGGCGCAGGGTGGTTTCGCCATAGTCGCTCATCGTGAGGATCCCCCAAGCAGGTGTACTTCATGACGGCCGACAATCGATTCCAGCCGCTCCATGATCCCGCGATCGCCCGACATCTCCGCGCGCATGGCCTTGATCTCGCCCTTGATGCCTTCCAGGGCGAGGGACACCGAGTGCATGTCGGTGGCGGAAGGCATCGTGCGATGCGACTGTTCCATGCTGCCGATCCGGTTGCCGTGATCGACCAGCACCTTCGCCTGGTCCTCGAGGCGGCGCGCGTTGGCCCGGCTGCCCGATGCCAGCAGGTTCCAGATCGTCAGCGCGAAGGTCAGCAACTGCGACAGCGCAATGACCCAGACCACGGCCGGAGAAATGTTCAGGATCTGCCCGTCCATCAGCCGTCCTCACCCGGAGCCTGCACGGCAGGCGCGGACAGTTTGGCCCAGCCATCGCCCGCTGTCAGGAAGCAGGCCTGCCCGCCAGGCTTTACCGAAAGCGCCGTCCAGGTCGTTCCGTCAGGATTGGCAACCACCTCCATCAGCTCGCCGGTCGCAGCGAGCCCGCTCCAGACCGGCACCTCGCCATGCGCGATGTAGAGCCCGGCCAGCAGGTCGGCATATCCCGCGCAGAGCGGTTCCGCCCGCGCCCGGCCCGCGCCCAACACAAGCCCGACCGCGAGCACCGCCGCCAGCACGGGCAGGAAGGTTGCGGGAACGCTGAGGCCGAGGCGGTAGTTCGGGGCGCGGCGCTCGACCCAGGCCCAGAGGCCGAAAGCCAGCGGGGCCACCTGCTGCCAGGCGCTGATGACGCGGTCGCCGGTGGTCAGCACCTCCTCGGGGGTGGAGCCTGCGCCGATCTGGCCCAGCACGGCAAAGAGGTCGATGCCCGCAAGGTTCAGCATGACCGCAGCGAAGAGCAGCAGCTGCGCGTAGAAGCTGCGCGCCTGCCAGACGGGAAGGACGGGAAGGGTAAGGTTCATGGGTCAGGCCTCCTTGAGCCATTGCGAGACGGAGAAACCGGGGCAGGCCTTGGCGGCATAGTCGTTGTGCCCGCTGATGGTGGTGATCTGGGTGCGCATGCCGATGCCCTGCAAAAGCTGGCGCAGGCTGATGTCCTGGGCGGGCGTGAAGTGGCGGCTGAACGGGTCGGAGGCGGCACTGTCCGCGCCCCCGATCAGGCTGATGCCGATGGTGCCGCTGTTGTGGCCTTCGACATGGGCGCCGATCACGGTTTCGGGGCGACCGGCGGCAATCTTGCCGTCGCGGTCGATCAGCCAGTGATAGCCGATGTCCATCCAGCCGCGTTCCTGCATGTGCCAGCGACGGACCTCGGCGCGCTTTTCGGCAAGCGGGCGGCCCGCCATCCAGTCGGGGCGGGTCGCGGTGCAATGCACGATCACCTCGCGGACCGGATGGCGCGCGCTGCCCTGCCAGATCATCGCCGTGGTCTGCGGGCGGATCGCGGCCCCGGCCGCCTTGCCACCGGCGGCAAGCCAGGCGGCGGCGGCGTCGGCCGTCATGGTGCCGAACAGCCCGTCCACCGGGCCGGGGTCATGACCCAGATCCCGCAGGCCGGTCTGGATAAGGGCGATGGGTGTGCTGGACATGGGCGGCCCCCGGTCAGGGCGCCCGATGCGTCCCGCTGCCGCCAGATTCGCGCGTCGCGCGCGCGGAAAACACCCGCAACGGTGTGCGGGTCAGATCAGGGGGAGTTGCCGGGGGTCGACCCTGCCGCCGCCGATCCCGGCGCCGGACTTCAGCCAGCGGCGCACCGCGACGTTGGACATGTGCAGTCTGCGGGCAATTTCCTCGACGGGCAAGCCCTTCGCACGCAGGCTTTGCGCGATCCACGGCTTCGCAGTTGGCACGCGCGCCGGAAGGCCGTGGCTTGCCGCCGCCAGGGCCGCTGCCCGCTCCGGACCGACAGCCTGCACCAGGCGAGACCGGCCGGTCGGGTTGCCCGAGAAATGCATCTCCGCCCCGCCGAATTCCAGCAGGAACTCGATTGCACCCGCAGAGCCGAGAATGCGCACGAATGGCTCCACATGGGCGGGGGGCGGCGGCAGGTCGGTCATTCCGCAGCCTCGAAATATGCGGGGCGCGCGGCGATCTCTGCCGCAATGAAATCAGCCGCGAAAAGCGGAAACTTCTTTTCGATCCTGCGGCGCAAGTTCGCCTGACGAACGCGCGCCTTTGCAGCCCGGCTCCACCGCCGTATGGGGCGCTGCTCGATGCATTCCCAGCCGATGGTCCATCCTGTTCCCGGCGCATAATCAGGGTTCGCGTCGATGATCTCCCGGATCTCTTCGGGGATGCCGCGTGTCGTGTCGGCGAGCGCTGTCTTGATGATGCGCGGCTGTCCATCCGGAGGGGATGTGCACGGGTTCCCCCAGAAAAGGCGGCAGCGGTACTTCGTGGAGGTGCCTGCACTCACGCTGCGGCCCCGCCGAACTTCGTGGTTTCATTTCCCCAGACGTCATGGCCCGCCCAGGGCTCGCGGGCGAAAAGCTCGCAGGCATAGGCATGCGGCAGCAGCTGGCCGATCATCGCCCGCGCCTCGGGCGGCTTGCGTGAATGCTCGCGACGTTCGGCGTCGATCAGGTTGCGGACCGAGCGGGAGGCGATCTGCGGATTGCCGATCGTGCCGATCAGGAAGGGTTCGGTCGACGAGCGCAGCAGATAGCCGGTGCCGAAGGACGCCTTGCCGCTGGCGGTGCGCTTAACCCAGGCCCCGCCGGTCTTGTAGGCAAAGCCCCAGGCGCGCAGCACTTCCATCGCGACCGGCAGGTGCGGCCAGGTCGACCAGAGGAACAACAGACAATCCGGCCCGGCCAGATGCCCGACCGGCAGCGCCGCAATCGCCGCGGCCGACAGGGTGTCATACTGCGCCTCTGGCGACTTCGCGTGACCCTTGGCGGAATACATCTCGTAGGACCAGGGCGGGTCGGCAAGCACCGCGCCGTATTTCATCGGGGTCAGGTGCGCAAAGGGCCAGGCAGTCATGCACCACGCTCCCGCCGCCCGGGGGCCGGTTTCACGGTCACCGGCTTGCCGGAGGGTTCATCCTCATGACCCGCAAGGACGATCGTTACCACCACGCCATCGATGATGCGGTAGTTGAACCCGCCGCTGCGCACGCCGCAGGCACCCAGCCGCACGCCAGGCTCCACCTTCGCGCGGATCTCGTCGCGCAGGGCTTCGACGTCGATCCCCACCACCCGCTCGAGATAGCGGATCACGGCATGGTCGGTGACCGGAACGGGGGGCCTTTTCATGTCAGCTCGATCCCCGCCCGGGCGCACATCGCCTTGAGCGCGCGCACCACATCGCTGATCTGCTGCCACTCGCGCAGCGCGTCGATGTCGATGGGCACCGACCCCCAGGCATTCTCGAACCGGGCGCGCACGAAGGCGTTCAGCCCGTCCGGCCCCGCGACCTTGACCGCGCCCTTTTCCGCCAGCAGCCGCCACATCACATGGCAGAACCGCACGTCACCCCGCGGCGCCGCCGCCCGCTTGCCGGGCTTTGAACCGTCCTTGAAACCCGCCTGAAACCCGCGGGCCTTCAGGGTGTCCACCACCTTGCGAAGGTCGGCCTCGGTCATCTCCGCCATGCTGGCCTTGCCGGTCGCCACCAGTTGCAGGTCGCGCCGGGTGTCATCGTCCAGCCCGAGCTGCTTGCAGCCGACATGGATCATGCGTTGCAGGGCGCGGATCATTCCGATGGCCCCTTCGCATCTGGGGCGGGCAACGCCAGCAGCTTCCGCGCCGGCCTTGTCGCAGCCTTGGCGGCTTTCTTCTCCGCGTCCTGCAGAAGCATCAGGTCGGCCAGCAGATGACCGAGGTCGCGCGGATCATCGATCTCGAGTTCAATCTTGAGGATCGACTTCCCTCCGCGAACGGTGGCGCCGAACGCCTTCAGGCGCATGCCGTCTTGTGGGGTCGAGAAGACATAAATCGACATCATACGCCCTCCATCATTGCGCGAACCTCGTCGGGGCCGACCTTCAGCCGGTGCGCGACGAGGCGGATGACCGCGGTGCGATCCCCGGCCTCCGGCTCGCCGCCGATCCAGTGCCGCCGCCGCTCTGCCACTTCGGCGGCCAGGGCTTCGCGGATGCGATCCGCGCCACACATCACGCCGCCCCCCTGGATGGAAGCCGGACGATCGCATGCAGCGTGGCCCCGGCGAGGCCGCGCAGGTCGATGCCATAGGACTCGCCGGTCGCGGGGATCAGGATGTAAAGCCCCCGGGTGTCGAGCCGGATTTCGGCCGTGACGCCTTCGGCAACGCCGTCGGCCAGGGCCAGCACCGGGTCGCCGTCCCTCGGGCGGGCACGGTGCAGCGGCAGCATCAGGGTCGCGACTTCCGTGGCCATGGCTTCACGCTTTCGCCAGATCGAGGGTGATCGGCTGCCAGGGCGCATCGAGCGTGGCGCGCTGGTAGCAGCGAACGTAGGTCTTGCTGCCCACCACCCGCAGCGCATCGCGGATCGCGTCCATCGCCCGCTGCCAGCGCGGATCTTCAATCTCCAGCCGCAGCAGCATGAATATCTCCGCGCGGTTGATCTGGCCTGCCTTGTCGGTGTTGAAGGCGCGCATCACGATGGCCTGGATTTCCGGGCGTGCGCCGACGGCCCATTCGTTCAGGCATTCGTCGGTCAGGCCCTTGGCGATCTGCAGCTCGGGGCCGAAGTCGATCAGGTCGGCGACCTGCACCTGTACCTTGTAGAGCCCGTCGAACGACATCAGCTGCTTGTTGCCCTTCGGCCCGCCGACGCTGGTGCCGTATTCCTGCTCCAGCAGCGCGTCGAAGCCGCCGATGTCGCCGAAGGTGTGCGCCTTGAACCGGGTGATCTGCGCCGACAGGTCGTTGGCATGGCCGATGATCTTGCGCACCACCTCGTCCTGCAGAAGGTGCTGCGGCTTGATCATCTCGACCGGCGTCAGCGTGCCCTTGGCGTCGGGCATGTAGTCCTTGCCGTTGACATGCAGGCGCCCGTCCGGGATCGGCGCGGGGGTGGGCTGGGTGTGTTGGTTCATGGTTTCAGTCCTTTCATGAATTGGGTCACGATGATTTCCGCCGCGGTGCCGGGCGGGATCGGCGGCAGGCCCAGCACGGCCAGCAGCCCGGCCATCGCCTCGATCTCGGCGACCGAGCAGAGCGTGGCGCCGCGCGGGCCCAGAGCGTCGACCTTGCCCACGCCCCGCGCCGCAAGGGTCACCATGTCGGTTTCGGTCCAGCGGTCGGACATGCCGGTCGCTGCCGTGGCGCCATTGTCTTTCATGCCTTCGTTTCCTCCTTCTGATTGCGGGGGCAGCCGCCGCAGGCGCGGTACATCCGGGTGCGGGTGGGGTTGCCCAGGGCGAAGGCGCGGGCCTTCAGCCGCCAGTCCTGGCATTCGTTCGCCGGGATGACCCCAAGCGCCGGGCACATCACCGTCGCGTCCTGGAAGACCCCGTTGAACCGCTCTTCAATCCCGGCCAGATCGGCGGGATACTTGTTGCGCAGCACCTGGCTGATCAGCGCGCCGGAACGGTCGAGCTGCTTGGCGACGGCGGTCTGGCTGCTGCGCCCGCATTCGATGGCCAGCGCCTCGACCCAGCCGGGCAAGGCCGCCCCCCAGGCCGCGCGGGCGATGTCGAGGGGCGAGGTCATTGCCCGCCCCCGATCAGCGCCACGGCGCCGGTGTTGCCGTCGACCACCGCGCGCAGGCGGCGTTCGCGCGGCGGGCGGGGGCCGGTGGCCCTGATCAGCCGATAGATCGCCTCGCGCTGGCCGGGCACGGCCTTGCGTTCAACCTTGAGGTATCCCGCAGCCAGCAGCGCGCGGCAGTAGGCCTGCGCGGCCTCGGCCGGGATCGCCACGGTGTCGGTTTCCGAATGCGCCCGCAGATCGGTCGGCGTGAAGGATTTCAGGCCGCGCATCGCCGTCCACATGTTCTCTTCCGGGGTGCGGCCCTGGGGCGCCGCCGGGCGGACATAGTCTGGCGTGACCCGGAACAGCTTGCGCAGGCCGATACCCGACTGGACGACACCGCAAGCCCCAGCCTTTTCCCAGGCGCGCACGATCCGCGTGGCATGTTCCATGGTGATCTTCAGCTCGGCGCTGATTTCGGCATAGCCGAACTCCGGCAGCCGGGTCGCGACCGCCCAGGCGGCATCGGCGACGGCCGCCTGCGTTTCCTTTGTCACCCTCACGCCACGATCCTCCGGGGCGGCGGCGCCTCGCCGGTGGTGAAGGCCCCCTTGCCCCAGTCGGCCCGGGTGACGCGGGCCAGACCGCGTGCCCGCGCGAACTCGCACAGGTTCGCAAGATTGGTCGCCACCCGGCGGATCGACTGGCGCGAGGCGGTCAGCAGCGCCGCCCGCAGGTCGGCGTCGATCTCCAGCCCGGGCGCGTAGATCGGCACCAGATGCCCGACATCCTCCAGGCTGGCGGGCTCGGCCCCGACGCGGACCAGCATCCGGTTGTCGACCCGTTCCCATTTGCGCAGCTTCTGCGGCAAAAGCTCCTCGCCGATCAGGATCACCGGCACCCCGGTCACGTCATGCAACCGGCGCACGGTCTCGATCAGCTTGTCCGACAGCAGGTGGTCGGCCTCGTCCAGCAGCAGCGGCCGTCCGGTGCGCGCCAGTTCTTCGGCGGCCTGCCCGAACAGATCCGGGATGGCCCGGGCGGGCCGCAGGCCGAGCTCGGTCACGATCATGGTCAGCAGCGTCTTGGTGCCGCCGAAGGGCAGCGCCTCGACGTGGCAGGCGTTGAACTTGTTGGTGGCATAGATGCCGGCGGTGGTCTTGCCCCAGCCCGAGGGGCCGTAGAAGGTGCCCATGCCGGGCAGGCCGTGGGCACGGGTCTGGCACCTGTCAACCAGCGTCAGCAGCCGCGCCACATTGGCAAGCGGCGCCACACTGTTGTAAAGTCTGGGATCGTCAGTCATATCTGCTCCTGTTCCTGCTCTTTCCACCGTGGGGGCCTTGCACGGCCCCCGGTGGTTTCATCCGAAAATCGCGTCGCCCCGGTCCTGCCAGAGGATCAGCTGGCCCCGGTATTCCGAGGTCGACTGGTAGTGGCTGAGCCAGCGCTGCTGCTCGACGGTCAGGGACCGCCCTTCCCCATGCAGCCGGTCCAGATCCAGCGCCCGCCGGAAGCGTTCCAGCGCCGACTCTTCGGCCGCCGCCGCAGCTTTCGGCGCGCGATGCGCCGAGAGGTCGGCGACAAGGGCCGCCTGCATCTTGTCAACGGCCGCCGGTGGCATGATCGCGGAGCCGTCCTGCGGCAGCTCGGGGCGCGCCGGGGCCTTGCCGAACGTGGCCCGGACCACCTTGGCCTCGGGGTCGGGTGTCAGGGCCGGGGCAATGGCGTCCAGCGCCTCGCCCATCTCTGCCGCGGTGAACCGCTTGTGGGCCTTTTCCGCCGCCTTTTCCGATGCCAGCCAGGTGTTGCGCCGGCGGGCCAGTTCGCGCGCCCCGTCGACGTCGAAGAACTGTCCCTTCAGCTCGCAGGGCGCGTGGCCGAGATAGGCGTTGTCCTGGCTGTAGACGTGGACGCCCGCATGCAGGTCCGCAGGGTCGAAGCGGATGATCAGGCGCTGGCCTGCCACCGCATGCATCCAGTCGGACCAGTATTCGTTGCCCATGAACTTCACGCGGCCGCTCTTGCTGTCGGCCCGGAGCCCTTCTGCCCCCAACAGCCAAAGCCGCCGCTGCGCCTCGGTGGCCTTGCGGATCGGCGCGCAGGCGTAGCTTTCGTCGAACACCTCGGCGAAGGACCGCCCCCAGGCAACCTCGGACCGTCGCCCCTGCCGGGTGTTGTGTTCTTCGATCCCCTCGGCCACCACGGCCCGGAACACCTCCAGGTCGATTGCCTTGCTGCCGTAGTTCTCCGGCTTGGCATCCGGGCGGTTGCCGGTATAGGCCCCGGCGAAACGCGGATCCTTGGCAATGGCATCGCACATGTCGCGGAACGACCGCTCGATCGGCTTCGACTGGCCGCTGTAGGGCGTGGCCCAGTGGATCTCGCATCCGAGGCTGACGAACAGGCCGGGAATGTCGTCTTCCCTGACCTTGAAACGATACCGCGTGCTGGCCCCGCCGGTGATCGCCTTGGCGGCAAATTCGCGCCCATTGTCGAGCAAGACATGGTGCGGGATGCCCCAACGCTCGATCATGTCGCCCGCGCAAAGCAGTACCGCCGTGCTGTTCGGCGTCACGTCGAGCCACCAGGCAAGGATTCGCCCGGAATAGATGTCCTGGAATGCCACCATCTGCGGGCGCACGATCTGGGGCGCCTCGCCCCGCAGGCCGGGCCATTTCACGAACACGTCGAACTTGTGGAAGTCGGCGTTCACCGCCTCCAGCGCCACCAGACTGGTCTTGTCGCGCACCTGCATCGGAAACATGCGCTTGACCGCGTCGATCCCCGAACGTGCCAGCACCTGCGTCACCGCCGACACCGAGGCGTCGAGGCGGCGGCGCATGGTGCGTTCCGGCAGCACGTCCCAGCCCTTTGATTTCGCGATCGAAACACATTGCCGGTAACAGCTGCTGAAACTCGGCCCCTCCAGCCGCAGGAAGTCGCTCTTCAGCATCCCGAAGAAATCCGGGTCGCAATCCTTGTGGCGGCTGCGCTCGGCGGCGGCCCGATGGCGCGGCGCAAGGTACGGCAGCCGGTCATCGACGCGCACGCCGTCGATCATGGCGAGCCAGTTCCACACCGTGCGCGCCCCCACGCCATCCAGACAGGCGACTTCGGTCACCGCCATGTGCCGACCAAGCGAACTCTCCAGCGCCTCGACCTTCTGGATGATCAAAAGACGCGCCTTCGCCTGCGCTTTCACACTGTCCGGCAGGCCATCAAACCATGCCCAGGCATCACTGCGCTCGGGCCGCGCCGGGGCGACCGACACTGCCACCGCCTGCAACAGCTTCTTCTGCGCTCGGGTCGGGAACAGCTTCCACGAATATTCCCAGCCGCCGCCCCGGCCCGACCGGCGGCGTGCCAGACCCGGCTGCGCCCGCCAGGAGTTGCGCTTGATAACCTGTTCAACCCCCTGCCGGGATTGCGGCAGGTCCGGCAGACCGCTGGCAGCGATTTCCTCCGTCGTCCACCATTCCTGAGAGGGGCGATGGGCCATCAGAGAGACTCCCCATCTGCGGCGTTGTCTGACCGAATGGAAGCGTCGAGCAGGTCCTTCAGACCATCCGCGCGTTCTTCCACAAACCGCCGCCGGGCGGCTTTCGGTGCCCGATCCCATGCCTTGCAAAGGGCCAGAAACGCCTCTTCAACCGGGTCTTTAAGGGTGGGTTGAACCCCTGCCGCCTCTGCTGCGAAGGCCCGGCGTGCGGCGGCGGCGGTTTTGGCGCGCCCTTCGGCCAGCGCGTCGACCACCGCCATCCGCTCGCCCGAATTGCCGATCCTGGCGATGTGATAGAGGTCATCCATCACGATCCGGCGGGGCGCCTGACGCAGGCGGGCAACCTCCTGAACCGCCAGAGCGTCGCCAGCCGCGACGATGCGGCGGATCTGGCGCGGGGTCACACCCAGCACCTCCCCGATGAATTCAGCAAAGGACATTTCTGTCCGTTGCTGACCTTGGCGGGCCAGACCACCGAAGACCCCGGCCTTCGTCTCTGGATGCAGCGCTTCATAGGCCCGCTTGCGGCCCGAAAGACTGACCGCCAGATCAAGGGCCGACGCATGCGCGGTGGAAAGGTTGGCATCGGCCTCCATCAGCCGGGCTTCCTGATCGGTGCAGGTCCAGATCCGCGCCGCAATCAGGGTGTCGCCACGCCGCCGGGCAACCTCCAGCCGGTGCCCACCGTCGATCAGCTGGAAGGCGCCCTTCACCTTGCGGACGTGGATCGGGCTGGTGATGCCGCCAACTGCTTCTGCTGATTGCAGAATTGCCTGAACCGCCGCCTCGTTGACCGGGCGGACACGATCACGCACCTCGATCTGGTCAAGCGGCAGGTGGCTGATCTGGTCCGATTTCTCGATCGTCATGTCAGCCCTTCCCGACCGCCCGGCGCAGCCGCGTGCCGGACAGGCGCGCGGGCACATCCCCGGTGTCACGGTTGCGGCAAGGGCCGCACATCCTGTTGTGGATGCCTTCGCTCTCAAAGACCCGGCCGCAGCACAGGCAGGCACGCGGCCCGCGCTTGGCCTTGGCATCGGCCGCGCGCTGCGCCTCGTCCCGCAGACGCTCGGCCTGCGGGCGGGTATCGCTGGGCGCGCCGACCCGCTGGCCATCGGGATCGACCACCACGAAGCCAGATCCCGGAACCCACACCACCTGGTGCCGTGCAAGGCCCGGTTTCGACCAGTTCTCCGTGCTCATGCCCTGTCCTTCCGCGCCAAAAGCAGCGTGATCCGCCCCAGCACCTGCCGCTCCGATAGCAGGCCCAGATCCTCGATCACCGCATCAACCGCCCGGCAGTACCGGGCCGTCGCGGCATCATGCTCGGGCGGCTGCGCCTCGGGTGCCTTCATCGCATCACGGGCCAGCAACGCCGTCCGCAGGTTGCCGATCATCCGGGTCCATTCGGCGGGAACGAAGCTCATGCCCCACCCCCGACCTTGAGCCCGAACCGCCCGCAAACCACCAGGAAGCCTTCGAGAACCTGAAGCACGCCCTGGGCTTCCAGGGCGCACAGGTCTTCCACCGCAGCGTCCAGTTCCGCATTGGCCAGATCCAGCGCCAGCAGCTGCGCGCCTTCATCATCCGCCGCCATCACCTCGGCCGCGGCGATCCGCGCAATCCGCAGGCGCAGTTGCCGCCATATCGCCAGCGGGGATTTCGGGGGCGGCGCGGCAACCGCCCCCGCGGGGGCTTCGATAGTCGTGGTCATCTCAGGAACTCCGTCAGGATCAGGAAGACCGGCACGAAGGCGAACAGGCTGGCGGCGCCGATCAGATCGCCAAGCCAATGGTCATCGAAGCGCCGCAAGGCGGCTATGAGCCGGTGCATCACACACCCGCCGCGGTCACAGCCTTCGCGGGCTTGAAGGTCAGCACGGTCTTCTCGGCCACAGCCACCTCGGCTCCCGTCGCCGGGTTGCGCGCGATCCTCGCCTTGCGGGTGCGCGGCGCAAAGACGCCAAAAGCCTTCAGGGTCACCGTGTCGCCGACATCCGCAGCCTTCGTGATCAGGTTGAGGACATCGTCCAGGATCATGCGGACGTCGCTCTGGGCGATGCCGCGCAAGGCGGCGATGGTGGCAATAACATCGGTCTTGTTCAGTCGGGTCATCGTAGTTTCCTTTCGGGTTTGGGGGCCGAGCTTCGTGGCAATGGCGCGGGCAAGATCGCCCGCAAGAACTCGAAGCTCGGCGATTGACAGGGTGGATAGGTCGAGGGCGGGCATCACGCGCGTTCCTTTTCGGGTTCGCCCTTCTGCGCGACCATCACGCGGCCTCCTTTCTGGGTTTGGGGCGGGGGATGTCGCGCGGCCATTCGAGGTCGGAAGGCCAGTTGTCAGAAAACCACGCCATCACCCGTGCGGCAGTCTTCAGAGTGCAGCCACCGCCGCCCAAGAGGCGGACAAAGAACTTTCCGTCGTTGACCGCGTAAGCACCCACCGTGGAAAGCTTCAGGCCCGAGTGATGGGCGTAGGCTTGCGCGACCGATAGGATGTTCTGGGTTGTCATTGGCATCACGTATTTAGGATTTATCCTAACACCATAATTAGGCTTTCCCCAAGTTGTCAAGCGTGATATTGTTGGGCATTATCCCAAGTTACCTTGTTGGGAATGAAATGGATTTCGCAGCTAAGATCTTGGCTCGACTCGACGTGCTCGGCCTGAACGTGAATCAGGCAGAGGTGTTGAATGGTTTCCCGCAGGGCTACATCAGGGGCGTCGTCCGTGATGACGGTAAGCGTGCAGTTCCGAGCATCGAAAAGGCATCGAGCATCGCCACTGCGCTCGGTCTGGAGATCTACGTCGGCCCACCTCGCGCAACCGGCCCAGTCGAGACTGTCGTCCTCGGCAACGAAGACTTCACAGCCGTCCCCCGCCTGGATGCGCGGCTCTCTGCCGGACCAGGAGCAGAGAACGGCGACTCCTCAGTGCTCGAAAAGCTGGCCTTCCGCCGCGACTGGCTCGACCGCATGGGCGTGTCGCCCTCGAAGGCCGTTCTCGTCCAGGTCAAAGGCGACAGCATGGAACCGGGCCTGCACGACGGCGATCTGGCCCTGATCGACACCAACCGTACCACCGTCCGCAGCGGCCACGTCTACGCCATCACGGACACCGACGGCTCCACCCGCGTCAAACGCCTCGACCTGGTCGACAACGGCCTGATCCTTCGCTCCGACGCCCCCGCCTACCCCGTAGAATTCCGCCCCTGCGACGACGCCAACCGGGTTCACATCATCGGCCAGGTGGTATGGTCGGGGCATACGTGGTGAAGCTGACCCATAGACGCCTATGCCGCTGGGTCGACAAACCGAAGCGCCTTGACCGGGCACCTTTCGGTTCTGATGCTGCAACCAGCAAGATTCTAAAGGGTTAG